>NZ_JBLOJV010000040.1:0-12396 GCF_047785705.1 Streptococcus pluranimalium
CAAAAAGTCGTGATTTCTATTGAAATCATGGCTTTTCTTTGTGTATAATGAGATAAAAAGAAGGGTAATCGCCCAATAAAAAAGTAGTGAACGCTTTCCTCATTGGAAATAGCTCACTACTTTTTTTGATGAATCGTAATCAATTTTTTTCTAGGTTTAAACCTAACAATGCTCACTGTGCTATTCTTCGCTCTTGGGTTTCTTGGCTCAGAACTAAAAAAGCTCACTGCGCTATTCTTCGCTCTTGGGTTTCTTGGCTCAGAACTAAAAAAGCACACTGTGCTTTTTTAGTCCTCTGCAAGTATGCTCATGATTCGTTTCATATCTTTTAGCGTGATTTGTCCTGGTGCTATGGCATTGTCATGCTCTGGACTTGCGATGCTCCACGAAGAGCCTGTCACATCTCCTGAAATGCGTGATAGTTTACCAAATTTCCCCATGGAAACCGTCGCATAGGTCTGCTCGGGATTCAAACTCTTGAAACCACGTGTGTAATTCATGAGATCTAAAACCTCTTGCTCATTGTGAGGCATGACAGCAATTCTGACAACGCGAGGGCTCAAAGTGGTTAATTCCGAAAAAATCTCCATCAAGTTTTCAGGTGTTTCCTGAAAATTATGGTAACTAAGTGACAAGTTAGGAAAACTCAGCAACTGATCAAGATGTGACTTGTAGGTAAAATACTCAAAATCAATGTAATCTGGGTGATACAAGGCATCAATATCTTTTAAAATTGCAAGGTATTCCTCAGCATCTAATGCTATAAAACCACCTTCATTAACGGTTCGGATCGTAAAAAGAATTTCAAACCCTGAAAATTTCTCAAAGATAGCTGGGGCTACTTTTAAAATATCTTCTTTGGCTAAATAATCAGCGCGCCATTCGATAATATCTACGCCGTCATATTTGGAACTATCTATAGCTTCTACCTCATCGAGGCTCTTAGGAATAATAGGTAAGACTACTTTCATTTATAAAACCTTAATGGTAACCACTTTTAAATAGTTACTTCTTTCATCATTTTTCGTTATCTTAAAATCACTGGGAAGCCTATCGACTGTAAGTATTGTGTGCTCTTGCTTCTCCAGCCCTTTAGCAATCTGTTTTTGAAATTGTTCGATGCTTAGGTTGGAAGCATTTGTGGATAACATCAACATCCCTTGTGGGTTTAAAATAGCCAGTGCCTCTTTGACCAGACGGTGGTAATCTTTGGCAACTGAAAAGGTTTGTTTTTTATTTCGAGCAAAACTAGGAGGATCTATGATAATGATATCATAAGTCAAACCATGGCGTTTGGCATAACGATAATAATCAAAAACATCCATAACCATCAAGTGATGATTGGTCATTTCAAGCCCATTTGCCTTGAAATGTGCTTCAGAAAGCTCAATAGAACGCTTGGCTAAATCGACTGATGTTGTTTGACTAGCTCCCCCCATGGCAGCAGCGACAGAAAAAGCTGCTGTGTAAGAAAAGAGATTCAGTACTGACTTGCCTGTTGCAAAACCATCTGCCAAACGGCCTCTGATCGCATGCTGATCCAGAAAAATCCCAGTCATTAGACCATCATTTAGAAAAACCTGATAGCTAACCTGATGTTCAAGCACCTCAAAAGTGTCTGGTGCTTCTTGACCATACAAGTGTGCCGATTGATTGGTTGCTTCTTTAAAGCGGTATTTTTCATAAGCCCCTTTAATCTCTGGAAAGACCTTTTGAAAAGCCTTGATAATCATCTCTTTGTGGTCATAAACAAAAACATTATACCATGAAAAGACCGCAAAGTCACCGTATCTGTCAATCGTAAGGCCTCCAAAGCCGTCGCCATCCTGGTTAAATAAGCGATAAGCCGTTGTACCAGGATCCTCATCATAGGACAATCGACAGGCTCTTGCTTTAAGAAATAAGGTCTCAAAAAAGGCTTGAGTCAGATCTATCTCATCACGTGAGATCACCCATCCTATCCCCTTGTTTTGTTCTGATAAATAAGCCGTTGCTAGCAACTGATTGGACTTACTCACCAGCCGCACTAAACCATTTTGGGTCTTGGCAAAAGGCAAATCATCCTTTTCTAAAAGAAGGATGCCTTTTTTGAGCTTTTTTTCAACTTGAGCATTTAGTTGCAGTTTTTCCATGCTAATGATTATACCAAAATATCCTGATTATGGGTAGCAAGAGACATGACCATTCAGATAACCGTTTGTTGGTAGGGACTATCCTCATTAGTTGTGATTTTTAGAGCAGCCTATTTTTATCTTTATGACCTTGTTTTAAAATATGGTATAATAGACTGGAAATGCTTTATTTAGAAAAATAAACAAGGAATGAGACTATTGTGACAAAAATAATACAGACACTATTTAAGGTTATCAGTACCAGACTAGGGTTTGTCCTTGCTTTGTTGTTTTTTTATTGGATGAAGACCCTCTGGGCCTATCATATCGACTTTGTGCTCAATACCGAAAATGCTTATCAAGTCTTTCTGACTCTTATCAATCCCATCGCTGTCGGTTTGCTCTTACTTGGGTTAGCACTCTATGTCAAAAAAACAAGATTGTTTTACAGCCTTGCTTGGTTAATCTATCTGTTACTAACGCTTCTCGTCATTGCCAATGCCTTTTATTTCCGTGAATTTTCTGATTTTATCACGGTCAGCACTTTGCTTGGCAGTAGAAAGGCGGCTGCTGGACTGGGAGATTCGGCTCTTAACCTGATTCGTATCACTGACCTCTTTTATATTCTGGACATTGTCTTACTGTCTTACCTGTTTCTCAAAAAGAAGGTTCATAGTGATGATCGTCCCTTTCATAAAAGAGCCAGTTTTGCTGTAACTGCGCTATCAGCCCTCTTTTTCTCCATCAATTTATTCCTTGCAGAAATAGATCGTCCCGAACTCTTATCTCGTGGTTTCTCTAATTTTTATATCGTGAGAGCGCTTGGACTTCCCGTATTTTCTGCTTATAGTGGTAATCAAGCCTATCAGGCAGAAAAAGAGCGTAGTGGAGCGACTGCTGAAGAACTAGTTGATGTCCAGTCTTATGTCAAAGAACATCGAGCGGCACCAAATCCTGAGTTTTTCGGCATGGCAAAAGGACGCAATGTGATTGTCATTCATTTGGAAAGTTTTCAACAATTTTTAATTGATTACAAACTCACTGTTGATGGGCAAGAACATGAGGTCTCTCCCTTTATCAACTCACTCTATCACTCCAAAGAAACCTTTTCCTTCTCAAATGTTTTTCATCAGGTCAAAGCTGGGAAAACCTCAGATGCTGAAACCTTGATGGAAAACTCACTGTTTGGCTTAAATAGTGGCTCTTTCATGGTTAACTATGGCGGTGATAACACACAATTTGCCGCGCCTAATATCCTTAAACAATCTGGGGATTACACTAGCGCTGTCTTCCATGGTAATGTTGGTACTTTCTGGAATCGAAACAATGCTTATAAACAGTGGGGATATGATTACTTTTTTGATGAATCCTACTTCCAAAAGCTAACCAAAAAAAATTCCTTCCAGTATGGTTTGAATGACAAGCACATGTTTTCTGATTCGATTCAATACTTTGAGCGTTTACAACAACCTTTTTACACCAAGTTTTTAACGGTTAGTCATCACTATCCCTACACCAGTCTGGCTGGTGAAAAAGAGGAACAAGGTTTCCCCTTAGCTCAAACCGAAGATGAAACCATCAACGGTTATTTTGCCACTGCTAACTATTTAGATACCTCTATCCAAGCTTTCTTTAATTATTTAAAGGCAGTCGGTGTTTATGACAAGTCCATTTTCGTGCTTTATGGGGATCATTACGGTATTTCTAACTCTCGTAACACTCACCTCGCACCACTTCTTGGCAAAGACCCTGAGACTTGGACAGAGTATGACAATGCTATGTTGCAGCGTGTTCCTTACATGATTCACATCCCTGGTATGGATAAAGGGTTTATCAGCGATACTTTTGGTGGTCAAGTTGATCATCTACCAACACTACTGTCACTGCTTGGTATTGATACCACTAACCGTGTGCAGCTAGGCCAAGATCTACTCTCTAGCGACAACAAGCAGATAGTTGCCTTTCGTAATTCAGGAACTTATATCACGCCTTCTTACACTTACTATGATGGCAAACTCTATTACACAGCCTCGGGAGACTTGATTACCAATCCTGATGAGTCGACACTGGCTGAAAACCAAGCCATTCGTGACGCTGTGTCACTACAATTAAAAATGAGTGATGCGGTACAAACAGGAGACCTGTTGCGTTTTGACAAAAATCAGGACCTTAAGCCTATTGATGCCAGTAACATTTCTTATCTTGATTCTTTGAAAGCCTTAAAAGCTATTGAGAAGAAACGTGCTGATAAGTCAACCAGCATCTATAGTCAGCGTGGCAATCAGTCCAGCCAAAATTTATTTGATGCGCCAAGCTATATGCAACTCAATCAAGAGTCAACAGAAATCACTCAACCCTCATCGGAGGCTCAATAATAAAACGAGCTGATAATACCAAACAAGCCAGCACCCTTGATAGTAGGGAGCTGGCTTATTTTTTGATCGTTTAGCTAATTCACTGTCACATCCTATAAGCCTTCTTGAATCAGTCTTGAGTTGATGAGATAGATCGGCTGATAGCGTTCCGTCATTTGGATCAAAAAGTGCAATAGAGCGTCTGGGTGCTCTTCTAAAGTCCTGTCTAAGCATTTATAATCCTCTAGTTCAGCTGGGCTAGCACTTTTTTTAAAGTAACCCCAAAGGTGCTGATAAGTTGTTCGGAGGGTTTTTACCGTGGGGGTTATCGTTTCGGCTTCAGCAATCAGCCTTTCAAACGTTTTGACTTTTTCCATAGACCAATCATTTCCCTTAAAAAGGAAACGCAGGGCATTATAGTGGGCTTGTGAATGCGCCATAACCCAATATTTTTGATAAGCCCACTTTTTTTGGTGAGTGAGTAGGCTGTCTTTCACGTCAAATGTCATGATTTTCCTCTAGGCTAATCTCATAAACCAAATCGTCTCGCAAGATTTTTTTGACCCGACACTGCTCGTCAACATAAGCCAAAATCTCTGATACCATGGTTTGATCTAGGGCATGAGCAATCCTAACCTGAACCTTAAAGACACCGTCATCATAAGAAGTATCCGCTAAGATAGCCACCATCTTCTTCTGATGAAAGCGGGTAAAATAGCCTTGCACACACATGGTAATGCAAGAGGTCAGCGCAATAGTAACTAGGCTCATAGGCGTCTCGCCCTCCTTGGTAAAGCCAAACAGCTCTATGGGAGCACCATAACCTTCTGAGATGGCATGATAAAGTCTATCCCCTTTTATTCTTGTTTGATATGTTGCCACTACTTTTTCTCCTTTGTTAGCGCTAGAGCAGATCTCATCGAATCTCTGCTTCAAGTTTTTCTGTCAATGATTTGGTGATTTTTGCCATATCCTTGGCCACTTCTTCATCTGTCAAATTATCGTTTGGATTTTGGAAGGTCAGGTTATAAGCCATGGATTTCTTGCCAGCATCAATGGTATTACCAGCATAAACATCAAAGAGTTTGATGGCTCTGAGATGCTTCGCACCAGCCTCTTCAATAGCATCAACAATGGCTTGATGGCTTATGTCTTCGTGCAATAGCAAGGCAATGTCACGAGAAACAGACGGGTATTTGGTAATGTCTGTAAAGACCAAATCGTTTGGCAAGGCTGACGCAATCGCTGATAGATTGATTTCTGCCACATAAGTATCTGGAATAGACAAATCCTTGGCTGTTTGCGGGTGAACTTGACCAAGAAAACCAATCTGGTCATCGTTTAGGAAAATCATGGCAGTACGACCTGGATGCATGTTTGCCATCCCTTTTTCCGCAACATAAGTCACTCTTAGATTAAGCTGAGCAAAGATTGTCTCAATGATGCCCTTGGAATAGAAGAAATCAACCGGCTTTGCTTCTGTTTGAAAATCCTTATCGACAATCAAACCTGATAAAGCCATGGCAAAGGTATTGACTTCATTTGGCAAGTCTTCTTTGGGATTGCCCCATTGTTCAAAAACATGACCAATTTCATAGAGGGCAAGATTTTTGTTCTGACGAGCCACATTGTAAGACACAATCTCTAAGATACCCGAAATCATATTTTGACGCAGGGTAGAGCGTTCGACGGTCATTGGCCACATCAATTCTATTAACTGACTTGGGTTTTGATTAAAGGCTATTGCTTTTTCAGGTCTTGTCAAGGCATAGGAAATGACCTCAGTCAGACCGGCTCCTTCTGCCACTGTCTTGACCTTACGACGCAACTGTTGTTTTCTTGTCAAGGCTCCAACCGTGCCAGAAGCATCAGGAAGCTTTGTCGGCAGCTTATCATAACCGTAAATACGGGCAATCTCCTCAACCAAATCAGCTTGGATGCTAATATCCCAACGACGACGTGGAACTGCTACCGTGAATTGCTCCGCTGAACCTGATAGACCAAAGTCAAGAGCCGCAAAGACTGCCTCAATGTCCGCATAAGTCAAGGTTGTACCCAAGCGAACATTGACATAGTCTAAGCTGGTAGATACTTGGATGGCATCTGTCGGCACTGAACCAGCCTGTACCAAACCTGCTAATACCGTCCCATCAGCTAGCTCCTCAAGCATGGCTGCTGCAAAATCCAAGGCTTCTATAACTGTCTCGTGGTTAATGCCTTTCTCAAAGCGTGATGAACTTTCAGAGCGAAGGTTTAAGCGACTTGAAGTCTTACGAATAGACTTGCCATCAAAAACAGCTGCTTCAAGCATCACAGTCTTGGAGCTATTGTCAATCTCAGTGCTTTTGCCTCCCATGACACCTGCTAAGGCAACTGGCTGATCAGCAACGCTAATAACGATATCATCAACTGTCAAGGCACGCTCTTCGCCATCAAGAGTCACCAATGTCTCGCCATCACGCGCATCGCGAGCGACAATATGACTGTCTTGACATTTATCCAAATCAAAGGCGTGCATAGGCTGCCCAAAATAGAGCAAGACATAGTTGGTGACATCAACGACATTATTGATAGGACGAATCCCTGCATTCATCAGAAGGTTTTGTAGCCATTGTGGACTCGGTGCGACGGTCACATTTTCCACCACACGACTAGCATAAGTCTTAACCTTGTCACTAGCGATGCTTACTTCAATCACATCCTTGGTGCTTTTAGACGATTCTGTTACTGATTTTTTGGGGAAATGAACCGATTTACCATAAATCGCAGCTACTTCATGGGCAACACCGCGCATTGAGAGAGCGTCCGCCCGATTGGGAGTAATCGAAAGCTCGATAATCTCATCATCCAAACCAAGGTAAGGAAAGATACTCTCCCCAGGCACAGCATCCTCTGGAAGAACTTGAATCCCATCAGAAAACGCTTTGGGAACGATGGCTTCTGGCAATCCTAACTCCTGAAGTGAACAGATCATCCCAAGAGAGACCATGCCACGGATTTTACCCTTTTTAATCTTGTAGTTATCTGCAATACGAGCACCTGGCAGTGCTACAATAACCTTGATTCCTGCAGTAATATTGGGAGCACCACAGACAATTTGGCGGAAGTCTTCTTCGCCAGTATCAACTTGGCAGAGGTGTAAGTGCGTTTCTGGGACATCTTCACAGGAGACAACATGCCCAACCACTAATTTTGACAAGCCTTGGGCTGGGATATTGACCCCCTCAACCTCAATACCTGTCGTTGACATTTTTTCAGCTAATTCAGAAGATGGCACATCAATGTCCACCAACTCCTTTAGCCATTTATAAGAAACTAACATAATCTGATTTTTGAGGCTTTTGAGTGAAGAAACCAGCTGTCAGCTAGACTGGCTTTCTCCTAGATATCCGCCCCATGTTTAGCTAAATGAGTAGCTAAACGATCCTTTCATTATCATTTTTTGATGACATCAGCAGCTACTAAGGCAAAAAGTAGATTTTATAGAGTAAGCCTTTGTTGAGAAAGCTTGCTAGATAGTCATCCTTAAAGGTCTGCTTGATAGACTTGCATCTCGGTGAGTCACATCAGCTGCTTAGAATTGTGCCGAAAAACGAACATCACCTTGATAGAAACCACGAATATCATTGATCCCGTAACGCAGCATGGCGACACGCTCTTGTCCTAAACCAAAGGCAAATCCTGAATAGCGCTCCGAATCAATCCCTGACATCTCAAGAACACTTGGGTGAACCATACCAGCACCAAGAATTTCAATCCAGCCTGTTTGCTTACAGACCTGACAGCCTTGGCCACCACACTTAAAGCAGGAAACATCAACCTCAACAGACGGTTCTGTAAAGGGGAAATAAGAGGGACGCAGACGAATGTCACGGTCAGCCCCAAACATTTTTTGGCTGATCACTTCAAGCGTGCCTTTTAAATCTGCCATGGAGATATTTTCTCCGACCACCAGCCCTTCAATCTGATGAAACTGGTGAGAGTGGGTGGCATCGTCGGTATCACGACGAAATACCCGCCCTGGTGAGATCATCTTGAGTGGTCCTTGGCTAAAGTCATGTGTATCCATAGTCCGAGCTTGGACTGGACTAGTGTGAGTACGAAGCAAGATGTCTTCTGTGATGTAGAAGGTGTCTTGCATGTCACGTGCTGGATGGTCTTTGGGGAGGTTCATTCGCTCAAAGTTGTAGTAATCCCTTTCAACCTCGTAACCATCAATCACTTGATACCCCATCCCAATAAAGATATCCTCAATTTCTTCGCTGGTCTGGGTCAAAATATGACGCTTACCAAAGCTTATTTGACGACCTGGCAAGGTAACGTCGATACTTTCTGACTCTAGCTGGGCCTTAATGTTAGCCGCTTGGACAATCGCTGCTTGCTCCTCAAAGGCCTTGGTCAGAACATCGCGGACTTGATTGACCTGCTTGCCTGCTAGAGGCTTCAAGTCATTTGGCAAGTCCTTAAGCCCCTTAAGTAGTTCAGTCAGAGACCCTTTTTTACCGAGAACTTCCACACGTAAGTCTTGGAGTTCTTTGGAGTGATCTCCATTCAATTGGCTTAAACGCTCCAGCGTTGTAGCCTTTAACGCTTCTAATTTCGTTTGTAAATCCATATATCAGATACCACGAGCTTGTAGGATACGCTAAGGGAATCCTTATAAAAATCCTCTTTAACGCCTTATCGCTCATGTCTAACGACAGCCACCTCAATACACACCAACAATCATAAGCTAACCAAGAACCTTTAAGAAACACCTAAAGATCTCAAAAATCTAGCGATTGCTTATGATTGTGATGGTCAAAGGTAGGTGACTGCAATCAAACCTTCCTTTCATCTTCTAAATCTAATCATCCTGACCTCACTCGTTGTTGAGTGAGCAAAAAAGCGTGCCAAAACCCCCATCACGGAGCGTTGACACGCGGTACCATCCGATTTCATCTGCTTAAGCAGACCTTGATTCATTGTCTTTGATGTGAGTGAATTCGCTCTATTTCGCTTTAGAGGAGTTTCAGTCATGCTCCCCATTCCCTGTAAAGTTTCCTAGAAGTACTGGTCTCACAGACAAGTATTCAATTACTAATAGTCTAACAAAAAAACAAGCCGAAAACAAGCGTCATACTCACATTGATGACAGCTATGGCTAGTCAACTTCGATGTGACCATTGTGGTAATTGAGCCTAATCCCGCTTTGAACATTGGGTACAAAGACATTGAACTCTAGGCTACCATCACTTGATTTGGCCTCCAGATGAGAGCCAGAAGCAATCAGGTTGTCACCCTCATAAAGCAGGGTCACACGGTAACGTACGCGCTTATGCTGGTCTAGAGCCCGTCGTATCTGTGATTCATAATAGTTTTGTCCTGTTGAAGTACTCTGGTTGGCTTGATTGGACCAGGCTGTTTGGACCGCAATATTCTCAGGATTACTAGCTGAGGCATTGAAACCCTTGATATTTCCTGCCAAGGCATAACCAATCAAATGCCCACGATCAATGGCATGATTATACTTACCTGATAATCCCGTCACTTGATGCCAACCAGCTGGTCGCCAAGATGTAGAGCCATTTCCAGTTGACTCACGATGACGGTATTGACGACTTTGCTTAGAGAGCATGGCATTAGCCACCAAAGGCACTGACAAGCCTTGAGCTTGCCGTATCTTATGATCAACATAAGGCAAGCTAGACACGCTTGCATCAAGGTCAGTTTGATTGTCATTGATGATAAAAGCACCTGAACCATTCCACTGGATCTTAGTTCCCAAAGATTGTCTAACCAAAGGGCTAAGAACCGACTGAGCCAGCTCCAGACTAGGAGTGGCATCTCTAGCTGAAAGGGTCTTAGAGGAATGCCTCTCTGGCTGCGATGAGTCCTTAAAAACCTGGACTGCTTGCTTTAACGGATGATGGTCAGAAAGCCTATCCGTCCCTGTGACAAGACCTAAAAGCACAGGAATCAGGACAGCTAATAAGGCAAGCACTGATTTGGTGGACTGTTTTGAATAATGGGGTTTAGACATGATGTGCTATCTCCTCAAACAGCTAAGACGCGCCTACTTGAGGCTAAATTTGGCAAGCCACTCTTGCCACTTATCAAGTGATAAGACTGAAAAAGCATTCTTACCATCACCGATGACACTATAGCCAATCATCAGCCCTACTGCCAAGAATAGCAAGCAAAGTAAGGCAATCACCAGAATGAAAGCATACTGCTTCAAAACCTGTAAGATACGTTCTGTCATGTTAAACCTCTGAACTACGACGAATATTAGCCCCCAACTTGGCTAATTTGGTATGAAATTGATAGTAACCACGATCAAGATGCGTCAGCTGCCCAACAGTGGTGCTTCCTTTGGCAATCAATCCTGTTAACACAAGTGCTGCACTAGCACGAAGATCTGTGGACATGACAGGAGCTCCTTGGAGATCTTGCCCCCCACGAATCAAGGCCGTGTCACGAAGAATCTCTGTTTTAAGACCCATCCGACGCATTTCATCCAGATGTTGAAAACGATTTTCAAAAACGGTCTCAATCATGGTCGACTCTCCCTTAACAGCTGCCATCAAGGCTGTAAACTGAGCCTGCATATCCGTTGGAAAGCCAGGATGGGGCGATGTTTTTACGGTCACTGGCTTTAGTTTAGATAGGTCTGACCTTACCCTAATGCCTTGCGCTTCTTCTGTAACCTCAACGCCCATCTCCATTAACTTGGCTAAAAGAGGGCGATTATGCTCCCAAATCGCATCTCTAATCAAGACATCACCAGAAGTCATGGCTGCGGCGACCATAAAAGTCCCTGCCTCAATCCTATCTTGCACGACTTGGTGCGTCGCACCATGAAGCTTGTCAACGCCTGTAATGGTTAAGACTTCTGTACCTGCTCCCTTGATATTAGCACCCATCTTGGTCAAAAAAATCGCCAAATCAACAATCTCAGGCTCACGTGCCGCATTTTCAATAACGGTAATCCCTTGTGCTAATGTGGCTGCCATCATCAGGTTTTGCGTTGCCCCAACAGATGGAAAGTCCATGTAGATACGTGCGCCGTGTAGCTTGCCGCTTGCTGTGATATCGCCACCTTCTTGACGGATGTTTGCCCCCATAGCTTCCAAGCCTTTGAGATGCAGATCAATCGGACGACTACCAATCGTACAGCCTCCAGGCATCGACACCTTGGCGTGACCCTTTCTCGCTAGAATAGGCCCTAAAACAACAATGGATGCCCGCATCTGACTAACGTATTCGTAAGGGGCTTGATCCAGAATCTGACCTTGTGCATCGACAAGAATGGTCTTATTGGCTTGGTCAAAATCCACTGCAATATCTAACCCTCTCACCACATGATTCATCGTAAACACATCTGAAAGGATAGGTACATTGGTCAATGTCGATACCCCTGTAGTTGGTAAAATCGTTGCTGCTAACAGTGGCAAGACAGCATTTTTAGCTCCCTCGATGATGACATCACCCTGCAGACGTGTCTGCCCACCTTCGATTATGATATGATCCATATTTTCTCCAAAATTCTATTTTAGGAAGTGAGAGTGACGGTCAAGCAGCTAAAAACATGACACTTTACTCTCTCATCACATGACTCAAACCTAAAACGAGCCACTAGACAGCTTCACTTGCAACCTCACACAGCTAGAAAAGTGACTGTTTAGCTTAGACAGCATTCTTTCTCATTCGCTAGATCAGTTTTAGAGCCTGTAAGACAAAACTGCCACTCACTTCCTGCGTCAAACGGTGTTTTCGCCTTAAAAATCCTAATTCATACCAAATATTCCAAGAATTCTTAAAGACATAAGACCAATTCATTAAAACCCTTAACTATCCATCGGTCACTAAAGCATCGTCCGTTGCATAAACCCATTATACCAGTTTTTCCAAAATTTCCAAAAAGGAGTTGTTGGAATGGGGAAATAAAA
>NZ_JBLOJV010000041.1:0-12362 GCF_047785705.1 Streptococcus pluranimalium
TCAAATAAAGCACAAGCTTCCTTCTTAGTATGCCCTGATTGGACGTAGTTAATAACACGTTTTCTAAAATCAATTCCGTAAGCCATAACTCTAGTATAACACATACTAATTAAAAACTAAAGTACTATATAAAGCTAACTACTTCAGTTGAGGTAGTTGAGGTGCTGGTGTATTTTAGAGGGATTTATTTCCGTAGACACAAAGGGGGGACATGGGTAAAGGAGTATGAGGGAATAGATATCCCCCCTCTCTCTTAAATCACCGCTGTGGTCAAGGGAAGTGAGTCTATAGAAATTGATACAATTTTATCGTTATGAACCCTTGAAATAGCTTGATTTCAAGGGTCTTATGACTATGGCCAGTTTTCCTTATGACTATCTTTTTTACCGATTAAGACAGTGAGTTTTTATTTGCACCCCCTGTGATTAAATCATTAAAAAGTAGGGGTATAAAAAGTGTTAAATTTTTTGTGAATTTGGCACAAAAATACTTGTAACAAGTTTCGTTTCATGATAGAATAAAATTATCAAATACAAAGGAGACCAACCTTATGTCAGGACAAATTCGTGTATCCCCAGAAACGCTTCAAAGTCGTGCTCGAGAGTATGGAAAAGCCTCAAATGATATCACAACAATTTTGAACAACTTGCAACGTCTTCAAGACACGCTTCGTAGTGAGTGGGAAGGTGCTGCATTCCAAGGCTTTGACAACCAATTTAATGAATTGAAGCCAAAAGTTCAGAACTTTGCAGAATTGATGCAACAAATCAATACTCAGCTTGATAAAACTGCTCAAGCCATGCAACAAAACGACCAAGATTTGTCTCGTAACTTTGGTCTTAATTAAGAAAAGACAAACACACGTGTTGGGTTGGGGAGGCTTCCTCAGCCCTTTTGTTATGTTATCCCCAAGGAGTAATGTGGTATGACCAGAAAAAAATTAATACTGATAGGCTTATTACTATCAATAGTCTCCATCGTTTCCTACTGGGGAATTATTAAGCCTAGCACTCTCTCGACGGAGTCATCAGAGCAGGTTGTGTCTAGAAATAACTCTCTTAAAATAGCGGTCGTTAATGAAGATGCTGGTATGCTTTACAATGGCCAGCAACTTAATATTGGTGAGTTGTTGACAACTTCCTTTGCTTCTAAGGGCGGTTACTCTGTCGAAGTGGTTAGCCGTTCCATCGCAGAGAGGGGACTTGAAAATAGTGTGTATCAGTTGATGGTTGTGTTACCCACTAAGTTTTCACAAGATTCACTTGCTTTGGAAAGTTCTTCTCCAGCTCAAGCAGAGTTCCAATATCAAATAAAGTCAGATAAAAACCATTTGGTGAAACAAGCTGAACAGGCAGTTGTCGATTTAAAACGTCTATTTAACCAAGATTTGATTCATATCTATTTCCTGAGTATTGTTGGTAATCTTCAGACTGCTCAAGGTCAAGTCGGTGATGTTGTTAGTGCTGACGGTAGAGTATTAAATAGTTTTGATAATAATCTAATAAGCCCCCTGACCATGTATTCCAGACAATTTACAGGTGTCTCGTCATCTCCAACAGAATTGTTGTCTGCTTATACCAGTTTTCAAAAAAGTCTGCTCGAGTCCAATGATGCCTTTACATCAATTATCGATGTCAATAAGGTTTATACAGCAGAACTTGAGCAGATAAAATCTTTGCAAGAAGAATGGCAGGAGTCTATTCTTAAGCGGGAAGAAAGTCTCAAAACCTATGATGATGAATTTTCAAAGTTGAGTGTTGAGGAACAGTTGAATCAATTGTCTGCTTTAAATGAACGTATGTCATCAGAAAATAGTAACCCTGAAATTCTAGCTGACACACAGACCAAAGCAAGCCAACTTAAGCAAGATGTGGAAACCTTTACGGCTAAGTTAAGAGCATTAAATGATAGTATTGATACTGTTCTGTCAGACTATGATAACAAAATATTGGCAGCTGTTAAAGAATCTTTGAAAGAGAGTCCATCCTTTAATATACAAGATCAAGCGGATACCTTGGGAAATTACTTGAAATCAATTGAATCTCTATTAACAGAAACATTTGAACAGGAGTTTAGTCGTTTTTCTGGCTATAGCGACCTAGCGATTGACGCCATGAATCTTTCTAAGGATGATAAACGGTATTTGAAATCACTTACTGCTTTTGCATCGACTTATGCAGAAAGGCATAGTCTTACTTCACCCCGATTAGAATCCATTAGTCATCAAGATACTTATTTTAATGATGCCAAAAACGTTGTTAAAAAAGCAGTTGCACAAGCCCAGCAGCTATCAATACCTTCTATTGAGGGAGAAGTTTCTGAAGTCCTATTGAGAGTACCAGAAGGTTATGCACTAAATGTTTCTGGTATCTCCGCTACTCATCTTGGTGGAGGAGAATATAGCTTAGCTATTGGCTCTCCGCTTAAGGATAGTATTGATATAACGTATTCACTCATCCCGAATGACGATACTTCTATCAATCTATTTAGTCCTTTAGTTGTGGAATTAATGGTCTCGACAAAGGAAAATTTTGAGTATGATAAAGTCGTTAACTCAACAGTTACTCTACCGCCAGCAACTGATGGAAGACAGGATACTTTCATACCAATTGAAGGCACAACAACAGGTTCTGAAACTCCCCCAACGGAAAATAGTAGCAGTTCTAGTAGTTGGGTTCAAGAAGAGACAATCAGTCGTGAAAATATCGATCGCGTTAATAAGGTCTTTCATCGAACTTATCATGCGTCCTCTGTCTTTTACCCTTATGGTGAGTATGCTCGTACCAACCATCTTGAAAGAGCAGTGGTTGCTGATTTACGTTCTTATTATGAACTGGCAGGTCTTATTAAAGCATTCTATGGTGAACAATTTAGAGATGGCTCTGGAACATTAGAGCCAAGTCCAAGTTCTCTGTTTGGTCGTATTAAACAAAAATACGATAATAAAGAAGAGCTTGAAAATATTGTGGCGAAGTTAATTCAAGACACAACAATTACTGAATTAAGAAATGCTTTAAAAACACCCGAAGAAACGATTGCTGAATTTGATGCCCTCATTCCAAAATCAGAAGAATTGTCAACTTACATAGACCAATTAAAATCAAATACAACAAAGTTGTTAGAACAATTAGCCACAACGGTTGAACAAACAAAAACGGTTGACGAGACCATTAAGAAAAAGCCAGTAGTTGTGGAACAAGAAAAGCGTGACAATACGGACTTAGTTACTGTCACAATGTCTATTAATAGTGACCTAGAGCGGTTGAAAAATGCGAGTCAGACATTGATGGATAATACGAAAGCCCATCAATTGGTTTCTGAGAGTATTCAGGGGCAGGTTGATCGTCTAGCAACAGATGTCAAGGCTCTAGAAACAGAAGGCAATAACTTATCTGGTCGGGTTGATGAACTCTACGGTGTAATGACCAAAGAGTATGGGGATAACGCAGAGTTTTTGAAATCCTTCTCAACTGTTTTGAGCAACACCAAAATTGGTAATAGCCAGAACAATGCTGTCTACGAGTATTTATCTAATCCAGTTGATGCCTCAAAAATCGAATCATTAGTGGGGTCGATAACTAAACAAGCTGACACCCGTCAAGATGAACGGTCAGGATTTCTGTTGATTCTGATGAGTTACCTTGTTGGTCTTGCAGCGTCCTATATTCTACAGCATAGTGACCGCTCTAAATGGTCTAAAATTGTTGATGTGATGGCTCGTCGCCATTGGACCAACAGTCTCTACCCATTTATCTTTTTGACAGGAGTAGCCTTCTTGACAGCGATTATCATCGGCGGTTTTGCAGGCTATCGCTTAACCCTTTCAGGAAGTCAGATGTTCTTGTTGATGATGCTGTTGGCTGTTTTGACGCAGTTTTTTGCTCACGGCATTAGTCATCTCAATCAGTACCTGAAGAGCTACGGTTTCCTCATCAGCCTATTCCTAGTTATGATGTATTTAATTAGTGCGGACCAGTTGCTCGACTCACATTATATCAGCCATAGCAGTTGGGTGTCCTTCTTGTCCCCGATGACCTACTTAGAGGGAATGCTGACAGCGTTTTTGAATAATAAAGAAGGGTGGACGGTAACCTTTATCCTAACGGTCCTCCTAGCAGGAGCAGTCAGTGGGTTAACCATCTACCATTACCAGGAGCTTGACGAATCAGGAGTGTAGTATGAACCGTCACTTTAGTCGTCTCCTTATCCTGTGTATCAGTGTTATCGTTATGGAGCCATCACTTGTCTTTGCCAATGATGGCTCTCTCCAGATTAACACGGATATTAATCAGGGGAAAGAGACCAAAGAAGTTTATTACATTGAGCAAGAGGCAGCGCTCTCTAAGCTCTTTCAAACAGAGACCACAGACACCATTAGTCAAAAGCAAGCAGTCGTCTCAGAGGAGGGAAAAAGCCTCAAAGAAGGTATTTTTCTTGAGGATTTGCCCTCAAATAATTGGTCAACGGATTATAGGGAATTGTTATTTAACCCTGAAACAGAGCTTGCGGTGTCAAGTGATTATGGTGTGCAGTTGACTGAGAAAAAGCCAGGTATTTCCTGGCAGATGTTAGCTTTATTTGGTTTGGGCATTGTGGTTATGAGCTGGTCGCTTTACCAAACCAGACGACAGAAAGGAAACTAATCAAATGTCATCTTATGTCAATATCAGTCTGGACTTATCTCTTGTTGGTTGTCCTTTGTTGGATTTAAGAGTGCCGACAACGATGGCTCTACAGGAATTATTACAGACGGTATCGGAGTCCTATGGCCTGGGCTTGGTTTTTAACAACCCTCTGGCTCGCCAAGGAAAGAAGGGGCAAGTCTTGTCACGTTTTCAGGAATTAACTGACTTACGAGATGGTGACCTGCTCGTGGTTGAGTCATTATAGAATAAGGAGAAGAGACGTGACAACAGTTATGAGAGAATTGCTTTTAGAAGAGGTTAAAGGGAATCAATCAGTGGCTTTCCAACTCTTGGAGGCTGAACAGCCCTTGTTTGTCAATCAGAAAGTGGCGATTGATGGCGAGAACCTCCAATTGGAATTGGTTCAGCCTGATGGAAGCTATGCTTGGGGTAGGCTTGTTGAGATGACACGAGAAGAGCAACTACGCCATTTTATCAATCTTGGTCAGGTGTTTGAACTTCTTAACCAAACCGTTTACACCTATGATTTCCATCCGAGTAAGGTCCTCTTTACCCTGAATGCTCTGCCGCTTTTAATTGAGCGAGGGGTTAAAGGTCAAGTACCGCCTTATGAGGCACTGACCGTTGAAGAATTTTTAACACGCTATCAGGCCATGATGGTGTCTGTATTGGACAAGAAGACCAGCTATGATACCTTAATTAATGGTAAGCTACCTTTTTACCGTGGCAATCTCTTCTGTGAGCAACTGGTGAAGGCAGACTCTTTAGCTGATGTCAGTACATTACTTCAAGCCGAGTATCAGACTGAGAAAGAGAAAAATAAGCAGACCATGACCGTGGTTACCAAGAGTCGCCTGGCGCGTTTGAAAGCAACCAGTATCTTAGCCGGTTTAGGAGCTGTATTATTAGCGGCAGGTCTAGGTTACGTTCTCTTGTCTTCCTTACCAAAACAAGAAATGATTAGTCAGACACGGTTAGCTTTTATCCAAAAGGACTATTCTAAAGTTGTAACAACGGTTAAAGCTGCGGATAGTAAGGTGCTCAGTCAGGACGATAAGTACATTGTTGCCTTGTCGGTTATCATGACAGAGCCGTTGACGGAAACCCAACGTCAGGAGCTCAGTAAAATTTCAACGCAGTCAAATGAGGACTATCTTCGTTATTGGATTTTGATTGGTCAGTCTAAGATTGATGAGGCCATTGATATCGCTAGTTTCCTGGATGATCCACAATTGCTCATGTATGGCATGACCAAGAAGATTGATGATATCCAACGTGACCCGAACTTAACCGCTGAGGAGCGTACCAGTCAATTAAACACTTATAAGACCAAGCTAGATGAGTTGAAGAAAACCTACCTGACACCAGAAGAAACAGCTGGTGCTGCAAGTGAAGAGACTCCTGCTTCAAGTGGACAAGAATAGGAGGTTGAATATGTTTTACATCATTACGGGTTCAACCGCCTATCCCTTATTTCCAGGAAGAACCTACACAATAGGTCAGCAGTCAGATATTGACCTCTCTTTATCAACACCAGTGACTCTTGAAGTCTTTGAAGAGGGCTTTCGTTTGGATGAGGAGACCTATCCAAATGGTGTCCATTACTTAAAATTGGATTCGGAACATCTTGTGACGGTGGTGTCACTTGAAAAGCGTCAGAGTGTTTATTTGCCAGACGGAATGCTTTATCTATCGTCAGATGAACAGGCGACGATTCAGGTGTCGATACCATCGCTAGAAGTTGTTTTAAGGTCTCAAGAAAACGGGTGGCAGCTTGTTGCCAACCAAGCCTTTTATCATAATGGTCAGCTGGTAGAGGATAAGACTCCTCTCCAAGACCACGATACCATCCTCTTTGCCTCAGGTTTATTTCTTTCTGTTATTAATAACCGCTTAGAGTTTTCGACCATTGGTGACTATCAGACGAGCTTACTCCCAGCAAAGTTGTCCGAACGAGACGATCGAGGGAGGGATTTTCATCGCTCTCCTCGAATTATTTTAAGAGAACCAGAGAACAAAATTTCAG
Source organism: Streptococcus pluranimalium (assembly GCF_047785705.1). Lineage (GTDB taxonomy): Bacteria > Bacillota > Bacilli > Lactobacillales > Streptococcaceae > Streptococcus > Streptococcus pluranimalium_A. Next base: position 6,673 of record NZ_JBLOJV010000041.1, read on the forward strand.
TAGCGGCTGTTCCCACCCAATCGGAAGATACCAAGCAATCGCTATTTAAACTCCTCCTAACCCCCATCGCCATGATTGTGTTTACAGGGCTAACAGCTTTCCTTTTCAAAGGTGGAGGCATGGTCCTGATGATGACGGGGATGTCTGTCATTACCATTGGAACCTCGATTCACTCTTACTTTTCGGATAAGAAAAAGCATCGTGAAACGCAAGAGCAGAAGATTTCAGACTACTTGACTTATCTGGATGGCAAATACGAGGAGTTGGCCAGTAGTAAGGTAGAACAAGAGACAGCTCTGCTTTACCATTACCCAGCGACAACTGATTTGCTTGAGATGGCAGCGGCCATTGACCGTCGTATCTATGAGAAGACCCCATATCACTTTGACTTCTTGACTTACCGTTTGGGGCTCGGTCAAATTAAGGCGAGCTTTAGCGTTGATTACTCTGACTCAGAGATGACCAAGTACAATGAGGAGGCCAATCAAAAGGTCCAGGAACTCTTGGCTTACTATCGTCACTTGAACCAAATGCCTCTGCAGAATCAGCTTGGGTCGCCCATTGGTTATATCGGCTCTCGCCGAGTGGTGATTGAGCAAGTGCAACAACTCATGATGCAGGTGGCGACCTTCCAGAGCTATCATGATGTCCAGTTTGTGCCAATCTTCCGTGAGGAAGAGCTGCCGCTCTGGAATTGGAGCCGTTGGTTACCGCACACCCAGTTGAAAGTGTTTAACAGCCGTGGGTTTGTCTATAGCCAGCGGACACGTGACCAGCTCTTGACCTCGCTTTACCAGATTATCAAGGAGAGAAAACTGGACAGTGAGCAGGAAAAATCAAGTGAGAAGCAGTATGCCCCACGCTATGTTCTTTTGATTACCGATTTGAGCCTGATGCTTGATCACAACATCATGGAGTATATCAATGAAGACCTGTCTCATTTGGGCATTCACTATGTCTTTGTGGAAGAGGTGATTGAGAGCTTGCCTGAACATGTGAAGACAGTTGTGGACTACCGTGGGGATAAGAAGGCAACCCTGATTTTGCAGGAGGATACCTACCTCAATCAGACTTTTGTGCCACTCCCAGTGATTTCTCTTGAGGACAAGGAGGCGTTTGCCAGAAACATGGCAGGGATTACCCATGTTCAGACCATGCGGAACTCTATCCCTGATAGCATCACCTTCCTTGAAATGTATGGCGTGAGCAAGGTTGAGGAGCTAGACCTCTTGACCCGCTGGAAGGAGAACGAGACCTATCAGACCATGTCGGTGCCTCTTGGTGTTCGTGGTCGTGATGATATCCTTTACCTCAACCTGCACGAGAAGGCACATGGCCCTCACGGTTTGATTGCAGGGACGACAGGTTCTGGTAAGTCAGAGTTGGTGCAGTCTTATATCTTGTCTCTGGCAGTTAACTACCACCCTTACGAAGTGGCGTTCCTCTTGATTGACTACAAGGGTGGTGGGATGGCTAATCTCTTTGCTAAACTTCCTCATGTTGTGGGAACCATTACCAATTTGGATGGCAACCAGGCCAACCGAGCCTTGGTATCTATCAAGGCTGAACTCAAGAAGCGGCAGCGTATTTTCCAAGAAAACAATGTCAACCACATTAACCAGTACACCAAACTCTTCCAGGAGGGCAAGGTGTCTGAACCTCTGCCTCACCTGCTTATCATCAGCGATGAGTTCGCGGAGCTTAAAGCCAACCAGCCCGACTTTATGGACGAGTTGGTGTCGACAGCTCGTATCGGTCGTTCGCTTGGGGTTAAGTTGATTTTGGCGACTCAGAAGCCAAGTGGTGTGGTTAATGACCAGATTTGGTCTAACTCCAAGTTCAAGATTGCCCTTAAGGTGCAGGATGTAGCGGACTCTCGTGAGGTCATCAAGACGCCTGATGCGGCTGAGATTACCCAGACTGGTCGGGCCTACCTTCAAGTTGGTAACAATGAAATCTACGAGCTCTTCCAGTCAGCCTGGTCTGGTGCGGATTACAACCCAGACGGAAAGGCTGGTGTTCAGCGTGAGACGACGGTTTATGACATCACCGACAGCGGTCAGTATCGGGCCATTAACAAGGACCTGAGTGGTTTGTCCAAGCAGAAGGATGTCAAGAGCTTGCCGACGGAGCTGGATGCCATTGTGGAACAGGCTCATGAGATTTTTGAGAACCTCCAGATTCCTAAGGTTGCCAGTCCTTGGTTACCACCTTTGGCTGACCGAATCTTATCGCAAGACTTGCAGGAAACGGACTTTAGGACTTACTGGCAAGAGTCATCTGGGCTTAAGCCTCTCTTGGTGGGTTATCAAGATATCCCAGAGAAGCAGGAGCAGTCGCCACTTTACTTTGACATGGAACAGACCGGTCATATTCTGTTGGTGTCTAGCCCAGGCTTTGGTAAATCAACCTTCCTGCAGACCTTGGCGGTTGATGCCATGCGTAAGCACAGTCCAGGAGAAGTTCACTTCTACCTCTATGACTTCGGAACCAGTGGTTTGATTTCCCTGTCAGACTTCCCTCATGTGGTGGATTACTTCGCCTTGGATGAGACGGAGAAAATCCTCAAATCCATGCGTCGCCTCAAGCAGATGGTCAAGGAGCGTAAGAAGGCCTTGTCTAAGCTAAGAGCCACCAACCTTCGCCAGTACAACCAGTTGTCTGAAACCAGCTTCCCAACTCTCTTTGTCATGATTGATGGCTTTGATAGTGTTATGGATGCTCCATTTGCGGATGCTTTCTACGATGTGCTTAACGTCATCGCTCGTGACGGGGCGTCACTTGGCATTTATCTGGTGACGGCCCTGTCCCGCCTAAATGCCATGCGTCTCCAGCTCCAGTCCAACTTCAAGACTAAGATTTCCCTCTTCTTGTTTGACACTAGTGACCTGTCAGGTGTTGTTGGTCGTTCCAACATTGCTTTGGATGAAATCAAGGGTCGGGCCATCACTAAACTTGATGAGATTATCCAGTTCCAGGTGACTTTGCCTTACACCAGCCAAGCCTATGCGGACTACATCATTGAGGTGGGCAATGAGGTTGAAGCTATGAGGACAGCCTACACAGGTGAGTTGCCAAGTGGTATCCCGATGTTGCCTGAGAAGGTGAAAGCCGAGAATGTTGACCTGTCAGCCAAGGATCTTGTCTTTGGTTTGGATAGGGAGTGGGTTCAGCCGGCAGGGTTTAGCTTTGAGAAACCATTTATCATGGCCGCAGAAGGGCCATCCTTCATCAACAACTATTACAAGATTCTTGATTTCCAATTGAAACGTCTTTCTGACCGCTACAACACTGTTATTTTGGACAATAACGAGAAGATTCCTAACCAGTTGTTTGACGGGTTCAATCGCTTTGTGAACAGTACAGAAGTCAGTGATGTTCTACGAACCATTATTGGTGATTTGCAGGAGCGGGTCGCTAAGCCACAGGAGAGCTATCAAAACTGGTTAGTTCTTATCCCAGATATCGCTTTAACAGGGATGAGTGCAGGCTTGAGCGAGGCTGACCTGAAACTTCTTTTGGTTGAAGGACCTAAGTATGGTGTGACACCACTCTTTGTTGGCAGCTATCAAGACCTTGTGAATAACAGCTATGACACTTATGTCAAGCTCATGCTTCAGCTGGTGGAACAAGTTTTCCTTGGTGTTCGTATCAGTGACCAAAACCATACCCGTTACCCGTATATTAACAATGAGCCAGCACTTAAGCCCAACCAAGGCTATATCCTTTACCCAGAGGGATATGAGTTTGTGCAGTTATTAGAAATTTAGAGAGGATAAGAAAATGTCAGAAGTTACAATGTTGCCACTCGGTACAGTGGTTATTCTTAAAGGAAGTACTAAAAAAATGATGCTCATTGCTCGTTTAATTGCCGCACCAGTAGATGGGCAAATCTATCGATTTGATTATGGGGCTTGCCTTTATCCAGAGGGCTTGCTTGGAGATAATCTTATTTACTTTAATGATGAGGATATCCTAAAAGTTGTCCATGAGGGATTTCAAGATGAAGAAAATGAAGTGATGCTAGAGAATCTTCGATCAACTCTATCCAGTACTGAGATTCCTAAAGGAAAAGTATCTGATTTAGTGAATACTCAAGCAAAGGAGTAACAGATGGGAAAGGTTGACTATGACCAAATATATAGCTTAAGAAGGCAAATTAATTCTCACCAGAGTTCAATTAATGCGGCTTCTTCAGCTATTACCTCTATTGAGGAGAAACTAGGGCGTCTCCGTAATGTAAAAAGTTCGATAGTCTCTATTCAACAAGAGGTTAGTAATATAAAATTTTCCATTAAGCATAAGAATAATCGTCCTGGGTGGGAAGGAAAGAATAAGGACACATTGAATACTGATTGGGATAGTTTTATCAGTGAGTATGAGACATTTCAACGAGAATTAGATACTTATTTTGATTCTATCTGTGATGAGATTACTCGATTAGAGAATCAACAACAGGAGCAGAATGGTATTATAGGCTGGTGCTATAGCCAGATTAATAGTCTTGGAAACATGATTGAAAAACTATTCCATACAAAGGAGGGCTAAGATGTTTGGAATAATAGCCTTATCAGAAACTGTATTTCAGCCTCATATTAGTCAGTTGAAATCAACTCAGGGAAGTCTCGTTAATGTCAGTGCAAAATTTTATGAGTATACCTCTACATCATCAGCTCTTGATTTATATCGGGATCAGTTCAACGAATTGTCTGTTTTGATAACTGCTTATGCGAATTTTCTCAACAACGATATCGACTTGATGAATCAGAGCGGTCTGAGTTTGTTGGCAATGGATGCACAACTGGGTGGTCAGTTTGGAAAAACCACTCCTTAGGAGGATAGGAATGGCATATAAAATTCATTTTGAAGATATCACTAACGTTCAAAGAGAGGTTTCAACGACTATTACTGGCTGGGCGGAAGCTTTAGCAAGCATTGAGTCAGCGATGTCTCAGTTCATGAGTGATTCTGCTCTTCAGGGGCAAGCATTAAATGGAATGAAGAGCTATTTAGCAGAAGTTCATTATCCGATTATTTTGGTCTTGGGAACTTTAATGCAGGATTATTCCGCTTCTCTCTTGCTTTATAAAGACGGTTATTATAATATAGACGATGCTTCCAAAGCAAAATTGCCGGAGCAAAACCTTACGACTCTTAAGAGTGATTTGGAGGGGTCGCGTAATCATTTACAGAATCAGCTTGATTTATTGAGTACTGAGAAGGCCAAGATTAATGATATTTTGACCTATCGAGGGATGAGTCATACGACGACCATTATGAAGTATAATGCTTTGATTAATGATTTGAATAGACTTCATCAGAGTATTGCTCAATATGAATCTCAGCATACCATGCAAGATTTAGTGCCTTTCAAGGAGCTTTTAGCATCAACTAAACGCTTGTTGGCAAGTTATGGGAGTCAATCAAGGAATGTTGGTAGTTATCAACCTGGTTCTATAGGTCAGCTTCAACAAATGCAGGAAGTTGCGGCAGCTTATAGCAATGCGGTTAATCACTTATCAAATCGTACAGATCGGATTAAGACGGCTCAGGAACGTGATGCCGTTCGTTGGGAAGCCATTGCGGCCGAAGAGCGTCGTAATCAGGGTGTTCTAAATTTTGTGGTCGGTGCTTTAACGGTTGTAGGTGGTGTAGTAGCTATTGTAGCAACCGCAGGAGCAGCAACTCCA
>NZ_JBLOJV010000042.1:0-11930 GCF_047785705.1 Streptococcus pluranimalium
AGAAATGCTAGGCCTTTTCCTCTCTTGACCAAATGTTAGCATAAATTCAGTTCGACATCCCCCTTAGAAGCTGTATTGGTCACATCTCAGACATCACCTGACGGGTCGTTTTACCTCACTCTTTATCACATTTTACTTGTAATACGGGCAATATTCCTGCGAAATCTTTCTCAATTTCGCCAAAACTAGCCTAGGCAATCGAACACTTCGATTGTGAATACAGGTTCTTACTTTTTGAAAATTCATTTTCCGAAAACTATATTTTCTTCAAGCGTTTGTCCTGTCTCTTTCCCCAATCACGCTCCAGCCCCAAATATGTAGGCCAGCCCCAGCGACAGGAAGAAAGAAAAGATGAAAGCTAGAGCCAGCCAACAGTAGGCGTAGCGTTTTTGCCAAATGCTGAGGGCAAGGAGTGGCCAGCCCAGGGCGGGCAGCAGGTATATGCTGACAAAGCCTGGCCAGCGAGTAGAACCAAGAAAGCGGTGTAGAAAATCTAACGGCAGGATAAAGGCAGATAGCCAAAAGAGAATACCAATGAAACTCAGTATTTTTATAAGAACAGTATAGTTAGTAATGATTTTCATTATTATTAGCACCCTAGTTGTCCTGCTGTTGCAAAGTAGCTCTTAATGAGAGTGGCTTTCCATTTAGCGCCATCAGGCATAGCATGATAATTTCTATCAATGTAATCAACTAATTCTTTATTGCATTGGCAGTTTCTTCGGAAGCCCATCCCCTGGAAGCAGAGATCATGTCGTCGGCACCCCTCATCAAGTAAGTCTTGGGGAGATGCTGTAAAGTTGTTTCCATCATGCCCAGGCCCGCAATAATGACCATGAACCTCCCAAACGATGTTTCTTAACTGTCTATTAGAAAATTGAGCAGTGTTGTACTCTTGACTGAACTGTTCAAGAGCCATTCCAAAATCAATGACCTCTTGACTTAACCCATCTTCTTGTGCCTGCTCCAAGTTAAAATAAACCCACGACTGTTCAACAACTAAATAGCTTTGGACATCTAGTGCATATTGTTGGTAGATATCTACCTCCGAAGCTGCAATTTTTTGTGTATTAAGCACTAAAAGAACCAATGCAACCCAAAATGACATGATTTTTTTCATAACGAATCCCTTTCTGATTAACAACCAGCAGTATCACTATAGCCTAAGGGCATAGGACAAGAAGTCACGACAAAAAGAAAACGTTTTCTATAAAATTATACCTTTTTTTGAAATCGCTGTCAACGATTAACTGTTTTTCTACAGGACATACACATGAAGAACACCTTTCCTCCAACTTGGAGCATATAGGCGTTTTCAAAAAAATCATTAGATTTTTCAAGAAATGCTAGGTCTTTTCCTCTCTTGACCAAATGTTAGCATAAATTCAGTTCTAAATAACAAATAGTAGGGTAAAGCCACAGGTGAACTACTTTTCTCTTATTTTGTTAATGATTACCTACATATGGTATAATGTGAGAAAGAAGCCCAAAAGGAGCCTGCCATGATTATTTTGGATAAGAAGAGTTACGACCTGCTATGCTATTTGCTCAAGTTGGATGAGCCTGAAACGGTCATGACCATTTCCAAGCAACTGGGTCAATCACGCCGTAAGATTTACTACCACTTGGATAAGATTAACGAGGCCTTACCAGCTGATGTGGAGCCGATTATCTCCTATCCGAGGGTGGGAATTCTTCTGACACCTGAACAGAAAAAAGCTTGTCAAGAATTAGTTGCTGCCTTAGATGACTATTCATACGTGATGAGTATGCAGGAACGAATCGAACTAACAATGACCTACATTGCTGTAGCTAAGGAGAGGGTCACGATTGAGAAGCTAATGGTGTTAAATGACGTCTCTAGAAACACTGTTCTTAACGATTTGAATGAAATTCGTATTAAACTATCCTCAGAAGAATATGATATTACGCTTCAAGTGACAAAGGCTAAAGGCTACTACTTGCAGTGCCATCCTTTGTCTCGCATCCAATATCTTTACCGCTTACTTTATCATATCTATGCAGAAGGAAATCCAAATTTTATTGACATTGTTAAGGATAAGATAGTCGATCTAACGGGTTTTGGTCACTATTTTTCAGAAGAAGTTAACCAGTATTTGACAAATGAATTAGCTTCAACTCAAAAACAACTGGGAAAGAAAATCAATCTACAGGATAGTCAGTTCACGATTCAAATTCTGCCCTATCTCCTTCTTAGTTACCGCAGTATCGAGTTGACAGAGGCAGAGCGTTTGGTCGTTCGACAGGACTTTAGTCTGACGTGGAAACGAATTGAATTTCATTTGGCTCGCCAGATTGCTGATGGGTTAACGGAACAGTTCGAAATAGAACTGGATGATATTGAAGTAAGTCTGATTGCCATGTTACTTCTGTCTTTTCGGAAGTATAGAGATCTGCATCTTGAAAGCCAAGATTATGCGGAGATGCGTACTACATTAGACCAGTTCTTACAGACTATCAAAACTACTTATGGCTTACAGTTTTATCATTACCAGGATTTGTTAAATCAACTCTTAATGCACTGCAAGGCTCTCGTCTATCGTAAGACTTATGGGGTGCTATCGGTCAATCCCTTGCTTAAATATATCAAAGAGCAATATAGTCATTTATTTGACATGACTAAGTCCTGCATTTTTGTCTTGGAAGAAGCATGGATGATTAAGTTAACAGATGATGATATTGCTTATCTAACCATTCATCTAGGTGGAGAATTAGAAAAGCAATCGATGTTAGCCAATAGTTTAAAGAAGGCTATTATTGTCTGTGATGAGGGCATCGCTGTTCAAAAACTTTTGTTACAGCAATGTAGTCAGAGTTTAAAGGATTACCAAATTGAAGCTGTTTTCACGTCTGAACAGTTCCACAGTGTCAGTGATATTATGAAAATGGATATTGTCATTTCAACAACGGATCACATCAGTAGTCGTTTCCCGACTATTATCATTCGCCCTATCTTGAGTCATGAGGATATTATTCGTTTGGTGTCTTTTGCCAAAACACAAGTTCTCCATACGGAGACACTTTTTTATGAGCAGTTAGAAGCGATTTTACAGCCGTATGTACCTATTCATACGGAACGATACGTCTTAAAGGCTAAGATTGAAAAATTAATCAGTCAGGAGTTAATGCGTTAAATTAGTTAGCAATGTACTGCACCCCAAAAGTTAGACAGAAAATCTAATGATTGGGGTGTGTTTCTGACGACATTAAGTTACGACGATAAATTCAGAATAGATGAGCTAAGAAAAAATGGCCAATTGTCAACTGTAGTGGGTGACTTATGGCTAACATCTAGAGAGAATCGTTCCGGTTCTCTCTTTTTGGGTTACAAAACCTACTGTTGTACAAGCAGTTAAACTTTGTGATAAATTACCTGAGGAACGTGCAGCTTATCGACTTTATGAAGAGACTGAAGGGAAAGAAAAGCAAAGAGTTGATGTTATTTATATTGAAGGTGACGGTGCTATGGTTAAAGCACGTGAAAAGGATACTAATAATAGAAACTATGACTTGTCCCACTTCGTAGTTCATACTGGAAGCCACAAAGTTAGTAATAACAGATTTGAATTGGGTTTTTTAAAAATTTTATATCATTAGTCTTATCTTTAAAAGTTTCTGCTATCTCTTGAAGCTTTTCAGATATTTTTTCACCATTAAAAGGTCCCAAATCTAAATTTATATATCTTAATCCATTAAACAATAAACCACTCGCAGTTTCTAAAAATTTTCTCTTTTTGGATTCGGATACTTCTAATTGATTAATTAAATCAGTAATTAATGATACCGCTAAATCATTCTCCATTTTAAATTGAGAATATTGCCAAGTATTAAAGAAGATAGTTTTGATTCTACCCGAAGTATCTTTCAAGTTTTTCTCGATTTGATACATAATACTAGTTTTGCCTGTTCCCCAATCCCCCTGAATAGCAATTGTTAGTGGTGTTTCACAATTACTAATAAATTTTGTTAAACCTTGGATGTCATTTTCAATGTTAAATTCATCGTTGTGTGTTGGGGAGTCTGAAAATGAATTATACATAAAAAATCCTTTCAAATGATTATATTTTACTAAAGCATATGATCAAAGATATTCGTCATCAGTATAAAGTTGATTAGTCTAACCATCGCCTTTTTGACTGATTGTACATATGATAGTATCTTTATAATAGAGTTCCTGCGAAACTATTTTCTATAAAAATTTTTTCAACTACTTATCGAAATCATAAGAAGCGATTTAACTTAAGAATGAACTTGGTGGCTGGAATCATCAATTTTGAGCTATAGAATTAGTTTCGCAGGAAGTCTAAAGGTTATATCATTTTTCATTTAAAATGACTTGCTAAAACAGTGTTTATATAGTTTTATATAGTCATAGTTAATTCTAGAAGGTTAGCTACAACATTTAAGGATTGACATAGCGTTCAAAGTAATTATGACCTTATATAATTTAGGGTCAAATGCTTATCAACTGTTTTAAGGAGTTGTTTCTTAAAGAGTATTTTTGACCATTCAGGACGTTTCGATGACTGTTCAGGAAATGAAGCACTTATTTTTTAAGAAAATGCTATACTAAAGTGGGCTGTTGCAAGGAACAACCAATCATATCTAAGGAGGTATTTATGATGAATGTGAAAACAATGAAACCAATCAACCTACCAAGTGTTAATATTCTTGCCAGTGGCTACTTTCACCAAGGATAAAGGAGATAAGTTATGGAAAAGAAAATCATCGAAAAGTTATATAATCTGATTTTAGAGCAAGACATCACTGATGAAGAACGGTCAATTCTGATTCACTGTAACCATTTAATCAATGACCATACCAGTCACGAACGTATTATCCTTGATTTATCAGAAAATATTCGTTTGCTTGCAGTGAAAAATATTTCTAGTGGTAAAACATTAAGTCCTAAACTTGCTGAATTTTATCAAGAAATAGCTACCTATGGCGAACATCGAAAAAATATCGGGAGAGGACTTATATCACTGGGAATAATGATGAGGTAGCCTTGGACTTGCTATCTTAGCCTAATTCGTTCTATTGTAGGAATAACGAATCATATCTAAGGAGGTATTTATGATAAATGCGAAAATGATTTCAACATTTGAACTTTTGGACACTGGCTTGTTTGCGACTACTGGAGGTGGCAGCATCGCTTTAGAGCAACTAAATGGTAAAGGCGGTTTTTGATACTATGGTGATAATTGATCATAATAATAAAGAAGTTGATGTCTGGGAAATAAGCACTTCTAGCGATAAACCAGACTGGGTTAAAGAGGCTTTTCAAAAAAATATCCTTCAGTGGAAAGATCAGCGGCTTCGTATTTTAATGCCTGCATTATATCCTAAATGGTCTAAGAGAAGTGAATATTACGGTTATGGGATGTACGTTTTTGGAGATATTGGTGACATCATTGACAAAACTAATGGAAAAGTCATTCGTCAATCTTTTTTTGAAAAACACTATCAGTTACTAAATGATGAATAAATGACTAAAATCCCCCTTCCCTTATTTGTTTGACGCAACAAATTCCTTGCTTTATGGGCTACAGTGACCGTTATCAAGTAAAGATTATCTCACTTGAGTAGAATGCTATTAAGAACATCTAATAACATCATTAAAAAACACCTCAGAAAAGCATTGCCAGAATGGTGGTACTTTTCTTGAGGCGCTGTTGTCCTGCACTTGTTTCAGAAGTTATTTTGCATATCACCTCATTAGCAGCAACAAATGTTGACTTATTTTTTATTTTTTTTGACGGCTTCTAGTCTAGGGATCATTACCGTGACTAGTATTGCCGCAATAATCATTTCAGCAAGAGCATTGCTTGAGATAATGGCAGCTAATAGGGCTTTGACATTGCCTCCGTAGACTTTGGCAAAAAAGATAAAAATGCCTGACAGGACAAAAACAGTATTGGTTAGAGATCCCACTAAGCCAGAGAGGGCTAGACCACCAGGATTATTGAGCCGCTTGTAAATCAAGTAGGGAGTGATCCCAATCAAGATCCGAGGTAGGATAGCGATAAGAAGGGAGGCTAGATTGCCATTTGGAACAAAGGGAGAAAAGAGATAGCTCGTCGGCAGTATGACAATACTATTTGTGATTAGACTCATCATCCCCATTAAAAAGCCTAGGCTAGAGCCAATTTTGGGACCATATAAAATAGCCGCAATAATCACTGGTATATGAACCAAGGTTGGTCTAATAGGCATTGGCCAAATGGTAAAAAGCATATTGCTAATGAGTTGAATAACCAACATGATGGCAAAAAAAATGGCGATAGTGGCAGTCTGGTGAGCTTTATTCTTGTTCACTGAGTGTCTCCTTGATGGTGTTTAAAATCATGTCAATATCAGCAAGAGCTCCATGGCCCATATCTCCACAAGCTAGGAGAGCTGATTTAGGGGGGATATCACGATAGCCAAATGACTTTAAGCGTTTCATATTCGCTTGTGTAGCTGGGTGATCATACATTTTGGTGTTCATTGCTGGTGCAAATAATTTAGGAATGTCCATAGGAAGAGCCAGTGCTGTAGCTGTTACCATATTATTGGCCATGCCGTTCGCCAGTTGGGCAATGGTGTTGGCAGAAGCAGGTGCTAGAATAAATAAATCTGCACTTTTTCCAAGATCAATATGATTGATGCGATCCGCAATTTTTTCTGCCATAAGGTCTATGTGTACGGGATTTTTAGATAGGACTTGCAGGGTTAAAGGTGTTACAAACTGTGTGGCTGTTTCCGTCATAAGGACATGAACCTTGTGGCCTAGCTTGCTCAACTGACTGATGAGATCAGCCACCTTATAAGCGGCAATAGAGCCTGAAACGGCTACTAAAATGGTCTTAGTCATGTTTAGTCACCTCTTTATAAATCAGCTGGGCGATGTCTTTCTTGCTATTGGCTTCATAGAGAAAATCAGGTCCAACAAGGAAGGCCTTATGCTGGTCTTTCGTAATTTGGTTTAAATCATTGGCGACAATAAGATCAGACTTGTTTTGAACGAGACTGTCACGCGCCACACGGATTAACGTTTCTTTAGAGACGTTAACTAACAGCTTGAAGCCAATCAGTCGTATCTCCGGATGCCACTGTTTGACCTGTGAAATCAGCTTGGGCGTTTTCCTTAAAAATAACACTTGACAGTCCGCTTGGGAGGTGATTTTTTTCTCTGAATTGCTCTTGTCTAACAGCTGGTCAAGATCAGACACCTGCCTTAACTCATCCAAGTCAGTCATATAGACCGGGGTGTAATCAGAAACTGCCATGGCATGAATCAGCACGTCGTGATTAGGGACGTTTTTTTTCAGAGCATCCTGCAAATCAGCGACGCAAGTAACAATGTTTAGGTTTAAAAGAGGCTGGGGTTGAGGCTTGAGAGCTTCTTTACTGGTAATCAAGGTTACTTGATGGCCTTGGTTTAAAAAAGTTTCAGCGATCTTTTTTCCTAATTTTCCAGTTGAGTGATTGGTAATGCCACGGACGGCATCAATAGCCTCTGTCGTTCCACCTGATGTGATCAAAATTTTCATAAGCATATTTTACTAAAAAACTAGGGATAGGTAAACTTTTTAATCATCGGTATTGCAATAGTTGAGTTCTTGGGCATCTTAGGGTATCATAGATAAGGTTAACTATCTCTAAAAAGGAGTGTCATTCTTGTCTACATTTTTAGAAATGCTGAGGCCTCTAAAGCTATCTGTCTTTGGCTTATACGAGGATGCCCAACAACAGACCGTCCAGCCTTTTGCATGGACAGATACTTTTTTACGGCATGTGGATAAGCACCCTGAAAACATGATTCTGCATTTTTGGCCAATGGACAAAACGGTTATTCTGGGGATGCTTGATCGTCAAGTTCCTTACTTTGAAGCGGGATTGAGCATTATTAAAACCTTTGATTATCAGCCTATTGTTAGAAATATTGGGGGACTTGGTGTTGTTGCTGATGACGGCGTGCTTAATTTTTCCTTGATTTTACCCAATGCCAATCAGCTTACCATCAATGATGCTTATTTGTTGATGATCGACTTGATTAGAGAGATGTTTTCAGACTTTGAGGTTTTGATAGAGCATTTTGAGGTCGCTCAATCTTACTGCCCTGGAACGTTTGATCTAAGCATTGCTGGTAAAAAGTTTGCAGGCATCGCTCAGCGACGCATTAAGAACGCAGTGGTTGTTTCCATCTATCTTAGCGTATGTGGCGACCAGGATTTTCGAGGGCGTTTGGTCAAATCCTTCTATCAGACTGGGATTAAAGGACAAGAGACGCTAGCTAACTACCCTGATATTGACCCAGATTGCATGGCAAATCTTTCTGATTTGTTAGGAGTTTTAGTTAGCATTGAAGACGTTCAAGAGCGTGTGCTAAAAACCCTGTCATCACTTGGGTTAACCAAGCACAACTTGCACCTAAGCCAAGACTTGATAAGCACTTATGAGACTTTTTTAAAGCAACACTTAAAACGACATCATACCACCAGTGGCTGATGTTTACGTCACCACTCACTTAACTTAGATAATAGTCATTACTAAAAGGAGTATTTCATGGCAAAAATCGCTAATTCACTATTGATTACTAAAGAAGACAATCTCTATCGTATCAGCATGACCGAAGACTTACAGGATGTTTTAGGCGATATTGCCTACATTGACTTCACCGAAGAAGAGGTTGTCGCTGTTGATGATAGCTTATTAAATCTTGAGAGTTCCAAAGCCGTCATGGAATTAGCCAGTCCTTTAGCAGGTACGATTGTGGCACGCAATGATCAAGCAACTACCAATCCTGAGTTACTAAATCAAAATGACATTAGCCAAAACTGGATTGTTATCATGACTGATGTTGATCATGCTGCTTACGAGTGCTTGCCAGACGCTAACGTCTAAGAACTGACCGATTTTAACCTTATTTTAAAAACCATCGACGACAAAGAGGTGCCTCATGAAATCTGATATCGCTATTGCTCAAAGCGTTACCCTAAAACCAATTACAGAGATTATCAAAAGCCTTGGCATTGATAAAGATGATATTGAACCTTATGGCAATGATAAGGCCAAGTTATCCTTTGATAAAATGAAATCCCTATCGTCTAAGCCACTAGGAAAGTTGATCTTAGTAACAGCAATCAATCCAACACCAGCTGGCGAAGGCAAGTCAACGCTGTCTATTGGCCTTGCGGATGCCTTAAATCAACTAGGTAAACAAACCATACTAGCTTTGCGTGAGCCATCTCTTGGTCCTGTCATGGGGATTAAAGGTGGAGCAGCTGGAGGTGGCTATGCACAAGTGCTTCCCATGGAGGACATCAACCTTCATTTTACTGGAGACATGCATGCGATCACCACAGCCAATAATGCCTTAGCAGCTCTTTTGGACAATCATATCCAACAAGGCAATGAGCTTCAAATCGACCAACGCCGTATTGTCTGGAAGCGTTCGCTTGACCTTAATGATCGCGCCTTGCGTCAGGTTATTGTTGGTTTGGGAGGTCCTATCAATGGCATGCCACGTGAGGATGGCTTTGATATTACCGTTGCTTCAGAAATCATGGCTATTCTCTGTCTGGCGAGCGATTTGATGGATCTCAAAAAACGTTTGTCTAATATCCTAGTAGCCTATGATGTCCATCGTAATCCTATTTACGTGCGCGATCTCAAGGTAGAAGGGGCCTTGACCCTGCTTTTGAAGAATGCCCTCAAGCCCAATCTCGTGCAAACCATTTATGGTACTCCAGCCTTGGTGCACGGTGGACCTTTTGCCAATATCGCCCATGGTTGTAACTCTGTCTTAGCAACTACAACAGCTTTACGTTTAGCGGATTATACTGTCACAGAAGCTGGTTTTGGGGCTGATTTAGGGGCAGAAAAATTCCTCGATATTAAAACGCCAAATCTACCTAAAGCACCAGATGCTGTGGTTATTGTTGCCACTATCCGTGCCTTAAAAATGCATGGCGGTTTGGCTAAGACCAACTTGACAAGAGAAGATCTAGCAGCTGTGCGTTCAGGCTTTGCAAATCTTAAACGTCATGTTGCCAATATCCGCCAATACGGTTTGCCAGTAGTTGTTGCTATCAATCAATTTGAAACAGATACACCTGCTGAAATCGCATTGCTCAAAGACCTTTGCCAAAAGCTTGGTGTGCCCGTCGCATTGGCTAGTGTCTGGGCTAATGGTGCCGATGGCGGTATTGACCTTGCTAAGTTATTACTTGAAACGCTTGACAAGGAACCAGCTGCTTATCAACGCCTTTATCAGGACCAAGATTCTTTAGAAGAGAAGGCTCATCAGATTGTGACTCGTATTTATGGCGGTTCTTCTGTGCAGTTTAGTAATAAGGCTAAACATCAGCTCAAACAATTTGCAGAATTAGGCTGGGACAAACTACCACTTTGCATGGCAAAAACCCAATACTCTTTCTCTGACAATCCTGATTTACTAGGAGCACCTGAAGGGTTTGAGATTACGATTCGTGAGTTAGTTCCTAAAATAGGAGCAGGTTTTATCGTTGCCTTAACGGGTGATGTGATGACCATGCCAGGATTGCCAAAAAAACCAGCTGCACTTGATATGGATGTTTTAGAAGATGGAACAGCCCTTGGTTTGTTCTAATCAACTCAAGAGCTTGGGATAACAATCCTAAATTCTTAGGGTTGACATTATTTCATCAAAAAAGACAAACTCGAAAGGAGAGATCACATGACGATTAGATCAGCCAAGATCAGTGATGCCAAGGCGCTTATTGCGATCTATGCTCCCTATGTTGAAAACACAGCTATTACTTTTGAATATGCTGTACCTAGTCTTTCTGATTTTGAAAATCGCATTGCTCAGACCTTGCAAAGATTTCCCTATCTCGTCTACGAAGAAGAGGGAGAAATTCTTGGTTATGCCTATGCTAGTACTTACAAGAATCGTGCAGCCTATGATTGGTCCTGTGAGGTTTCTATTTATGTGGCAGAGGAAGCGCGTGGTAAGCAGATTGGAACACGTTTATATGATGTTTTAGAAAGTCAACTGATCAAGTCGGGTATCAGAAATCTGTTGGCTTGTATCACCTTCCCTAATGATGCCAGCATTCGTTTTCATCGTCAAAGAGGCTATGTCACGGTAGCTCATTTGCCAAAGCTGGGTTATAAGCACCAGCAATGGCATGATGTCGTGTGGATGCAAAAGCGGTGTGACAAGCCGCTAGCAGAACAGAAATCTTAAAGCATCTGATAAAACATGCGTGACAAGATTCTTTGGGATGCGCTTAGATTTTTTGATATTTTATTGAAAATTTAATAAAAATACTTGTAATAAGTTTCGTTTCGTGATAAAATGAACTTATCAAATACAATGGAGACTAACCTTATGTCAGGACAAATCCGAGTATCCCCAGAAACGCTTCAAAGTCGTGCTCGAGAGTATGGAAAAGCTTCAAATGATATCACGACAATTTTAAATAACTTGCAACGTCTTCAAGATACGCTTCGTAGCGAGTGGGAAGGTGCAGCATTCCAAGGTTTTGACAATCAATTTAACGAATTGAAGCCAAAAGTTCAGAACTTTGCAGAGTTGATGCAACAAATCAACACTCAGCTTGACAAAACTGCTCAAGCAATGCAACAAAACGACCAAGATTTGTCTCGTAACTTTGGTCTTAATTAAGAAAAGCTAAACACATGTGCTGGGTTGGGGAGGTTTCCTCAACCTTTTTGTTATTTTATTCTCAAGGAGTAAAGAGGACTATTATGGCTTTATTACAAAACGATGTTTTTACTGCACGAGAGTATGCGACCTCTATCGCCAAGGGGGTGTCATCTCTATCCGGAAGTGGCACTGTCACCAAAGATAGTCAGAGTAAACTAGGTGGTAATGACCGTGCTAAGAGTGTTATTGATGCTTCTTATGATGTTTCGAG
>NZ_JBLOJV010000043.1:0-11378 GCF_047785705.1 Streptococcus pluranimalium
ATGACGAGGAGATTTTTGACTAAATGATGTGGAGCAACACCACCCTAACGAGTCATTAGAGACTTGTTGACAGAACAAAAAAGCCAAACGACTTCTCTCAATCCAGCATTTCTGATTAAAATAAATCAAAAACACTATCTATTTTACCGCCATTTTCCTTGTTACCAGTAATGAGATGAGCTCCAACAGCTTTAGAGAACGTCTCAATATTAAGGCTTTGAACATAGATTTCTCCGTAGCCTCTAAAAGTATTGACGACACCCTCACCCGTACCAATCGATTGCAAAAAACCATTTTCCAAATGAATATCATAGTCAAGACTATCACTCCAGGCAACCACATGAGCATTGTCAATGGTTATACTATCACCTTGGAGCTCCAACTTTTTAATGGAACCAAAAGTATTTGCTAAGAGAGTGCCCTCGCCTTCAGTAGTCATCACAAAAAGACCGCCTTGCCCACCAAAGAAGGCACGACCAACTGATTGCCTCTTCATACGGTATTGAGCAGAGCCATCCAAAGCCAAAAAGGCACCATCATTAAGCCGATATTGTTTCTGTCCCAACTCTAAAGCGATAACTTGTCCCGGCATGGAGGGAGCTAAGGCCAAACGCCCATTATTTTCCGTTGAAACGGCTTGCGTCATAAAAATAGATTCACCAGAGGTCATCGACCGCCCTAGTGCTCCCAACATTTTTCCAAGCCCTTCTCCTCGTCCATTCAGACGAGTATTTAGCTGAACACCAGGCGTGTGATATACCATACTTCCCTGTTGCAAATAGACTGACTCGCCAGCCTCTAAAGCAATCTCCACCAAAGGGAACTGCATGTTACTATCAATATGATAAGTCATTCGTTGATCTGTCATTTTTTATCCTCCATTTTCTCTATTATACCAATCTTTGAAAACGATAACATCAGTCTTGAGAATGATTCTGACAGGTTAGATAAGCAATAAACACTGACAGTAGCCTCAACAAAAGTAATAACATCTCTCATCTTTTATAATGCTAAAAAACTGAATTACAAATAATAAATCTCTATACGGCTAAAAACAGCATCTCCTGTTATTTCAAGGATTTTTTCACTGACTTGTTCGTCAGGGTCGGACTTTAGCGAACTCATGACGGTATCTCCCGACATGCGAACAGACCAGGTCTGAGGAACGTATAGTTTCAAGGTTGAAAAGACGATATCACCTGAATAAGTCGCCTTATCACCCAAAATTGTTCCTTCTGAGAAATAAACCGAGGCACTTGCAAAAACAAGGTCCCCACCGATAGTGGTAAAAGGCATGTCAACATAGCGCGTACTGCCACCAAACACCGTATCAGAATCAGCTTTAGAGGGCTTTGCCTTCTTTTTGTTACCATGAATATGAACAGTGGAAGACCACTTAGATTGTTTAGGAAGAAGGAGACGCAATCCTGCATAACCAAGAAGAGTCGCAACTATCAATACCCAAATATCTAGCTTTAACCAATTAAATTCACTGTTTAAAATCATAAAGACCACTGCCGCACCCATAAAAGTCGAGCCAACATTGCTTCTAAAGAGATTTTGCAGAGTAGCAAAACCAATGAACCCAACTAAAATCAGCTTCCAGATAGAGAAATCAATCCAAAACAATGTGTCCTTAAAAAGAATGAACCCTGCCAAAAGGAGCAAAAAGACGCCCCAAAATGTATTTTTTTGATTCTGCATAACTACCGTACCTCTCTTAATCTTTCTTTTAATAATTGATAATAATGCCGCGAAACGTGAACCTGCTTATGGGTTTGATGAAAGGAAACCGTGCTAGTTCCCGAAAAAGAGCGGTCTAGCGAATAAATGGCCTTGCAATTGACAATGGTAGACTTGGCCACACGACAAAAATAGGTCGGCAATCTCTCTTCTAACTCATATAACTTCAAATGCACCTCGTAAGAATCCTCTTGACTATGGGCAAATACTTTTGTCCCTTGGGTTTCAAAAAAGAGAATGGTCATCACATCCAAGAAAAATTCACGACTGTCCTGATAAAAAACAAGAGGCGTTGCTTGACTCTGAGACAAAAAGGCTTGTAAGGCTTGGATCTGAGCATCTAAGTGTGGTGTCCGAATCAACACTTCTGGCTCGTCCAAGCCATCATCTATATCAATCTTAATTTTCATAAGGCCTCCTTTCCCTTCACTCTGTAACCTTATTATAGCAAGATTTTTTCTATGAACAAGGCATTTTCAGCAAGTGGTTATTTAGACATGCTAAGTGGTCATCTCAGGCAAGTCAAAAGACTGCCGAAGGTGATGCCGACAGTCTCCTTATCTTGTTTTTCTATATTACCTCTATCATGCAGCCAGTATCCACATCATAGATAGCACCATTGATCTCAATGTCGTCTGGGATCAGAGGCGACTCCCTCAACAAAGCCATATCTTCTCGGACACTCTCTTCAATGTCTGTGAAGGGTAAAAAGTCTTTATCTGACACATCAAGACCTAAATCACGCTGCAGCTGATGATGAAAGGCGGCATTGGTAAAGGTCTGTGCGCCACAGTCCGTATGGTGAAGCACCACAATCTCTCGCGTGCCAAGCTGCTGCTGGGAAATCACAAGGGAGCGAATCATGTCATCAGTGACACGCCCGCCTGCATTACGAAGAATGTGGGCATCGCCCAAAGCCAACCCAAGTGCTGGAGCGACATGCAAGCGTGAATCCATGCAAGTCACAATAGCAACCTTGGTTTTGGGTTTGATAGGCAAATGCTCCGTCCCGTGCAGAGAGACATAGGCTTTATTAGCTAGCATAAAACGATTAAAATAAGACATGATTACTCTCTCTAAATAATATGATAATCAAATCATATCATTTTTTCAAAAAACTGTCAGATGAAATCACCTCATCCCATCAAAATCGAAGACCTTACTGTTGTATTTGATAACGTTTTCTATTTTTGGTATGATGAAGGTGATGTGATAACAGATGAAGAAAGGTATATGATGACTGACTATAACAATATCCTAGAACTGCAAGAACTCAAAAAAATCCTCATCGCAAAGAACAAACAAAACCCTGGCCCCCTCATCCAAACAGCAATCGAAACATTGGATCAAACCATCAATAACCTTCAAAAAGGGAATACCCATGGATTAGCCTTAGAAAAAACTCTAGGAATAGCTAGAAATGCCTTTGCCAACCTCATCATCCGTAAAGAAATAACTTTAAGTAGCCATGAACGACAGGTTTGGGAAGATTTCAAGACAAAAGAAGGTAACAAAGTCGCTAAAAATGGCTTGTTAGGCTACTTAGCAACTGCTTTTAGAGGTTTTCGAATGTAAGATAGTCTCCACACGCTGGATTGAAGATTCTTAGACAGATACTAAACCTCCTATGATAGGCTAATGAGAGCCTAACACCATCAATCAACTCACTCCTGATACGCCATAAATGTCAAAAAACTCTAAAATAATATTGTGAAATCTACAACAAGCTATGGTGCTGTGAAAACTAAAAAAAGGGCTTATCAAAAACGAAAAGGCTAGGATTTTTGTCCTAGCCTCTTTTGATTGTGCTTGATATGATCACCAGTCGTCTTGCTCAACTTTCGCGATGCACCAGGTGATCAACTCTTCCAGGCGCTCCGTTTGACCCGTCATATCCAAATAGCCCATGACCGCTTCAAAACCTGTTGACATCCGGTAAGTCACAACATCCGCATTCTTAGCCTTGGTGTGACTGTTAGTGTTGCGCCCCCGACGGTAGATCGCTTCCTCTTTTTCGGTCAAAAGCTGCGCTTCTAACATAGCTGTGATCAGACTTGCCTGTGCCTTGGCAGACACATAGCGAGTCGCTAAGCGGTGCAGTTGATTGGGCTTGGTCTGACCTGTGAAAATCAGGTGGCGACGAATGTAATAGGAATACACCGCATCCCCTTCAAAAGCTAGCGCAATCCCGTTGATGAGACTCACATCTACTTGACTCTTATCAGTCACGGGTCCACCTCACTCCATCTTTGGTATCAAGAAGTTTGATACCCCTCTCAGCCAACTGGTCACGAATAGCATCTGCTCGTGCAAAGTCTTTATTAGCACGCGCTTCCTGGCGTTCTTCGATCAAAGCTTCGATAGCCGTATCAAGTACCTCTTCTTGATCTTGAAAAACAATCCCAAAGACTGCTAACATCGCCGCGAACGCTTCTTTAATGGTAGCAGTGTAATGACCTGAATTGATCCATTTTGCTAAATCAAAAAGAACCGTAATCCCATTTGCAGTGTTGAAGTCATCGTCCATGGCGGCCACAAACTGTGCTTTGAAACTATCAAAGTCATCACTATCCACCGTTTCTTGGACTGACTGCTGATAAGCATTTTTCAAGTATCTAAGATTAACCTCAGCATCATGAATGGCTTTTTCAGTAAAGTTGATCGGTTTACGGTAGTGTTGCGTCGCCAAAAAGAAGCGAAGCACCTGTCCATCAACAGTTTCTAACATCTCATGAACCGTCACAAAGTTTCCTAGTGACTTGGACATTTTTTCGTTATCCACATTGACAAAGCCATTGTGCATCCAATAATTGGCAAAGGTGTGCCCTGTTTTAGCTTCAGACTGGGCAATCTCATTGGTATGGTGGGGGAACTCTAAGTCAGCGCCACCACCATGAATATCAATGGTATCACCGAGGATTTCTGTCGCCATCACCGAGCATTCGATATGCCAGCCTGGACGCCCCGCTCCCCAGGGACTTTCCCAAGAAACTTCCCCATCTTTGGCCGATTTCCAGAGGGCAAAATCAACAGGATTTTCCTTGCGAGCTGTCTCCTCATCCGTGCGACCAGATGCTCCAAGCACTAAATCTTCCAAGCTTTTATTGGCTAGCTTGGCATAATCCTTGAATTTCGCCACACGAAAGTAAACATCCCCTTGTGACTCGTAGGCAAATCCTTTTGCCACAAGTGTTTCCACAAAGGCAATGATCTGATCCATATAGTTGATGACACGAGGGTTTTTAGTGGCTGGTTTAACACCCAACTTAGCCGTGTCTTCCATGAAAGCAGCGATGAACTGATCTGAAAGTTCTTTGGTTGAAATCCCTGCTTCATTAGCTGCCTTGATGATTTTATCATCTACATCGGTAAAGTTAGAAATATAGTCAACAGCGTAACCGCGGTATTCAAAATAGCGACGAATGGTATCAAAAGCCACCGTTGAACGGGCATTTCCGATATGGATGTAATAGTAAACTGTCGGCCCGCAAACATACATCTTGACCTTGCCTTCTTCTAAAGGCACAAAGTCACGAAGACTGCGAGTCATGGTATCGTAAATTTTAATCATAGTCATTCTCTTTCATCATCGTTTCTAAGCACTGCCTATCGGTTATCTGGTATTTCAGCTCTTTCAATGATTGTTGGTTCATAATATAGACAACAATCATTGTCACCGCTGCTATCAACCCCCGAATAGTTGCCCACCAATGATGTTTAGCAATGGCAACTACTACGGCTATACTGACTATTCCTAAACAAGAGACTAAAATCACTTGTAGCATTTGTAGGCGTCTATAAACTTTTTCCATTATTGTTTACCGTTAATTTTTGACCGTTTTGGGAAAAACAACTGAGTTACTTCCATTTTGATTGACCCCCTTATTACATAGAGTCTTAGACTGTTTTATTATACCACAAAAACTAGCCTCAAACAGAGACTAGTTTTAACTTATAATCCTTTAGCGATTGTCATTGCGACATCGAAAAATACCATGGCACCTGTACTTCTTGTCTCGTGGCGCTGATCCCACTCGTCATTGTGATGATCAACATAATCTGCCGTGTAGAAAAATTGATAAACATCAGCCTTGCGATACTGCGCCCAAGCCATGATAGAGGCAGCTTCCATATCAACAACTTCTGCACCCGCAGCCATACGACGCTTAACCTTAGCAGCCGTTTCACGAAAAAAAGCATCTGTTGTCCATGTCTTCGTTCTCGTACAATCAATACCTGCTCGTCGCAAAGAAGTTTCCATCTTAACTAAGTATCTCTCATCATAGGAAATCTCATCGCTCGCAGGCGCATAATGATAGCTAGTTCCTTCATCTCGAAGGGCTGTTTGCGGTAAAATAATCCTATCTGATGCTATATTCTTATCCAATACACCGCAAGACCCTAAGATAATAAACTTCTTAAAACCAACTACCTTCAACTCTTCCAGATTTCCTACTGCCATCGGAGCTCCGATACAAGCCAACATAACAGCGACTTTGAGACCATCTCTTTCATAGATATACCAAGGATGTTTGCCATTCAAGCTCTTGATAAAACCACCCTCGTAAACATCTGGAAGCTGTTTGATTGTCTCTACAATTTGACCATTAAAGGAATAGATCAATATATCACAGACTTCACGAACCATAAAATCTGCTGACCCTGATTCCAGAGATAGGTTTTCAGGCTCAATAACGGCACGTCCGGGTTCAAATTCTTCAAGAAGCATAGGCAAAAACACCAAGGGTAAAAGATTTTCATAGGTCTACTTTTCGTCCGAAAAGTAGACCCTTACACCCTATCCTTTCAACATTTGTTATAGTATAAGAAAATTCCTGAAACCAACCAAGCGATTTCAGGCTTTTTGCGATTAATTAGACGATTGGGGTTTTCTGTCCTTTGCTTCTTCTAATTTAGAAGCATAATAACAGTTTTTACGGTCTTCTTCAACGGCGTGATTGACCAGTTCGTCTTTTTTGCCATGAACACGCACGACCTTAGCTGGAATGCCAACGACGGTCACTGCAGCTGGCACATCCGATACCACGACTGCACCGGCGCCAACCTTGGCATTTTCACCAATCTCAATAGGACCAATAACCTGAGAGTGTGCTGATACCAACGCGCCTCGACGCACTGTCGGATGACGCTTACCAGTAGCCTTCCCCGTGCCACCCAGAGTCACCCCGTGATAGAGCATGACCCCTTCTTCGACAATAGCTGTTTCGCCAATAACCAAGCCAGCTCCGTGATCGATAAAGACTCCTGCCGCAATCTCGGCACCAGGGTGAATCTCAATAGTGGTCCAAAAACGCCAAAACTGACTGTGCATCCGTGCAAGTAGCTTAAAACCGTGTCGCCACAAATAATGAGACACCCGATGAGCAGCCAAGGCCTTGATCCCAGGATAGGTCAAGACGACTTCTAAGGAAGTGCGAGCTGCTGGGTCTAATTCTTTGACAATATCGATTGATTTTCGCCACCAGCCCACGGCTATCCTTCCTTTCTTTTGGATGAAGGCATTCTAAACCTTCGTGCATACCACCTGCTTATCAGGGGAGACTAGCTATCAATACCAGACCACTCAACCATAACCTGTCGATCTGCCAAAGGATTGACCACAACACCTAGGGTAGACCCTGCTTCATCACTGCCTGCTTGCACAATCTCTTTTAAGTGCCATGTAAAGATCGAGCCGCCCATTTCTCTAAAGGGCAAGCCAAACGCCTCGTTGTTATACCAGTCCGCAAGATGCGGTAGACTTGAAAAGACTGGGACAAAGCTGTCTCCTGAATCATTTGCCATGGTCGGAAAGCGACGGTCATGAGTGCCATCAGCCTTGGGGTAAATGAAAACAGGCACCAAATAAAGTTTTTCTAGCAAGTCTGCTGCCTGATTATCGTCGTTCATGGTGTCATTGATAATCTGTGTAAAGGCATTGAAACTGAATCATCTCACTGGACTGAAAGATGGTCGAATTGCTAAAATCACCTGTTTTTTTGACATTGAAAATCAAGCCGGTCAACTGATGCAGGATGACTTCTTCCAAAACAGCCAAGGCAGAGCGTTCTACCCACTCCTGATCCTTAGCACTGGAATGCTCATGACAAAATGTCTCTAAATCTTCCTTACTGGTAAAAACAGGTGTCAGCTTTTGCCCATCAATAGCAATGGCATAGGGCTGTGAACTTGCCAAAACGGGATAGGTATGCAGGCTATTGACAAAAATAATGCTGCGTAGAAAATGGTCTGGCTCAGCGATAAACTGACGAAGGGCCAAACCCAACTCAAGATGAAATCTTTCCATAATTACTGTTCCTTTTCAGCCGTAGGGGCTTGAGGTGTTTCAGCTACCTTGGGGCGTGGGACAAGGACCTTCATAGAGGCATCAATTCGTCCCTTGTCATCAATTCTAATGATTTTGACATCAACGTCTTCACCAATCTCAAGAACATCTTCCACACGATTGGTTCGCGTCCAAGCAATCTCTGAAATATGCACCAAAGCATCTGTCTTATCAAAAAGGTTGACAAAAGCACCGAATTTTTCAATCCGAACCACCTTAGCCTGATAGGTCTCACCGACCTTGGCCTCACGCACCAAGCCAGCAATGATAGCCTTGGCTTGATCAATGGCCTCTTGATCAGAAGAATAGATGGACACATTACCCTCTTCGTCAATGTCAATCTTGACACCTGTTTCAGCGATGATCTTGTCAATGATTTCGCCACCTTTACCGATGACAACCTTGATTTTAGCCACATCAATCTTGATGGTATCAATCTTAGGCGCAGTTGGTGCAAGATGTGGACGTGGCGCAGCAATGACATCTTCAATCACATCAAGGATTTCAAAACGGGCTTGTTTAGCCTGTGCCAAAGCCTCTTCGAGGATTTGTGGGGTAATCCCTTCAATTTTGATATCCATTTGAAGGGCTGTGATGCCCTCACGCGTACCAGCTACCTTGAAGTCCATATCGCCAAAGTGATCTTCCAAGCCTTGAATATCCGTCAAAACGGTGTAGTTAGTACCATCTGAGATGAGACCCATGGCAATCCCTGCCACTGGTGCTTTGATCGGCACACCACCAGCCATAAGGGCAAGAGTGCCAGCAGTGATAGAGGCTTGAGAAGAAGAGCCGTTTGATTCCAAAACTTCTGCGACTAAACGAATGGCATATGGAAACTCCTCTAAACTTGGAAGAACTTGTTCCAGAGCGCGTTCACCAAGAGCACCATGACCAATCTCACGACGGCCTGCAGCACCGTAACGACCTGTCTCACCGACCGAATATTGTGGGAAATTATAATGATGTAAGAAACGTTTTTTATACTCAGGATCAAGCCCATCAATGATTTGAGTCTCTCCCATAGGGGCTAGGGTCAAGACTGAGAGAGCCTGAGTTTGCCCTCGTGTAAAAAGCCCAGAGCCGTGAACGTTTGGTAAGAAGTCAATCACCGCGTCTAAAGGACGGATTTCATCAACACGACGACCATCAGGACGAACCTTGTCTTCTGTGATCAGACGACGCACCTCAGCATGCTCCATCTGTTCCAAGGTTTCAGCCACATCACGGTAGATCCGATCAAAGTCTGGATCATCAGCATAGCGAGCTGTATACTCTCCAAAGACCTGCTCACGCACTTCGTGTGTCGCATCTTGACGAGCTAACTTTTCCTCAACCTGAACAGCACGCGCCAAGTCATCATAGTATTTGGCATTGATTTCGTCAAAGAGTTCTGGATCAACTTGCAGTAGTTCCACGTCAGCTTTCTCCTTACCAATAGCTGCGACAATCTCCTCTTGAAAGGCAATCAGGTCTTGAATAGCCTCGTGACCTTTCAAGAGAGCTTCTAGCATGATGTCTTCTGATAGTTCTTTAGCACCAGACTCTACCATATTGATAGCTTCTTTAGTACCTGCCACAATCAAATCCAAACAAGACGCTTCCTTTTGAGCTTTATCAGGATTGATGACAAACTCGCCATCCAGATAAGCAACTTCTACACCAGCGATTGGGCGTTTAAAGGGAATGTCCGAAATAGCCAGTGCTAGTGATGAGCCAAACATGGCAGCCATGGGTGCGCTAGCATTGTCATCATAAGAAAGCACGGTGTTGATGACCTGGACTTCGTTGCGAAAACCTTCTGCAAACATGGGACGAATAGGACGGTCAATGAGACGCGCCGTTAGGGTCGCAGCCGTTGAAGGACGACCCTCACGCTTGTTGAAGCCTCCTGGAAATTTTCCAGCAGCATACATCTTTTCCTCGTAGTTGACTTGGAGCGGGAAAAAATCTCCTGATGCCATCTTTTTAGACATGACTGCCGCGGTCAAAACAGTCGACTCTCCGTAGCGAACAAGAGTCGCCCCATTGGCCTGGCGAGCCACCTGACCAATCTCAACAACTAAGGGCTTCCCAGCAAAAGTGGTTTCAAAAATGTGTTTGGGCATAAACCTCTCCTATCAGATAATATGTCATATCGTGTTTTCTACAAAAGTCAACCTAAACCTCAGTCTAGCCTCACCTTTGCATAAAACCAAGCTACTGCTATCATTTTACCATAAATTCACTAAAAAAGAGAGCAGGATCACCAATTAAGCTGTCAGCGTTTTTAATGAGTCTCAACAAATCCTTAATAGCTATAGCGGTATTGACTCAAAAGAGTGGGGTGAACCCAAAAAGAACTGGGACAAATGTCTCCAGTTCCTGTGTGAACCTTAGTTGATCAGGCTTATTTGACGGCACTTGTTTTTGGCAGTGCTTTGTCTGCTTTAGCGGTTGCAGCGGCTGCTACTGACTTAGTAGCGGGCTTGGCTGTTGATGAGGCATCTTTTTTGCCGTTAGCCTTACCTGCTTGAGCTGCTGCCGCGCCTGTGCCTGAAGGGGACGCAGGTGTCCCTGTCCCTGCCGCTGCACCATTTGTTGCATCTGAACTAGCAGAAGAGACTGCCACAGTTGGTGTAGTTGGTGTAGTTTGTATTTCATTAGCAACATACTTCAATTCAGCGACATACTGACTTTTTACACGACTCATTTCAGAATAATCGTGAAGTGATGTGTCAAAAATAACTGTGCCATCTGGACCAATCACGCGTCCTTCTGTTCCATTTGCAAAAAATTCTACTTTGTATCCAGGCTTAAATTTCAACGTATTGCCATCAACTGCTTTCAATACTAAATCATAATTTTTCGGATTCCTAATAGGTTTATTAATGAACTCTGGAAGTGGAATTGACCTACTTTCTTCATCAAGATAAGATTCAGGATCCATAGTATCTCGCAAATATTGCTTGCCATTAACTGTTACATACTTTGTCCAAGTTTTACCATAGAAATCAACAAAGGTTTCTGTATTATCTTGGGCTGATACTGTCGACACACTACTTGCTACCGTTCCTAATGCTAAAGCTGAACTGGCTAGCACGACTGCTGAAATGGTTGTCAATCGTTTATTCATCTTCATAAAATTAAAGTTCCTTTTCTTTATTAGTCTTGTCTTGTCACAAAGGATATAGACAATCTTTATTGGGGGGGGGGGGGGGGGGGGGGGGGGGGGGGGGGGGGGGGGGGGGGGGGGGGGGGGGGGGGGGGGGGGGGGGGGGGGGGGGTGGGGGGGGGGGGGGGGGGGGGG
>NZ_JBLOJV010000044.1:0-11120 GCF_047785705.1 Streptococcus pluranimalium
AAACATCCCAAAGTCAAATAGAGACTTTGGGATGTTTTCAATATACTTTGTTATTGGGCGGTTACGTTTGATAGAGTTTGACAAGACGATCAATAGTGCTTACTCTGGCCGTTATGAGGCGGCCAGCCGTGATTATATCTTGAACCTCTGTAGAGCCTGGATTTCGCCTGATTTGAGGTCTTCAGACCTCTTCAGCTACCAGCGGTGGTATAAATTCAAGAAGTCACGTGGCCAGCGTGTTAGAAGTCATCTCTGGGAATGGGAAGCTGATGTGCTCGCCTACATTGAGAGACAGAGCTTTGAGATCAATCCCTTTATCAGGACGACTAAGGCAGCGATTATAGAGGCAGTAGGTATCCCTAGCCGTTCCTTAAGCAAGGTCTTAGCCAGTCTTAAGCAGGCAGGCAAGATTGTCTACCAGGCTAAGACGGGTCGCAATGGTGGCCTCAAAATAGCCTCTATCAGGCAACTTAGTCTTTCGGTGATGGAAAAGACCAGGGAGGCCAAACAAGCCTACTATGACCAGCTGGAAGCTTTCCTAGAGCAGTCTAAGGAGGTGCTGGATAGCTTGGTTGACAGCTTTAACCATAACGGCCAAACCAACCTTTTTGAGTGTGATGTCGGGGTTGGAACGAAATAAAGCAATCTGCCATTACATATATATCTACGATAGGGGAAAGAATATGGTCCCAGAATCAGTTGAAAAAGACAAAATACTTTATGAGGTGAGGCTCTCTCTATTTGGTCTTATCCCTCTATGGAAAGTAAAACGCACGAAGCGAGAATTGAAGAAGTATGCTCTTATATCTTCTAACAAGAAAAGAATGATTGAACTAGAATTTATTGATAGGAAGGAGGTGTACTAGGTGACCAAGAGAAGCCCTGACCGACTGAAGGATTTACGAAAACAAGCAGGACTAACTCAGGAAGAATTATCTCAAAAGATAGGTGTCATTCGTAAAACTGTCTCAAACTGGGAACGAGGCTTTACACGTATTAGTCCTGACTATGCGGAACAGCTGGCTAACTACTTTCAGGTATCTATTGGCTACTTGGTTGGGGTTAGTGACGATAAACAAGGATCTAACTCTGATTTAAGTAGCTGGATTGCCTACAAGCAGAAGGACAGGTAGTGCTCGGATCGTAATGTCGTAAAACTAGATAGACCTTTGACAATTAAATACAAGGCTTGCCCTGATGCAGCGTGGATATGGATAAAAAAGAAACGGGGGCGAGTAACGAGCTAGAAAAGGATATCTAGCCCAGCCACTAAACGTAAAAGCATGATTGCTGAGATCATAAGCTGAAGGAGTATGGGGTCCCAGACTATAACCCCAGCGTATCAAACACCGAGAACGGTTTACGAACCGATCCAGCACGGCGTTACTTCGCCTTTCAACTTCAAGGAGAAATCTATGACAGATGAAACACAAACAGTCCGCCTAAGGGACTTAAGAAACTTAGGGAAACAAGGAGGCGTAACGGCTCGCCTAGACGATGGGACAGAACTTTTTCTGAAACCGAACTATGCCGTTAAGAAAGCTAATGGCTATGTGGATGGTTGCTTAAGAGAAGTTGAGTTCCACCTACCCTACAAAAGTATTTATAGCCAAATTCGCACCATCAAGAAAGCTGGTCAGTTAGTGGCCAGAAAAGTTAAAACCCCTTCTGGGGTTGAACTTCGTCTCACAGGAAAAGGCTACAAGCCTGATACACATAAATTTTAGAAAAGGAAACACATCATGAAAAAGAAACAATTACTTGCGACCCTTGCCCTCTCTAGCCTGGTTCTTGCTCAGGCTGGATTGGTCTCAGCCGATGAGTTGACACCAGTTGATGCTAGCCAGCCTGCTACAGAGCTAGTGACTAGGACAGAAACATCAAGCTCTGAAACAGTGACAGACCCATCAACGCCATCGACACCACAAGGAAAAGATGATGCAGGTGACCAGGTTGGTAAAGAGCCTTCAGTTTCTGAAGTCACAACTCAACCCAACAAACCAGCAGAAGAGTCTATCTCTTCAAAACCTATTTCGGAACCACAAGCTGATTTTACTCCCTTCCAAACTCCAGGAGGTCAAATTGTTATCGGCACCCAAAATAGCCAAGTCATTATCCAACAAGCAGACGGTAGCACGCCCCTTGTCGCTCCTGAAGCGGTAGGAGGAACGACTAATGCGGATGGTACAGTAACCTTGAAAGCTGCTTCAGGGGAGGTGAAAACCTTGCCTCAGACAGGCGATGAGGCTGGAAGTCTCCTTAGCTTCTTAGGAACAAGTTTGCTGATGGGATTAGGTCTTCTCAAGAAAAAGAAAATGATCTAAATGAACCACTAACAGAAGACAAGAAGGAGGAAATATGACACCAAAACCAAGCAAAGGCCACGGCTACTTCCGTAAGAAAAAATGGGCAAAAGGTCTTGTCTCAGGGATTGCCCTGGCGGGTCTTGTGACCTTCTCAGCTGGAGCAGTTTCAGCTGATGAGGTAAGGTTACCTGCAGAAAAACCAGTAACCCAGCCAGAAAGCACCAACGATAATAATGCTTACGCTGACCAAGCTGGAACAACGACAGGCATACAGGCAGTAGCCATCGATAACAGTGCGGTAGAGGTTGCTGTACAGGCTGCTACAGAAACAGGAGTGGCAGTCACTAAAGAAGCTACTCATGACAAGGGAACAGACACCAATGCGGCGGATTTGGCGACCTCTAAGGCAGATATCAAAGCTGACCAAGACAAGCAGGTGGCAGCTATCCAAAAAGCAACTGAGACCCAAACAGACAACAATGCAGCCTATAGCGAGGCACAGGCCGCTATTGATGCTAATAACGATTATGTGGGAACTGCCAAAGCTACCCACGAAAAGGACACCACCGTAACGGTCACGTCTAACACTTCAACTGCTACTGACGGGTCAGCTGTCCAAAACAAACAAGCGACTGAGACCGCCAAACAAATCCTGGCAACCAACCAGGATTCTGTTAAGAGCTATGAAGGCAAAAAGGCGAACTATGACGCAACGGTAGCCCAAGCGATCACCCTCAATCAAGCGGTAGAAGCTGCCGCAACTGACCTCAAAGGCAAAGGGGTGACGGTGATCACTACCCAGACCGTCGTGACCTCAGTTGCGGAGGTTGAGGCTCTTCGTAAGCAAAATGAAGCAGCTATTGTTGTGGCAGAAAGACAGGTGACCTTAAACACGGCTATTTTGGCCGCCTATGATGAAACCAAGAAGGCTAGCGATGCTACTAGCTCAGATGCCCAGGCAAAGGCTGATGAACTGAAAGGGCTAGGAGTAACCGTAACGACAAGCTCTATAGAGGTGGTTTCTGCTCAAGAAGCCAATCAAATTGCGTCTCAAAACCAAGCTAATTATGACCAGGCCAAACAAAAGCAGACGGAATGGCAAAAGCAATATGATGACCTTCAGACTAAGACAGGAACAGAGGGCTACACCAAGCAGGTCGTCCTACAAGCCCTCGACATGTCAACTTCTAACCCTCAAGCCGCTCACCACTCAACGGCTCCAGGTGCTCAAATTATTGCTACTCGTGACATTGCTTCACGAACAGGTAACTCAGGCTCTGCCCGTATCCTGGATTCTACAGGGGTCTTCAAGTATGCGGATGTGGGGGCTGGCTGGTCTACACAGATTGACTACACTAACCTAAGGGGTCTTCAAGTGACGACAGCTGATGGTCAGAAACACGATATTTCCCGTATTCACAGAACCTTTCAACTGATCAATAATGGAGCCACAGGTCTAAATGATGTTTACATTCCAAACGATCCGACAGAAGGATTTGTCGTTGCTCGAAACAACGGGACGGATAGCTATTCTGACTATATGAACTTCCTAGTGACGGACACTTACTATTACACTCTCGACGGCCAGGAAGTCGCCTTTACAGCCTCAAAAGAAACCCCTATTGCTTTGACCTACTCTTCCCTCAATAACAATCAGATTGGCCGTGAGGGGGCACGTTCTACTGGTGAGGGAAGCTCTATGGTGGAGATTAACGGTTCAACCGTTAGTGTGCATGGGGACAAGTTTGCCTAAGCGGACAACTATAACCGAGTGGAAGAAACAGGTGTCAACTGGGATACGACAGACTCCCCGCACCAGTACAAGGGAGCTGCCATTGAAGTTTTCACTTCAGGAAGTGCCTTTACAACGGAGTTTGTCCAATGGGATGGGCCAGCTAATTTAGGTGGTCAGACCTACTGGTTCGCTATTAACACCAGAGTGGTCTCACCCGTTATTCAAATCCCAGCTAGTGCCAACCTAACTAAGACCACTGTCAAACCAGTTAGCGTTGACCCCGTTTCAGTTGAGTTGGTCAAGGCAGATAATCCAGAAAAGCCAACCCTTGACCTGGTTAGTCTCTCTGATACTAAAAACCAAACAATGGCTGTAAGCTACCATGACTACAAGCTTAATCACAAGCCCGTGGTCACAAAAACCGTGACGGATACGGATAAGATAAATACTGACGGGGCAACCGTGGCTAAGAACAGCCCACAGGTCTATACCCTGAAGCATGACAACATCTACGCCAATATCAAGGTGGGCGACACCATTACCATTGTGGATCCGCTAGAAAAAGGAGCTGTCCCGATTGTGGCGGATAACCTGGCTGATGCCCAGGCTAAGGGCTGGACGGTTAGCTATGATGAGGTCAAGGAAACCTATACCTACAGGGCTACTTAT
Organism: Streptococcus pluranimalium; assembly: GCF_047785705.1. Lineage (GTDB taxonomy): Bacteria > Bacillota > Bacilli > Lactobacillales > Streptococcaceae > Streptococcus > Streptococcus pluranimalium_A. The sequence continues at coordinate 4,711 of NZ_JBLOJV010000044.1, forward strand.
CAAGGGAAACCACTGGAAGCCCCAACCATCAAATGGGTACCAGTCTATGATAAAGCCTTCTTTGACAACACCTATAAGGTTTTGGTCAATGACTACGAGGCCTACTCAAACACCGTCACAACTTATACACCGCAACCACCAACACCTGTGAAAGCTATTACGGATAGGTCTGGGGCGGACATCAACGGGGCTAAGACCTTTGACCGCCAGGTTAACTTCAGCCTGACGACTGACTATAGCCCTTATACTAAGCTATCAGCTTCTGCTCTAGCGATTGCCAAGGGCTTTGTGATTTTGGACGACGTGCAAGACGGGGCCTTTAGCGTTGACCTTGATAGTATCACCGCAACAGCGACAGATGGTACAGACGTGAAAGACCTCTTTACCCTGTACCACGTCTTGTCAGACGAGGCACGAACAGAAGCTATTCAGGCGATTTTGGACACAGCTCAACTGTCTCCAGTTGGTGAGTTTTACCTTTGGGTAGCTAAGGATCCTGCTAGCTTCCACACTAACTATGTGAAACAGTTTAAGAATGTGACCATCAACCTACCAGCCCAGCTTCTGGTTCCTGAAGGAGAAGTGGTCAAAAATGACTTCTTCCAGATTGACTTTGGCAATAGCTACCAATCCAACCTGGTCACCGTTGAGGTGCCAGACGTGACACCAGAAAAGCATGCCCTGGACCAAAAAGATGATACTGTTATCTTGGATAATCAAGCCGTTCAAATAGGCGACTATATCCGCCACCTGCTTGATGGGGTAACTATTCCAGCTAAGCATGATACCCTCTGGCAGTATGACGGTAAGGACAAGTTAGACCTGGCTCGTGACCGCTACACAGGCAAGTGGCAGGGGATCATCAAGGGAACAGCCTACACGGCAAAAGAAGACTTAACCTTGACCTATGACGTGACCCTTGAAGACGGGACACTGGTTAAGGCTGGAGATACCATCAAGGCAGGGTCTAACTACGCCTTTACCTTCACCTTTGACCAGGCCACCAATAGCGACTTCATCAAGAAGATTGTGACCGTGACCTGGGACGAGAAGAAGGGCGAGTGGGCCTACCGCATCGATGAGGACTTCTTACGCTCCCTGGGCATTGAAGGAACCTTTGATGCAGACTTCTACATTGAGGTGGAACGGATTGCGGCAGGAGAGGTGGAAAACACCTTTGTCAATATTGTCAACGGCAAGGAAATGACGGCGAAAGTCACCACCCACACGCCAGAACCACCAACTCCAACCCCACCAGTCAAACCAGCCCTCTCGTCCACGGGTGAGGCAGGCTCAGTGCTTAGCCTTCTAGGAGGCTTTATCCTACCAGGACTTGGAGCTGTGGGACTAAAAAAACGCAAGGACAACTAGTTTTCCCCTTGGCTTTATGGTATAATAAAGCCAACAAATGAGAGGGGATAGAAATGAAAGAGGACAAGAACATGAACGCACACGTGACCAAAAGTGGCTACAAGTACTATACCCCACGAAAAATCGCACAAAAGGCCCCACAAGCCCCCGCACAACCCAGCAAGTGGGAGAAGGGGGCTAAGTGGTTAGGAAAAGTCTTCCTGAAGGGCCTTAAGTGCCTACCAGGCCTTTTAGTTAAGGTGGCCATCACCCCTATTTTCTTACTTAGCTTTATCATCAACCTTGTGAAAAGCCTGTTGTTCACAGCTATCGGTTGGTTCGTTTTTAAGGTGGTTATCGGCTTTGTGGTCATTGGTACTGGGCTTTCCTTACAAAAGAAGGAGCCCCTCCTACTAGTGTAGAGACCTGGCTTCATGATTGGATTATGCCTGCAGGTGTCCCTATTCATCACTGGTGGGAAACGACTATTGTCGTTGTTCTGTCCATCATTACTGCCCTCTCTCCAACCTTCCATTTAGACGAGGCCTAAGCCTCATCAGTTATCCTATCGCACACAGACACTAAGATTTTCTTGGTGTCTGTTATTTTTTCAAAAGAAAGTGAGAAATCAAATATGCAACCTGTAGTAAATTTTATCAATAACATTGGCAATATCGGTGGCTTGGTCGGCCTTGGTTGGGCTGCCTGGGGAGCCTGGGATCTGGCCATTGGTATCCGTCGAGAACTGGATGACAAGAAGGATAAGGGAATCCAAAGCGTTATTCTAGGAGCTATCCTTGGAACGGTCCTCAAAGCCCTTTTCTCAGCCTTGGCCGCTGGACTTCAAGCCATTGGTTAAGCGGACAAAAAGGAGGTGGACCTGATGGACCAATCCACACTAAATCAACTGACCATGAGCCTCAAGGACTATAACCCGACAGCCTACCAGCTTATGGAGACTGTCTCAGGTTCTATGGAACGGGTGGCTATCTTGCTTCTTCTGCTTTTTCTAGGCTTAAACATGTTTAACTGGAACCAGCAGCTTAAAAGAAACGGCGGGGAGCTTTCCCTGCAACTCTGGATTGAGGAAATTTTAAAGTACGCCATGGCTCTCTTTCTTATCCTCTACATTGATGACATCTTCGATAGTTTGGCCTGGCTCTTTAATGTTGTGGTCAAGGGAGCGGCTAAAGGAGGGTTAAACCCTTATGAAGCTAAAACTCCAGACTTTAAAGGATTAAATGCAGCAGCTAAAATAATGCTTCAAATTGTTTACTGGGTCGTTGACTTCATCAGTCAAATCTCGACCAAGTTGCTGATTCTTTTACGGTCCTTTACCCTCTACACCTACAAGGGGATTGCTAAGATTGTGGTGGCTTGTTACATGATGGAGAGCCTGCGGCCAATCTGTTTTGGCTTTTTCAAGCTCTACCTGGCGGCTGTCCTTCAGGGATTGATCCTGGTGGTGGTCATCATGCTTTACCCAGCCATTGTAACCAATGACCTATTAACCGTTGCTAAAACAGGAGCCTGGACCAGTGCTCTGATGGCCATTGCCAAGGGCATTATCTACATCATCATGTTGTTTGGAACTCAACGCATGACCAAGAACATTATGCAGGTGAACTAAGAAATTGTGGTATAATGGCACTATATGACGAGGAGGAAACCTATGGCAGTTTCAAAATTTTATGCCGTCGCTAGGACAAAAGATGGTCAAAAAAGAGTCGTTAATGCATTTGAAGCATTGAAACTTGCAGATGATAATCCCTGAAACTATCCCACAGATAAGGCTAATGGTGTTTTCTACGACCTAGAAACTGAGCTAAAAGTGAGCCCTTCTCACGGTCGGACAAATCCGAAAACTAAAAAGCGTGGTCAGCCTTTCTTTCGATACTTTACTGGAGAGGCTAGCCCATTAAAGGATCAGTCGGGTAGCTTCGCCTATACACCCGAATTGATTGCTTTTCTTTCTGCTTTTGAAACGATTCGGAAGTTTCAAATTCAGGAAGACGAGACCGTAATTATGATTTTTCCAGAGCGGATAGCTAAGCTCCAAAGGGTGACCTTTCCAGACGGTGGCCATTCTATCTTAAAGTTTTATATGAAGTTAGAGGAGACCTATCCCTATTCGGCCTATTATCGATTTAATGGTGTTTTAGCGATTGAGTTCTATGTATCTGGAAAACCCAGTCGTCTGAAACGAGCGGAGTTAGTTAGAAAGGGCATCCCTCTTTTTGAAGCCAAAGCCTTCTTTCCAAAGTGGGTTCAGGAAAATCTTCCAGCAGAGTTTGAAAATCCTGAGGAACTAGTAGTTATTGCAAAAGAAATTCGAACCACCTATCAAGATAGAGATTATAAACTCTATGGGCGTTTTCAAAAAGAGCACATAATAACACCCGAAAATGAAAGGAAATACCAAACTTTGAAATCTTATGAAGACCAGTGCCAGGAATTGCAAGCAGAAATTAAGCGGTTGGAAGACTGTTTCCACGGAAAAAGTGAAAAAGCCAATCAGCTGAGAGAGGAAATCAAGCAAGCAGAAAGTCGTTTACGGTTCTACCACGAAAAGGAAGAATACTACAAGAAGCTAGAGAAAGATAATGAGTTACTGAAGCAAGAAAAGAAGCAGCTTAAATCTGATTGTCAACGGCTAGCTGAACAGTCTCAGCGTTACCTTGAAGAAAAGGAAGTGGCACAAGAAGAAACAAAATCTTTACGTAATCGTTCCTTTTGGCAGTGGCTTCTTAATAAAAAATAAGGATACTAAAACAGTTCTAAAATGGAGCTGTTTTTTTGAGTACGACGGGCATGTCGTACATCTGAGGTGAAAGTCCTCCGTGGGCACCCGCTACCGGTGAACCCAATAGCGACTCCCAAGCCTGACTATCGTGAGGTAGCGGATTAAAACGGTCTGGGGAGAGACCGTTTTAAGTCTGACGCTAGAAATTAGGACCGTCAGAGGAAGGGATAGCGAAATCGCGGCACTACGAACAGAAACGTGATACGAAGGCGTATATAGAGGATAAGGTGGCTAGAAACACTGAAGTCCAAAAAGGTAGTCGTAACCTATATGCGTAAATCACGAGTGTAACTGAATTCGGACTAAGGTCTGTGTGAAAAAGACAATTCTTCCTAGAGACTCTGGACTCTTCGTCAGAATTCCTATTTTCACTTAGACCTTTTAACGTCCTCATATCTTATGTAAACGAGAATCATGTACGACTTATTCCGTGAGGTCTTGTCGAGGTAATAACCTAGTAACAACGAACGACAAGAAGTCAGCTGAAGCCATAGTAGTGATGAAGTTTCTGTAATAGAAACGGAGCGAAGGGCCGAACAACTAATCGAAGTATACCTACTTCGCTTGTGTCTGTAAAGAATGGTCTGATAGAACTGGAGGCGGTCACGTATTGATTAGAAGAAAGTTCACCAATATAAGATATCCTACTGGCACCGAAACAAGAAAGGAATACGCACATGTCACAGTTACTAGATAATATCCTATCTCGTTCAAACATGCTGGAAGCTTACAATCAAGTTAGAGCTAATAAAGGTTCAGCTGGAATTGACGGCATAACCATTGACGAGATAGATGACTATATCCGCAAACACTGGCGTTCAACTAAAGAACTCATAAAGCAGAGGAAGTACAAACCTCAGCCAGTCCTACGAGTTGAAATTCCCAAACCTGAGGGCGGAGTCCGTCAGTTAAGTATCCCAACAGTCATGGATAGAATGATACAACAAGCTATTGTCCAAGTCATTAGTCCCATTTGTGAACCCTATTTTTCTGAGAGGAGCTACGGATTCAGACCCAATCGGTCATGCGAACAAGCTATTATCCAGTTATTAGAATACCTTAATGACGGTTATGAGTGGATAGTAGACATAGACCGGGAGAAGTTCTTCGATACCGTTCCTCAAGATAGACTGATGTCACTTGTTCATAACATTATCCATGATGGGGATACAGAATCTCTGATTCGTAAGTACTTTCATTCAGGGGTGGTCATCAACGGACAGTGGCATAAAACACTAGTTGGAACACCACAGGGAGGAAATCTATCACCGCTCCTGTCCAATATCATGCTTAATGAGCTAGACAAAGAGTTGGAAAGTCGAGGGCTTCGCTTCGTTCGCTACGCAGATGACTGTGTCATCACAGTTGGTAGTGAGGCGGCGGCTAAACGCGTTATGCATTCCATCAGTCGTTACATTGAAAAACGATTAGGTTTGAAAGTAAACATGACCAAGACAAAGATTGTAAGACCGAGCAAACTGAAGTATCTAGGATTTGGTTTTTGGAAATCATCTGAGGGCTGGAAAAGCCGTCCGCACCAAGATAGCGTGCAGAGTTTCAAGAGAAAACTCAAGAAACTAACGGCCCGTAAGTGGAGTATTGACTTAGACAGTCGAATTGAGCAACTAAACTGGGTTATTCGAGGATGGATAAACTACTTTTCTATGACGAACATGAAATCAGTCATGGAAAGCATCGATGAACGTCTGAGAACTCGACTAAGAGTTATTATCTGGAAACAATGGAAGAAGAAAACTAGGCGCCTATGGGGACTTCTCAAACTAGGAGTACCGAAGTGGATAGCGGATAAAGTATCTGGATGGGGTGACCATTATCAATTAGTGGCTCAGAAGTCTGTACTGAAACGTGCCATATCAAAACCAGCCCTCGCTAAACGTGGACTGGTTTCTTGCTTAGATTATTATCTAAAACGACATGCGTTAAAAGTTAGTTGAACCGCCGTGTGCCGAACGGCACGCACGGTGGTGTGAGAGGGACTAGTCTTAGTCACTACTCGATTATTTACAGTGATTGGTGTTCTTATATTGATTAAAGGTAATCATCCCATATCTAGGTATAATGAATATGTATCTTAAATAGCCTCTTTGTGTTTGTGTAAAACTATAAACATCTCTCTTTGATTGTTTTTCGTACCTTTAAACTGGCTAAGATATTTTAGACTTTCAAATTAACTGTACACAAAAAAACGTAAAAACCGGCACATAAAAAAGCTAAAAAACAACATTCAAAAATGTAG
>NZ_JBLOJV010000045.1:0-10892 GCF_047785705.1 Streptococcus pluranimalium
TCTTGATTTCCTTTACCTTCAACAGTCTAGGAGACACATAGGTAATTTCTTTTAGGAACTTCTCTTCTGCTTCCTTTTGGCTACTGAGTAGATTTTCTTTTAACTCTGTTTTCTTTCCCTGAAACAGAGAATTTTTGGCTGATTTCCGAAATCGTCCTTTTTTAGGAACAGTCTGCTTTAAGGCCCTAACTTCTTTCCGATAATGCATACGGGCTGATTTTAAGTTACTTCGAAAGTTTTGCCTAGCCTGTTTGACTAGCTTTTTATCCTCTTTCATCTCATGTCCTCATTTTTTCAGGGTCCGTACTCATGATGTCAAAGAGCTTGGTGTGTTGTGGAATCTTATTCTTGAATGGGACAACGGTGGAACCGGCCTTAATTAAGCCTGCCCCTTTTTCAGGATTAACTAAGTACTTCTCCAGCTCTTTAGAAAGCCCAAGCATATGTACCAATTCTTCGCGATCGCTCTTGGCCTGTTTTAAAAGAATCATAAACTCGCTATTGGCAATAATGCGTCTGCCATTAGCATCCAAAAGAAGTGTCTCTACATTTTGAGTAATGCCTGTCGGTATCGCCCCATACTTACGGACACGACTCCAAAGTTTAAAGAAGAAATCAGAGGCATATTTGTCCAATAAGAGTAGCTGCATTTCATCAAAATAAATCCAGGTCTTCTTCCCTAGCTTTTGGTTTTTGACCACCCGATTCCAAATTTGGTCAAAGATAACCATGAGGGCAATCTGTTTTAATTCATCGCCTAACTTTTTGACATTGTAAATCAGGAAATGACTGTCTGTTTTAATATTGGTCCGATGTGAAAATATGTCCAGCGACCCTTCCACATAGAGTTCCATATCCAGTGCCAAGTCCTTAGCTTCCTGTTCAGGTTGTTGAGCTAAGACAAAGACCCATTCGACCAAGGACGGTGTGTCAAAATGCTTATAGGTGAGTCGTGTCACACGGTCAATCAAGGACTTCTCACGACCATCCATTTTGCGGTCCAGGAGCTTTCCTATCCAAGACAAGAGAAATTCTGACTTGACCTTGACTGGATCCTCATCCATATTCTCATCGGATAGATCGAGGACATTTAAGAAGGTAGTAGAATCTGGGGCAATATCAATACTTTCTCCACCAAAGGCTTGACCGATAATACTGTACTCATTTTCTGGGTCAACAATAATAATTTCAGTTTCACTATCTGCTTCCTTGAGCTTAGTAGAGATGATTTCATGTTTTGTCGCCATTCCTTTACCAGCTCCAGAAGTCCCTAAAATCAAACCTGACGGAGTATTTAACTTGCCACGGTCAATACTGATGATATTACTTGAGATTTGATTGATCCCATAAAATTTCCCACCCTTGTCCTGAATATCAACGGAAGTCCAAGGTGCATTCACGGCAATGTTTGAAGTCAATAGAGACCGAGAAATACCTTCAAGATAGTTCTTCCCAAATGGCAAGAGACTATTAAAGGCAGCTTCTTGCATATAGGTCAAATTATCAATAATCATATCATTAGACCCTGCAACTTGCTTGATAATATCAAGAGATTGTTTGAGTTGGTCTTCAGTATCCGCCAGCACTCCAATTAGAAATACGGTGTCAAACAGCTTATCTCCTGTTTGGGTCATGGTTTGAAGAAGAGCCTCAGCTTCATCGATGTTGTTTTCAAGAACATGGCCGACCTTTTCCAAATAGATGCCTGTCCGAGCCATCTTTTGTTGTTCCCCAATCTTTTGCGATTCCATCAAGGTCTTCTTGGTTCGTAGCTTGGTCATGGTTTCAGACTTGGTAGAGCCTTTAGCATGTAGACTAATCATCACTTCCAAATCTGACTGTATTAAGTCTCGAATAAATTTATCCCCTAGCTCCATACCATAATCACGAACATAGACAATCTGTAATAATCGATCGTCCAATTCAATGTGATTCTTGTGTTTAAAGGAAAGGTAGGTTGGGGCAATAAAGTGTTTGGTGGATTGACCTGAGAGAGTCAAATCCTTGTAAGAGAACGGTAAATGATTTTCACCTCGTAACATATCCGCAAGGACATTCACTCGCTCCTCTCCACCAAGTAAACCAAGAGATACATCAATCTCTGAAAAGCCACTCTTGAAATATTCCCCAATCTGTGACAGAGAACGAAAAGCTAGTTTTGGTGTTTGGTCGCTCTTGCCAAATGAAAGAAACTTGACAGCTGAAAAATTGTTCTCACCCGCCTCTAAGTTGGCATCCATCATGCGATTCAATTCATCACGATAAGCATCAAACCCATCTTCCTGCAAGGGATAGAGAATACTCTTACGGAATTTTTCCAGATTGAGCTTTTGATTAAAAATGGTCAGTTGGAAATTTGTCTTATCATCTAGTGAATTGATTAAATCCGAATATTTCTCAACAATAGCTCCCTTATCGTCTAAGCCAACTGTTTGATAATTAACATCTCCTAAGAGATAGGTTTGTGAGAAATAGCTTGGGCTGACCTGCATAAGGCCATTCTGAAAAAGCCCTTGATAGGCTAACGTATTTACGGTAGAAGGTCTGATCTCCTGCTTCTGTGTTTTCGTCTTTTGCTTTTGGTCATTAGAAGGTGTCTTTGGTTTCATTGAGTGTTTTAATTTTTTCACGTTGGTCTCCTTTTCTTCCAGTAAATGTGCGGTCTGGCACCGTTAGTTCATAATGAAAACGGTACTTGAGGTAGGTTTCAAATGGTAAATCGTTGGGGCGATAGACCCCAAATAACATGAGTGGAATGGTAAAGCTAAAAACAAAACCATAGACAAACCAATCCCCAAATTGCCAGTAAAATAGGTTCAAGCCCAATACCAAAATGGTTAGGGCGACGGCTGGAAATACAAAAATAACCTGTCTAGTTGTAAATCCCAGCCATGCCCTGTGTTGAACCTTTGAAATGTCCTTAAAGACACGAGTGTTCATAAATGTTCTCCAATCTAAGTAAGCTATAAAAAGAGGAGGCGGGCAATTTACTCCCATCCTCCTACATCCCCAAAATACTTCGGGCGGTCCGTTGACTGCCAACCAAGGCAATGATTAACAATATGGCCTGTACCAAGCCACCAAACATAATGGCGAGTGATTCCATAACTCCAGCTCCATTTGATACGGCAATCTTTCCAGCCGATTCAAACAAGGGAACAAGAGATACAATTAGAAAAATCAAAATACCTTGAACGGCATAGACCATGATGTTTTTAAGGTAACCAATCCCAACACTTCTCCAGTCATCACTAAGGAAGGTCGGAATGGTAACAGGGGCAAAAGGAATCATCAGATAGAGTTGGATAAAGCGAATGGTAATCAAGATATTGACAACCATGATGCTGGCCATTCGTACCAACCAAATGAGAATCGCAAAAAAGCCAATAATCATTTTTCCTACAATTCCAGATCCCTTAATGCCTGAGATGGTATCATAATTAGCACCACCATTCGTGACAAGACTTGCCACTTGTTCAATAACATAAGAGGCAATGGCAATAATGGCTTCCACAATAACCGTCGTATTGGTAATCACGACCGCGACCATGATGTAGCTGACAATCATAGGTGCTATGGCTTCAAAGGTCATTGCACCACCTGAGTTTGCGATTTTCTTGGCCATTTTTGAAAATTCGAGTACGAGAACAACCGCAAGAATAGCTACTCCCAAGGGCTGCATAATCCCCTTGGTAATGGCTGTCATGTAAGACCACACCGTCGGATTAAAGTCCGCTAGTGATTTAACTAGGTTAGCGGTTGATTCTAAATCCACTTGAAATCCTTCAAAAAGGCTATCGCTAGATACTTTTTCAGAGGCTAGAAATACAAAAGGTGACGTAAAATTCATTATCATGTCATATGCTGTCCTCCCTTAAATGGTAATCTGAGTCACAAAAGCACCCGCGGCTCCCACCATGACGCCACCAACAATTTCTAGAATGGCATTTCGGACACCTGGCCCACCATCTTTAATGTTGGTGGAAAGGTTGATAATGCCCATGACAACAAGAAAGGCTCCTACTGCAATTAAGCCTTTTTGTAATAGAGACATGGCTTGGGAGAACATGGAGCTGGCGTCCACTCCGTAAACAAAGCCTGATAGTGTTTGATTCATATTATTCCTCATTTCTATTAATGTAGTGTCGTTTCTGTGCTTAAATCCCTTATTTTATGGCCTGACAAATCTACCTCTTCCTCAGCGGTTAGGGGATTGATGCGATAATGCCACCAGCGTTCATCAGTTTCCTTATCCGAAAGCCATTTCCAATTCTTATGTTTGAGTGGAAAATATTTCTTGGTTCGAAAAACAGGAACCCCTGCAATGCGTACAAGACACTCATCTCGTTTCATATTCCCGACTTCATCAGCCGTCATCAAGTCACGGGCAATTTTCTGGTGAGAGGTAGAACTTGAACCTGTTTGCCCAAAAGAGCGACTGGTGCTTCTGACATCAACGGTTTGTTTGCCTAAAAGTCCACTCATAAATTTGAAAGTTTCCTCGTCATTCCCACCCAAATAGAGGAGACTGTCACAGTTCCCCAGTATAGTTTTCCAAGCCTCTTTTTCCTTATAAAGTCCTTGGAGTTGAGCAATATTTTGCAAGATTGGAACTAGACTCATGTTCCTAGAGCGAACTGTTGAGGTTTGTTCAGCAAAGTCTGGGATTTCTCCGACATTCGCAAACTCATCCAGATAGCTTCTAACATGAATAGGCAGTTGCCCTTTAAAGTCCACATCAGCCTGTCTGGTCAAAGTGGAGAAAACCGTAGAGAAAAATAATGCAGATAGAAAACGAAAGGTCGTATCATTATCTGGAATAACAAGATATACCATGGTCTTTTGAGTGCCCCACGTTTTCAAATCCATAGTGTCTTTTTGCGTCAAATCAATCACCGATTGAATATTAAAAAGGGCGAACTTAGCGGTCGTCACAGCAATGACCGAATCCAAGGTCTTGTCCTTGTAGTTCTGAAAATCCGCCCAGTTTCTCATGGTAAAGTTCTCGTGACCATATTTTTTAGCATAGTCTTCAAACAGGACTTCAAGAACACTTTTGTCCTGATTGTCTCCCTTTGATAAGAGTTTGATGAGTTTCCCAATCTCAGAAAAGGCTGGATAACGGCCACGCTTACGTCTTGCTTCCTGCTCTTGCTTGGAACTTCCTGGAGGATTGTAAAAATCTACCAAATAAGAGGCAATAGCTCTCACCAATGTCATAGAAGCCTCGTCCCAAAATGGATCACTGCGAGAACCATTTCCTTTGGTATTATTAAAATAGACCGTTAACATACGGTTCAAATCATTCTCTGTTTCTACATAACGAAAGGGATTAAAACCGTCTGAATTGGTCATATTAACCAAGTCTAAAACCTTGACCTGATAACCGTTTTCTAAAAAGAGTTTACCTGTCTTCTCAGCCAAATGGTCTTTCGGATCTACGACAATATTGGAACAGTTAAGTTGGATAAGGTTTGGTTTCACAAAGCGAAAGGTCTTACCTGCCCCAGAACCCCCAATGACAATCAAATTTTTATTTCGGTCAAACTGGGGTTTCTTCTTTTCCAACAAGGTTAGACGAACATCACGAGCCAAAATCGTGTCATTGAAAGGATTCTTACTGTAAAAGTTCCGCTTTTCCTTACTGGTTCCAAATCGTGCAGAACCGTATTCTTCCCCTTCTCGATAGACCTTCTGTCCTGTTGAAACATAAAGATAGATTAACATCATCGTTAGAATTCCAAGGATAAAGGCAAAAAGAGATTTTTGAGTAAAAGTAAAAAGCCATAAAGGATTGAAAACCTGATTTAACCCCTCTCCTAAGAGGTAGGCTAAACGTTCCATAGGTGGGACATTGGTTAAACTATCATAGAGTAGGGTTAGACGATGGCAGAAATAGCCAAAGGCAAGACCCAAGAGTCCAAAGACAAATGCTTTTTGCCTGGAATACATTACAAGGTCACCTCCTTGGTTTTGACTGCCGAAGGTTCTGTCACTCTAATTTTCTCTTTGGCCAGTTCTATCTCTTGGTCCAAGGTTTTATCAAAGGTTAAACCTTCTAGCTTCTCTGGATTAGACATCAGTTTCTTCAACAATTCATCCAAGTGATGATCGAGCAAGGTCTTATCCTTGGCATAAAAGTAGAGATAGTCTTTTTGCCAACTAATTGCGATTGGCAGTTTTTCTGACTCCATTAACTCCTTGAATTTCTCAACATCAATTGGCTTATCTAGGATGTCTTTACTAACATCAATCGCTTCAATGGCGTAAGGGCTTTGAAGGAGTTCTTCCAGTTTTTGAACCCCAATCTTATAAGCTGAATCTTGAGCTAAGGCTTGCCTAGCCGACCATTCTAAGAGCTTTAAGAAGGTTCTGACTGTCAATAAACTACTTCTTTCCACGTATTGCATCGCTTGACGTTCTTGTTGTTCAGATGACATGGTGACCTCCTCTTTTTTTCGATTCCCTATCAAACATAAGGTGTTTCCATAATACGGAAGCACTCTTGATTTTGGTATCACAAGAAAGTTACGACATAAGCCAAACTATTCCAAAGTAAATGTAAGGCGATTGCCGTCATACAATCAGTTTTCAATCGAACAGCAGCCAAGGTCAAGCCAAGACAGCTATACATGAACCAACTCCCTATCTGATTGGGTCCATGGGATAGAACAAAGAGAAAACTGGTCACGCCTATTTGTACAAAAGGGAATGTCAATTTTTCCCATAGCAACTGCCTATAAACAATCTCTTCAAGGATACTTGCATTGACCAGAAACAATAAAAAGATAATAGGAGGAACCTGTTTTCCTACTTGTACCAATACCGCTTGATTCCTAGTCTGAACTGGAAATAGGAAGCTGATGAAGACTGCAAAAGCAACCATACACACAAAACCAAGAAGAAACCATCTTAGGCGATTTCTCAAGGTCATATTTTTTGCTTGAAGAGTTTTATGACGGCCAATCTCTAAGCAAGTCACACTTAATAGGACCAATTGTAGCAAGACTATACCCTCTATTGTCAGATACTCTTTCAGGTATAAACTCACCAGAAGACCGTTAAGCTGTATGGCTAGATAAAACAACACTATCCTTATCATTGTCACCTCTTGAATAAATCTTCATAATCAATTTCTAAGACTAGAACAATACGCTCAACCCATCTTGTTTGTGGCATCAGGCGATTGGATTTGTAATGTCGCAGTTTTTGATAGAGGCGATTAAACTCACTTGGATAAACATATTGACCGTTGAATACTTTGCGAGCTAGTTCTGCCCAAGTGAGGTCTTTTTCTGCCAGAATGATTTCTAAATTGTCCCAAAATCGTTCATTCATCTTCACACCTACCCTGTCACCTGTTTCATCAGACTAGCCTGAAACAGCTCTTCTTTTACCTGTCTGGGAAGAAAGGTTCGCACTTCGTCTAGCCCAATAGCTGGATAGACATGATTCTGACAAACAATGAGTGGCAACCGAAGATTCTGGTCTGGCTTTTGGAGAATGAGCTGAATCATTTCATTCAAACTTATCGTATATTGACGCTTAAAGCGAAGAAATCGTGGCGACAATAACTCAAAACAATCCATTGTTTTGGCAAAGAGTGACAGTAAGATTTCACGGTTTACATCACACGCTTTTATACAACGATAAGTCACACCATAGGTCGTCAAAATGGTTAGTAAATCTTGATTTGTATTGGCATTATTTCCTAGATATACCTCAAGCATAGGCTCCTCCTTATAGGGTTAGGCTATTTTCAACTGTTGGTTCAGGAGTTGAGAAATAGCGACTCATATCAATTGGCATCCGTCCTTCACCAAAGCACTTGACCGTCACTAAAGTCGTTAAAATGCCATCCTTTCCTCTAGCAGAATAATTTTCACCAAAGGCACGAAAGGCCAGGTGATTGTCTTTCGTCAGTAGTGTATCTACACCATTTTTAATATCCCTAGTTTCCATAAAATCCGAAATCCGATGAAGATTGGATTCGTAGAATAGGGGATCATTCATCTCTTTGTGGTAATCATCTTCAAAAGTCACCTCAAAGTCACAATCAAAATTGGGGAGCGACAGTATCTTTTGTAATAACTGATTGGTTTCAACTTGGTGAATATGTTCTTCTAATTCAGTACAATCTAGGATACTTTTCTTATGTAGTAGGTTCATGTTTTTCTTCCTCTTCCGTTCTTCTAAATTCTCTGGCAATGGCTTCAATAACTGTGACAGTCACGCTATTGCCGGCCTGTTTGTATAGTTGGCTCTTACTAGAAACACTCTCTGCTCTTTCATAAGCCCAGTCAGGAAAGCCTTGAAGTCTGAAACACTCTCTTGGTGTCAGTCGTCTTATTTTCAGGCGATAAAGTTTCCCCTCTAAGACAATGCCTGTGACTTCATACCACTTATCCTGTCGATATTCCAGAGCAGCAACCACCACTCCCATATTGTCTGAAGTCGTTAGAGTATTTGATATTCCCTTTCCCACTCGTCCCCTACGTTTGGTTGAGTCTGGATAAGCAAGATTGACAGAGTCTCCAAGAGTCGCCTTTGCGTACCCTGTTTTTGTGGCTTCCTTGATTTTCAGAAATGGCAGCTCATCCCTCAGCAAAATCTTTGGCACCTTGTCTCCACCTTGCATGGTGGTCAAGGTCGGTGACAAGCCAGAAGTGTCGAATACTCTTCCAGTCTGGTCAAAGTTAGTCGGCAGATTTCCTGCGACAACAACTCCGTGTCTGTCTTGACTTGTCAAAGTAAACATAGGGTCTTGATTGTCCTTAAATCGACGACCATGTTGCCGTTTTTCTAGTCTATCTGGTGTTAAGACTGGAATGGCGATTTTAGCTCCCTCTCCTTTACCTCTTGTTAGTGTAGGAGCAAGTCCACTCGTCAGATAGACTTCACCATTCAAACCACGTTTAGAGGGATTGATATTTCCTAGCCTTTCAAGATGAGCTGGGCTGTTTTCTCTTCTGAGAGGAAATATGAATCTGGGACGGTATCTTCTAGAATGTCCGATAATAAAGACCCGCTCTCTGTTTTGCGGGACTTGGAAGTCCTTACTGTTAAGCACCTGCCATTCGACATCATACCCCAATTCATCCATCGTGGAGAGGATAGTGGCGAACGTCCGTCCCTCGTCGTGATTGAGTAGGCCTTTGACGTTTTCCAAAAATAGAAAACGTGGTTGGATTTGTTTGGCCGCTCGAGCAATCTCAAAAAAGAGAGTCCCTCGAGTATCTTCAAATCCCAGTCGTCTGCCTGCGAGTGAAAATGCTTGGCAAGGAAATCCCCCGCAGATGATGTCCACTTGCCCTCTAAATTGTCTAAAGTCATGGTCTGTGACCTCTTTAATGTCATGGTATTCTATTTCCCCTTCTGTGTTAAACATGGCTTTATAAGATGTTCTAGCGAATTTATCAATTTCACAAAAGCCCAGGCATTTATGACCCTGTGATTCCAACCCTAGCCTAAAACCACCTATCCCAGCAAATAAATCTAAAAATTTCATTTTTCCTCTCTTTCCAACTAAAAAAGAGCCTTACACTTGTAAAACTCTTGCCTATATATGATCATCCATTTCTGGTGCACGGATGATTTCAAAAATCAAAATGACGATAGAAATCAGATAGATTCCACCTAGTATCCACCAAATCAACTTAATCACCTCCCTTTACTTCTTGTCGTCTCAGTTGCTTGGTCCACTCTGACAGCACACCATTAAATACATATTCAGCTATTACTTCCGCTGACCGAGCAAATCGCATATGTTCCAATGCATACTGATAACGGTCACTAAAATAAATCATGGCATAGTCACTAGCTGACTGAGATAGACCCGTCTGTCTTAACTGGTCATGAACCAAACCCCAAATATAGTCTCGATCGTACTTGGTCACGCCATCGACTTTTGAAGTAAAGTTCTCTTCTTGTTTCTCATCTACCAGCTGCCTCTCCTCCTCGTCCTCAATAAGGAAATCACTCCCTTTAGTTTCACTATATTTAGTCTCACTTCCTTCAGTCTCACTAGGGGCTGAATTTAAGACCGGCCCCGTCTTTCTTTGAGACCCCCCTAGTGTTTTTTTAACACTAGCCCCGTCTGAATGTAAGACTGGGGTAGTTTCATGTTCTAATTCCCCCAAGTAAATTTTATTTGCCATTTGACCTTTTTCGCTAGAGGACTGTTGGACTTCATCAATTAAGCCATATTCGCGTAAGGTTTTCTTGATAGAGAGTAGTTTTGACTTTGAACAGCCTAATAGTGCCATCAGATTTGAATTGGAATAAATCAAATAAATAGCCCCATCCTCATCAATCCAACCTTTACTCAAAGACAACTCCAACCGATCTTTTAAAACCGCGTAGGCTACCTTAACCTCCAGCTTCATATCCTTATAACGTTCACTCTCAAACAAAATTTTAGGGAGTTTATAATATCGCTCTGATGTCTGATACTGATCAGCAGTAATACGTTTCATGATTGTCCCTCCAAGACTAAAATTTCAACATTTCCAAATTCATCAAATCGGATTAAACCTAGTTGCTCCATTTCATCAATTAGCTGAGTTGCTTTCACAATATCAACTCCTAAGATAGTCACGAGATGACACATCACGATTTGGCGTGATGATTGTTCCTTCTTTTTCATGAATTCCTCCTTAAAATAAAAAAACGAGAACACTTATTAAAATGTTCTCGTTGAACTATTATATTTTATGACGTATCTATTTTTTGTCTACGCAGTCGACATCCAAACAGACATTCACATCAATGTACTTTTTTTGAACCTTTTTTATGTCAAAATCACTCTTTTCAATAAAGACAAAATGCTTGAAAAAGTGCTTAAAATAAAGGATTTTTACCCGTTGCTTCGTTGTAGCAACACTACGCACTCC
>NZ_JBLOJV010000046.1:0-10693 GCF_047785705.1 Streptococcus pluranimalium
TTCGAAACATCATAAGAAGCATCAATAACACTCTTAGCACGGTCATTACCACCTAGTTTACTCTGACTATCTTTGCTGACAGTTCCACTTCCGGATAGAGATGACACCCCCTTGGCGATAGAGGTCGCCTCCTCACGTGCAGTAGAAACATCGTTTTGTAATAAAGCCATAATAGTCCTCTCTAAAGTTCTAATAATTGCACCGACTCATAACTCTCTGAGTAGAGCAGATAACCTTAGTAAGGAGTACATAACGATGTGATAACCTCTCTTATCCCAACCGCTTGATTTATTAGCTACGCTTACGAGCGATCAAGTGAATCGGTGTGCCTTCAAAACCAAAGGCTGCACGGATTTGATTTTCTAAAAAGCGCAAATAGGAGAAGTGCATCAACTCTTCTTCATTGACAAAAATAACGAAAGTCGGCGGCTTAACCGCAACTTGTGTGCCGTAGAAAATTTTAAGGCGTTTGCCTTTGTCCGTTGGAGTTGGGTTGATGGCGATAGCATCCATGATGACATCGTTCAGAACTGCTGATGAGATGCGGCGATTTTGACTCTCACTGATACGCTTAATCATGTCAGGAAGCTTATGAAGGCGCTGCTTGGTTTCAGCAGACACAAAGATGATGGGAGCATAGGCTAAAAATTGGAACTGATCCCTAATGTCTGCCTCCCACTGAGTCACCGTATGGTTATCTTTGGTGATGGTATCCCACTTGTTGACAACAATAATCAAGCCTTTCCCCGCTTCGTGAGCAAAACCAGCAATACGTTTATCATAGTCACGAATCCCTTCTTCTGCATTGATGACCATGAGAACAACATCCGAGCGATCAATACCACGCATCGAGCGCATTACAGAATATTTTTCCGTGTTTTCATAAACCTTGCCAGACTTTCGCATCCCAGCGGTATCAATCATGGTATATTCTTGCCCGTCATTGTCCGTAAAATACGTGTCAATAGCATCACGAGTGGTTCCTGCTATAGGGCTTGCTATGACACGATCTTCACCTAGGATAGCATTGATAAGGCTGGATTTGCCGACATTAGGACGACCAATCAAGCTGAATTTGATGACGTCTGGATTGTCCTCAAGGTGCTCTGTCGGCAGATTTTCAACAATCGCATCCAAAACATCTCCTGTACCAATCCCATGAACTGACGATACTGGGTAAGGATCTCCTAAGCCAAGCGTGTAAAAATCATAGATTTCCGCACGCATTTCAGGATTGTCCACCTTGTTAACGGCTAAAATAACCGGCTTGCTCGTTTTGTAGAGAATACGCGCAACATACTCATCTGCATCGGTCACGCCTTCCTTAGCAGACACTACAAAAACAATGACGTCTGCCTCTGTCATGGCAATATCTGCCTGATGCTTGATTTGCTCCATGAAGGGCGCATCAACATCATCAATACCACCAGTATCAATCAATGAAAATGACCGATTGAGCCATTCAGCACTGGTGTAAATACGGTCACGTGTCACACCCTCAACATCTTCAACGATGGAAATTCGCTCCCCTGCAATACGGTTAAAAAGTGTCGATTTTCCGACATTTGGACGCCCGACAATAGCAACTGTTGGCAAAGACATATCGTCTCCTTATTTCTTTTTTTATTTATTAGTGTACTAGATAATCGCATTGACTATCTTCTGTTTTCACCTTGTAAATGCATTTCTGTAGCAAGAAATCTAACACGTTCCATAACGCGCTTAGCTTGCCAGGTTTCATCTCCATGTCTAGCATTGGCCAACTTTTGCTCCAAATCAGCAAAGCTATAATTAGAGGTAAAAAAAGTTGGTAAGTGCTCTTGCATCCGATACTGAAGGATCACTTGTAGCACCTCATCACGTATCCAAGCAGAGGTCTGCTCAGCCCCAATATCATCTAAAATAAGAATATCACTAGTTTTGACAGCGTCAATTTCAGCCTTAACAGAATCTGTCTTGATAGCATTTTTAATATCGATGGTAAAACTCGGATAGTGAAGCATGGTGGTAGAGGCATCTTTCGCCTCAGAAAGCTCACGCGCTAGGGCTGCCATAAAGAAGGATTTACCAACCCCCATGTCACCGTAAAGATAGAGCCCTTTTTGCTCAGAGCTAGGATAGTGACTGATGAAATCCACTAGATACTCATAAACACCCAAACGTTTAACATCATCTAGCAAAATATCATCAAACGAAATCGTCTTGTAAGACTTAGGCAGGCTAACCAAATGAATCCGATTTTCAACCGCTTGTTGCAGGTAAGCCTCTCTCAAAGCCTTGGTCTCAAGATAAGTCACATCAGCATAGCCTTCATTCATGGTCAAAATCGGCTCATAACCCTTAGCGATGTAAGACTGTTCCTGGTCTTGGTATTTACGTCTTTCATTGATGAATTGATTAAACTTTGGCAAACTACGCTTGATTTCATCTTGAGTCAGGCGGTGATCATTGATAAAGGTCACAATAGCTGGATCAGATAAAATCAACTGAGCGACTTGATCGGCATCAAAGGACTTCGCATGTCCAGATTTTTTTAAGGTGTTTCCTACTTTTTCCATCATCTCACTCCTTTCTCAGACGATCCAAAGCCTTTCGTCTGGCTTCTTCTAATCGTTTTTGCTCTTCATCGGTCGTCTGATTTTGATAATCCTGATTGCTCCATTCAGGGATATTTGGCTTCTTGGTCTTAGAGGCAAGACCTTGCGACGTTTGAGCGGATTTTTTGGAAGCATCCCTCATCTTCAAGACTGCTACTTCTGCGCTGTTGATCTCTTGGTAGGCAAAATCATTGGCGAGCTTCATAGCATATTTTTTATTGACATTGGCTGAGTTGGTCTTCATAATCGTATAAAGCACAATGACGTTGATGACCTCATCTAAAAATCCCATCTTAGCCAAATCCAAGAGGAGTTGCCTTTCGTCCTGAGTAATGGTTGCTCGACGCGCTTTCTTGATTTTGGCAAGAAAAACATCTGAACGAGCTGTCTGAGCTTCTTTCACAATCACCGTTTCTTGCTGGCTTAATTGCCCAAGAGGGAATGATTTAGTGGCTAGTTGCTCTTTTTTTCGCTTCATACGAGACAAGGACAAGGTCATATTGACAGCTGTTTCTTTGGCTAACAAATAGGTATCATACCAAGTCATCTGATGGCTCTCTGCCAAACGGTACAAGCCAATCACATCTGATTGTTCCTGAGCAAAAGAGAGACCATCACGTTTCATGAGATTTTTAAAGGCATCCAGATCAAATGACGCTTTGCTACTAAGGGCTTCCTTATCAAAATCAAAGGTGATGTCACCTTGGTCATCAAACACTTCAGAAAAGGTTTTCGACATGTTCTGAACATGATCTGGCAAGGTCGTGATGAGCTCATTCACCGCCACTTCTCCTATTTTTTGAATCAGCAATTGACGATATAAAGACACTTTAAAAAAGGCATCACTAGATAAGGGAGCTTTTAAGAACATCACATAACACTCTCGATGCTTGTAAAACACCACCAAATCCATGGCTGTCAAGGTAGCTAAAGCCTGCTCAACTACTGGCATGCCCATCAAGGTATGATTGAGAATCTCTGAAAAATGATGTTTTTTAACACCATCATCCCAAAAAGCCACCAAAAAGTGATAAAGGCTGAAAGCCTCCTGACCAATAATAGGAAAGTAGCATCGCATCAAGGCCTGAGACGACACATCAACCACATTACCTTTGACAAACGAAAACACATCAATCGGTCTCATTTCCCCACCCTTTTTCCACGAACACGATTGGTAATCTGCTGGAGTAATTCCTCGATTTCATCGACATCTTTAAAACTACGATAGACAGAGGCAAAGCGCACATAGGTAATCTCGTCTAATTCAGCCAACTCATCCATGACCATATTACCAATGGCTGTACTTGGAACTTCATTTTCATACCGACTACGAATGGTTTGCTCAATCCGGCTGATGACATTCTCAATATCCTCACTTGAAACAGGACGTTTCTGGGCGCTCATGATAATACCATGTAAGATTTTATCTCTTGAGAAGGCTTCTCTGGTACCGTCTTTTTTGACCACTAGAAGTGGTAGTTCTTCCACACGCTCAAAGGTTGTGAATCGGTTTTGACAGTTGTCGCACTCACGGCGTCTTCTGATGGTTGTTCCCTCTTCTGCTTGGCGACTATCAACAACACTGGATTTTGTAGTATGACATTTTGGACAACGCACAAAAACACTCCCTTCTCTCTCACACGAATCACTCCTAAAGCAAAAGCTACGACAAGGCTTCGCAAAAGCTCTCGCATTAGTTTTTAATACTTCATTATAGCACATCTTTCATGAGAAATAAAATGGCTGATGGCCTTTAACAATCAAAGCCAAAAAGCTTTACTTGCCGTGAGATAGCAACCTTCTCTCTTTCAGTGCCTTCATCTGTCCTCATCTTGGTGTTTTTTTGAGCATCCTTACCTACTGCTCTAGGTCTGGTTTGGTGGGAGAGGGGTCAGCTAGAGGGATAGCGATAACAAAACGCGTCCCCACATCCACAGTGCTATCAACACTGAGGCGGCAGTTATAAGCATCACTGATTTGCTTTAATAGCGATAAACCAATCCCTAAACCAGCCCTTGTCCCCTCACGACTGCGTGACTTATCTGTTCTGTAAAAACGTTCAAAGATATGCTCTAGATCTGCTTGGTCGATGCCATCACCTTGATCTGAGACCGTCACTAAGGCTTCCTTTGTGTTTTTAGTTAGGGATAATGCAACCACCTTGGTCTTTGGTGAATACTTAATCGCATTATCAATCAAGATGGTCAGGATTTGCTCAAAATGACCTTTAGCAATCTTGGCTCGAATACCATCTCGCTTGATGTCCAAGGTAAACTGAAAATCTGGTCTTAAAATCTCAAAGTTATAAAGCGATGTCTGCATAGACGCCTCTAAGCAAGTCACCTCATCAGATTTATCTGATAAGTGACCTTGAAGACGCACCAAATCAAGCATCTCACTGATCATAACCGTCATGCGCTGAGCCTCATGACGACTGGCCTCTAAGCTTTCCTCCAAAATCTCAGGATCATTTTTCCCCCAACGGCTCAACATATCCAAATGCCCCTTGATAACAGCTACAGGGGTTCTCAGTTCATGACTGACATCACTAATAAACTGTTGTTGCAGGGTATTTTGCTCTGCAATAATAGACATCATGCCATTAAAGATATGAGATAGTTCCTCAATTTCATCCCCACTACTGATTTGAGCTCTGACGGTTAAATCCGTCGGATCGGATTGAATCCGACGCATGACATGGTGTAGGCTATAAATAGGACGCAAGAAGGTTTTGATGCTATAACGCATGATGATTAAAACAATCATAATCGTTCCGACTTCTAAAAACACTAGCAAAACCACCAAACGGTTTTTGAGGGTATCATAAAACGCTAGATTATGAAAAAGCTTGGCATAACCTATAACACTACCAGCCTGATTAAAAAGCGGAATACTGATGGTAGCTCCCCTATCTGCCCCTATCTTTTCAGAGCGTATCGTACCAAGAGGGCCTAGAGACAGAGGATTCTCTTTGTCACCAGTTGTAAAGATAACTTTTTTCTTGATATCATAGAGGTAGACAATCTGATTTGAATATAACAAGTGGGCTATGGAGTGGTTACCGGAGAGGGCCATAGACTCCGTTAAGACGGTTTTCGAGTGCGGCTTAGCAACCGTCTGGTTGTTCTGTAGATAGTCGATTAACTGCTCTTTTGTCAAAGGCTTATCAATCTCTGAAACATGCTCTTGCACCAAACTAAGGGTATTCATGATGGTCTCTTCTTCTTGTTGCACCAAGAGGTCATTTGAAAACAGTAAAACCATCACTGTGAAGGTTGTTAAAATGACAAAAAACAGCCCCATCGTAACTAGGACCATTTTTCGTCTTAAAGACATTTTGAGTTGTTTGGTTAAAAACGGTTTATTTCTCACGGATAATATACCCCATTCCACGAACAGTTTGAATGTAAGACTCCTTACCTGGAACATCAATCTTACCACGCAAATAGCGAATATAGACATCAACAACATTTGTCTCGCTAGCTTCGCCGTATTGCCAAACAAGACTCAGCAAATCTTCTCTCGTCATGACACGGTTTCGATTGGACATCAGCGTTGATAGTAAGTCAAATTCACGCTTGGTTAATGAAATGACTTGATCATCACGGATGACAGAACGACTAAGTGGATCCAGTTTGAGGTCGTCTTGACTTGGGTTGGTTAGAGTGGCGCGTTTACTGTCTTCGATGGCTTGACGCCGAAAAACAGAGCGCACACGTGCCAATAACTCTTCAATGGCAAAGGGTTTGACGATATAATCATCGGCACCACGATCCAAGCCAGAAACAATATCCATCAGAGAATCTCTGGCAGTCATCATGATAATAGCTGTTGCTTTCTCCTGCCGTAAGCGTCTGGTGACTTCAAAGCCATCCATCTCTGGTAACATCAAATCGAGCAGAATCAGGTCAAAATCTTTCCCCAAGGCAGCCTCTAAGCCAGAGCGGCCATCATGCTTAACCGTGACACTATAGCCTTCATGCTGCAACTCTAAAGACACAAATCGTGACAGATTTTTCTCATCTTCTATGATTAAAATGTGTTTTGTCATAGCCCCCCTCTTTTAACTCTAATTGTTTAACCTACTGTAGCTTACAACCCTTAGCCAAATGACTTGGTCGGAGTTTTATTAACCTGATTTCTAGGTATTTTTGAGTATCAATAAACTTGTTTTATCATATCATTTTTAAAGCATTCTTACAAATTAAACCATTACTCATTTTCTTCAAATAAATCTGATAAGGCTGCAAAGGGATTAGTAGCCTGTTTTTGGTCTGCCTTCATGGCATCATACTGCTCTTGTGTTAGCACTGCCCAGTCCTTACCTTCAGGCATCTGCTCCGAAGCTTTCTCCTCATCTGTCAATACTTTTAGAGGGATGTTTAAGAGGATATGATCCAGAATGCTCTCTGAAAGGTCAATCTGATCATCTTCAAGGATTAAGACCAGATGCTCATCAATCAAGTCAGCTTTTGTAGGAACATCTGCCGCTGCTATAAAAACTTCTGACACCTCATACTGCTCAGACAATCGAACAGGTGTCATCGAACGGCTTGACGGTAGCGTGAGGTCATAAGACAGCTGGTAATTGAGGAGATAAAGCCCATCATCAAAGCTGACCACTCCTTTAGCATTAACAGACTCTAAGTCGATAATAGACCCCTCACGCCTAAGGAGTTGCTCTTTCAAGTCAAAGGTTTTGTCAAAGGTCAGGCCTTCAGGATTTTTTCGAATATCAATGAGTTTCATTTGGTTTCCTTTTCTTTTTATGATTGTGTTATCCTACAGATGAAATGATGCATCAGTGCCTCACACTACTCTGTGCTCGCTTAAAACAAGTAGCTGTTTTGGATGAGTCTTTGTTAGAAGTCTGATACCTTATCGTTTTGCTACCCTTTATCAAAAGGCCGTCAGGCTTAGCCCACCAAGACCACCAGTGGTAGACTGCCTTGGTCTTGAGGGTTGTTCTTTTCAACCACACCTACCCAGCCTATCCTACTAATGCTTTAGATTAACGAATCGTCATCTTTCATTATAGCAGTTTTAAGAGGATTTCCAAAGAAAAGAAAGAAGGATTATGGTAAAATAAAAGAAGTTTAAGACATAAGGAGTTTATATGACACCTCAAACCTTTTATGAGCAGCTCAAAGCTCACCATATCATGCTCTCTGAACATCAAAAAGAGCAGTTTGAACGCTATGTTGAACTTTTGATTGAGTGGAATCAAAAAATCAATCTAACGGCTATCACTGACAAAGAAGAAATCTACCTCAAACATTTCTATGACTCAATCGCGCCTCTTCTACAAGGCTACATCCCTAATCAGCCTATTCGGATACTGGATATTGGTGCGGGTGCTGGTTTTCCTAGTTTACCAATGAAGATTATCTTTCCAGAACTTGAGATCACTATCATCGACTCTCTCAACAAACGTATCCAATTTTTAAGCCGCCTAGCTCAAGAGTTGGGGTTGTCAAACGTGCATTTTTTCCACGGTCGTGCAGAAGATTTTGGTCAAGATAAGGCTTTTCGCCAACAGTTTGACCTGGTAACTGCCAGAGCCGTTGCCAGAATGCAGGTCCTAGCAGAGTTAACCATTCCCTTTCTCACATTAGATGGACGCCTCATCGCCTTGAAAGCTAGCTCTGCTGGTCAAGAACTAGAGCAAGCCCAAAATGCCTTAAAAACCTTGTTTGCCCAAGTGATTGAGACCAAGGATTATCAACTCCCAAATGGTGATGCTCGTAACATTACGATTGTCCAAAAGAAAAAAGAAACCCCTAAAAAATACCCTCGTAAAGCTGGAACGCCAGCGAAAAATCCACTTTAACCTTAGCATTCAACAAAAGGAGTCACATGTCAACCTTTATTGCCAAATGGTCTATCACACAGCGCCTTAGCTTTAGTTTTCTTATCGTGATTTTAATCGGTAGCCTTCTGCTGGCGCAACCCTTTATGCATTATGCTCATGCTCCAGATACCACCTATTTTGACCATCTTTTTAATGTGGTGTCCATGGTTTGTGTGACCGGTTTATCCGTTTTTGCAGTCGGTGATGTCTACAATGGCTTTGGCCAACTGGTCGTCATGCTTTTAATCCAGATTGGCGGTCTAGGCTTGGTGACCCTTATTGCCATTAGTAGTTTGGCACTACGTCGCAAGATGAACCTCACTGATCAGTCCTTACTCCAATCAGCCTTGAGCCGTGAAAACCCTCAAGATTTAAAGGAATTTCTTTACTTGGTCTATCGATTCACCTTTATGGTTGAGGGCATCTTAGCACTGGTCTTAATGATTGATTTTATCCCACGTTTTGGTCTAGGAAACGGTATGTTTAATGCTATTTTCCTAGCTATCTCTGCCTTTTGCAATGCTGGATTTGATAACTTGGGTTCTAGCAGCCTTCAGCAATATACCACTAATCCCATCATCAACCTGACCCTTGCTGGACTCATTGCCACAGGTGGTCTAGGATTTGGTGTCTGGCAGGATATTCTAAGGTGCATCAAAAACTATCTGACCCAACAGCCCAAACAGCTTAAAAACATGTTTACCCCTCTCAGCAACCAGTCACAGCTAGTCCTAAGAACAACTGCCATCATCCTAGTAGCAGGTACGGTGCTGAGTTGGCTCTTTGAAGCTAATAACAGCAAAACGATTGGTAACCTGTCGCTTGGGCAGCAGCTAATGACCTCTTTCTTTCAAACCGTCAGCATGAGAACAGCTGGCTTTTCTACCATTGACTACAGCCATACCACTCCTGCCACTAATTTTCTCTATATGATTCAGATGATTATCGGAGGAGCGCCTGGCGGAACAGCTGGTGGGATTAAGGTAACTGTTATTGCGATCATTGCCCTGCTCTTTAGGGCTGAATTATCTGGACAGACAGAAGTGACCTTTCGCCATCGTACCATTGACAATCGTATGATTAAGCAAGCCTTTACGATCATTATCTTTTTCTTCACCCTGATGATGGCAGGTTTTCTCCTATTACTTCTGGTAGAATCCGGCACCAATCCTTTTCGACTATTATTTGAGGTCTCGTCTGCCATAGCAACTGTTGGTGTATCAATGAATTTAACACCTGATTTATCAACAACAGGTCGTATCATCATCATGATGTTGATGTTTATTGGTCGTGTCGGACCAATCACTGTGCTTCTTAGCCTCTTACAAAAGAAAAAACAAACCATTCATTACGCCAAATCAACCATCACGGTTGGCTAATTGAGAAAGGAACTTATTGTGTCAAAAAAAATCATTGGGGTCTTAGGCCTTGGAATCTTTGGAAAAACAGTCGCAGAAGAACTCTGCACCTTTGAACAAGAAGTGATCGCACTAGACTATCGTGAAGAAAATGTCGAAGCAGTCGCCAACACCGTCACACGAGCTGCCATTGGTGACATCACCAACTATGACTTTCTACAAAGCGTCGGTATCGAACATTGTGATACCGTTGTCATTGCTACTGGTAATAGCTTAGAGGCATCTGTCCTAGCCGTCATGCATTGTAAAAAACTAGGCGTTCCTAACATCATCGCTAAAGCTAAAAGCGGCCTTTTTGAAGACGTTTTGTACAACATCGGTGCAAACCGTGTCATTATGCCTGAAAGGGCGTCAGGTAAATCCTTGGCATCTCATATTTTACGTCGTAATATCTCAAATATTATCCACGTTGAAGATGATATCTCCATCATCGAATTTAAAATCCCTCAAAAATGGATCGGTAAAAACCTCATCGAACTAGGGTTACGCCACAAATACGAACTCAATGTGGTCGGACTTCGTATGGGAAACATGACAACCTTAACCACTGATTTAAACCCACAAAACCCACTGCCAGCAGACATCCAGATCAGTGCTGTCACCAACTCTCGAACCTTTGAAAAATTCGATTACCTTGGATTTTTAGATTAAACCGCAACCAAAATCAAACTAGACTGCCCAACATAGCACTAAGAGTCATCAAAGTAAGGCAATGAATCTTTAAAACGTATAGCGCTTACGATTAGACATACCGATAGATACAAAAACCGTTCCAGAGTTTAATGACTCTGGAACGGTTTTCCATATACATTCTTATTGGATGTTTA
>NZ_JBLOJV010000047.1:0-10372 GCF_047785705.1 Streptococcus pluranimalium
ATTGGGTTGTTGAGCGAACTTTTGCTTGGTTGAACCACTCTCGAAGATTAGCTAAGGATGTTGAAAAGTCCGTATCATCAGAGGTTGCTTTTGTCAAACGATCACACATTAGTCGGCTTTTAAGGGCTTTATCATTTTGTGAATACAGGTTCTTAGAACTAAAGCTGCATTATCTAACAAATATAAAGATGGAAAGAAAGCAAAAAACTCTCCCAAACGGAAGAGTTTAATGAAAATCGCACGACACTTGGCGAAAAGATAGAGTCCATTAGACGCCTAGCGTCGTTTGTTTCCTTTCCTATTTCGCTGTGTGTCACTATACGGCTTTGAGTCTTAGATTAACGACGTAGTCCAAGTGATTGGATCAACTCACGGTAGCGGTTAACGTCTGTGCGGCGTAGGTATGCCAAGAGGTTACGACGATGACCGATTTTTTTCATCAAACCACGGTATGTTGCGTGGTCTTTTTTGTGCTCTTTGATGTGGCTGTTGAGGTGGTTGATTTCCCAAGTCAATACTGCAACTTGTACTTCAACTGAACCTGTATCACCTTCGTGACGAGCGTATTGTGAAATGATTTCATTTTTTTTCTCTTTTGAGATTGCCATTGTATGTTCTCCTTTTTTTACTTGATCCGAGTCTTAGGATTGGCATGCCTAAAACCAAGAAAAAGTTGGTTTTGCCGATGATCGACCCTTTCATTTTATCAAATTCCTGATGGAGGGTCAATTATTTTCTTTTTGGAGGATAGCCTAGAGCAAGCATCAAGACTGCTGTCATGCTCAATAGCAATAATCCATACCAGCCAAAAACAGCTGTCGGTCCTGGTGCCAGATGGGTTAGCAGCTGGAGTGCTAGGGCGGTTGATCCGCCCCCTAGATTGCATCCCAAGAGTACCATGGTCGTAGCAGTGGTCACTAGGTGATGAGGCATCTTTTCTGAGACTGTGTGAAAGGCATAGGTCACAGCCAAGGAGTAGCAAAAACCTGTCGCTAAAGCCCCTAGAACTAAGAGTAACCAGCTGTCAGCTCGCCAAAGGACTAGACAACCCAAGGCAAATACCAGACTAATACTGGCTTGGAAGAATTTGCCAAAAACAGCCATCAAGGGCTCATAGAGAGCGCCTGCCAATATCCCCACGATCATCATGGCACTAAGGAGGAGGCTAGACTGGGTCGCGGTCCCAAGCCCTAGCTGCTCAACAACTTGAGGGATCCGAATGGTCACCGAAGAGTTAACCAAGATGATAAAGCCAGCGTAAAAGGCTATGCACAGTGTATAAAGCAGATGTTTGCTGGAGAGTGTCGCATGCTTGGGTAAGACGGCGACAGGTTTTTGAGCAGACGATGGGGTATCGGGGACAAAAGCTAAATAGAGAACCAAAACCACCAAGCCAAAGCCATAGATGGCAAAGGAGGCTGACCAGGAAATGCCCAACAACTGACCAGCTATAAAGGTCAAGAGGGCTGAGCCTAAAACTTCCATAGACCCTCTAAGCCCTAACATTCGTGTCCGATCTTTTCCTGTAAAGCGCTCACTAATGACATTGATAGCACGGGCATTTAGCATGCCTATGCCATTTCCTAAAAGAATGCGAGATAAAAACATCACTGGGTAAGACGGCATAAAGACTGGCAAACTACCTCCGATAGATAAAAGGAGAAGCCCGATGATGATAACAGCTCGCTCTTTCAAGTAGCGATTGATGATCGGGCTTAAGAGCAAAGCTGCCATGATCGCAAAGGAAGATAAGGGAACAAGTCGCTCGATTTGTGAGGCGTTATAGCCGTAGCGCTCAAAGTGGGCTATCATCGAAGGAAGGGCTGGTGACACCGCAAAGGTCGAGACCATCATCAGAGATAGGGAGAGTAGACTGGCTTTTTCGAGAGTTGATTTCATGATAAACCTTTCTTGCAGAATATAGCTATGCCCAGTATAATGAATCTTAGCACATATCAATAGGACCTATGTCCTAAAAAGGATACAAAATGAAAAACATAAACCCTTTGACCAACTTCCTTAAAGATGAGGCTATCGCTCACTTCTTCCCAGAAAAATACCACCAATACCTACAAGTCATGACCTATCAAAAAGGCCAGTTAATCTGCTCTCAAGGAGATACCCTAGAGCACATTGCCTACTTGTTATCTGGCAGGGCCAAGGTTATTCGCCACTCTGCCAATGGCAAAGAGCACATCTTAGAAACCATTGAGCAGCCGACGATTATCGGGGACATTGAACTCCTAACCCAAAGACCTGCCGTATCTTCAGTCATCACTCTAACAGAGTGTGTCTTAGTCCAGCTTCCCCTGTGCCATCAAACAGCCTTATTAGCTGACCCAATCTTTCTTTATCACATCGGACGTGAGATTGCCCACAAATGTTATCAGCAAAACATCAGCTCAGCTGCTAATATCACCTACTCTGTCAAAGAACGATTAGCGACCCATATCCTAAAGCATGCCCAAGAAGACCTTTATCACCTAGAATTATCGCTTTTAGCAGATGCTTTTGGGACAAGCTATCGCCATTTGAGCCGTGTCATCAAGCAGATGGTCGACGAAAAACTCCTTTCAAAAACCAGCTCCAAGACCTATACCATCACAGAACGCCAAAAACTTCAGCACCTGGCCATCCAAGAATAAGGCTAATTTTTTGGAAAAATCCTTAACCCTTGTGCCGATCCTCTGCTACCAAAATAGAGAGCCACTTCTATCTACAGACATACACAGCCAAAGCCCCTGCTCAACTAGACTACTGATACTATTTTTGACCATCACGACTCTTTCCAAGAACATCATAAAGGCCTTACCCCTCTTGAAAGAAGACATAAGGCCTTTTTAATATGTGATGATGTCGTTAAAACAATTTTGAATGAGTGATTGGAGAGTGTTACGATTGCACCAACCCCAGTCGCTTATCAAGCTTATCTTAACATTTTTTAGTTTTTGTCTTTTAAAACAAGGTTTAAAATCAAGGCTGCTAAAGTTCCTGTAGAAATACCAGAAGATAGTACCATTTGGATTGGCGTTGGTAAACTTGTCAGCAGTTGCGGACGGACAGTCACTCCGATACCAAGTGCGAAGGCAATGGAGATAATCAATAATTCGCGGTCACCCATTTTGATAGTCGCCAGGGTCTTAATCCCTTGTGCGGCCACAAGCCCAAACATAATCACACCAACACCCCCTAAAACAGGCTGTGGCATCACCGAAATCAAGGCTGACAACTTTGGAAAGACGCCCAGAATGGCCAAAATCAAACCAGCAAGAATCATGACATGACGGCTGGCTACCTTTGTAAGGGTAATCAAGCCAACATTTTGAGAAAAGGCTGTGTTAGGCCCTGCTCCAAAAACACCTGCAAGCAGTGAGCCGACACCATCTGCCAAGACACCATTGGCAGCTCTCTCGCTAGTCATTTGGGTGCTAGAAGCCTCACCGATAGCCATCATGATGCCTACCGTACCAATCAAAGACACCACATAGGCTGGCAAAAAGGAGAGAATTGCTGAGGCATTAAAGATGACACCGTAGTTAAAAATCTTTGGAAAGGCAAACCAGGCAGCAGCATTAACAGACGATAGGTCTACTTTTCCAAGGAAAATGCAAAGCAGATAACCAAAAATCATGCCGATAAAGACAGATGCTGTCGACCACATGCCCTTTCCATAATGACTTAGGATAAGGGTAAAAACCATGATTACAAAAGCAATGCTGATATTTTCCACCGAGCCATAGTCTTCAGCTCCAAAACCACCCGCTGCCCAGTCCATACTGACAGGTAAGAGCGTAATCCCAATCAAGGAAACAACTGTCCCTGTAATAAGTGGGGGAAAGAACTTCATTAACGGTTTGATAAAGCGGCTAAGGATGATTTCCACCAAAGATCCCGCAATGGTGGCTCCTACTATACCAGCAATCCCAAAGCGACTACCAACAGAAATGGCTGGATTGGCAAAGGTAAAGTCCGTCCCCATCATACCTGATACACGTGAACCGACAGGTCCTAGACCCTTGGATTGTAACATCGTGGTTAGACCTGCTACAAAAATAGACGCCGAAACCATGACAGACGTTTCTTCGACACTAAGCTTAAGTGCTCCTGAAACAACCAAAGGCACAGCAATAATCCCTGCAAAAGCTGCCAAAATATGCTGCAAAGCCAAAACAAGGGATACTCCAAGAGGCGGTTTATCCTCAATCTGATAGAGCATCTGGTCTGCAAGCTTTTCTGAAGTAGCCTGTTTCTTCAAGGTCATGAACAATTCTCCTCTAAAAATAAAATGATACCTTATTTTAGCAGGATTTTGAGTGTTTTTCAATAGTTTTAGCGAATATTTTTTGTATTAAGTCTAAATATTGTTCGATTTTTTAGAAAATGATTCCTTGACTTGAGACCCCACCTTATCCAAGACTTTAACTGACTTGTATTTTATGGTATAGTAAGGATACAAACCAGTATAAATTTAGCAAAGGAAATCTTATGTCAACTATTGATAAACTTACCAAAGCCTCGCATTTGATCGACATGACTGATATTGTCCGTGAGGGAAATCCTATCCTTCGAACCAAGGCTTCAGAAGTCACTTTCCCCCTGTCTGATCAAGAAATCATCTTGGGAGAAAAAATGCTACAATTTTTAAAGCATTCGCAAGATCCTGTCATGGCTGAAAAATTTGGTCTCAGAGGCGGAGTCGGCTTGGCTGCACCACAGTTAGGCATTTCAAGCCGCATCATTGCTGCACTTGTTCCCAATCTTGAAGACGAGGAAGGCAAACCACCAACTGAAGCCTATAGCCTGCAAGTGGTTATGTATAACCCTAAGATTGTCTCTCACTCCATCCAGCAGACCGTACTAGCAGACGGAGAAGGGTGCCTTTCCGTTGATCGGGTGGTGGAAGGCTATGTGCCTCGCTATTCTCGTGTCACTATCGAATATTGTGATAAAGATGGTGAAAAACACAAAATCAAATTAAAAGGCTACAACGCTATTGTGGTGCAACACGAGATAGACCACCTCAATGGGGTACTCTTTTATGATCGGATTGACACAGCAGAACCCTTTAAAATTGAAGAAGGCGTTATGGTCTTAGAATAAGTAAATCACAGTAGTTTGAGAGCTCCATATAGCATTCCCGCGTGATCAAATAGCGCGCAACACATCTGAGATGAGCAAGATAGTGACAGGGAGATCGAAGGTTATCGATTACATAACCACCATGTTGTATCATTACTAAAAAATTTAGGGAACTATATACCAGTTTACACCAATCACAAGATATAGTATTTGTGTGAATATCAAAAAAGGCGACTTCCAAACGGAAATCGTCTTTTAATAACGCCTAAATTCTTCATAGTGTTCGTTCATATACTCTGCCAACCATTCCATACCATAGGCTATTTCAAAAACTTCTAAAACCATTGAAATATAGTTATTTGAATCAAGATCAGGACATCGATGAATCGTTTTGATAAACGCTAATACTGTTAGCTATTCTATACTTTGTCCTAATCTATTTTCAATCCACTATATTAGGTTGAAATCCGTATTCTTTGAGTTTAGTGATAACATCTTTTATAGAACGAATTTTCACTAACTTAATAATCTCCCCAGCATCTTGTCTATCCCTATCTCGTCCGCTGTCTAGCTTCATTCCGAGAATGTAGGAAAGTGGCGGTACAAGGACTGTCAGATTTGAATAGCCGTATGCCTTCTCACAGATGGAACGTGGCGGTATTCTATTCATATTAGCTACATTGTTGTTCAACCACAATTCATCAGGCTCGTTCACTCCGAAATCATTACCAACTCTTTCTCGATGATACTTCTGATTTTAGCATCTTCTTGATAAAAGGCATCGACATCTTGTGTTCCTCGAAGATTATAATACTAAAGGACGAAACCACCAACGCAGATAATTTCAAGTTCAATGTTTTCTTTATCTAATTCAGCATTGAGAGCTTCAAATAAGATTTTCTTATCCATAGTTCCCCTCTCTAAACAGCTTTAAAATGTCTTTCGGTTGACTTTTACGATTGGCTTGTAAGACATGTTCTCTTGTATGAGTACCGTCCATTAAAGCATCTTGCAAAGTTATCTTTTGAAACGGTGTCAGAGTAGGATTTTTTAATAACTGTTCAACATCTTCAGTTGTTAATTTAGTCTCTTCGTCTTGAATAACCTTGTAAAGATAACGAAACCATAAATCACCATCACTTCCAGCATGTTTGCTGGCTCTTACCATATAATCATACCATGTTGTCATTACTGTTCCCCCTTATTTTCTCTAGGGTTATAGTGCATGGCTATCCAAAGTTTTTTATCAAAATCAGATAGTTCTTTTTTCTTTGGATAAACGCAGTCATCCAAATCAGGGAATTTGAGACTATACTTTTTCTCAAAAAAGTTCTGAAATTCCTCCTTACTTTCTGCGACATCAATCAAGGCTTCCAGCTCTGCCATGTGTTTAGTGATTGCTTTTCTATCTATTTTTTTAAGGCTTTCTTTCAACGCATCGTAGACACAAGTCTTTGTTAGTTGAGCGTAAAAAGAACGATGGTTAGTAACAAAATCAAAACTGTACTTCTTATTCCAGAATTTCGTATACTTGTCATAAAATCTATCAGAAAGACTAACCTGATACCCAATTAGTTTACTGTCAACTCTTCGAGAAATAGACCTTTCCAATTCAAAATGTAAATCATTTAGTATATTAGTAGCCATAAATTAGCTCCCTATATTTATTACGGACACAGGCATTTGAAAGTAAGAGATTAAAACGCTGACTATCCGAATAATCACGAGTATTATAACGGAAAACAAATTCATCTACATAGTCTTGAAGATATTTCTTAGACCATGAGTGATAAATTCCTAATACTCCACGTTTCAATCCAGCCCAAAAGCCTTCAATCGTGTTAGTATAAACATCGCCTTGCACATATTCACGAGCACCGTGATTTACAAAGTTATGTTGATACATCTTAGCCACTTTATTATAACCCAGCCATTCGTCTGTGTAAAGTTGAGCAGTCTCTTTGACATATTTGATGATTTGCTCGGTCAATGTTTTTGTCTTTGTATCTGGCACATGATGAGCATTGACTTTTCCTTGGCGTTGTACCATACCTACTACAGCAGATTTATCTTTCAATGAACGTCCTTGTGCGTTTTTGACTTTCTTAGAGTTATGGCGATTCTTGTTTTTACCGCCAATATAGGTTTCATCAACTTCTACGACATCATCAAGACTATTTCCGTTTTCAGTACCAAAGCATTTGCGAATACGTTCCAGCATGAACCATGCTGTTTTTTGCGTAACGCCAATATCTTTTGACAGTTGTACCGAAGAAATCCCTTTTTTATGGGAAGTTACAAGCCAAATCGCCATGAACCATTTACGCAATTCAATCTTAGTATTATCAAAAAGAGTGCCAGTTTTGACATTGAAGTATTTGCCAGTATTTTTACAACGATATTTATTTCTCCTGCATTTATAGACTTTTGAAGTAGCATCAAAAGGGCTGACAATCACATCGCCCCAAATCATGTTTTCTAAATGGTCTATACATGACTGTTCGTCAGGAAAAGCAGATTGTAAATCGAATAATGACTTAAATTCAAACTTCATAACTTGTACTCCTCACTTCGTAATTACATTATATCGAAAACAAGAATATAAGTCAATAAAAATGTAAACTTCTACTATACAAGATTCCAAAATTTTGATATAATAGACTTATCAAATTAGTAAAGGAAATGATTGGTATGAACGCAATCACAGCTCACAGGCTCACAGGCTCACAGGCTCACAGGCTCACAGGCTCACAGGCTCACAGGCTCACAGGCTCACAGGCTCACAGGCTCACAGGCTCACAGGCTCACAGGCTCACAGGCTCACGCTGATTATGTAACCGGACGTGTTTTTTGTCAACCCCTAAAACAGGTTTTCTCACATTTTTTTGAGAAGGCTTTTTATGTTGAGTTTTCTGAGTTGTTTTTAGTGAGAAATGGGGAGGTACAATATGCCTAACCATTTCTCAAACGAAGTTGATGGACAACTAAAGTTTTATCAAGATTATCTACCTCTTGTTGATAAAACTTTGAAAACAGATGATATTTTAACAGATTATACAGATGGTATTATAAATGGAAATCTGATTGAATTTAAAGTTGTTATCAATGATATTAACTCTGTTCTATTCCAAGCCATCAAATATCTATCTGCTCGGAGAATCAAAGGAAAAGAAATTCCCAAAAACATTCTACTTGTGTCGCTAACGAATGAAAAAATCTACGTTTTTGATAGTCAGGAATATTTAACACATATCGAAAAAGTATATTTTGGTGGTGCAAGTGTAAAAACCTCTGGTTTTTCTTCTGATGCTCCTCTTGAGGTTTTAGAATACGGTCAAAGCCAACTAGACGAAAGTCGTCTCATTATTTTACTGCGTTCAAAACAATACACAAAAATTAACATTGACGAAAACTGTATTGTTGGTTGGGCAGAACGTTTTTATCGTGAAAACAAAGGAGCTAAAAAGTCTGATTTTATCGGTGACCATACTGGTAAAGTTAAAATTATTGGTGAAATTCGGAAACCTGAAAAACTAAAAGAGTTTATCAATCCTTATATCGGTGAAACTAATGTTCAATTTCAATATTTGATGGATAAACTCAATGATACTTTGCAAAAGAAAAATTTAGGAGCTTTCTACACTCCTGAACCTTATGTTCAAAAGTCATTGGAGCTAGTCCGACAAGCTATTAAACGTGTTCCAGAAGGAAATGATTATATTATTTTGGATAGATGTGCTGGAACTGGAAACCTTGAGAAATTGATGAGCGACGAGGAATTAAGTCACTGTGTTCTTTCAACTATAGAATATTATGAATACAAGGTTCTGCTGGAATTACTTGGAGATAAAGTCCGTCATATCATTCCACCAACTGAAAAAGAAGATACTTTTAATATGGGGCTAGTCCGAGGAGCTGATGCTCTTAGCGAGGAATATATCAATAATGAAATTATTCAACGCTATATCAACGACCCAAAAGTAACAATTATTTTGTATGAAAACCCACCCTATGCAGATACACGCAGTATAGAGCATCAAAAAGCAAAAAAGACTTCATCATCATCTCAATGGAAACAAAGTTATTTAATGAAACAGATGAAACAAGAAATCAAGGGAATGGGCGTAAATGAGATGGGAAACATCTTTATTTGGAGTGGTTTCAAATATTATCTTCGTCAGCCTACTGATAGCTACATTATTTATAGCCCAATTAAATATTGGAAAGAAATTCACCTCATTGATAAAAAATTTGAAAGAGGATTTGCTTTCAACAGAAGACATTTTCACACTAAAATTGATGCACTAGTTTCTTGTATTCTTTGGTCAAATGTAGATGAAAAATTAGATAATATTACCCTTGAAGCATTCAATATAGTCAATAACGAAATCTTACAAGAAGAAGATTTAACTATCAATCGTATTTATACGAAATATAGTAATGTGTATTACGACAAACGGAAATTTAGTGACGATAAATTATCTGATTTTGTATTGGGGTTAAATGGAGCAAAATTAGTAGGCACGAATAAGATTACTTCTCAGACAATTATAAATAACAATCTAATTGGCTATTTGCGAGCTTCTGGAGTGAATTTTGACAATCCTGACTTGGCATCTTCTCTACTAGTTGCTAGTCTATATAATGGTGCAGGGTATTTCCCATTAAGAAAAGACAATTTCCTAGAAAAACTCCCAATGTTTGCCGCCAGTCGCTACATTACTTATAATCGTCACTGGACACAG
Organism: Streptococcus pluranimalium; assembly: GCF_047785705.1. GTDB lineage: Bacteria > Bacillota > Bacilli > Lactobacillales > Streptococcaceae > Streptococcus > Streptococcus pluranimalium_A. The sequence continues at coordinate 9,825 of NZ_JBLOJV010000047.1, forward strand.
CGTGCTAATATTATGAAATCTGCTGATGGTGCTGAACGTTTTAATAAATCTGTATCAAGTAACAAGATTGAACAAGACTTATTGAAAATTCTGCTCTTCACAACACTTGAAACGCAAAATCACATGAGAAGCTTATATGACTCTGATGGACGATTCTACCGCAATGAGTTGTCACTGGATAACTCTAATGGAGATACGCTAGCAACAGTCAACTTAGCAAAATTGAAACAAGGTTCTAAAGAAACTACTTTATTTGAACAATGGAACAAAGTCCTAACAGAAGCTAAGAAAACGGAAAATTATAATTCTAAATTAACGTATTCAGTTTATCAGATTATTGATGAGCTTAACACATCTGAAAAAGATGAAAATGATAAAACAATCTATGACTATCCTGAATTAAATGGACACTTATATACTTTGAAAACAATGCTAAAAGAGTATTATAACTCTGAAATTGTACCATTCTTATTTAAGTACGAATTTTTGAAGTGATAAATAAAAGACGATTTCCAAAAGGAAGTCGCCTTTTTTGTATTGTTAAAAAT
>NZ_JBLOJV010000048.1:0-8210 GCF_047785705.1 Streptococcus pluranimalium
TAGAAGCATTAAAGATTGTGAGGATTTGAATATGTCAGAACAAGCACAAAGGCAAGAGTTACACCGCAAAATTTGGGCGATTGCAGACGATGTTCGTGGGGCTGTAGATGGTTGGGATTTCAAGCAATACATTTTGGGTATCCTTTTTTACCGTTTTATCAGTGAAAATTTCAAGACCTATATCGAGGGTGGTGATGAGAGTATTAACTACGAAGAAGTGCCAGAAGAGCTAATCACGCCTGAAGTCAAGGATGATGCTGTTAAGACCAAGGGCTATTTTATTATGCCTGCACAGCTTTTTTCAAATGTTGTGAGAACAGCTCGTAGTAATGATAACTTAAATACTGAGCTCAAAGAAATTTTTGATGCCATTGAGACGAGTGCTACGGGTTATGCCAGTGAAAATGATATCAAGGGTCTTTTTGACGATGTGGATACCAGAAGTAATAAGCTAGGAAGTACCGTCTCGGAGCGTAATGAACGCCTAACGCTCATCCTAGAAGGTATTGCTAGTCTTGATTTTGGTCATTTTGAGGACAATCAGATTGACCTCTTTGGGGATGCTTACGAGTTTTTGATTTCTAATTATGCTTCTAATGCTGGGAAATCAGGTGGAGAGTTTTTCACACCGCAGAGTGTGTCACGTCTGCTAGCTCGTATCGTCATGCTGGGTAAGGATGAGAAGAATAAAATCAATAAGATTTATGATCCTGCCTGTGGTTCAGGATCTCTTCTGCTTCAAGCTAAGAAGCAATTTACAGAGCATATCATCGAAGATGGTTTTTATGGTCAGGAAATCAATATGACCACCTATAACCTTGCTCGTATGAACATGTTCCTTCACAATATCAATTATGATAAGTTTAGCATTGAGCGAGGAAATACGCTGCTGGACCCTAAGCATGGCAATGCTAAACCTTTTGATGCGATTGTGTCCAACCCTCCGTACTCCATCAAGTGGATTGGGAGTGACGACCCGACGCTGATCAATGATGACCGTTTTGCACCAGCAGGGATTCTGGCACCCAAGTCTAAAGCGGATTTTGCCTTTATCATGCATAGCCTTTCTTATTTGTCTAATAAAGGCAGAGCGGCTATTGTGACCTTCCCAGGGATTTTTTATCGTGGCGGTGCGGAGCAAAAGATTCGTCAGTATCTTGTAGAAGGAAACTTTGTCGAAGCTGTTATCCAGTTACCTGATAATCTCTTTTTTGGGACATCTATCACGACCTGTATCCTTATTCTTGCTAAGAATAAGGACACAACGGATGTTCTCTTTGTTGATGCTAGCCAGCAGTTCAAAAAAGAGACCAATAACAATGTCTTGACAGAAGAGAACATTGAGAAAATCCTGTCAAGCGTTGAACATAAGGCGAATGAAGACTACTTTGCTCAACTCATTTCCCAAGAAAAAATTGCGGAAGCGGACTACAATCTCTCTGTATCTACTTATGTGGAAAAAGAGGATACGCGTGAGAAAATAGATATTGATGTGCTCAATAAAGAAATTGCTGAGACCGTGAAAAACATTGACCGCTTGCGGGCTGAGATTGATAAGATTGTCGAGGAGTTGAGCTGATATGACCTACATTGATGAAATGATAAAAGAGCTTTGTCCAAATGGGGTAGAGTGGAAAGAGTTGGGGGAAGTTTGCGAAGTTAATAAAGGGAAGCAACTTAATAAAACCTTGTTAACAGCTGATGGTGAGTATCCAGCTTATAATGGTGGCAAAACTTACTCAGGTAGAACCGATAGCTATAATGTAGAAGCTAATACGATTATTGTTAGTCAAGGAGGTGCATCCGCTGGTTTTGTCAATTTTGTTGAAACTCGTTTCTGGGCTAATGCACATTGCTATTATTTATTGCCGGATATGGCAGTAGTGGACAATCGCTATTTATACCATTTTCTAAAGATGAATCAGAATTATTTGATGGAATTTCAACACGGAGCAGGTATTCCAGCTTTGAAGAGTGACAAGCTAACAAAGTTAAAAATGCCTATTCCTCCTCTAGAAATTCAGAACGAGATAGTCAAAATACTTGACAAATTCACGGATTATGTTACAGAATTGACCGCAGAATTGACCTTCCGACAGAAGCAATATTCTTATTTTAGAGATAAACTCCTAAGTTTTGATGATGAAAGTATGGGGGGGCGAACAATAAGGTTTACACTGTCCAGTGGAAAACGCTAGGGGAGGTGGCAAGGTTGAAAAATGGTCGGGATTGGAAAAGTTTGCCGTCTGGAGAAGTGCCAGTTTATGGTAGTGGTGGTGAGATGGGAGAATTTGTCTCTGATTATGCGTATGACAAACCGACTGTTTTGATTCCTAGAAAAGGCTCAATATCTAATCTGTTCTATCTTGATAAACCTTTTTGGAATGTCGATACAATCTATTACACCGAGATTGATGACAGTCAGATGATGCCGAGATATTTTTACTATTATTTGACAACTGTTGATTTAGAGAGGTTATCGACTAATCCAACTAGACCGAGTTTGACACAGGCTATTCTGGACAAAATAGAAATCCCCCTCCCTTCTCTGGCTATCCAATCCCGCATCGTTCAAGTGTTGGACAACTTTGACACGGTTTGTAACGACCTCAATATCGGCCTACCCAAAGAGATTGAGCTTCGTCAAAAACAGTACGAATTTTTTAGAGATAAGCTCTTGACCTTCACCGCCGAAGGCGTGTATACTGACAGTACAGTACAGTACAGACAAGACCTGATTAGGCTCTTGACTTGGGTCTTTGGACCTATACGAGTGGAGTTGGGGGCTGTCTGCAACTTGGTGCGTGGGAACGGCTTGCAAAAGAAAGATTTTGTGGACAGCGGTTTTCCTTGTATTCATTACGGACAGATTTATACCCACTACGGTTTGGCGACAGACCAAACCAAATCATTTGTTAGTCCTGAGTTAGCTCAAAAGCTCAAAAAAGCGAGTTATGGGGATGTGATTGTTGCGACGACCAGTGAAAATAGTGAAGATGTCGGGAAGTCACTGGTTTGGTTGGGGCAGACGGAGGCTTGTATTGGTGGTCACTCTTGCTTATTGAAATCAGAGCAGTTAGGGAAGTATCTTGTTTATTACATGCAAACAACTGATTTTCAGAGACAGAAAGAGAAAATGCTTGTAGGGACAAAAGTTGTTGAACTTTACCCTAAAAATCTAGCTCGCATTCAGATTATTCTACCATCATTGGAAGAACAAAACCACATCATCTCAATTCTTGATCGCTTCAATACCCTGACTACAAACCTTGTCCAAGGTCTGCCCGCTGAGATTGAGCAGCGACAAAAACAATATGCTTATTGGCGGGATAGGTTACTTAACTTTCCTTAGGAGGAAGAAAAGATATGGGAAATGATATCAAATTTGAAAGTTTAGCGCAAATTTCGGATAATATTATTTCTAGTAATAAAAAAGTCCATTTGCTATATGCATATAATGCTACTGGGAAAACTAGACTTTCTATGGAATTGAAAAACAAGGTAAATGAGACTGATAGTGATGGCAATAGGATTAAGCACCTTTTATATTTCAATTCATATACAGAGGATCTTTTTACGTGGGACAATGATTTAGAAAATGATGAAGATCGATATTTGATTTATGATAAGAAGACTTATTTTGGGAACTTCCTTGAAGCACAGCAACTCTTCGAACGTGCTGTAGAAAATTTTCAAAAGTATGTTGGTAGATCTATCGATGTTGAATTTCAAGATATCATTGAAACAGTTAAAGATGAGTTCGGAAATGTTCAAAGAAATAACAGGGGTGAGGCACTAACAATTAGTAACAAAAAGAGTATACGATTCAAAGTAGATGGGCAGACGATAAAGGTGTCTAGAGGAGAAGAGCGGATTTTTGTTTGGTCTATTTTCTTAACACTCCTTGAAATTATTATTGAAGATTTGACAGAGTCTCCAGACACATCGGATTTTTCAGAAATAAGCTATGTTTATATTGACGATCCTATATCTTCGTTGGATGACAATAATATCATTAATGCTGCAATTTATTTAAGTGATGTTATAGGTAGTGCTGAAAATACTGATTTGAAATTTATAGTCTCGACTCATCAAGCGTTATTTTATAATGTACTTTATAATGAAATTCGATTCGATAGAAGAATCAAAAAAAAGATTTTTCACGTCATGAAAGCTACTGATGAAATGGAGGATGAGAGACAATTTAAATATTTGTTGACAGATGTTGAAGGGGATTCTCCATTTGGATATCATCTCAGAGTGAGAGAAGCATTGAGAAAAGCAATTCAGGATGATCAGGTGGAGAAATTCCATTTTGCTCTTTTTAGGAATCTAGCGGAAAAAACAGCGACATTTTTAGGTTATGGACGATGGGAAAATGTCTTATTAGGTTTGGATGTTGCCGGATATGTTATAACGTCTGAAAATATTAAACCCTATACACAACTTATCGATTTGTACACTCACAATAGACATGCTGATTTAGAATACAGAGAGTTACCTCCTCACGAGAAAAATACTCTTATAAATTTATTTAATAGCTTTGACTCAAACTATCGATTTAAAGAGGAGCAGCAATGACTGACATTATCCAAACAGACACTATTTTAGAATCTAATAACTTCATCGTTTTAGATAAATACACTAAACTTGCTCAGCCCAGCACCTATCAGACGGAAGCAGACCTGGAGCGAGAGCTGGTTAGTGATTTGCGACAGCAGGGGTACGAGTACCTCAACAATCTGACGACACCAGAAGCTCTTTTAGCTAACTTAAAGACCCAGATAGAGGCCCTCAACAGTGTGATTTTTTCTGAGGCAGAATGGGCACGTTTTTTAGAAGAGTACCTTAATAAGCCTAGTGACAGCTTGATTGACCGCACTAGAAAGCTCCACGATAACCACATCTACGACTTTATCTTTGATGATGGGCATATCCAAAATATCTATCTCTGGGATAAGAAAAATATCAGTCGTAACAAGCTTCAAGTCATTAATCAAATGACTCAAGTTGGGACTTCAAGCAATCGTTATGATGTCACCATTTTGGTCAATGGGCTGCCCTTAGTACAAATTGAGCTTAAAAAGCGTGGGGTGGCTATTCGTGAGGCTTTTAATCAGGTTCACCGTTACAGCAAGGAGAGTTTTAATGAAGAAAATTCACTCTTCAAGTATCTCCAGATTTTTGTCATTTCAAATGGGACGGATACTCGCTATTTTGCCAATACCACCAAGCGGGAGAAAAATTCTTTTGACTTTACCATGAATTGGGCACTAAAAAATAATGAGCCAATCAAGAATTTGAAGGATTTTACAGCGACCTTTTTCAGTCAGCAGACACTTTTAAACGTTCTCATCAATTATTCAGTTTTTGATACCAGTGATACCCTCCTTATCATGCGTCCCTATCAGATTGCGGCGACGGAGCGGATTATCTGGAAGATTCGCTCGGCCATTGACAGCAAAATCAAGAGTGGTCCTGAGACTGGCGGTTATATCTGGCATACGACGGGGTCTGGTAAGACTTTGACCAGTTTTAAGGCGGCGAGACTGGCGACTGCGAAGGATAAAGTGGACAAGGTTTTCTTTGTGGTTGATAGAAAAGACTTGGACTACCAGACCATGAAAGAGTACCAGCGTTTTTCTCCTGACTCAGTCAATGGGTCAAATAGTACGGCTGGACTGAAACGTAATATTGAAAAAGATGACAATAAGATTGTAGTCACGACGATCCAAAAGCTCAATAACTTTATGTCGAGTGAAGCACAGCATGAGATTTACAATAAGCAGGTGGTCTTCATCTTTGACGAATGCCACCGTTCACAGTTTGGCGAGGCTCAAAAGCGCTTAAAACAAAAGTTTAAGAAGTATTGTCAGTTTGGTTTTACAGGGACGCCGATTCTTCCAGATGTCTATGATAAGGATGGAAATCTTATTCGTAAGGGGAATGCTTTGGGTTCAGAAACCACAGTTTCTGTATTCGGTAGGGAGCTCCACGCATACGTCATTACCGATGCTATCCGCGACCAAAAGGTATTGAAATTTAAGGTGGATTACAATGATGTTCGTCCACAGTTTAAGTCCTTAGAAACTGAGCAAGATTTGGAGAAATTGTCTGCTGCGGAGAATAAAAAAGCCCTGCTTCATCCAACACGGATTGCAGAGATTTCAACTTACATATTAGAACATTTTAATCAAAAGACCCACAGGCAAAACGGCAAAGGTTTTAATGCCATGTTTGCCGTCTCCAGTGTTGATGCGGCAAAAGCTTACTATCAAGAATTGACTGCCCAGCAAGCTGACAAAGATACACCTTTGAAGATAGCGACCATCTTCTCTTATGCAGCAAATGAGGAGCAGGCTGCGATTGGGGAGATTGATGACGAGACATTCAGCCCTGCTGACTTGGCAGATATTAGTAGCAAGGAATTTTTGAGTAGAGCGATTTCCGATTATAATCGCCTGTTTCAGACCAATTTTAGTATCAATGGCAATGAGTTTCAAAACTATTACCGTGATTTAGCTAAGCGGGTCAAGTCTGGAGAAGTGGACTTACTGATTGTTGTCGGTATGTTTTTGACTGGTTTTGATGCTCCAACCTTGAATACACTTTTTGTGGATAAAAACTTACGCTATCATGGGCTTATTCAGGCTTTTTCTCGAACGAATCGGATTTACAATGCGACGAAGACTTTTGGAAATATCGTCACCTTTCGTGATTTGGAGAAGGCAACGACAGATGCGATTAAGCTTTTTGGGAAGACTGAGACGGCTGATATTCTGTTGGAGCGCTCTTACGACGACTACATGACTGGCTATATTGAAGCTGGTCAAGAGCAAAAAGGGTATTTGGAAGTCGTTAAAGAATTGCAGGAAAAATTCCCGGATCCTGCGACGATTAGTAAAGAAAGTGATAAGAAAGAATTTGTGACCCTATTTGGTCAGTTCTTGCGTTTGGATAATATCTTGCAGAACTATGATGATTTCATGAGTTTGCAGGCTTTGCAAGAGTTAGATGTTACAGACGCAGAGGCTGTGGCAGAGTTCAAAGAACGTTTTCATCTGGACGACGAAGCCGTTGCGGAACTTTCTAAAATGGACATCCCAAGTATTCGTGAGATTCAAGATTATCGCTCTACTTACAATGATATCAAGTCCTGGTATGACAATGAGAGGCGGAATCAGCAGAATAGCGACTCCGAAATTGATTGGGATGCGGTTGTTTTTGAAGTAGAGTTACTGAAATCACAGGAAATCAATCTGGATTACATTTTGGAATTGATTTTTGAAACCAACCAAAAGGTATCTGATAAGAATCAACTCATTGAAGAAATTACACGAACTATCCGTGCTAGTCTAGGTCAAAGAGCTAAGGAAAGTTTGATTGTGGATTTCATCAATGCTAGCGACCTGGATAGTTTTTCCGAGAAGTCAGATATTTTAGAGCAATTTTATGCATTTGCTCGTCAAAAACAAAAAGAAGCAGTAGCTCATTTGATTAAGACAGAAGGGCTGAATCCTGAGAGTGCAAGCCGTTATATTCAGATGTCACTCAAACGAGAGTACGCTAGTGAAAATGGGAATGCTCTCAATGAAGCACTTCCTAAGATGAGTCCCCTCAATCCCCAATATCGTACCAAAAAGCAGACGGTATTTGAAAAAATTGTGGATTTGGTAGAGGTATTTAAGGGGATTGGTGGAGAAATTTAACCATTATTATTTCTGCTAAAATTAGAGGTTGGAATTTTAAGAGATATTAAAAGCTCTATAACAGTAATATGACAAAGCAGATTTTGATTTATTTGGAAACGAAAATTACTAAAAATAAGTCTAAAATTTAGAACCTGTATTCACAAAATTATAAAGCCCTTAAAAGCCGACTAATGTGTGATCGTTTGACAAAAGCAACCTCTGACGATACGGACTTTTCAACATCCTTAGCTAATCTTCGAGAGTGGTTCAACCAAGAAAAAATTCGCTCAACAACCCAACGTTTGGGAATGATTTGCCAGCTACCCTTAATTTTTTCAGAAATATCTACCGGGCAACCAAATTCCTCCATTATCATCTCCTCAAAACTTTTCCGATAACCAGCATCGCCTGAAAAAGCCTTGATGGTTGGGAATGTTACCATCACTTTGCGAGCTACGAAAAAGCCTGATTTTGTGTCGTGCAAATTAGCTGCATGAACCACCACATCAAGAAGATTTA
>NZ_JBLOJV010000049.1:0-8015 GCF_047785705.1 Streptococcus pluranimalium
GTTGTTGGAATGGGGAAATAAAAAGAGAGCATAAGGCTCTCTAAGGTATGAGATCATATTACTTATCTTTTTTTCTTGTTACACTCATTCTTATATTTTGCGGAAGATTTCAAAATATATGTTTGACTCTTGGAGTCATCTTTAATATATAAGACTCCAGGTCTTTCATATTTCCCAACAACATTGTTCTTATTATCTTTAATTTCCATTGACACATTATTGACTGTATATTCTTCTTTATCACGCACAATGATATTATTTTTGAACTCTAATTTCTTAGACTGATCACAAGTAATATTCCCATTTTTTACATGAATTGAAATATACTCTCCTCTGAGATGTTTATTGATGCACAAATTAGTATACAAACATCCAGATAAGACCATGACTATTATAAGTGGAAACAATAATACAGATTTTTCTGGCTGGTTGAGTAATTTATACCCATTGATTTTATCCCTATTGGGCAATTGTTTTAGAATACTAGAATTAAATCTAACATAATAATCTTTCTCTACTTTAAAAATGTCATCTGTTATTGGTCTTATTTTTTTACTTTCGGATATATTTGATGTGAGTATATCTTTTGCAGATAAATATAAACTTTTATTGTTATGATTATAAGAACCTGTATTCACAAAAAAATGTTAAACTAAAGATATGACACGAAAAGCATATCATACTGATTTAACCGATCAAGAATGGGCTCAACTTGAACCCTATTTCGCCAAACACGGCACCTATAAATGGTCTAAACGAGAACTCGTGAACGCAACCTTGTATATCACTAAAACAGGCTGCCAATGGCGCATGCTCCCTCATGATTTTCCTCCTTACCCAACTGTCTGGAGTTTCTTTCGTCGTGCCAAGGAGAGCGGACCATTTTGACGGAACTGGTTAAAAAAAAGCGATTGAAAGCCGATAGAGCAGCCACTCCAACCGATGCTATCATTGATTCTCAAAGCGTGAAAACAACAGATGTTGCAGAGGAAAGTGGGATTGATGGCGATAAAAAAGTCAAAGGGAGGAAGCGCCACATTGTTGTTGATACCATGGGAAATCTTCTTGATGTAGTGGTTCATGCAGCTAATTTGCACGACACAAAATCAGGCTTTTTAGTAGCTCGCAAAGTGATGGTAACATTCCCAACCATCAAGGCTTTTTCAGGCGATGCTGGTTATCGGAAAAGTTTTGAGGAGATGATAATGGGGGAATTTGGTTGCCTGGTAGATATTTCTGAAAAAATTAAGGGTAGCTGGCAAATCATTCCCAAACGTTGGGTTGTTGAGCGAACTTTTGCTTGGTTGAACCACTCTCGAAGATTAGCTAAAGATGTTGAAAAGTCCGTATCATCAGAGGTTGCTTTTGTCAAACAATCACACATTAGTCGGCTTTTAAGGGTTTTATAATTTTGTGAATACAGGTTCTTAGAATGCATGAAATATTTATACTGATACTCTGGACAATTAAATAAAAAGATAGTTGACCAATGAAACTGCTGAAAAAGTCTGATATTTTTAAAATATCATGAACAATACTGTCTTGAAAAGATAATAAAATAGACATAAAAAGCGGATGATTTGCAATCTTTAGATTTCAAAATATGCTGTCATTCGCTTTTTATCTATTGAATTTTGTTGTATTCTACTCTTTTAGTGACCTCTAACCAATTTACCTCTTTTTACATATTTTTTGAATTTCAACATTATTCATAACAGCTAAATTACAAAAATACGATAATATGATAAAACCAATTAAGTATACTAGAATCATAAAAATTTCATTTTTCCCAATTTCTAGAATCATATTAACAGGTAAAACGATAGGCAACCAGAAGATATTTAAAAATACTTTATTGGTTGCAAATATAATAAACAGACATTCAATAAAAGAAATTACTAGATTCCCTCCCTTTCCCATGATAAGACTAAATAACATATGTAAATGGTTAAGTAAGACTAATAATAACCAAGTAATCACACCAACATACACAAAGTAAGAGAGTCTATTAAATTCAACTCCTACCACTATCCAAACTGGAACTCCCAGTAAAACCATAAGTAAGTCTGTCGAAATAAGCTTTATTCCCCAAATAATTCTACTATTTTTTTCGCTTTTTATATTTTGAAAGAAATTTGCTTTTTCCTCTTGTTCATGAAGAAAAATAGAGAAAATTGATGCTAATATACAATATCCTAACATAGGTAAAAAAATGATATTTTCAATTACAACTGAATTATTTGTAAACTGTAAATAAAGAGGAATTGTGAATAATTGAATAATTGATAAAATTAAAATAAGATTTAAAGTAAGAGAGCCTTTCAACTTTAGCAACTCACTTTTTAGAATTTTGTTCATTAGTTATCCTCCACTTCAACAAACTAAGGAAACTCACAAAAACTAAGATTGAAAGAGATACTGATATTAAAATTGTCGATATTTCAAATCCACTTAATGCTGCCTCTAAATCACCTGAGGGTTTTAAATGTAAAAGAGCATAAGCAATTTTATAGTGATAAGTATAAGGAAATATGAACCAAACCGATGTCTGAGCTATTAGAGGAGCAACTAATAAGCAAATAAGAGAATTTGTAGCCAACAACAAGTAGGGATTTATCCACTTTGCTAGAAAATATAATAGTGGTAATACCCAAGCAGAAGAAACACCAATAAGTAATAAACAAATCAAATCTTTACCAATGTCTACTGACATCACACCTGAAAAAAGAAATGAGATGCCATAAAATATTATCGTAAAAATAAAGGTTGAAATCAAAACATCCTTGAACTTCAACAGTATTTTCGCTAAATAAATAGTAAACGTATATCTACCCAAGCTAATATTTTGAAACGCACCTGCATTCTCCTCCGCGCTATAATCAGCTAAAAACAATAACCCAAGGAGAGTGAAAAGGAATCCTCCCTCCCACCAATAAATTGAAAAACTTTCTAAATTGAGAGGTCCTGCTAGTATGAAAGCTATAAAAATTGCTAGCAAAGGAATAAGGATTAGTAATTTTTTATCAGAACTAGATTTTTGCTTCAGCCACTCAGATTTAAAAATCTTAGTCATTTCCATCACCTCCATAAACAATTCTAAAGAATAGGTTTTCTAAATCATTTGAATTCTTATTAATATCATCGTAAAAAATCTTGCCCTGATTCAGTATAACGATTTGATCCGCAATTTTGCTGACTTCACTTAGTTGATGGCTGGACAAGAGGACTGTCATTCCAGATTTTTTTAGATCCCTAATTAAATTTAGCAATTCTTTTATCCCATCTGGATCTAGACCATTAGTTGGCTCATCTAAAATTAATAAATCAGGATTGGTAATAATTGCCATTCCTAAACCAAGTCGTTGCTTCATTCCTAATGAAAAGTGCCCTGCCTTCTTTTTTCCAGTATCAGATAAACCAACCAACTGAAGTACCTCATAAATTCTTTCATCTGGAATATCATGTAGCAATGCTCGTGTTTTTAAATTGTCAAATGCAGAAAGATTCAAATAGATAGCAGGAGATTCAATCAACGCTCCAATATCAAATCTATTTTCTTCTACAATATCCTTATGCTTTCCATTGAAAATGACTTCTCCACTATCAGCTCTTTCTAACCCAAAAAGAATTTTCATAATGGTGGATTTCCCAGCCCCATTTACTCCCAGAAGACCACAAATAGTACCTTCTTCAATTTTAAATGAAACGTCTTTTAAAACCTCTTTGTCTTTATAGCTTTTTCTTAGATTTTGAATGATAACTTCCATTTTTTCTGCCTCCATTTCTTTTATTATAATACAAAAGAAATTTCAGTCTTTGTTCAGAAAAAAGATTGAGCAAAAAGTCGATATCTAATTGATTTTTTCAAATTTTCGAAACAAAAAACCGCATAAAATCAACGTTTGTAAATGAAAGATTTCATGCGGTTTTGTTTATATTAGGCTTTTTGACCAGCCCCTAAAATTTTTTAATTAATAAAGTGACCTGTGCACCACCATTTTGTGGATTTGAGAGTATTAATTGACCTTGATGTCTCATAGCTATCTTTTGAGCAAATGAAAGTCCTATTCCGTAATGCTTATCATTTCTTCCTTTATTCTCTGTGTAAAAAAGTTTTCCTCCATCTTTAAGAGACTCTTCTGTAAATGGTAAACCATTATTCCAAATCTCAAAACTGATAAAGTTAGAACTTTCAGATATAGTCAGTACCACCTTGCCCTCTTCTGAACAAAATCTAGTCGCATTAGATAAGATATTTATCAAAGCTCGATCTAAGTTGAGACGATTTCCTTTAATCACTCTGGTATGGGATTCATTAACTATTTGAAAATTAATTTTTTTTGAAGACATAATATCTCGACATTCTAATGATAATTCATCAAGAAATTTTGCTAATTCAATATCTTCCTGATAATTCTTATCCTCAATTAGCAACCTTGAGTAATTAACCATTGAATTAAAATACTTTTCAAATATACCAACACTATGATTCATGGAGGACATAAAATCTAATTGTTTTTCATCTAGATTAGTCATCTCAAGCAACTCGATATTCCCCTTTAAAACAGTTAATGGTGTTTTAATATCATGTGCTAATGCAGCAACTTGAAATGACAAATCTTCTTTATCTTTTTTCTCCATTTCTAATAACTTTGTCAACTCTTCGTCTTTTTGATAAAGCGTCAATAAAATGTTATTACATTCTAGGATTTCAGTTTCTTTACGTCCAATATCCATTCCTGGTATTCCTATATTCAGAGATATTTTTTCAATTAAACGAAAATTTTTTGTAAATTCTCTTAAGAGCCTGATAACGGAGATAGAGATGAGTAGTAATTCTAGCACTATAAAAAACAAATAAGAGACTAAATTATAGGAAATATGTCGAAAGTTTCGATTTACAAATTCGGGCATTGTTGGTCTTCTGATAACCAAAATAAAATCTGAGTTTTCATATTCTGTAAACAATATAGAACCCTCGCTAACCGAACTTCCAGTATCAAAAACTTCTTTATAATGTTGTAAATCCTGTTTTTGATATTTTCCAGAGACCAATTCGCCATTATCGCTATCAAACAATACATAATCAAAGACAGAGTAATCCATTTGATTCTTAATACCGTTAGCAGATTTACTATCACTAATTGAAATATGATAGTCTGTTCCATATGTATTCAACTGACCTGTAAAAATAAGAACGTAGCTCAATACAAGCAACATAATAACATTTGCAACTGTACCAATCACTATTTCAAGAACTGTCCTTAAAATCCGCTTATTAATTGAATACCTTTTCATCATTCCACTTATATCCCATCCCCCTTATTGTTTTAATGGGATTAATTCCATAGGGACCAAACTTGACTCTAATTTGATAAATATATTCCGAAATTGAACGAAATAATGCATCTGCTTCATCATCATAGACACATTCATAGATTTCTTCTCTTGTATAAACCTTATTTGTCTTACTAGATAATAGCTCTAAAATATCATATTCCCTTTTAGTAAGAGAAATAGCTTCACCATTAACACACACGAGTTTTTCTTGAAGATAAAATGTTAGTGGAAGTAATTCTCGAATAACAGATTCATTAGATTCAGCATTTCTATAACGTTCTTCTCGTTTTAAATGCGCTGCAACCTTGGCAACTAGTTGATTAACACCAAATGGCTTTGTGATATAATCGTCACCACCAAGATTTAAGCCAGATACAATATCATCTTCAGAATCTTTTGCACTGACAAAAATAATCGGAGAGGATACTGATTTACGAATCTGTTTACAGATTTGCAGACCATCAACATTTGGCATCATAACATCAAGCAATATTAAATCAAATCCATCAAAATCACTTATTTTTATAGGAAGCCTAACTTCTTGATAAGTCGTCACATTATAGTTTTTCATTTCTAAAATTGTTCGCATCAATTTTACAATTTCAAAATCATCATCAACTACCAAAATCTTATACATACTAGGTACCTCTTTTATCTCATACTACTATTTTACACTATTATTGCACAAAATTTGTAATATTTAGTAGCCTAATTTGTCCATTGTTTCCATTATTACTAAGAAAACAATTATCATATAAAATTCGAATAGCTTCATCTAGTTGGTCCTTCAAATTATACTTTTCTATAATCAATCCTAAAGCTGCAGAGACTTTAGGAGTCGAAATTGAAGTCCCATATGCATATGTATACTTTCCTTCAAGCGTTGGAACAAGAATCCATTCTTTTTCATATAATTTATCAGCTACCCATTTATCATATCCTACTTTAGAAAGCGCTTGACTTCCACCTCCTGTTGCATAGATATCGATGTCGCCATTCCCTTGATTTGAGAAACTAGATACAAGATCGTTATCATCTACTGAACCAACTGTAACAACATTGTCTAATTCAGCCGGAATATCTTGTACAGTTCCATCAACTTGACTATAATCTTTTCCTCTTAAACTACCAAGGTAGTTTTTTAATTCATCTTGATTCTGTAAATCCATCCCTTCATCACCTACTGAAGCAACGACAACGGAACCTTGATTATGAGCATAATTAATTGCCCGTTGATAGATATTGATCAAAGCTGTATCATCATCTTCATCAGTGGAATCTCTTAACAAATATTCTCCTAAACTAAGGTTAATAACATCAACATCATCTTTTGCTGCTTGAATGAGCGCTTTGAGAATCCATTGGTCTTGAGCATTCCCTTCATCAAAAACACGATACATTCGTATTTTCATGTCAGGTGCTATCCCTAAATATTCTCCACTTGATGAAATTTGTCCCACAACAGAGGTCCCATGCCCAATTTTATCTACAACATTTTGGTTATCAACTATTCCTGTTTCCAAATCTGATGTGAAATTTTGTACTGAAATAATGTGTGAATAAATATCTGGATTATCATATGTAATACCAGAATCTATTACACCAATTGTTGCTTTACCAGAGGACTTATGTTGAAATTTACTTCCAGTACTAATACTCTTTTGCATATCCCACTGATTTCCCCAAAAATCTAAATTAGTATTTGTATAAACCTTGTCCCCATACAAATAAGTAATATTAGGCTTTACAGTCATAGTATTATCTATAACTATGTCATCAATATAATTAGAGTTTTCTTTTTTTATTGTATCTTCACTTTTTTCGGTAGAAATAGTTAAAAAATTTATTTCAGGTATTTTATCAGTAACTTTAATTCCTTGACTTTGTAAAACATCTTCTACATCCTCAATAGATTTATTTTCACTAACTAAAACATTATAACTAATATCCTTATTTTCATTAGCACCTACTCCTGATGACACAGAACCGCTAGCTAATATAACAATAAACAATGATATAAAAACATTCGACAATAAGCCTATCTTTTTCATAATATCATCTCCTTAGTTTTTTATTCCTTTTTATCAATTTTATTTCAGAATTTCTTCAGAGTACTCAATATTTGGTATCAATAAATCCGAAAAATGCTATTCTTTCACATTTTTTTCACTGTGTTCAAATTTTAGTTCATCCTTGCTTGAGTCTATTTCATTTAAAATTTTGACAAACTTTTCCAACCTCCTTATTAAATACTCATAATCATGTGGTCTTTACGATTGAGAAAGTGGTGAATGCCTTGGAGGATAGTCACTTCCGCACCTTCTATCATGACTTTGGTCGTCCGTCTTATCATCCCAAAATGCTTCTATCTGCGCTCCTGTTCGCCTACTCACAAGGCGTTTTCTCTGGTCGCAAAATCGAGAAACTGATGGTGGAGAACCTCGCCATGCAGTATTTGACCGGGCAATTGGTGGTGTCCTACCGCACCATCAATCGCTTCCGTGTCGCTGCTGGTATGGAGGAGGTGATGCGTGACCTCTTCATTGAGTTGAACTGACGCTTAAAAATGGCAGAGCTAGTCACCTTGGATTGCCTCTTTATTGACGGCACCAAGATCGAAGCCAATGCCAACAAATACAGCTTTGTGTGTAAAAAGGCAACAGAAACGTTTTCAG
>NZ_JBLOJV010000005.1:0-82710 GCF_047785705.1 Streptococcus pluranimalium
CTAATTTAACTGTTTCACTTGCTTGGATAAAGTCTTTTGTTTGGTCAACATAAGTAATAGTAACTTTACCTTGTGCATCAACGCTTACTCCTGCGGAATCTGGAAGATTGTCTCTGTTTTGAGTTTGCACTGCCGCTTTCACTTGTTCTTGTTCCTCTTGTGTCAGCTGTGACAGATTACGAACAAGTATCGCTTTAGCAGGTTTTTGTGGAACATACTTAGCAGATTCTTTCTGAACGACAGTAACCTCTGGTGCCATTGTCTTAGAAGATTTATCTGAAAACATAATGGTTGCCTCTCCATTAGCAGCAATGGTGATTTGGCGAGGTGCTAAATCTTCGTTGGTTTCCATGATAGCGTTTTTGACTTGCTGGATTTCAGTCGATGACAAGGCATTTGGATTTTCAACCAATACTTTTTCTCTTGGGTTGTTCAAGCGTGTGTCTTGTGCCTGTGTACGGCTATAAGTGAATTTAAGAGCTGTTAAACCTTGACCTTCTTTGGTCAGTCTATAATGCTCTAAGCCAGTGCTATCTACAGTGTAGGTATAGGCATTGCCGGTTGCATCATTGATATCATGTGAACCAAAGTCAACTTGTTGAAGAGTGCTAGTACCAGTAATCGTCACTTGCTTTGTTGCGACGGTCTCATTGTTCCCACGTTTGAGCGTTAGGGTAATTGTTTTTGGAAACGTTGCAATACCTGGTCCACCAGTCACGTTGACTGTTGTGTTGTAAGTTTTCTTAGGCGATACGTAAGCGAGAGTCAAGGTATGACTGGTATCCGCCACATTTACAGAAACATTTGCTTTTGTTCGTTGAACTTGTTTAAGTAATTCAGCTTCACTTGCTACTGCCTTTGTGACACGATTACCAGACCTTAATGACTCGCGATAATTTTCCAAATCCCCTTTTTGTCTTACCAAGTAAGTCACCGCTGTACCATTTTCAGCCACTGGTAAGTCACGCCACGTGTAACTATTGGTACCATTGGTTAGGGTTTGTGTGTTAACAACTGTCTGAGTACCATTATGCAGTTTAACGAGTTCAAGCTGAACTTCAGGGTGGGCCTCTGGGCCATTTTGCCAGACGAGGTTAGCCGTCACCGTCTCTTTGTGCTCAGCAAAAAGTCCAGTATAAGACTTCGGTGAGGTTCCATAAGTTAAGGCTTGTATCCCCTTACTTGATGCCACCTCGCTTGAAGCATCGTCTTTCCAACCAGCAAAAGTCATGCCAATCCCTGGAGTTGGTGATGGAGGAGTCACATTGTCGTTAAAGAAACCGATTGAGTTTTTATTTTGAGCCAATCCATCGACCTTCTTAAACGTGTAAGTCGTTTTTTGGGTCGTCATTGGTACAGTGATGGTTTCAATGTTTTTAAGACCATCATTAACATCTGGAATCATATCAAATGTCACACGTTCTTTAGTGAATTTTACATTCGTAGCTCCTTTGACACCTTCTACAAATCGATAAGTGTTACTGTCAGGATTCTCAATGGTGACATTATATTTACGACCAGATACCAGTTTTGAGATTAGCAAAGCATCATTACTTAGAGATGTCAAATCATAAGAAAGTTGGTTCTCAGTATCAACAACCTTGATTTTAGCTTCCAAAGATCTTTCTGTTGGTTGTTTTTGGTCATCATCATTAGCATCGTTGAAAACTTGAAGTTTTTTAGCACCTAAAGTGATATTGATATTGACAGTAGGTGTCTCACTGACTCCTGCATAAGAGCCCATATCAGAGTAATACAAGCCACGGAAGCCATTTTCTTTACCATCGGTGACAGTACCTTGATTAACAGTATAATCAAAGTTCAAATCAACAGTCGTCTTTTTAGGGAAGAGTTGGTCAGATTTTGCTTTAACGCGGATCAAGTTGACATTTGTAAGGTCAGATGGTTTAGAATAACTCAAACGACTTAGTCTATCATGGCTATAATTGATAGCTCCCGTTAACTGAGCTGGCTCTACCGTTGCATAGTCAACGTCAAACTTAGTGGTAAATTCTGGATAGGTCGAACTAACCGCTTTTGATAAATGTAGGGTATAGTCAAAAGCTTTGTCTTGAAGACTCGTTCCCCAGTTTTGACCTCGTTTTGGAACTGGGATATAGAAAACAACTTGACCGGCATCTACCTCTTGATTATTCGTCAAATCCACGCGAACCGTTGCCGATTGACTAGTGTCACTAATATTTAAAGCATTTTTTGCATTAACCAAATCAAAATCAGAACCTGTGGTTTTAGCTTTTGTTGTAGCAAGTAATTTGTCAACAACTTTTAAGTTAACAGCCAAATCCGTAGTCAAATTGGTAAAGACATTGTGATCGTTTTCTAAATCATTGTAAATATTATAAGGATCTTCGCCACGAACAGTCCCTCGCCTCACATTAGGAGTGGCGTCCTCTGTTTGCACAAAAATAGAGCGATTCAACTGCAACAAGTAATCATCTTTGAGGCGTTTGTTTTCAACGTCCACCTCTACAAGGATACGTTTGATGTTAGGTTGTTCCCCAAGAACATATTCCCTACCAACGATATTATTATCATCAGTGACATTGTCCAAGTTAAACGTATACAAGCGCTGACCATCTGGTAAATCTCTCTCGGCAGACGATGCCACAAAATACTGCCCTTTTTCATTACGTAAACGAATGGCACTGGTTGGTAAGCCTATGTCAGTTTTTGGTAAGACCAATGAAATCGAACGAATCTTTTTAACATTTAAAGTGCCTCTCCAATCCGATAGATAACGCTCGTTTCCAACTGTATAGTTGATCCTCGCAGTCTCTCCTTGTTTGATTTCCCTCTTATTTACCTCAACAGTCGTATAGACACTATCTAATTTGTTGTGTTCTCTTACATCTACACCTATTGTAGTTGATACCGGAGCATGATAGTGGGGGAGCTCTTCTGGAGATTCACTATAGCCAGGAGTATCTGGTCTAACGGGAGCCTTATCAGAGAGTGTGAGTTTTATCGTTTCAACAACTCGATCTTTTGGAGCAGTCTCTGCAAATCGACCAATAAAGGGATCGCTATAAGCTCTAGAACCAGATCCCGATACGATACCCTCTCCTGCTTTGATCACCCCCACATCACGCCTAATTCCTGTGATGATATCTTCTTGGCTATAGCCTAGCGAAACCACATCATAATAAGTCTGTCTTTTAACAGCATGGGTTTTCCAGGCACCTGTTTCTTTGGTCTTGACCTCGATGTTAAACGTTTCTGACTTGCTTTGTCCAGTGACATCTAAAAAAGTAGAAAGGAAGCCTTTAAGGACAACATGCGCTGTCGGCTCTAATTCAATAACTTTTTCTACGGAGTCCACATCGGAATCGTTTAGAAAAGCAGGGTCGTGGGGAAGTGCTCCCAATGATATCAACCTATTATAGTCAGTCACTCCATCCCTAGATGCTATATAGTAAAGACCTCTTGAGATGACATTCTCACCTTCAGGGCGATTACGCTCAATCTTCAAATTAAGGGTTCGGTAAGGACTTTGCTGCTGAAGCAAGTTATCCTCTGGGCTGTAGTTGCGCAAGGTAAGCTTCGGTTTTTGAATAACTAAACTGACCGTCTCCTCTTCACCTACTACTTTACCTTTTTGATCAGGATCAAACTTGGTGACTAGATAGAGCTTAGAATATCGATCAACCATTATAGGATTTTTAGTAGAAACTTTTACCAGTGTAGTACCATCACTCTGGGGCTGAGGCACCATCTGAAATGCCGTTTCTGGGTAAACATCTTTTTGATAAGGGGAACCCGTCTCTACTCTAAGAAGCGTCACTCCCTGCGGTAGAACAACCTCAAACGAAATATCATCAAAATAGGAATTACTATTTTCACCAATTGTCTCTCCTTCTTCCAAAAGAGTCCCATAATGAAATGTTGTTTTAGCAGTATAATCATTTAGATTCGTGTATCTTTGTTCTGAAATACTAGCTGCGCGAGTGTCACTGACATGGGTAAGTTGAGCACCATTAGGAGCTACCGAGGATTTTTGAAATCCTTTGAGAAGAATGCTGGTTTGATGAACCTCATTTTGGCTTGTTTTTTTCTCGCCTTGAGCGATGTTCTCAATGTTAGCCACTACTAGCGGACTTTTTTCGATACCTTTAGTAACTCCAGATACTGAACCATTCTTTGCATAACCTGTTACAAAAGCTCCAGGCTCTACTTCCATAGTGAATGACACCGTTGTTTTCAAGACGTTATCTTTAAACTTGTAAATCACCTCAGCAAGACCGGGCTTGGCAGGTTCCAAAGTAGTAAGCAAATGATATTGCTTGCCATTAGCCGCTGCTAATGGCTCTTTGTTCACCTGTACTTTACCTGGCTCCTTGAGTTGCTCAAGGTCAACTACTGAATGTGCCTTCACCTTTACAAAAGGGGCGAAGTTGAAAGTCACTTGCTTGTCTGTAGCAGAAGAAGGAAAGGTTACCTCAGCATTGACACGAATATCATCACCATACTGACCGTCTAGGACTTTTTCTGGCGTTAACTCAGAGCCGTCTCTCAGGTCGATGAATTTTACGGTCGGTGTCAAAGCAAGATCAGATTCTGATCCTGCAGCGCGTGCACGACGAACTCTCGATTGAGGCTTGTTCTTCATCTCAGCCATCGCCAAAACGATAGCCTCATGAACTTCTTTGCTGGTCGCAGTATTGTAATCAACGTTAACCAAGTTGAAAAGCTCTAAGGCTTTTGCTTTGTCAAAATTCAGCTGAGTCTCAAAAAAGAGACGTACAGCCGCTTGCTTATCTTCTGCCTTATCGAGTAGATCAATAAGCTCAGTGCTCTCTGAGACAGTTGATTCATTCAGAAGGCTTTGACGGTTAGTCGAGTCACTAGCAACCGTAGCTTCAGCTTTTTGGGGTTGACTAGCGTCTGACTGCACCAAACTTTTTTGCGCACGCTCTAGGATACGATCCAGGAGAGCGACGTCAGTGGTGTTGGTCAGCTGGCGTTGGTAACTCGCATAGGCATCAGCTGACAAGTCACCCTTGAGAGCATACAGTTGGCTTAGGACTTTGGCTCTAGTCGACTCTAAGCGCTCTTTATAACTGAGATTGCTAGTATCCTCATCGGCTACAGTCGCTTTCTTAGCAGGGTTAGCAAGTTTTACTGCTTTTTGCTCGTCTGCATTAGCTTTAGCACGCTTGATGATAGAGGCAAAGACATCTATATCAGTCGCTGACTTGATCTGGTTGCTGTAGCTGACGTAGCTCTCGTGATCCAGGTCGCCTTTGAGGGCTTCTAGGTCTTTGAGGGCTTTTTGACGCACTGGCTCTAAGCGATGAGCATCGTTCTCTTTTACTACTACGGCTGAACCGGTCGCTTGGGCAATGACCAAGTTATCCGTCTCAAGAGTAGCGCTCGTCGTTGGCGAGGTTGCTTGAGTTGCCTCACCAGACTCAGGCGAGACCTGGACTTTAGCTATCTGCTCAGCCAGAGCCTTGTCATTGACCCCTAGGATCATCAACCCTAGAAGGACAGAGGTTGCACCGTAGGCCTTGAACTTACGGATCGAGAATATCTGTCGTTGATCTCTTTGAAATTGCATATGTTCTCCTTTTGATGTGATAAATAGCATTCGTCAAGACTCAAAAGGCTAGGCCTTTGACTTGCCTTGATAACCCCAAGTGTTATCAAGGCATCTTGTCATCAGGTCTAGGTTTGAGACTTGTCGAGCATTGAATCACTGTTTAACAACAGTGGACAACAAAAGTATAATTTGTGTCATCTTCTATTTTACCCGCCCCCCCCCATTTGTCAAGTGTTTTGCCTTGATATGATAGGGGTTTGGGGTCTTTTTTCCAGTGATATTTCCCAAAAGTTAGCGTAATCGTGAAAAAAAAACTCCTTGTTTTGAGCAACAAGGAGGGAGGTCAGCCTCTAGCGGTGGCTGAGTTTTCGAGTGAGGCGGTCTCCGATGAACTGGATGGTGAAGATCAAGAGGAGAATGGCTAGGGTAGCGACGATGGTAACGTCAGTATTGGAGCGGTTATAGCCGTAGGAGATGGCGACATTTCCTAGTCCTCCCGCACCGATAGCTCCTGCCATGGCTGTCTCACCAACTAGGGAGATGAGGGTCACTGTTGACACACGGATCAGGTCTGGTAGCCCCTCACCAAGGTAGACCTTAATGATGTCAAAAAGGGTTGCCCCCGAGGCTTGAGCTGCCTCGATAACCCCACGATCCAACTCCGATAAGACCACCTGTACTTGGCGGGCGAAGAAGGGGAAGGTCGCGGCTGATAGGGGGACGAGGGCTGCGGTGGCACCGAGGTTGGTCTTGACCAGCAAGAAGGTCACTGGTGCTAAGATGGCCAGCAAGATGATGAAGGGGATGGCACGAAAGACCGATGTCACCTTGTCTAGGACTTGAAAGACGGGGCGATTGTCGATGACACCACCTGGACCTGTCAAGACGAGAAAGAGGCCTGCCAAAAGGCCTAAAAAGCCACCGATGATAAAGGACACCAGGGTCATGTATAGGGTGGCATTGATGGCTGATAGCCAGCCATTGTCGCCTGTTAGGCCGATTCGGTAAACATTGGGTAAGTAAGTCTGGATCCACTCTAACATTTAAGCACCTCTCTTTAAAATAGTCAGTTGAACGCCTGCTGCTTTTATGGCTTCTTGGGCAGCGGCTAGGTTGAGCTTGGTTCCTGATAAGATAACCACCATCTCGCCTACTGGCGTTTGGTCTAAAATCTCGATATTGCCATAGAGGATATTGGCAGTCACTTGATAGTGCTTATAGATTTCACTCAAGATGGGCTCATCGGTTGATGTGCCTGCGTAGTTGAGCTGAACGAGGAGAGCGTCTGTGGCTAGGTCACGCACCACATCTTGCTGGGCGATCTTAATCATGGCCTCATCGATACCAGTAGCAGTTTTGATAAACTCCTGAGTTAGGGGCTCCTTGGGATTTGAAAAGATGCCAAGGACAGAGCCTTCCTCAATCAGGCGGCCGTCTTGCATGACTGCGACACGGTTACAGATGTCCTTGACAATCTGCATCTCATGTGTGATCATGACCACGGTCAAGCCTAACTTTTGGTTCAAATTCTGCAATAAGGCCAAAATCTGCTTGGTGGTTTTAGGATCTAGGGCAGAGGTGGACTCATCTGAGATTAAGATTTCGGGATCATTAGCCAAAGCACGCGCGATGGCGACACGCTGCTTTTGACCGCCTGATAGTTGAACAGGGTAGTTGTCTGCCCGGTCCGATAAGCCAACCAACTCCAAGAGATCTGAAACCTTTTGCGCCTTGGCTTCTTTGCTCAAGTGAGAATGGCGCAAGGCAAAGGCCACGTTTTCAAAGGCTGTTTTTTGTGCCATGAGGTTAAAGTGCTGAAAGATCATGCCTATCTTCTGACGTTTTTGACGCAGCTCTGTAGGGGATAGCTGTACCTTACCCTGATCATAAGTTACCTGATCAGCGATGGTGATTTTACCAGCTGTCGGTACTTGAAGCAGGTTGATCACCCTGACGAGCGTTGATTTTCCTGCCCCTGAGTAGCCAACGATGCCGTAGATATCCCCTTTTTTGATCTGTATAGAAACGTCTTTGACGGCATGGATAGTCCTTTTCTTTTGCTGAAAGGTAATGGTGATCTTGTCTAAGTTGATTATGGTATCAGTCATAACTTCTGATTAACTCCTCTATCATTTCTATATGTGTCTGGTAGTCTGTCCAGCTGACATTTTCATCACTGCCATGGTCACGGCTGTCAGGATTTCCGATCCCAAAGGCGGCAATAGGCACACCCAGTGCCTCAAAGACTTGGTGCATGGGACCCGTTCCTGCGGTCGTTGGTAAGACGGCTACACCTTCTGGGGATAAATGCTCTGCTATAGTGATAACCTTTTGAATGGCAGGTGCGGTCATGTCGCTGCGATAAGCTTTTTCGCCTAGGGTGTAGATCAGATTAACCTTGTTATAGCCGTTTTGGACCAGCTGTTTTTCGATCAGGTCTAGCACTTTATGGGGATCCATCCCAGGCACCAAGCGAATTTCTAGCTTGGCACTGGCTTTGGCAGGCATGATGGTCTTGACCCCTTCACCCAAATAGCCAGACCATAAGCCCTGAATGGTCAAGGAAGGCTCAAAGAAGAGCCGTTTTTCCAAGTCTTTCTGTGAGGTGACAAGATGTGGCAGGCTTAGCTGGTAGAGCGATTTTAGGTCGTCTAGGTTGATGTGAGCGTGCTGTGAGACCAGATCGAGTTCCTGCTGACTGGGTGGGATGATGTCATCATAGATCCCTTGCACCAGTATCCGACCATCTGCTCCTCTAAGACTAGTCAGTGCATTGATCAGATACCAAGTGGCACTGTCAAAAATAGCTCCGAACTTGGAATGGCTATCCACCTTGGCTGAGGTCACTTGGGCATCGAAGGTGACGATGCCTTTGGTCCCACCAGCAATCTCGATTTGCCCCTTTTGGTTGCCTATGCCCTGCTCCCAGACCAAGAGGTCCGCGCCACTTAGGCAATCACTGTATTTGGCTAAATACTTATCCAAATCAAGCGAGGCTGACTCCTCTGCTCCCTCTATGATAAAGGTAATATCAAGAGGAAGGTATTGATGGTCTTGTAGATAGGACATGACTGCTGTCAGACGTGCTGTGATGTGCCCCTTGTCATCATCAACCCCTCGACCATAGAGATAGCCATCACGAAAGGTCAGGCAAAAAGGGTCACTGGTCCAGTCTTGATCATCATCTGCTGGCTGGGTGTCATAATGATTGTAAAAAATCAGCTGCTTAGCATTGGGGCGTGAGCTCTTGAACTGAGCCAGAATAAAGGGCGCAGCATAGCTGTCATCAAGCAAGACCTGAGCACCTGCTTCCTCAAAGATCTCCTTGAGATAGAGGGCTGTCTCATGTAGACCGATGCCCTGAGCAAAAATAGACCGATGGGCAACCAACTGCTTTAAGACATCCAGATAGTCGTTTCTTAGGGTTTCTTTGTTATCTTGTGGGATACTTGGCATGATTTTTCTCCTCTAGCTGCTCTTGAGTGGCTGAAATAATCGCCTCTTGACCTGATAAGACTGACTCTTAGCGTCATCACCTGACTAAGACTGACTTTTTGAGTATTGCTATTTTGTCACTAACGCGAAAATGAGTCCAGAATCATTTGGTCCCAGACTCATTGACTTTTAGTAACGGGAGCGGCGCTACTTCCTATGAAGCACAAGGGAATTACTCTCTCCTTTCAGGAATCTGACCTGAAACGATTTCACTAGCAGTGCGCCTCAACGGTTGTTAGCTTTGTTACAGGGCTTAGAAGGTCCTAGGCAAGCCTTGATTAGTTGGCTGGTGCGCCTTCCCAGATAGCGATGTCAGTGCCGTTAGAGGCTTTTTTGATGATTTTAGCGATTTCATCTGTCTGATAAACGTCAATCAAGACCTTGATGGCATCTGCTTTAGGTGATTTTTTCCAGTCTTTTTGGGCAGCAATCACGTTGATCCACTGTTTTGAGTTATCATTTTTCTCTTCTTTAAAGAGCGATGTGCTATAGTCAACGCCTGCGTCTACGGCATAGTTGTTGTTGATAATGGCAGCATCAACAGAGGTTAGGGTTGAGGCAGCTTGGTCAGCAGCGATTTCTTTGATGGTCAAATCTTTGGGATTTGATGTGATGTCGTCAAGTGTTGCCACTTCCTCACCTGAGGTTGATAGGGTAATCAAGCCAGCTGATTGAAGGACATATAAGGCACGGCTTTCGTTGGTAGGGTCATTTGGTACTGAAATGGTAGCCCCTTTTGGAATATCCTTGACATCAGTGTACTTGGCTTTTTTGCCATCTAAGCCTGAGAACAAGTTGATTGGGCTTAGGAGGGTTTCAGCTGCTGCGACTAAGTCAGCATCGTTTTTCTTGTTCCAGTCGTTTAAGAAATTGTAATGTTGGAAAGCATTGACATCGACTTCACCATTTTTAAGAGCCTTGTTGGGTTGGGTGTAGTCGGTAAACTCTTGAAACTCAAGGTCCACACCTTTTTCCTCAGCCAACTCCTCGATACGGTCCCAGATAGGCTCTGTGGCATCTGTTTTGGTCATGATTCCAACACGTAGTTCGTTTTTATCATCTGCTGAGTCTTTGCCAGAACAAGCTGCCAAGACAAGTGTTGATGCTAGGGCTAATCCAGTAATGCTTGCGATTTTTTTAATGGTCATTGTGAGATACCTCTTCTTTATCATTATATTTTTCAAAAATCAAAACGATATCCTGTTGACTGACCCAGATAGACTCTATCTTTGATTTCGTCGCCTCGTCTCGTTTTGGCTTTTCTTGAGTATTATTATGTCACATGCCATCCTCAAAAACAAGTTCTTAAAAACTAGGCTTATCTATAGTTTTAAACTATATCCCCTATAAAGCAAAAAAAGTGGGCAAAGGCTACTCCTGCAAAAGCAGTGATCCCTGTCCCACTGTTTGATTAAAAAACTCGCTCATAAAGAGCATCGAGGTAAACTGATCTACAGCCCCAGCTTTGTCGGTGTCGGCTTGGCTGACGCTATCTTGTTTTCAAGTTCTGTTATTGCCAAAAATCATCAAAGACGGTGATGGGCAAGTGTCTTTTGTGCATGGTTTTTTGCCACCATTGCTCTATTTGGCGCTTGGCTTCTGGAGATACCTCTTTACCCTCGAGGTAATCATCGATGTCATTGTAGCTGACGCCTAACGCTACCTCGTCTGCTAAACCTGGCTTGTCATCCTCTAAATCAGCGGTTGGGATTTTCTCATAAAGGGCTTTGTCCGCTCCCAAGGCCGCTAGAAGTTGTTTGCCTTGGCGTTTGTTGAGCCTGAAAAGCGGCAAAATATCTGCCCCACCATCACCAAACTTGGTGAAAAAACCTGTGATGTTTTCAGCTGCATGATCAGTCCCGATAACAGCGCCACTGTATTGACCAGCAACAGCATACTGCGTGATCATGCGTTGACGGGCCTTGATATTGCCCTTGTTAAAGTCAGAGATAGACACCCCTGCTTTGGTCAATGCTGACACCTGACCATCTACTGCTTCCTTGATGTTGATGGTGAAGCTCATGTCCGGTTTGATAAAGTCAAGGGCCTTTTGGGCATCTGCCTCGTCTGCTTGAAGACCATAAGGCAGGCGAATGGTGATAAACTGATAGGTTTGACCTGTCTCACGACGCAATTCTTCAACTGCTAACTGCGCTAAACGTCCCGCTAGTGTCGAATCCTGACCGCCTGAAATGCCCAAAACCAAGGTTTTTAGAAAAGGATGCTTGAGGAGATAGGCTTTTAAAAAATCAATCGAGCGACGAATCTCCTCTTGAGGGTCAATCAAGGGCTTGACCCCCAAGGCTTTGATAATGGTTGTTTGTAAGGTCACTTAGGCTTCTCCTTTTACATGGGCAAAGGCTGCTTGACGAACACGATCGATCAGTGCCATTTTATTATCCCAGACGTCTTTAGCGAGGTCTACAGGGTATTCTTGTGGGTTTAGGACTCGCTTGTACTCATCCCAGAGCTCATCTAGTTCTTTGCGGGCATACTCCTTGATCTCCCCTAATGATGGCAGGTCATAGACCAAGTCTCCCTGCTTGAAAATATCAACCAAAAGAGGCACGGCATGAAACTGCTTGACCGTCTTACTGATATAGGTATAGACTGGATGAAACATGTGAATCTGGTCCATAGCTGTAACATCGACATCTGCGAAGGTGATGTAGTCTCCTTCTGACTTGCCCTTGTCATGGCTGGTGATGCGCCAGACCTGTTTTTTGCCTGGTGTGGAAACTTTTTCCGCATTATTAGATAGTTTGATCGTGTCTATCATCTCACCCTTGTCATCTTCAATAGCGACAATCTTATAGACCGCACCTAGGGCTGGTTGGTCGTAGGCTGTGATTAACTTTGTTCCAACACCCCAAACGTCAATCTTGGCCTTTTGCATCTTCAAGTTAAGAATGGTATTTTCATCCAAGTCATTAGAGGCATAAATCTTAGCATCTGGAAAGCCAGCCTCGTCTAACTGCTTGCGAACTTCCTTGGACAGATAAGCCATATCTCCAGAGTCCAGACGGACTCCTTGAAAATGAATCTGATTTCCAAATTCTTTGGCGACCTTGATGGCTGCTGGGACACCGATTTTGAGGGTATCATAGGTATCCACTAGAAAAACACAGTCACGGTGAGTCTGTGCATAGGCTTTAAAGGCCTGGTAATCATCACCATAAGCCTGCACCATGGCATGCGCATGCGTTCCTGAGATAGGAATGCCAAAGAGTTTGCCGGCACGCACATTTGACGTTGCGTCAGCACCTCCGATAACAGCTGCGCGTGCTCCCCAAATAGAGGCATCCATCTCTTGGGCACGACGTGTGCCAAACTCAAGCAAGGGCTCATCCTCGATGACTGTCTTGATACGTGCCGCCTTGGTAGCAATCAAGGTCTGGAAATTAACGATATTTAAGAGCGCTGTCTCAACCAGTTGGCACTGAGCCAAGGGGCCTTCGATCTGCACCAGGGGTTCATTGGCAAAGACCAGATCTCCCTCACGCGCTGATCGAACTGATAAGGTCATCTTAAAGTCTCTAAGGTAAGCCAAAAAATCTTCTGGATAGCCTTCTTGGCGAAGATAAGCCAGATCAGTCTCTGAAAAATGCAAGTACTTGAGATAAGACACTATCCGCTCCAGACCTGCAAAAACGGCAAAACCATTGTCAAACGGCAATTTTCTAAAGTAAAGTTCAAAGATAGCATGCTTGTCGTGAATGCCCTGGTTAAAGTAAACCTGCATCATATTGATCTGATAAAGATCCGTGTGGAGGGTTAAACTATCATCTGGGTAAGTCATGTGTTGATTTCCTTTGTTTCTGGTTGAAGGTTTTAGGCACTTAATGCTCTTGGGCTCAGGCTTGTCTTTTTACTGACTATTATAGCATAAGTCCTAGGCTCGGGACATGGCTATGTTGAAGTAAAGGCAGCGCTGGTTTAGGCTTTTGATGACTACTTATCTAGCTGTACTGACTGATCTTGCTCTGACGACTGTTTTAGTCCACTATCATCAGAAAAATGATGTGCCGCTAAACCCTTCTGACACCGATATTTGTATTTCTTACAAGCCTTGGTCAACAATATAGTGATAAGCTTCTTGACCGGCAACAGCCCCGTTACCTACGGCTGTGGTGATTTGACGCAGTTGGTTTTGGCGAATGTCTCCAACGGCAAAGATCCCAGGAATCGCTGTTCGCATACGGTCATCGGTCACAACCCAGCCCTCATCATCTGTGATCTTCAAATCTCTGAAAAAGTCTGACACAGGATCAAGACCTACATAGACAAAAACACCTCCGAAAGCATGGTTGGTCACTTGATTGGTTTTGAGATTTCTGATGTCAACATTGGTCACCTTCAAATCGTTACCTTTGATGGCTTCAACGACAGAGTCCCAGATAAAAGACACCTTCTCATGAGCAAAGGCACGCTCTTGTAAGATTTTTTGAGCCCGCAATTGATCGCGACGATGCACTATGGTCACCGAGTTGGCGAACCGTGTCAAGAACAAGCCTTCTTCGATGGCAGAATCGCCACCACCAACCACGAGCAGGTCTTGATTTCTAAAGAAAGCACCATCACAGACGGCACAATAAGATACCCCTCGGCTATTGTAGGTTTCTTCTCCAGGGACGCCGAGTTGGCGATGTTTTGCTCCTGTAGCGATGATGAGTGTCTTGGTTTTGTAGGCTTGCTCATCAGCGCGAATCACTTTATAGTCGCCCTTGTCTTCGATCTGGGTCACGATGCCGTAAAGATGATCAACCCCAAACTTCTCCAGAGGCTCAAACATCTTCATGGCTAATTCAGGGCCACTGATGCGCTCAAAACCAGGATAGTTTTCAACGTCAGCGGTATTGTTCATTTGCCCACCGGGAGCTCCTTGCTCCAAGATGGCTACCTTCAAGTTTGAGCGAGCAGCATAGAGTGCTGCCGTCATCCCCGCAGGACCTGCTCCAATGATAATAGTATCGTACATCTCTTCTCCTTATGTATTCATTTATACGTTTAAAAATCCAAGGCTATCTGTCCTTGACTTGATAGGTGCTAAGACTTTAACACCAAGAGCAAGGCCATAAAGGCAAAGGACAATATCGGAATGGTTAACATCGACATCATTAAAACATCGTAAAGGGTTTCTTGGCGTTCTCGGACAGTTTTATCTGCCTTTTGATAGAAACGCTTTAGCAAATAAGCCACAGCTAGTACAAGAACCAGAATCACTGCTATTAAAAGACCTTGTAAGTAAAAGGACACTAATGTCTGTAACATGGTATTACCTCTAAATGTTATGGGGTTGGTTTTGTCAAGCATGGCACTCCTGCCCTTTTGTTAAATCAAACGAAACCTTATCAAAGTTACGTTGACAATCTTGTCGTTTCTTCTTTGAGTTTGATTTTGGTGGGGGAGCACTCTGCATGAGCTGCTTTGACATCTTTCAAAAGAAACTCAGCCATACTGCCTAGCTGAGTTTTTCTACTTTATTATATCAAAGATATGATTTTTTGTAACTAGCGAAAAATTCTTTGGTGCGCTCTTGTTGAGGATGGTGGATGAGCTGTTCAGGCCTTCCTTGCTCCAAAATCTTACCGTTATCAAGAAACAATATCTTATCTGCAACCTGAGCGACAAAATTCATATCATGACTGACCAAAATCATGGTTTGACCAGCTCTAGCAGCATCAGCAATGGCTCTTTCGACTTCGCCAACGAGTTCTGGATCCAAAGCCGAGGTTGGCTCATCCAGTAAGAGCACATCAGGTTTCATGGCCAGGGCACGCGCCAAGGCTACACGCTGCTTTTGCCCCCCTGATAAGTGGCGTGGGTAGTGATTTTCCCTATCTGAAAGACCGACTTTGGCTAGTTCTTCCTTAGCGATCTTAGTGGCTTCGCTATCTGATAATTGCTTAACCACCTTTAGCCCTTCTTTGACATTGTCAAGAGCTGTACGACGCTCAAAAAGGTTAAACTGTTGAAAAACCATGGCTAGCTTGCGACGAAGGGTCAAGATTTCTTCTGTTGAGATGGTTTTAAAATCAACCTTAAACTCATCAATCGTGATACTGCCTGAGTCAGCCTCTTCTAAGTAATTTAGGCTACGCAAAAAGGTTGACTTCCCAGCACCTGAAGCGCCTACAAGGGCCACCACTTGCCCTTTTTCAATGTCCAAATCCAAGCCATCTAAGACTTTTTGACCAGAAAACGTTTTGCTTAACTGACGAATCGAAATCATTAGCGACCTCCTCTTTCAAGTGATTTTTGAACGACTTTTGGTGATGAAATCGCCATTTTTTGCTCAATTAGCCGGCCTAGATTTTCAATCAAAAAACTAACCCCCCAATAAATCAAGGATACTGAGATAAAGCGCTCAAAATAACGGTAATCACTGCCTCCTAAAATCTGTGCTTGGGCATACATCTCAACGATACTAGCACTAAAGGCTAGGGATGTCCCCTTGGTCAAGCCGATCAGGCTATTGATTAAGGTTGGGGTGGCTACCACTGCGGCATTGGGAATAATGACCCGTTGATAGATCTGTGAGTTGGTCATCCCAAGGCTCTTAGCTGCCTCTATTTCACCAGAGCTAACTGACTGGATTGCTGCACGTATGGTTTCGCTGGCATAGGCTGCTTCATTAAAGGCAAAGGCCGTGATGGCAAAAACAGAGGCAGGAATAGCATTGATGTTCATGGTTAAGCCAGTCTTTTGATTGATGGCTTTAAGAAGCAAGGGAATCCCATAATAGGTCAGCATCAGCTGCACTAAAATAGGAGTTCCTCGTAAAAAACTAACCAAAAATGCCTGTATGGGATAGAGTAGCTTGACACGATTGATCTTAACAATGGCAAACAAAAGGGCCAAGAGGAGTCCCGCTAGAGCACCTGCCAAAGTAAGGCCTACTGTAATGGGGAGACGTTGAAGAATAGGGGGAATGGCTTCAAAAACAGCTCGCCATGAAAATAATTTTCCAGCTGGTAGTTTTTCGACCAAACTTTGGTACCAACCAACGGCTAAGAATAGGTTTGTCATAATAGTGTCCTTTTCGCGATAATCTTGTTATTTGTCCATTCTATCATTGCGCTTGGGTGCTGTAAATGAAGAGGTTTTAAAAAGGTGATAGGATTTAGCTATCACCTCTTATCATTTTCTTATCTCCTGCCTAAACAGCAAAACAATCGGGCTGTGATGGTATTTTTAGCCTAGCTTAATGATTTTTACTTATGGCTTTAGTAGAAGACTATTCGTAGTTATTGGCTATAGCTGACCCAAGTTTTCTTAAAATGTTTGTTTCTTAGCCTTACGCTCGGCACGGCCGCGAGCCTTATTAGCAGCACGGCGTTCTTTTTGCCGCTTTTCATCAACTTTCCACTGAATTTTTTTCTTATAGCCTGGTTTTACTTTTTTCTTTTTCTTTTTAACCAGCCCAATCATTTCAGTATCTAGTTTTTGATAGGCTTTTTCACGCTGACGGCGACGATCACGATCATGAGTAGCTATGATTTCACCATCTTTGAGAGCCTTTGGCTCAAAAGTGATGCCCAGTTTTTCTAACTCCCGAATATCACTATCATCACTAGGTTGATATAGGGTGATGGCAATTCCTGACAAGCCGTTACGCCCTGTACGCCCGACACGGTGAACAAAGAAAGACAGGTCTTGTGGGATAGCGTCATTGATAATGTGGCTGACCCCTTCAATGTCAATACCACGCGCAGCCAAGTCTGTCGCCACAATGTACTCGTAGTTCAGGTTCTTAACTTGATTCATGATACGCTTACGCTCACGCGATGGCATGCCTCCATGAATTTTAGCCACTTTGAGCCCATTGGCTACCAGATAGGCATGTAATTCGTCTGCTCGCTCTTTGGTGTTAACAAATATCATGGCCAAATAAGGATTGATAACCTGCGACAATTTTAACATCTGAGCATTTTTATCTTTTCCTTTGGTTGACATCAACCAGTTATGGATGGTATCAGCAATAACTGTGCTGGTTTTGATTTGTTCGATGACTGGATTGGTGAGGTATTTCTTGAGGAAGGGTTGTAATTTTTGAGGAATGGTCGCCGAAAAGACTAAAATTTGAACCTCTTTGGTCAAACTAGCCGCAATTTTATCAACTGTGTCCAGAAAGCCCATATCCATGGTCATATCAGCTTCATCAACGACAAAAGTATGTGCCTTGTAAATCTCTAAGTCACCGGATTTGACCAAATCATAGATACGACCAGGAGTTCCAATGACAATGTGTGGTTGGTTCACTTTTAGGCGCTCAATTTGGCGTTGTTTATCCGTTCCACCAACATAGTTAACCACACGAATCTCTTTGTTTGAATGGTTGGCGATTTGCTTACTGGCTTGGTAGATCTGAGTAGCCAACTCACGACTGGGTGCTGTGATGACGACTTGAACCTCAGCCTTGTCTGGATCTAGCTTCTCAAAAATCGGCAACAAGAAGGTATGGGTCTTACCTGAACCTGTTTTTGATTCGCCCACCAAATCACGTTCTGAACGAACGATTGGAATCAGCTTTTGTTGTACAGGAGTAGGATTCTTAAAGCCCAGCTCATCTAAAGCCGCTTGTATATAAGAATTGAAATTAAAATCTTTAAAGGACATAGTGCCTCCTTTTCTGATGACTATTATAACATAATAAAACAAGCTAGAACACGAATAGCTAGCTTGTCTCTTGATAGAATTAGCGTTTGCAGGTTTTTACTTAGGATAGATCATAAATAGAGTAAGGCCAGAGCGACCAGACTAGAGATGAGAGCTACTGACCACATAAAAGCATTGACCTGCCACTCACTCCAACGCTCACCTTTTCCTAATAAACCACCTAGTTCAAGATGGTGATGGAAGGGAGTCATACGAAAAATCCGACGCCCTTGACCATCTTTTTTCTTTGTGTACTTAAAATAAGTCACTTGTAGGATTACTGAGAGGGTCTCAAACACATAGACCAATCCAATCAGCAAGAGTGTCCATTCTTGTCTTAAAACAATGGAGATAGCTGCTAGCATGGCTCCTAAAGCGAGAGATCCGACATCACCCATAAAAATTTTGGCTGGCTTTTTATTGAAGCAAAAGAAAGCCAAAAGCCCCCCAATCATCGCGCTAATCATCACTAGCACATCAAATTGCTTTTGAAAAAAAGCAATCACACCATAGGCCAGCAAACTAATCACAACTGTCATAGAGGCTAACCCGTCAATGCCATCTGTTAAGTTGACCGCATTTGAAAAGCCAACTACCCAGAAGATCACAAAGGCAAGGTAGAACACCCCAAGTGGCAAGTCAAGCCCCATAACCGTCACGCTTATGATCTCATTTGGGTAAACATAACTAAGGTAAAAGAGCAAGCCAGCAATGATCTGAAGGGTCATTTTTTGCCAAGGTGTCAAGCCTTCGTTGACCTGTTTAAAGATCTTTAAAAAATCATCCAAAAAACCGATGATACCATAAAGGAGACTAACCGATAAAATCCCTGCGATCGCCCCTAGACTGCCCCCTTGGTAGACTTGATAAATTGAGCCAACTATTAAACCGACTAACAGACTAACGGTTAGAAAAACAGTGCCTCCCATGGTTGGTGTCCCAGATTTGGTGAGATGTTGCTTGACATCCTCATGCATCTGTTGACCACCAATTTTTTTCATCTGATAATAACGAATAAAGAAAGGCATGGCAATCATCGTCACACCAAAACTAATGATGCCGACTATTGAGCTCAATAACATGTTAATCTCCCAACGTAATTTTGATATTTTTTCGCTGTCTTAAAGGTGTCCCGACATCTGCATTTTGCTTGACCACTGTCCCTGAACCTTTAATGGTGATGCTCAAATCATTCCATTTGGCAAAGGCTTGGACATTACGCTTGCTCCAGCCATACATGTCTGGCATCTCAGTCACCTTTCCAGCCTGAATCAAGACTTGCTGGTTGGCTTTGAGTTTGGTTCCTTTAGTAACTGTCGTTTTAGTCACTTTTGACTCATTACCAACCAAGATCGGATGGATAAGATTGCGACGCAAGGACTCCACTGTCTTGGCACTAGGCTTGCCAATCACATCTGGCATCTGATAAGGTGTTTCAGGACGTGTCTCCTTATCAGCGAGTGAGGTCACTAACTGATCTTTCATGGTCAAGGTTTCTTGAAGGACTGGGTTAAAGATGGTTCGCCATTCTAAGTCTGTCCAGCTACCTGGTTGCTGTACCGTGACATACATGGTAAAGAGAGGTTTTTCCGCAGGAATCATTGCTACAACAGAGTAGATATAATCTCTCTCGCCAGAGAGATAGCCTGAACCATCTTCTTTGGCAATTTCTGCCGTACCTGACTTAACCGCAATGGCTTCATTGTCAACTTGAATGATTGGCTCTCCCAACCACCCTGCATACAAGGTTCCATAATAAGGTGTCGTCCCTACAGCTACCATGTGCTCTCTGGTTTCTTTTGCAGCTTTTTTGCTAACAGGATTGCCGACAACTTCTGGCAGGGCCACACGGCTTGAGCCATCATCAAGATTGACGAGCTGACTAATAAATTGTGGCTCTAGCATTTCTCCATCGTTAGAAATACCGCTAAAAGCACGTAACATTTGCGACTGAGTCACTGAAATCCCTTGTCCAAAGGCACTGGTTGCTGTATTGACGCTATTAGATGAGATAACCCCTGCTGATTCTGAACCCATACCAAAGTAAGTTGGCTCTCCAAATTTAAACTTGGTCAGGTAGTTGGCCCACTTGTCATCACCCATTTTTTGCTCCAGCAAGGTCATTGCTACGTTACTGGAGTAGGCAAAACCTTGAGCAAAGGTCATGGTCTGGTATCCTGCAACACCACCGTTGACAGACCAGTCATTGATGGTAATCCCATCAAGATTGAGACCAGTATTGGTATAGTACTCATTGGCTTTGAATTCTTTAGCATCAATGGCAGATGCCAAGGTCATGACTTTCATGGTCGACCCTGGTTCGTAGTTGGTTTGATAGAGCATGTTTTGCCAAGAAAAGTCTTTTTCTTCCAGTCCTTTTAAGGTGTCTGAATTAAAACTTGGTCTTTGAGTGGTCGCTAAGATTTCACCCGTTTGTGAGTTGACAATAGTGGCACTGGCAAATTTTCCTTTGGTTTCTTCTTGAAAAGCATCCATTTGCGTTTCAAGATAGGTTTGAAGGGGGGCTGAGAGGGTGGTGTAAACATCTCGTCCATCACTGGCTTTTTTGATCACTTTCTGGGTTCCTAACAGAAGGTTCCCGTTTCGGTCTTTTTCGTATTCCACAATGCCATCTTTACCAGATAAGAGATTATTCAAAGACGCCTCCATACCCGTCACTCCCTCTAATAAGGTTGAACCATTTTCCTCTGTGCGAGGCTGGGCTAGGCCTATAAATTGAGAAGCAAAGATACCATTTGGATACATCCGACTGGTACTGCTATCAAAAGAAATACCCTTGATCTTCTCCTGTTTAACAGCTTCTCTAAGAGCGCTCATCTTGCTATAACTCAGATTAGACCCCTTTGTTCCAAAAGAAACTTGGACTAACTGTTGTTGATTAAGCTGGTTGATGACGTATTGTTTATCCAAACCCAGATGGTTATGAAAGAGATTGGCAACCGTATCAAACTGCGAGGACTGAACGTATAATTTTTCCTGATTGGCTGTCACATAGGTTTTATCAATAATGGCATAGACGCTGTAGGTTGTGGAATTTTCTGCAATCACGTTGCCATGACGATCAAAAATCGTTCCACGCCTTGCTTGTAAAGTTGTTCTAGCGTTATAGACCGCTCTTGCACCTTCAGAGAGGTCAACACCAAACTTGCTATCTGTTCCCACAATCACTGCAAAATTGATGACAAAGACAAAAAAGATGAATACCGTAAGAATCATCAAATTTTGACCAGCGTAACGCCTATTTTCTTCTGGGTGTGCTTTTCTAACCTTGACGACATAGTTTAGAAATAGCTTTTGCAGTTTCCTCATTCTGACTCCACGTTTTGAATATTGTCATTCCTGATTTTGAGACCAGCTTTTTTGGCAATCTCAGAAATACGGTCATATCGACTGAGTTCATTGACTTCTTGTTTGGCATCATTAAGGTCTGTCTGGGCACCGTTGATGTCAATGTTCAAGCGATTGATTTCTTGCTGTACCTGCATGTTACGGCTTTGAAGGTAGATAATGCTGATAGCCATCGTGATGGCAGCGATAACAATGGCACCATAAAAAGCTTTTTCAATGCGCGTAAAGGTACGAATCCGCTTTTGCAGGGCTTGCGCCATGGCTTCGCGTTTAGTTTCGTTTGGCATATTTATTTCCTAACTTTTTTAGCCACTCGCAGCTTGGCTGAGTGAGCTCGGTGATTAATGGCAAGTTCTTCTGAGCTTGGTAAAATCGGCTTACGATTAACCAAGACCATCTTGGGCTTTAAGTCTTCTGGAATAAAGGGCAAGCCCTTTGGCACATCAACGGCTGAGGCTTCTTTAAAGAGTTGCTTGGTTAAACGATCCTCCAAAGAATGAAAGGTAATCACAGCTATGCGCCCATCAAGTGCTAGTAAGTCCATGGCTTCTTGAATAGACTGATCTGCCGCTCCTAACTCATCGTTCACTTCAATGCGGATGGCTTGAAAGATCTGCTTGGCAGGATGGCCTTTTTTCTTGAGTTCTTTAGCTGGCTTGGCTGATTTGATAAGTTCTGCCAATTCCGTTGTTGTCTCAATGGGCTTGGTTTGACGCGCTTGCTCAATCTTACGAGCAATTTGTTTGGCGAATTTGTCCTCACCATACTTGAAAAAAATCCGTACCAAATCATGGTAATCATAGGTGTTTACCACATCGTAAGCCGTCAGACTTGCCTGACGGTTCATACGCATGTCAAGAGGAGCGTCTTGCTTGTAAGAAAAGCCTCGCTCACGCTCATCTAATTGTGGACTGGAAACACCCAAATCATACAAAATCCCATCAATCTCAATCACGCCTAGCTTTTCTAGGTTGGACCTCAAATGACGGAAATTATCTTGGATGAAGGTCACCATTCCCTTGTCAATGTAATCTCTTAATGTTATTTGAGCGTTCTCAATCGCTGTTTGATCCTGATCAAAGCAGTACAGATGCCCCTTGGGGCTTAATTGTGATAGGAGATAGGCACTATGCCCTGCGCCACCCAAGGTCGCATCAACATAGATACCATCTGGCTTAACTAAAAGTCCATCGACCGTTTCGTGCAAAAGCACTGTCACATGATGAAAATCATTACTCATAACAGTTATTATACCATAAAGAGAAGCTATTTGTCTTAAATGTGTCAATCCTAGTCATGATAAGGCTTTCATCCAAAACTAGCTGCCCTAGCAAGGTCACTTTCTTAATCCTCAAAGCCTGTTTACATCTAACCTGTATCAATTATGAGCATTTTTAGTATTGAGCAGCCTTTAAGCCTAGCAAACAAGCCACCAACAACATTAACGACTAGACTGGCTCTAGCATACCTTACTCTCTAATCTGACCTTGACCGTTAATGTAGTATTTGGTTGAGGTCAAGGCTTCTAGTCCCATAGGCCCACGCGCATGTAGTTTTTGAGTTGAGATGCCAATTTCAGCGCCCAAGCCAAAGACAAAACCATCGGTAAAGCGGGTTGAGGCATTGACATAGACCGCAGCGGCATCTATGCTGTCCTGAAATCTCTCTGCCCTACTGATTTCTTGGGTAATGATAGCTTCTGAATGATGGGTCGTGTAGGTATTGATCACCTCAATCGCTTCTTCAAGGTGATCGACAACCTTGACAGCCATGATATAATCTAAAAATTCAGTCGCAAAATCTGCCTCTGTAGCCTTAGTGGCATTGGTCAGATAAGGCATGGCACGCTCATCTGCCCGAAAAGCAACAGGATGTTGGTCAGCGAGAGCCTTCTCCAACATCGGTAAAAAGACTGCCACTACCGATTGATGGACAACTAGGCTTTCTGCGGCATTGCAAACACTTGGTCGTGATGTTTTAGCATTGATGACAATCCTAACAGCCATTTCCAAATCGGCATCCTTATCCACATAGATATGCACATTGCCA
The DNA here is from genome assembly GCF_047785705.1 of Streptococcus pluranimalium. Classification (GTDB taxonomy): domain Bacteria; phylum Bacillota; class Bacilli; order Lactobacillales; family Streptococcaceae; genus Streptococcus; species Streptococcus pluranimalium_A. The sequence goes on from NZ_JBLOJV010000005.1 coordinate 23,132, forward strand.
ACACCAGTCTCAATCACTGGTACTTTGGCTTTTTCTTTAACCGTTTGAATCAATCTAGCCCCACCACGTGGAATGAGCAAATCAAGGTAATCTGTTGCTAACATCAATTCTTCTGCCACAGCGTGGGAAGGATCTTCCACTAATTGCACCATGTCGGGAGAATAGCCCGCCTCGGCAATGACTTGGCGAGCGACACCAATCAAGGCTTTGTTGGAGTGAAGGGCATCCTTACCACCACGCAAAATAATGGCATTATTGGTCTTAAATGCTAAGCAAAAAGCGTCAATCGAGACATTAGGCCTACTTTCAAAAATCATGGCGATAACACCAAGGGGGACTCGTTTTTGCAGGATTTTAAGACCATCTCGGTTGGTGTAACCACGGACCACTTGACCAATGGGATCTTGAAGATCAGCCACCTGAATAACTCCCTCAGCTATGGCTTGAATACGCTCTTTTGTGAGACGCAAGCGATCAGTCATGACCTCAGATATGCCATGCTCTGATGCTGCTAGTAGGTCCTTTTCATTTTCCCTTAAAATACAGTCAGATGCCTTGATCAGACCATCTGCTAGTGCCAGTAAGACTTGGTTTTTAGCTGTCGTTGACAAACCTGCCAAATCTTTGCTGGCCTTTTTGGCTCTTTGTCCTAGTTTTTCAATCAATGTCATGACTTAGTCCTCTTTTTCTTGCTTAAAGAGCGTTCCGATCGCTTGACCATCTAGCACTCGTAAAATATCTCTGGGGTTCTTACCATTCATCAAAACCATAGCGCCACCATGTTCAAACATCATCTGAGCTGACTGGATTTTACTAAGCATGCCCCCTGTGCCAAACTTAGAGCCAGCGCCACCGGCTGACCTTAAAATCTCCGGTGTGATCTCGCTAACATGCGGTCGTAAAACGGCATCCTCATAAATAGTCGGATTTTTATCAAATAAACCATCAATGTCAGACAACATGATCAAGAGATCAGCCTTAACAATCTCTGCTACTAGGGCAGACAGACGGTCATTATCTCCAAATTTAGTCGCATGATCCATCTCATCAACACTGACCGCATCATTTTCATTGACAATGGGGACAATCCCCATGTCTAAGAGACTTTCAAAGGCATTGGTGACATTGGCTAAACTTTCTGGAAATTCAACCACATCGCGTGTTAAGAGAATTTGAGAAACCTGCTTTTGGTAGTGCGCAAAAATCTGTGCATAAAGCCCCATCATCGCAACCTGACCAACACTTGAGACTGCCTGTTGTTTGGACAATTCTTGAGGTCGCTTAGACAAGCCCAAGATATTGAGCCCAAATCCCATCGCTCCTGAAGAGACCAAGATAACTTCTAAGCCCTTATTTTTCAGACTAGCAATAACAAAAGCCAGTTGATCAATTTTTTCTAAATTGATATTACCGTTTGACAGGACCAAAGAACTGGTCCCAATCTTGATCACCAAACGTTTTACTTGCTTATAATCATACATCATAAGCAAATTATACTAAACTTTCTAAAAAAAGAATATCAAAAAGAAGCTGTTAGAATCCAAAAATAAGCAAAGACACTAAAAAGGTCAGAACAAAGTCCTAACCTTTTTATGTCATTCTAAGTAAAGCCGTAAAACATCATGATTGAGCAGGCTCTAAGACCTTGATTTTCTTAGCTGAACAGCCCACTTTTTTCCTAATCGTTGACAGGCTCTGTGCTTTGCTCAAGAATATTTCCTGTGTTAGCATCAATGGTATAAGAGTATTCTGTGGTGTCTTTGACAAAGTCAATCTCATAACTTGGTGTCTCATCGTCAAAATCTTGCTCTAGGTGAAAATGTGTTACCTCATCTTCACTGACTTTAGCGGCATCAAAGGCTTTTTTCTTAGCTTCTTCTTCTGATAGCGTCACAGCAGGTTTCACTGCTGGTGGGTCTTTTTTAATGACTTGGCTAGACTTGGTTTGAGTCTCTTCGATTTTGTCATCATCCATATCACATGCTGCAAGAGCAAGGATTGAAAGTGCTGTCACAGCTAGTAAACTCACTTTTTTAAATGGCATAAATGCCTCCTTTTTGTTATTAGACGCCTGAATGGTCTAGGCAAATGAATGAACTTTCAAACAAGAAACTAAGACGCAGACAACTCAAAGCCTCACAATGAGGTTTTGAGGTCTGAGCCTAGAAATCAAAAAACAAAGATTATTAAAGTTAATTCAAAAGACGATATCAAGCTAGTTAAGGGTCATTAGGATAAGGCTTTATAGAGCTTCATGGCATTATCAACGGTGAAACCATAGGCTTCAAAGATACGATCTCCTGGTGCAGATAATCCCCAGGTATCAATGGTCAAAGTAGCCCCGTGTAAACCTGTGTAGCGCTCCCAGCCATAGCTTGCCGCAGCCTCAATCGCTAAACGTTTGGTGACGGCACTTGGAAGGACAGCCTCCTTATAGTCTGGGCTTTGCGCATCAAAGAGATTTTGTGAAGGCATAGACACCACCCGAACATGGATACCTTCTGTCGCTAGTGCTTGTTGCGTCTCAAGTGCTAACGCGACTTCTGAACCAGTAGCAATGATAATCCCATCCAGGTCACCTTTGGCCTCAGACAGAATATAAGCCCCCTTGTTGAGTCCTTCTTCAGCTAAGTCAGCTGTTCCCTCAAGTACTGGCAAGTTTTGGCGGGTTAACACAAGCATGGTTGGCGTCTTGGTTTCACGTAAAGCACGTTTCCAAGCGGCGTTAACTTCGTTACCATCAGCCGGACGGATGACGTTAAGATTTGGCATAGAGCGAACGCTAGCTAATTGTTCGATAGGCTCATGTGTCGGCCCATCCTCTCCTACCGCAACGGAATCATGTGTCATGACATAAACCGTCGGCAACTCCGCAAGAGCTGCCAAACGAACGGCAGGTAAAAGGTAGTTTGAAAAGACGAAGAAGGTTCCTCCATAAACACGGCTACCACCGTGGAGTGCGATACCATTCATCGCAGCTGCCATGGCAAATTCGCGCACACCAAACCAGATATTACGACCTTGGTAGTTGCCAGGCTGAAAGTCTGCTTCGGCTTTGACCATAGTGTTGTTTGAAGCGGAAAGATCGGCAGACCCACCCCAGAAATGAGAGACCTGATCTGAAATTTGTTGAATAGCAGCTTGACTGGTCACACGGCTAGCAGAACTCTCGCCGACTGAATGCCCATCCAGTGTCACCTCGATTGGTTTCATTTCAAAGGCCGCCTTATAGTCTGCTGCTAACTCAGGATAGGTTTTTTCGTATTGCGCAAAGAGGTCATGCCAGGCTGCCTCTGCTTTTTCCCCACGTGCTTGCAAACCGCTCGCAAAACGATTTGATACTTCTTCTGGAACTGTAAAAGCTGGGTAATCATAGCCATAAACGTCTTTGGCATAAGCAATTCCCTCATCACCAAGAGGTGCGCCGTGAACAGCTGATGTTCCTTGATTTTTAGCACCGTAACCAATAATGGTTTTGATCTCAATCATTGTAGGCTTGTCTGTCTCTGCTTTTGCCACTTCGATAGCCTGAGCAATAGCCTCCAAGTCATTGCCATCTTCAACCAAAAGATGTTGCCAACCGTAAGCCTCAAAACGCCCCTTGACATCTTCGGTGAAGGCCATTGATGTCGGCCCATCCAAGGAGATGTCATTTGAATCATAAAGAAGTATCAACTTGCCTAATTTCAAATGCCCCGCGAGACTGGCAGCCTCTTGAGAAACACCTTCCATCAAATCCCCGTCGCCATTTAGGGCAAAGGTATAGTGATCGACAATGTTAAAGTCAGGCTTGTTGTACTTGGCTGCTAGATGAGCCTCTGCCATAGCCATCCCCACAGCATTGGCAATCCCTTGCCCAAGTGGACCAGTAGTCGCTTCGACACCATCTGTGTGATTGACCTCTGGATGACCTGGTGTTTTTGAGCCAAATTGACGGAATTGCTTGAGATCTTCCATCGAGACATCGTAGCCTGATAAATGAAGCAAACTATACATTAAGGCACTACCGTGACCCGCAGATAAGACAAAACGATCACGGTTGGACCAGGAACGACTGGTTTTTGGATTGATCGTCAAAAAGTGATTCCAAAGAACATAAGCCATCGGAGCTGCTCCCATAGGCAGTCCTGGATGACCTGAATTGGCCTTTTGGATCATATCCATTGAGAGTGAGCGAATGGTATTGATCGCTAATTGATCAACTGCATCAAAAGTCATAATTCCTCCTTTATGACAACATGGCTAAGCCACTGAAGATAAATTGTGTTATCGTTTTTATTATACCATAAAAATCAACAGGTTTCCCCTATGCACAACAATCAAAATAGACTTGTCGCAAAATTCTAGGTAGTATTTTCGTTCAGTAAGGCGATGAGGTCTTTTGAGAGGATTTTCAAAGAGTCTAAGAACCTGTTTTAACAAGTCAAGTCCTCAATGATGAAGACAGGTTCTAAGGATAAGCTAAAGGCCAGGATAGTTATCCCAGCCTCTAAAGCATTATCATTAACGACTACATCATTAGGTTAAAGAGGAATATCGCTAAAAATCCTCCGACAATCGGACCTAAGACAGGAATCCATGAGTAAGTCCAGTCTGAATCTCCTTTTTGCTTGATTGGTAGTATGGCATGAAGAAGACGTGGTCCAAAGTCACGCGCTGGATTGATGGCATAGCCTGTTGTCCCACCCAGTGACAAACCAATACTGATCACCAAAAGCCCGACACCAATCGTTGCTAAGCCCGCTGGCATATCATAAGTCCCAATGGTCAAAATTGCTAACACTAAAATCAAGGTTCCTAAAACTTCTGATAAAAAGTTTGAAAAAAGATTTGGTAAGGCTGGCCCTGTCGCAAACGTTGCCAAGATGTCTCCTGGTTCTTGTGCGACATCATAATGAGGTTTGAATTGTAAATAAACCATCAAAGACCCAACCATGGCACCTAAGACTTGTGCCAAGCTATAAATCAAGGCAGTTGCCCAAGAAATATCTCCTTTTAAAGCAAAGGCTAGACTGACAGCAGGATTCAGGTGGGCTGGTGCAATCGTACCTGAAATAAAAGCAGCCATCGTCACAGCCAGACCCCAACCCATCGTAATCACTATCCAGCCAGCCGCATGGCTTTTGGTTCTGGGTAACACAACGCCTGCCACCACCCCATTACCAAGTAGAATCAAGATTGCTGTTCCTAAAAATTCTCCAAAAATATCCATCTGTTTTCCTTTCTTAAGCTTTCAAAGCTTCTAAATCATTTTCGGCAAGAATGAGGTAAAAATCAGCCTTTTGCTGGGCTTTTTCTTCTGTTGACCATTCTAAATGCTTGCTCATTTCATCTATAACTGGTTCTACCAAGGCATCTAAGCCATCACGCTTAAAGAGCATGTGGTTGGTTCGACGCAAGAAGAAATCAGATGGTCTCAAGGCCATTTCATAATCCATGGCATAATGAAGGGACAGGGTTTCTTTCAAGTCAAGCCCCGGTGCTGGCTCAACTGTCCTAGCTAACTGATAGACTTTGGGAACATTTGAGCCATAGAGGTTGGCGAGATAACGAGCATCGTCCATTTCAAGACCGCTTAAGACACCTAGCTGGGCATAGGTTTCAAGCTCATCATCCACATTAGTGGGATTCAACTCACCGCCAGAAACTGGATAGGTCTTTGAATTCATCAGTTCAAAGTGGCGATCAAACTCCTGTTCAAGAACATGTAAAACCTGCTTGAGAGCCCCTTCTGCCATTTTACGGTAGTCGGTGATTTTACCACCAGCAAGGGTAAAGACGCCATTATCATCACGATCAAAGCTGCTGCCACGTGAAACAGCTGATGGACTGAGTTCTTTCTCAGAAGACAAGGTACTCATGTTCCCGATGACCTCTTCAACGTCTTGACGAGATTTTTCTTGATTAAGGTAAGCCTTGACAGCTGCAATCAAAGCATCAAAACTCTCGTCCTTGAGCTTACCAGAATTACCACCATTATAGTCTGAAGCATGATTGCCCGAAAGCAGTGGGCGCAACCCTGCCCAGCTACTTTCGATATCATCGACTGTGATATGCGCTTTGGGGAAGCGTTTGTTAATGATGTCAATGAGGTAATCCACATCCTCTTTGGTAACGCTTGGGTGTTGAATGTCTCCTTGGTAATCCGTATCCGTTGTTCCAAAGTAGGTTTTATCCTCACGAGGGAGTACGAAAACCATGCGTCCATCATTGAGTCCAGTGTCCACATAGACAGGTTGTGAAACATTAAGCCGCTTACGATCAACAACCAGATGAACGCCCTTTGTTGGACGCATTTGGTGGATCGGATTGTCAGGATTCCCAAAGTTTCTAATCATATCAGACCATGGACCTGTCGCATTAATGACCACACGTGACGCAATAGCAAGGGTCTCTCCCGTAAGAAGATCCTTGGCTTTAACGCCAATCACTTTATCATTGTCATCTCTTAAGAAATCTTCGGCCTTGACATGGCTAGCAATAAGAGCGCCATCACGATTGGCACGTTTGATATTTTCAATCACTAAGCGGGCATCATTATTACGAAAGTCAAGGTAAACACCACCACCAAGAAGTCCTTCTGCCTTCAAATCAGGCTCACGCTCTAACACTTCTTGTTTGCTTAATACCTTATTAGCAAAGGGGGAATCAGGAGCGACTTCAGCCAATGAGTCATAAAGATTCATGGCAACCTTCAAGCTAAGCATATTGAAGGTGGTGCCTTCCTCATCATAGATGGGCAGGAGCATGGGATCTGGTTTGGGAATATGGGGGGCGATCCGCTGAACGACGGCACGCTCAGAAACCGTATCAGCAACCACTTCCACATCAAATTGTTTGAGGTAACGAAGACCGCCATGAACTAACTTAGTGGATCTACTACTAGTTCCTTCAGCGAAGTCCTGCATTTCAATCAACCCAACGTCCAAACCACTCGCTGCAGCTTGAAGTGCCAAGCCTGCTCCCGTGATACCGCCACCAATAATCAAGACATCAAGCCTTCTATCCTTCATTTTTTGAAGTGATAATTGTCTTGTTGCTTTTGAAAACTCCATCTGTTACGCCTCCTCTTGATCAGCAGCATAAACCTGCGTTGCTCTCACAGCACGTTTCCATCCTTTATATAATTTTTCCTTGCGTGCCTCGTTCATGCTGGCTTGGAAAAGTTGACCGGTTTCATTGAGCTCCTTAAGAGCATCCATGTCTTTCCAATAGCCCACGGCCAATCCTGCTAAGAAAGCTGCCCCAAGAGCTGTGGTTTCCAAATTCTTAGCCCTAGCAATATCAATACCTAGAATATCTGCCTGGAACTGCATGAGATAATCATTCATAGCAGCCCCGCCATCCACACGAAGTTCAGGAATGGCAATACCTGTGTCCAACTGCATGGTATCAATAACATCGCGGACTTGGTAAGCGATGGACTGAAGGGTTGCTTTGACAAAATCTTCTTTACTACTACCACGTGTCAAGCCAAAGACTGAACCTCGGGCATTAGAATCCCAATATGGCGCACCCAGTCCAGTAAAGGCAGGCACAACAAATATATCGTCATCTCCTTGTGATTTTAAGGCTAATTTTTCAGAGTCAGGAGACTGATCAATCATGCGAAGACCATCGCGAAGCCACTGAATGGCTGATCCTGCGATAAAGATCGATCCTTCAAGAGCATAATAAACCTTACCATTGATACCATAACCAATGGTTGTTAATAGATGGTGTTTAGATAATTGCATCTCCTCACCAGTATTCATGACAATAAAAGAACCTGTGCCATAAGTGTTTTTAATCTTACCTTTTTCAAAGGCTAATTGCCCAAAAAGAGCGGCCTGTTGGTCACCAGCCATCCCCGAAATCGGAACACTAGCACCATAAAAATGGAAAGAAGCGGTATGGCCATAAATTTCTGAGTTGGACTTGACTTCAGGGAGCATCGCTTTTGGAATGTTGAGAATGCTTAAAATCTCGTCATCCCATTTTAGATCTTTGATATTGTAAAGCATGGTACGTGCAGCATTCGAATAGTCTGTCACATGAGCTGCCCCATCTGTTAATTTCCAAACCAACCAGGTATCAATCGTCCCAAAGAGCAACTCACCTTTTTCAGCACGCTCTTGCGCACCTGGCACCTTGTCCAAGATCCAACGCACCTTAGTCGCTGAAAAATAAGCATCAATAACAAGACCTGTTTTTTCATGGATCATTTCCGTATGACCCTCTTTTTTGAGTTGATCAGCCAGTGGCGCTGTTTGGCGTGATTGCCAGACAATCGCATTGTAGATGGGGAGACCTGTTTCTTTATCCCAAACAACGGTTGTTTCACGCTGGTTGGTAATTCCAATAGCCTCAATTTGATCAGGCTTAATCCCCGACTCAATAAAAGAGCCTGCAATAACCGATTGAACCGAATTCCAAATTTGATTCGCATCATGTTCTACCCAGCCAGCTTGTGGGAAAATCTGTGGAAACTCCTTTTGACTACTGCTTATTTTTTGCCCTTTTTGATTAAAAATAATGGCACGAGAACTTGTTGTCCCTTGATCAATAGCCATGATATACTTTTCGTTTGACATTGTTATCCTCCTAATGTAATGCAATTTTTGGTAAGCGCTTACTTTTTGTTACTCTTTTACTATACCAAAAATTAGCTGACTTTGCATTACTTTTTTGTCTTTTTTCTAAAATACTTTTTTCACAAATGATTGACATGTGAAAAATAGCGTCAACAAAGACAAAACGAGACTGTCTCTAAGGACAATCTCGTTTTGGTCATCAACTGATGTAACGAATCTAAAGGTATTTATCTAGGGTTAATCACTAGACAAATCAACACTTGGTACAGTAGTAGCTGCTAAGTCAGAGGCTTTAAAGAGCTCCTCTTTGTCAAAACCAAATATTCCTGCAAAGATAGAGGCAGGAAAACGACGAATCTTACGATTATAGGATGTCGCTACCGTATTATAGTCCTTACGTGCTACTAAGATACGGTTTTCAGTTCCTTCTAGCTCTGTGATTAAATTAGACACCTGCTGATTGGCATTTAGTTGAGGGTAATTTTCGGTCAACACCAATAGGCGAGAAACTGCTGAATCAAGTTCAGACTGGGCTTCTCGGTTCTCTGGTGAGCCTTGTTTGCTTGAGCCAATTTTGGCACGCGCTTGGGCGATTTCTGTAAAGACTTTTTCTTCATGCTTCATTGAACCTTTAACAGCAGAAACAACATTGGGAATCAAGTCATAGCGGCGTTGTAGCTGGGTGTCAACATTAGCCTGAGCATTTTCCACTTCAGCATGGGCATCAACCAGACCATTATATTGCCCAACACCAATCATTATAAGAATAAGAATACCGATAACCGGTATTAAAACAGGTAAAAACTTTTTCATAATATTTCCTTTCTTTCTCCTCAAGAAAAGCACTCCAGACCATAAAATCCCAATGATAAAACTTGGGGGTATCAAGGCAAGAGGCTATCTCATGGTTAAAACGTATTACCAGCCAGAAGAGGCACCTCCACCCCCTCCGCCGCCTCCTGACCAGCCACCGCCGCCAGAGCCAAAGGAGCCTGACCCCCTGCCAGAGCGACCTGAGTAACTAGATGATGAGCTGCTTGCTAAAAGCCAAAGTAGGCTCCCGAGACCGCCTCCGCCACGGCCACCTCTGCCTCCTTTGATAAGGATCAAGACGACAATCACAATGACGATGATCGCACCAATACCCAGACCGTCTGATGCTTGCTCTTGATTCTCTTGAAATTCAGACAACCTTTTCTGAGAACGCTCAGTTCCATAAAAGGCATCACCCATGGCATCCACGATGTATAAAACACCATTGTCATAATCCTCATTTCTGAAAAAATCTTTGGATTGATCCAAAATCCGTTTTACCCTAACATCCGGCAAAACAGTCGAAGCCCTGTCTGAGGTTTCAATGCGAAATTGACGGTCCTCTATGGCAATCACTAAAAGAGTACCGTTATTGGTCCCTGAATAACCCACTTGCCATTTGCGAAAGAGCTGATTGGAAAAGGATTCTAGATCCATTGGCAAATGATCCGTCAGGTAGACTCCAACTTGTAATTGCTCTTTTGTCGACTGCCAAGTCGCATTTTCCTGATTGATTTTAGCAATCGTTTCTTGAGATAAATAATGCTTGGGATCGAGAACTGTTGCATTGGTTGGTCGATCAGGAATCGAACGCTCTGCCTCAACATGACTCCCAGCCATACCTAAGACGACTAAGATCATTAAAAGGGAACTGATGATGGCTTTTTTCATAGATTGACCTCCTTGGCTTTCATTATACAACAAAACCAGCTAAAAAGGGCCTTTTGACCTTTTATGTGCCATAGCATCTTTTAGGAATTAGGCTTGTCCAGATGACGTCCATGTAAACCTTTTTCACGTTGAATTTGACGTAGTTTTTCAGGAGTGACGTCATTGCCATCCTCATCAACCAGCTTGATGCCTTCAATGTGGTGACGTAGAGATTGACGATAGCCATCAATATATTCTCGACGTAGTTTTTCCTGCTCTTGTTTTTCCTGGTCTGTCAGACCAACTGTTTTTTTCTTTTTAGCCAATTCATTGATACGATTGATTTTTTCTTGATTCAATGTTGTAATACTAAGACCGATTCGAAAGCACTTGGTCTTTAGGAAACTGATCGGGGACATTGACATCCTCGACAGTCTATCTCACCTCAAGCTTTCTAGTTGCCTTCAAAACCACCGTCACTAATAGCATCACTTGATTAGATAAAGCTAGGAAAGCAATGCTATAGAGTGTTTTCAAAATGGATGATTTCAGATGACAACCTTAGTCTTCCTTTCTTTTTTGATGAGAAGCATGACCACAACCAGGTTGCTATCACTCTTATTTGCTGTTCAACTGATTGAAGATAGCCACGTGACTGGCTTTGTCTGCCAATCGTTTCAAGATGGCAAGACGATTGGATTTGAGTTTTTGATCATCAACCATGACCATGGTATGGTCAAAGAAGTCTGTGATAACTGGTGCGAGACCAAAGAGGGCTTCCACATTAGCAGTCATGTCATGACTAATAGCTAGAGCTTCGACTGCTTCATAAAGAGTCTTTTCTTGCTGATTTTCAAAGAGACTTTCATCAACAGTTGTCTGCTCAGCCTTTTCAGCCAGATTAAAGACACGCGAGAGGCTTTCAACAGCTTCTTTGTAGCCTGCTTCTTTTGACTTTTGGAAAATGGCAGAGCTGGCAGCTAGTTGCTCCGTGACCACATGATTGGTGCTATCAAGCACAGCTGTTCGAATGTCTTTTGAAATAGCCCTATCAATCATTTTATCCACACGGGCACGGATAAAGGTCATAACATCTGCTTGATTAGCATAAGACAAACTGTCAAATGACAGATCATAAAGATCAGCAATCAATTGGTCAAGAGACATTTCCCAACCAAAGGCATCCAAGATACGAACAATACCCGCTGTTGCACGACGAAGAGCGTAAGGGTCGTTTGAGCCTGATGGAATAAGACCAACTGAAAAGAATGAGAGAAGGGTATCAAGCTTGTCTGATAGAGCTAAGACCGCACCAACTTTGGTTTCTGGCAAGTCTCCATCAGCTGAGTTTGGCAGGTAGTGTTCACGAATGGCTGTCGCAACAGCTGCATCTTCACCTGCAAGAAGGGCGTATTTTTCACCCATGAGCCCTTGCAATTCATCAAACTCGCCCACCATCCCGGTCAACAAGTCAAACTTATAGATTTGAGCGGCACGAGCAACTGCTTGACCTTCATCTGATGAAAGGCCTACTTTTTCAGCCAAGTATTTAGCGATAACCCTACTGCGTTTCATGTGCTCAGCTAGAGAGCCAATTTTTTCATGGAAGGTCACATCAGCTAACTTAGCCACCAAATCTTCAATCTTGAGTTTTTGGTCTTCACGCCAGAAGAATTCGCCATCTTCCAAACGTGCCACAAGCACTTTTTCATTTCCTTTAACCACGTTTTCGATGTATTGGTCATTACCATTACGAACGGAAATGAAATTAGCTTTCAAGTTACCATCTTGGTCACGAACCACAAAATAACGTTGGTGATTTTTCATCGAGGTAACTAGAACTTCCTCAGGTAAGGCGAGGTACTTAGCGTCAAAGGCACCCATGAAAGCGGCGGGGTATTCGACTAAGTTGAGGACTTCATTAAGAAGATCTGGGTCAATTTCCACTTGAACATTCTCCGCAGCTTCAATCGCCTTTATCTGCTCAACAATCATAGCTTCACGCTCTTTGGCATCAGCAATGACAAACTGTGCACGCAAGTCATCTTCATAAGAGGTCGCTGAAGCAATCTCCGTTTCTTGACCAAGGAAACGATGTCCACGGCTAACACGACCAGAATGAATATCTAAGAAATCCATGTCCAAAGCCTTGTCATCCAAGAGAACCGTCAAAGTGTGAACCGGACGGATGTATTCAAAACTATTTTTAGCCCAGTGCATGTTAACTGGGAAGGTCATTTGATTAAGCACTTGGGGAAGGTCCGCTAAAACTTCTTGGGCTGGTTTTCCAACTTCGTTTTTTGTCACATAGAGGTATTCGACACCTTTGACTTCACGGAATTCGATGTCATCTGTCGTCAATCCTTTGCCACGAACGAAACCTTGGGCTGCTTTGGTGTAATTTCCCTCTTCATCAAGGGCAATTTTCTTAGCAGGGCCTTTGAAATCCTCTGTCAAATCAGTTTGTTTATCCGCAAGACCTGTCACACGCGCCGCCAAACGACGAGGTGTTGAAAAAGTCTTGATGTCTTGAAAAGAAAGACGTTTATCTTTAAGGAAAGCAGCTAGGCGCTCTCCAAGTTGTTGTTCACTTGGTGTGACAACGTAGGCTGGAAGTTCCTCCAGTCCAAGTTCGATTAATAGATTTTTTACCATCATTAAGATACCAAGGGCCTTTAGTGGACACTGTCAACGTCGCAAAGCACAACAGGTGCTTGCACCTAGTAGCTCTTTAGCTTTTTGACACCGTCTCTAGCCCTTATTGAGTTCCTTTCTCCGAAATGATTCTTTTAGCTGCTTCTTGTTTTACTTATTCTGCGTCTTCAGCCAAGAGTTTGGCACGCGATTCGTCATCAAGAAGTGGGAATCCCAGTTTTTTACGCTCTGCCACAAAGGTTTTAGCAACGACACGCGCTAAGTTACGAATGCGGGCAATGTACCCTGCACGTTCGGTAACAGAAACCGCCCCACGCGCATCCAGTAAGTTAAAGGTATGAGAACATTTTAAAACATAGTCATAGGCAGGATGCACAAGCCCTGCTTCCAAGGCACGACCTGCTTCTTTTTCAAATGTCTCAAAGTTTTCTAGGAGCATGTCTTGATTAGAGATTTCAAAGGAATATTTTGAATGCTCATATTCAGGTTGTAAGAAGATCTCACCGTATTTGACCCCTGGCGCCCATTCAATATCATAGACTGAGTCAACTTCTTGAATATAAGAGGCTAGACGCTCCAAACCGTAAGTCACTTCAGCCGTTACTGGTGATGTTGCTAGACCACCAACTTGCTGGAAATAGGTAAACTGGGTGATTTCCATCCCATCAAGCCATACTTCCCAACCCAGACCAGCTGATCCCGTTGATGGGTTTTCCCAGTTATCTTCAACAAAGCGGATATCGTGTTCTAAAGGATTGATCCCCAATTTTTCCAAAGACTCAAGGTAAAGTTCTTGAATATTTGATGGTGATGGCTTCATAACCACTTGGAATTGGTGGTGTTGGTAGAGGCGGTTAGGATTTTCACCGTATCGACCATCTGCTGGACGACGTGATGGTTCTACATAAGCGGCATTCCACGGCTCAGGACCAATGGCGCGAAGGAAAGTGTAAGGACTCATAGTTCCCGCCCCCTTTTCATTATCATAAGCCTGCATCAGCATACAGCCCTGGTCATTCCAGTATTGTTGTAAGGTCAAGATAATTTCTTGAAAAGTTAATTTTTTTGTTGACATAAATTTCTCCATTCTCAAATGTTTAGTTCTTGCGACAAGAGTCGTTTGTTGCCGATATTTTGGCAAACGACACGTTAGTACAGTGTCTAGCTCAGTCGTCCTAGCGATGAGCTTTTGGTAGTTCGAACATTGGAAGAAAACTGCTACTGACATTGTGAAAGGTCAATTTTTTGTTGATATGACATTTCTCCATTCTCAAATATTTATTTCTTGCGACCTTAGTGTCAGCAGCCGATATTACTGCTGAAAGCGAGCTAGTGCATAAGCTAGGCAAGTCGCTTCTCAGCGATTGCCGTTTGTCAGTTCGACTGACAATATCTAGCCAGAGACTGATAAGTAACTTTCCTCCAACACTTCCCTTTGGTAGTGGGAAATAGAGGACTGAACAAACCTCGTATCGTTGGTATAAGCAGGTATCGTTATGTCACGAACAACAGAGGTCGCTCTCACAATATTTGATAAAACCATCATTTGCGGTAACTCTTCCAAAGCATAATGTGTTCTCAAAAATGCTTCAAAAGCTGCTAATTGGGATTGATGCTTTTGATAAAAATCCTGATAATTTTTTAGCTTCTCTTGGCTAGCCACCAGGTAATGAACATCCATCTATTTATACCTCATCATCATAAAAAACCACGTTTCTTCACTCCCATGCCTGACCGACATAGGGGCGTTAAAACGCGGTCCCACCCTATTTTATCACTTCATTATTTTTGAATTGTAGGCAAAAGTTCCAATTATGTCCCATTACCACTCGGCTCTCACTGTCCCGAACTCGCTTAAGGTTTTGACAAGACACAACCCTCTTTCTTGCGATTATTATAACAAAAAAAGGTGCAGCTGTCTAATTAAAGAGCAGATTCAAAAACTTTTTGCCCATCTAGGTAGGTTGCGACCAAGGCTAAATCCTTATCTAAAACAATGAAATCAGCAGCATAGCCCTCTGTCAGTTGACCGCAAACATGATCAATCCCAACAGACTTGGCTGGAACGTAAGAGGCCATCTTAATCGCTTCTTCAGGTGTGGCAATTCCCCAGTCCACAACGTTCTTTAGACCATCTTTTAGCTGCAAGATAGAGCCTGCCAAACTACCACTGTCTTTTAGACGTGCGGTACCATTTTCAACAATAACTGGAAATTCTCCCAGCATATAATCCCCATCAGGCTGACCACCTGCACGCATACAGTCAGTAATCAAGGCAACATGGTCACAGCCTTTCTCACGCATCAAGATTTCACTCGCAACTGATGAGACATGATGCCCATCAGTGATGAGCTCAGCATAGGTGTCTGGGATGTTGTAAACAGCACCCACCATGCCTGGCTCACGATGAGTCAAGCCACGCATACCATTATAAGCGTGAACCCAGACAGAAGCACCCGCCTCTACTGCTTTTTTTGCCTGCTCATAAGTAGCATTCGAATGTCCAAGTGCTACTGTAACACCCTGCTTAGTCACTGTCGAGACAAACTCTTCCACTCCTTGACGTTCTGGTGCTAGAGCGATTTTCTTAATACGTCCGCCTGCTGCCTTTTGCCATTTGTCAAATTCTTCTAAGCTTGGGTCAAACATATAGGCGGGGTTTTGCGCACCCTTATACTCCTCAGTGAAGTAGGGCCCCTCAAAGTAAATCCCTTGAATCTTGGCCCCTTTCACCTCATCTGCTACATCAGCAAGAACAGCTGATACTTTTTCTAACTGTTCAAAAGAAGAGGTCAAGGTTGTTGGTAAAAATGAGGTAACTCCTGTTGATAACAAGCCCTCACTCATAGCATGGATCCCGTCAGCAGAAGCATCCATCACATCCCAACCAGCAAAGCCATGAATATGAGTATCCACCAATCCTGGCGCAATTTGCTTGCCACTATAGTCTAAAATCTCACCGTCACTTGGCGCTTGACTTTGCCATGTGCCAAAAACACCGTCATTCAGAGGAAGGTAGCCTCCCTCCTTGACACCATCCACAAAATAAAATCGATCTGCTTTTAGGTATTGCATCATCTATGTACCCGCTTTCATCCTTTTCTCCTATTATACACTCTTTTGGGTAATTTTCAACTGGTCTATACCAAAAAAATCACCATTAAATTGGTCAAAAAATCATCAAAGCATCGCCAAATAAAACCTTAATGTCCCAGATAATCTTCCCAGATATGGTCAAAATGACTTAAGTTAAAGGCAAAACTGGCCTCATCTTCTAAGTAGCGACTGATGGTATCAAAGTCATCAGTGTGTTTAGGGAAGGTTGTGTCATCAAATGCCAAATCAGCTAGAAGCGCAACTGGATCATTAGCCTCAGAATGACGCTTTGTCATCAACCATGTGTAAAAGGATTTTCTCAATGCCAATTCTCCTCTAGAAACTGATGACGAATAGCACTTGAGGCTGCATAACGTTCTGGATTTTTTCGATAAAAGGCTTGATGGTAGGCTTCTGCCTCATAAAAAGTTTCAGCTGGCTCAATACTTGTGACGATGGGCTTATCAAAGCGACCAGAGGCTTGCAAAGCAGCTTTCGACTGTTCAGCGATGTCTTTTTGATGCTGATCACAATAGTAAATAACCGGACGATAATTATCACCACGATCTTCAAACTGACCAAAGGCATCTGTCGGATCTGTTTGTGCCCAATATAAGGCTACCAAATCCTCATAGCTTATTTTTTCAGGGTCAAAAATGATTTCAACAGCCTCTGTATGCCCTGTTTGGTGACGACATACTTCTTCGTAAGTCGGGTTTGGCACATGCCCTCCTGTATAGCCACTACGAACCGATAAAATGCCTTCTTGCTCTTCAAAAGGTTGCACCATACACCAGAAGCAACCACCTGCAAATATTGCTCTTTCCAAGGATTCTCCTCACTTTCTCTATATGAACTCATCAATCAGTGTCGTTCCCATGGCGTCTTGTTTGATTTTTTTAGCCTTCATCAAGCCACCTAGGGCTTTTTTGAACTGCCCTTTGGAAATCCCAAATGTTGCCATAATATCATCTGGGGCTGATTTGTCATTAAGCGTCATAAAACCACCATTTGATGCCAAGTAGGTCATGATCATCTGAGCATCATTTTCCAGCATCTCAAAGGAACGAGGCTTTAGGGACAGGTTCAAGGTGCGATCAATCTCACGAAAACCAATAACACGAGCATCAAGCACCTGACCCAGGCGTGGTTCTTGATAGCGCTCACTCGGATGAATAAAGCCTAGCATATTGTTGTCTGGTAGGTAAACAAAAGTACCCGATAGTTTGAGGCGGTAAACAATCGCTGGTAAATTCTGATTTTGCATGTTGTCATAGGCAGGACCAGCCATTTTTTGAAAAACATCCGCTTCAGCTGGTATGCCCCAGATGCGATCTTTATGGTCAACATCCAATCTTAGGTATAAGCGATCTCCTTTTTTAGGCCACAGTTCTTTCATCTCTGGCAAAAGGTCTAAGGAAACCACAATCTCCTTGTCTGGAATACCAGTATCAACAAAAACACCCAAATCACGACGCACATCACTGACTGTCCCCCAGCCATAGCTAGTTGTCGTTGACGATATCTCCTTAGTGGTCAAACGCACATTTTGTTTCATATCGGTATAGGCAAAGCCCTTGACCAACTCCCCAAGCTCATGCTCGCCTTCTTCTTTAGCAAGGGCAAATGTCACACCATCTTTTTGCACCATATAATAGTGCGTGTTTTCGTCTGTTATCAAGCCACTGATAACCGTTCCTAATAATGCCTTCATCTTATTTCTCGATTCTTCTTTACGAAAAAAGCAGTTGGACAAAATCGCCCATTCGGGTCTTTCATCACACCGCTTTTTTTGGTCATCCTCATCAACGCTTAAACGTCAAGGAGTTCTTTTTCTTTGTTAGCAACCATGCTATCAATATGCTTCACAGCATCATCAGTAGCTGCCTGGATATCTTTTTCGAGACCACGTAGCTGATCCTCGGTAATCTCGCTAGCTTTTTCTTGCTTTTTAGCATCATCCATGGCATCGCGACGGATATTACGAATGGCTACTTTTGAGTTTTCCCCGATTTTTTTCACTTCTTTAGCAAGATCTCGACGTGTCTCTTCAGTGAGAGGTGGAATCACCAAGCGAATAACAGATCCATCATTAGCAGGATTGATCCCAAGATCAGATTCATTGATGGCACGCTCAATGTCTTTGATCGACGATTTATCAAATGGTGAAATCAAAAGCACACGAGCCTCGGGTACAGTGATAGAAGCTAACTGGTTAAGCGGTGTCGGTGCTCCGTAATAGTCCACTTGAATACGGTCTAATAAACTGGCATTAGCACGTCCAGCACGAATCCCAGCCAACTCACGTGCCAATGATTGATGCGATTGTTCAAAGCGTTCTTTTGTGTTTGTAATAATGTCTGTTGTCATACCTTATCCTCTACTTTCTTATTCTGCTTTATTAGATACTGTGGTTCCGATATGCTCACCAAAAACCACACGTTTGATATTGCCTGGTTGATTCATGTTAAAGACAACCAAATCGATATCATTGTCCATCGAGATAGCTGATGCAGTGGCATCCATGATTTTAAGACCACGCTTAATCACTTCACCATGAGTTAATTCATCAAACTTAACAGCATCAGCATTGTGGCGTGGGTCATCATTATAAATGCCATCAACCCCGTTTTTAGCCATCAAAATGGCATCTGCCTCAATCTCCGCCGCACGAAGAGCCGCTGTTGTATCCGTTGAAAAGTAAGGTGAGCCAATACCTGCGCCAAAAATCACCACACGATCCTTTTCAAGATGACGTAGTGCGCGTCCACGAATATAGGGTTCTGCGACGTTATGCATCGCAATAGCTGTTTGAACGCGAGTATCAATCCCCTCTTGTTGAAGGCTATCAGCCATTACAAGGGCATTCATCACTGTCCCAAGCATACCCGTATAGTCTGCTTGCACACGATCCATACCAGCCTGAGCTGCTGGTTCGCCACGCCACAAGTTACCGCCTCCAATAACAAGAGCTACTTCAACACCAGACTCAGCAACTTCTTTAATCTCTCTGGCCATGGCCTGAACCGTCGGCAAGTCAATTCCTATACCACGTTCACCAGCCAAGGCCTCACCCGATAATTTTATCAAAACACGTTTATACTTTGGTTGAACCATGTTTTACTCCTCAATATTCATTGATAAGACATCTTCATCTTTACTATTTTATCATAAATTAAGGCTATTTAATAGTCTTATTATCTGAATGACTGGTTTAATTTTTACCGTTAACATGAGTTATAACATCAACCACAATCAAACTGAACTAGATGAAACCAGATTAGAATTAAAGGCTATTAGAAAACTTGTCAAAATTCCTTCTATCAATAACACCTGTCAGCATGAAACATTAAAAAGCCAAGACAAAAGTCTCTAGCTTTTCATGTGATATGTCTTAAAGTGAGTTAGGATCAACCTTGATACCAACACCTTGAGTAGTTGTTAGTGTCAAGTTTGTGATGTAAGTCCCTTTAGCTGTTGATGGTTTTGCTTTAACGATAACATCGTTAAGAGCTTTAAAGTTTTCAACCAATTTCTCGTCTTCAAATGATACTTTACCAATAAGCGCTTGAACGTTACCAGCTTTGTCAGCACGGTAAGTGATTTTACCACCTTTAGACTCTTCAACGGCTTTAGCAACATCCATCGTTACAGTACCAGTTTTAGGGTTTGGCATAAGGTTACGAGGTCCAAGAACACGTCCAAGACGACCAACAACTGCCATCATATCAGGTGTAGCGATAACAACGTCAAAGTCTAACCAACCACCTTGGATTTTTTGAACAAGATCATCTTCACCAACAAAGTCAGCACCAGCTGCTTTAGCTTCTTCAGCTTTCGCACCACGCGCAAAAACAAGAACGCGAGATGTTTTACCAGTTCCAGCGGGCAATACCATTGCACCACGGATTTGTTGGTCAGCCTTCTTAACATCGATGTTAAGGTTGTATGATACTTCAACTGTTGCATCAAATTTTGCGAAGTTTGTTGATTTAGCAAGCACTACAGCTTCTTCAACGCTGTAAGCTTTTGTGCTGTCAATTTTTTCAAGCGCAGCACGCATTTGTTTACTTTTTTTAGCCATTATAAAAATTCTCCTTGTCATGTGGTCATAGCGATTTTCATCTCCCACGTCACTCATCGAAAGAGGCGATGACGTTTAGCGGGCTCAGGGTTTCTTTACTGATTAGTCAGTAACAGTGAATCCCATAGAACGAGCAGTACCTTCAATCATACGCATAGCAGACTCAACTGACGCTGCGTTCAAATCTGGCATTTTAGTTTCAGCAATTTCTTGTACTTGTGCACGAGTAACTGATGCCACTTTCGTTTTGTTTGGCTCACCAGAACCTTTTTCAACACCTGCAGCTTTTTTCAAAAGAATAGCAGCTGGCGGTGTTTTTGTAACGAAATCAAATGATTTGTCTTCGTATACTGAGATAACAACAGGGATAATCATACCAGCTTGATCAGCTGTACGAGCGTTAAACTCTTTGGTGAATCCCATGATGTTGATACCTGCTTGACCAAGTGCTGGTCCAACTGGTGGAGCTGGTGTCGCTTTACCGGCAGGAATTTGAAGTTTTACAATGTTTTCGACTTTCTTAGCCATGAATAAAATCCTCCTATTGTGGTTTTGACGGTAATTAAAGATTTTTACCTCCCACAAGCACGCTATTACGCATACAAAAATTATTTTACCTTAAAAAACTATTTTTGACAAGCTTTTGACACTAAAAAATGAAGCCAGTCTTCCACAAAACTACCTGTTCTAGCAGCCAGCTGTCTTTTATGACAAATACTTGGCAAACAAAAGCTAGGTTATTGTTACAGTCTTAGAAAAGTCATTTACAAGTGTCATCAGAAAGGTTACAATAAGAATATGTCACCTACATTATTAAAAATGATCTATGCGGCCTTCTTAGGTCTAATCCCTATCTTTACCTTTATTTTATGTCGCCTATTACGGTTGAATAAGTTAAAGATAATCTTTACAGACTTAGCACTGCCTCTGTATGTTTTCATGATGGTTTATAGCTCTTCGGTATTTTTTGAACACAGTTTTTTCTTTCACTACCTTAGTATCATGTCAGTTTTGGCCATGTTTGTGGCTGTCTGGATTTACAAACGTCAGGGAGTTTTTCATTATTCCAGATGGTTTAAGGTTTTCTGGCGTATGGGATTTTTCGTTAGCTTCTTCTTTTACTTAGCCGTCCTGATTATTCTTTTTAAACAACCTTAAAAAGGAAATAGCTTTAAAATCATCACTCACTTCTTAAAAAAGTTTTCGAGGATCATTTAAGAGAGACTGGGCTTGCCCAGTCTCTCTTTTCATTATTCATGAATTTCAAGCGGTAGACCGTCTGGATCAAAGAAGAAGGCCATCTTTTTGCCATCAAAATCATCCAGACGTAAAGGCCCATGATGGATGCCTAAGCGGTCAAAAACTTCCAAGCAAGCCCTCACATCCGACACCTTGAATGCCAGATGGCGAAGACCCTGGTGTTCTGGATTGGGCAATGCAGGGCGCTTAGGGGCATCCGGTTTGATAAAAATTTCCAAAACAAGCTGACCTTGACGGACATTAAAGAGAATGTCTTTTTTTTCTGGGCGAAAATGTTCTTCTAATAACTCAAAGCCTAAAAGATCACAGTAAAAATGACGGGTCTTATCATAATCACTGCCAATAATGGCAATGTGATGAATGCAATCTAGTTTCATAACGACTCCTTTTGATGATTAGGTTGCAAAACCTTACGCGGTTTGGTGCCTTCTGCTGGTCCGATGACACCTGCTTCTTCTAACTCTTCCATGAGCCTAGTCGCACGATTGAAACCAACTGATAAACGACGTTGAATCATCGAAGCACTTGCTTTCTGTGTTTCTAGTACCAAAGCCTTAGCCTCTTCAAAGAGAGGATCTCCTTCGGAAGCTCCGCCACCACTCGAGCCTGTCATATCTGCCTCTGTCACTTCTCCTGGATCAAAAGAATCATCATACTCAACCTCTGCTTGAGCCTTAATAAAGGTCACGATGCTTTCGACTTCATCATCTGAGATAAAAGAACCTTGCAGACGCACGGGATGATTTTCATCGATGGGTTTAAAGAGCATATCGCCACGACCCAGTAATTTTTCAGCCCCGTTTTCATCCAAGATGGTTCGGCTATCCGTACCAGACGATACCGCAAAAGCCACACGAGATGGGACGTTAGCTTTGATCAAACCAGAGATGACATCAACCGACGGTCGCTGCGTGGCTAGGATCATGTGGATACCTGCTGCACGCGCTTTTTGTCCCAGACGAATAATGGCATCTTCCACTTCCTTACTGGCAACCATCATCAAGTCAGCCAATTCATCGACAATAACAACAATCAAAGGTAGCGGGATATGCTTCTCTTCTGATGTCGCATTCCAGGAATCCACTTTAGCATTGTAACCTGCAATATTTCGAACGCCAAATTGGCTAAAGAGTTCGTAACGGTTTTCCATTTCATCAACCACTTTTTGTAGGGCTTTGCTAGCCTTACGAGGATTGGTCACAACGGGAATGAGGAGATGAGGGATGTCATTGTAAACAGATAATTCCACCATCTTAGGATCAACCATAAGGAATTTAACCTGATCCGGACGAGCCTTCATCAAAATACTAGAAATAATCCCATTAACAGCGACGGATTTACCTGAACCTGTTGACCCGGCAACAAGGAGGTGGGGCATCTTGGAAAGATCGAAACTACGAGCAGTGCCATTAACAGCCTTACCGAGTGGGATTTCCAAGAGGTTTTCAGGTTTAGCACTGGATTGCTCCCAAAGCTCACGGAAGGAAACGGTCGCAATTTCTGAGTTAGGAACCTCAATACCGACCAAGGACTTTCCAGGTATGGGAGCTTCGATACGCACATCCTTCGCAGCTAAGGCAAGCGCCAAATCATCCGCTAGGTTTGAGATACGGTTAACGCGAACACCTACGGCTGGTTTGACCTCATACTTGGTAACAGATGGCCCAATCTCGGCTCGCTCTACCTTGACATCAATATTGAAGCTCTTAAAGGTATCTTCAAGGATTTTGATGTTTTGACGAACGATATTTTTTTCCTTTGCCTGACTTTTTGGCTTATCTGCCGCAAACAGATCAATGCCAGGTAGTTGGTAGTTGAGAGCTTCTTTTGCAGTAAAATCGACCGTCAGCTGCGGTTGAGATTGATTATCTAAGTTATCTAAATCAATACCCCCTAGCTCAGGATAAGATGGCTGGCGGGAGGCTTTGGGGGACTCAGGCATTAAAGGATCGACCGATTCGTCCTCTAACCCATAGCTAAGAATCTCAATTGCTGTCTCGGCTTGCGTTTCTTGAGCTTCATCTTTCTTAGGAGTCAGATCTTCTAAGATCTCACCCGTCTCCAAGTCAACATGAAGTGAGGCTAAGTGTTCTAACTGAGCTTTTTCGGCTTGTTCTTGCTCCTTTTT
This sequence comes from Streptococcus pluranimalium, assembly GCF_047785705.1. Classification (GTDB taxonomy): domain Bacteria; phylum Bacillota; class Bacilli; order Lactobacillales; family Streptococcaceae; genus Streptococcus; species Streptococcus pluranimalium_A. Next base: position 46,611 of record NZ_JBLOJV010000005.1, read on the forward strand.
GGCTAAGGCTAATTGTCGCTTTTCTTCTCGACGCGCAAAACGTTCTTGCTTTTTAAGCTCGTGCTTAACCGACCATTCGTCACGCTTTTGGCGGCAAAATGCAAACAAATCATAAAGATCGTAAGGGCTGATGAGCAACAAACCCATCACAATAATCAAGAAACCAATGAAGAAGGAGCCGATATTCGTCAACAAAAAAGCTGTCGGCTTGTATAAAAGGGCACCAAACATCCCTCCCCCTAAAAACTGGGTTACGCTAAAATGACTGAGATCTCTATAGATTAAACGCGAGGTTGATTTAAAAACTTCCTGCCCCTGCAAAAAAGGTTGGGTGTAAAGATAGGCATGCCACTCTAAAAGAAGACCCACAAAGAGTGTGACAAGACCTGTCATCATCCCTTCGTGTCTTTGAAACCATTTAAAGCCAAATAAGTTCAAAAAGATTAAAACAATAGCTGGATAAGCCAAGCTGCCCACAAAAAAACGAATGATATTATAGACGGTTACCCCAAAAATCCCCAGACGAATCAATCCGAAGAAAAGAATAACACCTAATAAAACGCTAAGCATCATGCGTCTAATAGCCGCTTGCTTTGCGATTTCCGCCTTGGTGGGACGGCGTTTTTTAGTAGTCTTTGTTTTTGATGTTGATTTTGCCATGACACCATTATAGCATATTTAAAAAGAGGCTGAGATAAAAATCCCAACCCCACACATTTATTCATTTGATAAAAGAAACAAGCTGTCCTTATGCTTACCAGTTGTGCTCATCAACATTATCTTTTGTCACAAGGAAGATTGGTGAAACAGTTTGTTTCTCGACTTTTTTGCCTTGGTAGTGGTCAATGGCAGCTTGGATAGCGATTTCTCCCATTTTAGCTGGTTGTTGGGCGATAGTTGCTGACATGGCTCCTTTTTTGATGGAATCATGAGCATCTGGTTGACCATCAATCCCAACAATCAAAACATTTTCAAGTCCAGCTGCTTTGGCAGCTTGAGCTGCTCCCATAGCCATTTCATCATTTTGTGCAAAGATAGCTTGAACATCCTTATGACCTTGAATCATGTTTTGTGCCGTATTCAATGCTTTGGCACGGTCAAAGTTTGCAGATTGACTTGATAAAATATCAAGTTGGTCTTTAGCCACTTTATTAAAGCCATTGCCACGGTCTACAGTCGCTGAGGCTCCAGGGACACCTGACAATTCAAAAGTCTTAGCATCTTTACCCAATTCTTTGATAATATATTCAGCTGCCATCTTACCAGCTTCAACGTTATCTGAAGCAACTGTTGTCAAGACATCGCCACCGTTACTGCCACGGTCGATTAAGATAACAGGAATATTTGCTGAGTTAGCTGCTTTGATAGCTGGTACGATAGCATCTGAATCAACAGGATTAATCAAAATCGCATCGACATTTTGGCTAACAAAGTTTTGCACATCATCTGCTTGTCTTGCCGCATCATCTTGTGCATCCGCTACTTTTACCTTAACACTTTTATCTTTAGCATAGTTATCGATACCTTCTTTCATGGCTACGAAATAAGGATTATTAGTGGTTGAAATAGATACCCCAAGATTTAAATCTTTAGCTTCTTTTTTAGTAACTTCTTTATTTGAGTTGCTTGAGCCATTATCCAAGCCTGTTTTCCCACAGGCAGCTAAGATGATAAGAAGACTTAAAACAAGCAGTACACGGCCAAACTGTTTCATAATTTTCATGATAAACTCCTTTACTGATTAGCTACTTTCAAGCGATCCAGTAGCACGGCGATGAGAATAACAATACCTTTAACAACTTGTTGCCAGAAGGCTGAGACACCGATGATATTAAGACCATTATTGAGAACTCCGATAATAAGAGCACCAATTAAGGTTCCAACAATACGACCCTTTCCTCCTGACAGAGAAGTTCCTCCAAGAACAACAGCCGCAATAGCGTCCATCTCATAGCTAGCTCCCGCAGTTGGTTGAGCTGAACTTAATCGAGACGTAATAATTAATCCTGATAAAGCTGCCATCATTCCAGAAATGGTATAAATAATTATTTTTACTTTATTTAATTTAACACCTGAGATATACGCTGCTTTTTCATTACCTCCTATAGCGTATACAGATTTCCCAAATGCTGTTTTATGAAGTAACACATATAATAAAATAAAGACAAGGAACATCAAGATAACTGGAAACGGTATTCCAACAATATAACCTTGTCCAAGAAATTGGAAAAGAAAGCTATCACTAAGACCAGCTGTAATAGGATTACCGTTTGTATAGACCAAGGTAGCCCCTCTAAAAATAGTCATTGTAGCCAGTGTCACGATAAAGGGTGCCAATTTCCCAAAAGAAACCAAGAAACCATTCAAAAGTCCAAATAAGCCACCTAAAACTAATGCTAATACAATAGCCAAAGGCACAGGCACACCACTACCGATGAATCCTACTGATATGGCACTAGATAAGGCCAAAATAGATCCCACTGATAAATCAATACCACCTGTTAAGATAACAAAAGTCATCCCAAAAGCAATAAACCCATTAGCTGTTACTTGTAAGAGTAAGTTGAGTAAATTGTTGGTGGTTAAAAAATTGGGATTGAGCATTGTGATCACAACCATCAATGCCGCTAAGGCAATCAGAGTTGTTAATTCTGAGACATACTTCATTACTTGTTTCACACTATTATCCTCCTGTCGCAAGCTGCATGACTAATTCTTGGTTAGCTTCTGATTGACTAAGCTCTCCGCTGATACGTCCTTCATGCATAACGATAATACGATCGCTTACACCTAATATTTCTGGAAGGTCTGATGATACCATGATGATGGGAACACCTCTTTCTGCTAATTCATTCATCAATTGATAAATTTCTCGTTTAGCCCCAACATCGACACCCCGCGTTGGTTCGTCTAAAATCAATATTTTGGGAGCAATACCAATCCATTTAGCAAGGACTACTTTTTGTTGGTTACCACCCGATAGATTGCCAACAGGCAATTTTGGTGTTCCAGACTTGACTCGTAACCGTTCTATTAACTGATTCACAAATTCTGTACTGGTCTTGTCATCAAAAAATCCATGTCGGCTAAAATCTCTAGTACTGGGTAAGGTCATATTATCCTTAATCGAAAAATCCAGAATTAACCCTTCATCCTTTCGGTTTTCAGTCAAGAATCCAATCCCCTTTTCAATAGCTTGAACAGGATTGGCAATCGAAACTTCCTGACCGTCTATTTTAATCTGACCAGATTTTAAGGCATCAATGCCAAAAATAGCTCGCATGACTTCGGTTCGCCCGGCTCCCATCAATCCTGAAAAACCAAGAATTTCACCTTTTCTAACCTGAAAGGAAACATCTTCAAAGTCATTACCACTCAGATGACTAACTTCAAAAGCGACCTCTCCAATCTTAGCTGTCTTATCAGGATAATAGTCTTCTAATTCTCGACCCACCATTTTTTTAACCAACTCATCTGAGGTCGTTTCATTGGTTGGTGTCGTATCAACCACTAAGCCATCACGCATAACCGTGATTAGATCCGTTATTCTAAAAATTTCTTCCATACGGTGGGAAATGTAAACAATCCCAACCCCTTGTGCTTTCAGACTATTGATGATTGAAAAGAGACTCTCTGTCTCTCGGTCAGTCAAAGCTGCCGTCGGTTCGTCCATAATAAGGATGGAAACTTCTGATAACAAAGATTTAGCGATTTCAATCATTTGCTGCTGACCAACGGAAAGTTTTCCAATCTCAGCATTTAAGGGAATAGAGACCCCTAAACGCTCAAATGCCTGATTAGCTTTTTCTTTCATAGCTTTTTGGTTTAGTAGACCAAAACTATTTTTGATTTCCCGTCCTAGAAATAAGTTTTCCAAAACCGTCATATCTGACCAGGTATTCATCTCTTGATGGATAAAGCTGATACCAAATTCCTCTGCTTCTTGCGGATTGGCAAAAGCCATTTCTTTTCCGTCAATAGTAATCGTGCCTTTCGTTGCTGGAAACAAACCCGTTAAAATATTCATCAAGGTTGATTTACCAGCACCATTTTCTCCCATAAGAGCATGAACCTGTCCAGACTGTAAATCTAAGTCAATTTTTTCAAGAACTTTATTATTTCCAAATGATTTTGAAATGTTTCTCATTTCAATTTTCATGCCTTCACCTCGCTATAGAGTCACACCAGACTGCAAAATAATATTAGAATAAGGCGTATCTTCACCTGTTCGAACCACTGCTTTGACATGCTTATTAAGAGCTTTTAATTCTTCGTGACTGACGTAAACAATGTCAACATTAACGTCTAATTTTTTCAATACCTTCTCTAGCTGCTTAGGATTTTCCGTCTTAATTTCCTCAGCTAAAATCACTTTTTCAACTAATATATTGTCTAGATAGTTATCAAGGACATCTTGAAAACTTGGTAAGCCGTGTTTTAGAGCGAGATCGATTTTGCTAACACCATCAGGAACAGGCAAGCCTAAATCACCAATACAAACGCGATCTGTATGACCTAAATCAGCTGCCATTTTAGCCAAATTACTATTCAACAGCCCATGTTTCTTCATAATAACCACTCTCTTTCATTTCTTTTAAATAAGGCATCCCACCCTGTGCTCCAAAGCCCTGAACGGATAAGTGTGATGCTAAAGTTCCAAAAGCTACAGCGTCTTTAAAGGACATTCCTTTTGAAAGGGCGTAGCCAAATGCACCATTAAAGGTATCGCCAGCTCCTGTCGTATCAACAACTTCAGCTTTAATAGCAGGCACTTTTTGAATTTCCTTGCCGTCAAAGAAAATAGAACCCTTTGTTCCCAAAGTTACTAGGAGTTTATTAGGATAGTGTTTGATAACGTCTTCTATCTCTTGATTAGGAAATAGTTCTCTAATCTCATGTTCATTAGGAGTAAAGACATCTACAAAATCTAACATGTCAATATCTGTATCTCGCGAAGGTGCTGGATTATAGAGAACCTTAACACCATTTTGATGACAAAATTGCGCGATAGCTAAATTACTTGAATGACTGATCTCATTTTGTAAAACCACTAAATCAGCGTTTCTGATAATATCCCACTCACTGTCAAATTGACTGGCATCTACTTTTCCGTTGGCTCCCGGACTATAGATAATGCGATTATCATCATCGTAAAGTGTAATTTGCGCAACACCTGTTGAATATGGTATCGTTCCCACATTTTCGGAAATAACCCGATTTTGATTTAAATTGTCTAGGAGGCTAGGTCCAAACTGATCCTGTCCTACAGCTCCCAACATTTCAATATGATCGTCTTTAGAACTCAGACGACCAATGGCCACCGCCTGGTTAGCGCCTTTGCCACCAGGTACCATGGAGAACTGTTTTCCAAAAACAGTCTCGCCTGCTTCTGCAATACGATCTGTTTCCATGACCAAGTCCATGGAGATACTGCCAATAATAACGATTTTACTCATATGTCCTCCTTAAGGTTTCTCTTTCAATGTATCTTACTGGTAACTGCACTCTTTTTTCTTCTACCGGTAACTGATTGGCAATTTTATAAATCAATTCAGCTGCTTCTTGTCCAAGCCTATAAGAAGACTGATGAATCGTTGATAAGGATGGGTAAATAAATCGACTCATCAAGATATCATCATAGCCAATAATCTGAATATCTTCAGGTATCTTTTTCCCACGCGATAATATCTCATGAATATAAGCTATCGCATGGACATCAGAAGGCGCCATAATACTATCACAATCAGGGTTTTGATCTAGCATGATCTCAGCTTCTTTTTGAATGGCATCGAAGTCGAAAGATTGACTGTCGGATATAGCTGTCGGTATCTGTTTGTCTTTCAAATAACGAAGCCCCGCTTCAAATCTCTGATTGATACTCTGCGCACCATCAGAAGGTCCTCTAACTAACAAAACCTTACTAGTGCCCGCTTGAACAATTTTCTCAGCAGCTAAACGACCACCTGCTTGATTATCTGAGAAGACACCGTACTCTGTTTCTTGATCAACCCTATCGACAACAACTACTGGAATATCCAGATCAGGATGTGTTTTTGTAAAATCATGCGTTGTGATAATGCCTGCCGCCTTGGTTTGGAGTAAAACGTTTAAATAATCTTCATCTAAAACTTCTCCTTCACCAATATTTCCCAGCATAACGCGATAGCCACGTTCTTTTAAAAACTCTTCAGCACCCCTAGCAAGACGGGGGAAAAATGGATTTGAAATATCTGGCAGTAACAAACCGACTAGTTGATTGCGTTGTGATTTTAAGGATTGCGCTAAGACATTAGGGCTGTAATTTAAGGTCTGAATAGCCTTTTTTATCTTTTGTTGAGCGTCCTGTCCCACATAACCCTTTTGAGAAATATAACGAGATACTGTTGATTTTGATACACCAGCTTCTTCTGCAACTTCTTTTATCGTAACCAAAGACAACCTCCTCCCTTTTTGTGGAACCGTTCTCATATTTTTATTGTAACCGTTTTCTTTTGATTTGTCAATGTTTTTCTAAACAATTGAATGATTAAATTAGTATTCAATGTATTTCAGAAAGAGACCTAAAATAAAACTATGAAATCAATAATAATTTATAGTACAAGTATTTTATTAATTATTAAAAAAACTACCGTCAACAGATAATCCTTATAAAAAATTAGTTTTTGATTTTGAATGAGTATAAGTTTAGCTTTCGTATCATGACTTTAGTAGAATATTTTGGTGATTAGATTTTTTTCGAGACTATTATACTGTTTATTGAGACTAGGCTTATATGAGTAATTAAAATCTCTAATAGACTTCCTGCGAAACAAAGCTGTGATAAACTATATTTAATTGAAACAAGAACAGGACAAAAGTGCCTCAAGAAAAGTATCGCAATTTGGCAATACTTTTCTGAGGTATTTTTTAATTTGAGCCCATGTTTTCTCAATGGGATTATACTCAGGTGAGTAAGGAGGAAGTGGTAAAAGTCTATGACCCTGCTCCTTGCATAACTCTTTTAGCTTACTCATCCGATGAAACCTTGCATTGTCCATAATGATAACAGATGGTCTATCTAAAGTGGGCAGTAAGAATGTTTTAAACCAAGCTTCGAAAAAGTCACTAGTCATGGTTTCTTTGTAGGTCATTGGGGCTATAATCTCACCGTTTATAAGACCTGCGACTAAAGATATCCGCTGGAATCTTCTTCCAGAGACCTGACCAGTGATCAACTGACCTTTCAAAGATCGACCATATTCTCGATGAAAATATATCTCAAACCCTGTCTCGTCAATATAAACAGGTGTCAAGTGACTTAAGTTATTAAATTCTTTAAGGAACTGATTTACTTTCTCAGGATCTTGTTCATAGTAGGTACAGCTCTTTTTTTTCGAGTATAACCCATAGCTTTGAGAGCGTAATGAATAGCTGTTGGATGGCAACCAAATTCAGAAGCTATTTCAGTCAAAAAAGCATCTGGATGAGCTTCAAGATAGTTCTTTAATTTTTCTCTATCAACTTTTCTTGGTTTGGTTCCCTTAACTTGGTGATGAAGCTCGCCAGTAGTCTCCATTAATTTTAGCCATTGATAGATGGTGTTGCGTGAAATATCGAAAACAACAGATGCTTCAGTAATACTGCCTGTTTTCTCACAGTATGCGAGAACTTTTTTACGAAAATCTAATGAATATGCCATAAATACATTATACCACAAATGTACTGTTTTTGTTTCATTTCGCTATACTTTTAGCAAGCGCTGATTTTTGGGGTTATAGATTTTGGAAGATGTTAAAGACAGAGAGGCAGACAAGTACTAGCATCAAGCCAATATAGCAGCGCTCCACTGTTTTTTCGGTCATTTTTTGATTGAGGAGCGTGCCTAGAAAGGCTCCTAGAACAGCCGCAAGCATTAAGAAGGGCACGATGGTCAAAGGGTAGCTTAAAAATGTTCGGGTAAATACCGTCGTTGCTAGGTTGGATAGCTGGGAAAAAAAGATGGTGGCAATAGAGTAAGCGGCCGCTTCTTTCATGCTCAAGGAAAATAACCACATCAAGAGTGCCACGTTGAGTGGACCACCACCAATCCCAAGAAAAACTGATAAGGCTCCCAAAAATAACCCTACCATAAAGACCATCACAGGATTATCCAAATGATAAGACCGAAGTCGTGGCTTCATCAAGGTATAGAGCAAAATGATAAGTAAAGTCGCAAACAAAAGCGATGCTTGAATAAGGCTGACCTGCCGTGCGTGGAGCTGAGCAACGGCGAAGGCGAACAGTCGATCTCCTAATAGACCACCTAAAATAGAGCCCACCGATATGCTACTAAGAAGCCGCCACTTAAAGACAAAGCCTCTAACCATTTGCTTATAAATCGTGACCAAGCACATCGTAAACACCGCGACCGATGAATAAAAGCTAATCGTCGTTGGCCCATCTAGCCCGATAGCATCAAAGAGTGGCTTGATGATAACACCACCACCAAGACCCGTAATAGCACCAATCATCGTGGCAACTAACACAATAAGAACATAAAGTATCATCGCTAATCCTTTTCTTTATACGCCAGCTTAAGAGGTTGCTCTGAGGTAGTCAATCGCTTCTTGAACGTTTTTGACAGGAACAATTGTCATCTTTGTCTTGATGCGTTTTGCTGCTTCTTTGGCTTCTTGATAGTTGGTTTTAGCATCTGGATGCTCTTTCAGATAAGCTTTCGGGACTGGGTTATTGGGAACAAAGAAAATATCTACCCCATCCTTGGCAGCTGAGACAACCTTTTTGCCAGTACCACCAATATCACCGACAGAGCCATCTTTTTCAATCGTACCAGTTCCTGCAATCATGCGGCCTTTACGCAGATCTTCGGTATTGATTTGATCTAAAATATCTAGTGTAAACATCAAGCCAGCGCTAGGGCCACCGACATTACCTGTCGAAAAATCAACTGGAATCTTGGTATCTACTGCCGTATGATCAACTAAGCCAATACCGATACCATTTTTACCATTATCCAACTTGATAATCTTCCCTGAGGCTTCTTTGGCTTGATTGTTTGATAGGTATTGAACCGTTACGGGATCGCCAAGGGTTTGCTTACTGACATAGTCAATCAGCTCTTTTGAACTCTCAAAGGTATTCCCATTAACACCTGTCACCGTATCAGCAAGTCCTAAAATCCCTTTAAATGTTGATTGTTTAGAAACATCTAGGACATAGACACCAAAGTATGTCAACTCAACAGGCTTTTCTGCTAGTTTAAAGGCTTGATAGATCGCCTCATGCTGAGACGTTTCCATGTAAAACTGATTAAGACGGAGGTACTCCTCCTCAGTATAGCGACCTAGACTCTCCTTGGCTGTCGAAACATCTGTGAAAGGGGTTAGCCAGGCATAAACCAAGCCAGCAAAAGTAGCACGCATTTGTGAGATGGCCACAAAACGATAGGAACCCTTAGCCTTATCCACTTTGTTGTCAACCTGCAAGACCTGACGAATGTCGTATGCCCCGCCTGGCATTTCAATGTAGTAAGGAAGGGGCAAGAATAAGGCCAGCATTAGTAATAAGGCTGATCCAACTCCTAAGAGCCACCACTTGAGTGTTGATTTTTGAGGCATTGCTTCGATGCCTTTAATGTCTTGTTTAGTCATAGTTCTTCTCCACTTTTTCAACGACAGAATTGGGAACAAAATCCGAAATCGCTGCCTTAAAATAAATCAATTCTCTAATACGACTAGAGCTCACTTCTTGCCATTGATTGGCCGACATGAGATAGACCGTGTCAATTTTCGGGTTTAAACGCTTGTTGTAAAATTCCAAGTTCACTTCGTAGGTCAAGTCATTGCCATTTCTGAGCCCACGCACCAAATGTGTCACCTCAAGATCAGCTGCAACAGCAACCGCCAAGCTGTTATTAGCAGTGATCACCTTGACATTGGCAAGCTCTTTTAGAGCCTCTTCCAGCATGTCTTGACGATCATCAATACTGAACAAGCCTTCTTTTTCTTTGTTGTAAAAAATCCCAACATAGAGCTGGTCAAACAACTGACTGGCACGCGCAATCAAATCCACATGCCCCAAAGTCACGGGGTCAAAAGATCCTGTAAACAAGCCAATTTTCTTATCTGACATAGACCGTCACCTTACTCATTCCGTAAATTTTTTGTTTCCAAACCCCAAAGGCTGAGATTTCTTTTGGCAATGCAACCATCTTGTCAGTTTCACAAACAATCATGACATCCTCAGCCAGTAACTGCCTATCTTCTAGCTCAGTCACAACAGCAACAATCTGCTCCTTAGCGTAGGGAGGGTCTAAGAAAACAAGGTCAAAGTGTCCAGATAGCTGACTAAGGGCTTTTTTAGCATCCATTTTCAGCAGTTGAAATTGTTTCTCTGACTTTGTTATTTTTATATTTGCTTGGACAATGGCTTGCGCAGAACGATCCCTTTCGACCAAAACAGCCTGTGTCATACCCCGAGAAATGGCTTCGATAGCCAAACCACCACTACCAGCATATAGGTCCAGCACACGTCCTTCCTCAAAAAAAGGTCCAATCATATTAAACATCGCTCCCTTGACCTTATCCGTCGTGGGACGAGTCGTCTTACCCGCTAAGGTCTTTAAGGGGCGTCCACCAAATTCACCTGCTACTATTCTCATAATGTTTTCTATTATAACAAAATTCTCTGAGATTTTTCGTCACTAACGTGCTATAATAACAAATACATTTTATAGAACAAGGAAAACCATGACAAGATTTGCACTCATTATCAACCAACAATCAGGAAAAAAAGACAAAGACCAGCTAGTTGAAGTCATCATTCATTTCCTCAAAACACAGGGAATTCCTGAAACAGCTATCACAAGCTACTACCCTACCTCTCCCAAGGAAACACTTGATATGGCTAGAAAGGCCTGCCTCAATCGGTTCGATCGGATTATTCCTCTAGGGGGAGATGGTACGGTAAAACTGGTTTGTGCTGGTATTTATGAGGGTGGCGGTTACTCTCGCCTAGGGCTTATCCCAACTGGCACGGTCAATAATTTAGCCAAGGCTCTGGGTATTCCTCTCAATACTCAAAAAGCCCTCGAAACGCTCTTTTCAGGGAGAGAAAAAGCGATTGATATGGCTAAGGTCAATGATCACTACATGATTAGCAGCTTGACCCTAGGGCTTATGGCAGATATGGCACTGTCTGTCACGCCTGAAAGCAAACGCCGCTATGGTGCTCTGGCCTTTATCAAGGCTGGTTGGAAGGTCTTTTTGCGCCGTCGCTCCTATCGTGTGCAGGTCACCTCTGACCAAAAGTCACAAGCGCTTAAAACAAAGCTGCTCTTGGTCACTATGAGTAATACTGTGGCTGGTTTACCTGGCTTTAACCAAAAAGATACCGTAGACGATGGTTTTTTTACGGTATATACGCTGAGACGCACTCACTTTATCCGATTTTTCCTTTACTTCTTTTTGCGTATTGGAGCCTTTAATCGTTTCAGACACTGGGACTCTTTTCAGGCTTCTGAACTACGTTTAATCAACAGCCGCAAGAAAAGCAAAAACAACCCAAACATTCGTATTGATGGTGATCCTGCAGGCAAATTACCAGCAGTCATCAAAATAATCCCAAAAGCCATAACCGTTATCGTACCTAGTAACTCAAAACAAGCAGAAACATAATAGGTTTGAAAACATAGGTTACGCATCATAACGAAATACCCTTGGTTTGCTTCGTCTCGTGATCAGTCTGTGGGTAGCAAAAAAGAGCGGGACAAGTATCGCCTTCTATGAGGTCATTGATGTTTGTCTTGCTCTTTATTTTTTTGGTTTTTGGGTTAGGTTATTCCTAAGTTTTTTCTAGTGATTGGCTTTCCAGTCTTTGTTGATCTTGGGTTTGCCATCGGTGTCATATAGGACGGTCATGGCAATCCCGTCTTTAACATATTCGACACCCGTTTCTTGATCAACCACGATTAAAGATCCTGAGTTCGTCCGAATGTATTCAAAACGACTATTGCTTTTCTTTGATTTGTTAAACATCACTCAATACCTCCTCTACAGTTTTAGTCTACCACGATGACTAGACCCTGTTAAAGGGTCAGGATGTTGCCAAAGGAATCAGACGCACCCGAATGATGTTCTCACTGGCTTCAAACAGCGCAACCAGCTGATCGACCTTGGCAGCGTCTGTTTCATCCAAATCCAGTAGGGTATAGGCGTAATCCCCTTTTGAACGATTAAGGATGTTATCAATATTGATGTCTAACTCAGAAACAGCTGTCGAAATCTTAGCAACGATGTTAGGCACGTTTTTATTGATCAGTGTGATACGGTAAGGCGCTTCCTGAACCTGGTGCATGTTAGGAAAGTTGACAGCGTTAGTGATTTCTCCCGTTTCTAGGAAACGACGAACCGTCTGGCTGGCCATAATGGCACAGTTAAGCTCGGCTTCCTGGGTTGAGCCTCCCAGATGCGGAAAGACCGTTACCCCTTCTTTGTTGAGCAAGTCTTTAGTCCCAAAGTCGGTCACATAACGACGCACCACTCCAGCCTCTAAGGCCTCAAAGAGGGCTTGGTTGTCCACCAGTTCTGCCCGCGCAAAGTTGATGATGACCGTGTCTTTTTTCATTTGGGCAAAGGCTGTGCTGTCAAAGGTATGCTTGGTGTCATCCGTCAAGGGCACGTGAATGGTGATGTAGTCCGATTGACTAAAAATCTCTTTCAAGTCGCTGACACGCTGAACGTGGCTAGAAATGCTCCAAGCTGTCTCAATAGAGACGTAAGGATCATAACCTAGGACATTCATGCCTAAACGGCGAGCATCATTGGCGATTCTAGCACCAATCGCACCCAGACCAATCACACCAAGGGTTTTGCCTGCGATTTCAGAGCCTGCAAATTGCGACTTCCCTGCCTCTATTTGCTTAGGGATATCCTCTCCTACTAGGCTGTTAGCCCAGCTATTAGCGCTCAGATAATCTCTTGCTGACAGCAAAATAGCTGTTAAAACAGCCTCCTTGACCGCATTGGCATTAGCTCCTGGTGTGTTAAAGACAACGATGCCAGACTCACTAGCCTGATCAATCGGGATGTTATTGGTGCCAGCTCCAGCACGGGCAATGGCCTTCAGACTTTTCGGGAAAGTCTCCCCGTGTAAAGACTGGCTTCGCAAGATATAGGCGTCAGGATCTGCAGCACGCTCGCCATCAATCGCAAAAGCATCTCCCAACTTCGCTAAGCCGATTTTATGAATATTATTAAAGGTTTTGACACTAAAAACCATCTTTCTCTCCTTTTAACTTCTATAACCATCTGCTAATAGTTTCCGATAGCTGCCTTATCCTAGGCGGTGCTTGTCCTCAAAAGCCTTCATAAAGGCGATTAAAGCCTCCACTCCCTCTAGGGGAAAAGCGTTGTAAAGACTGGCTCTCATGCCACCAACACTGCGATGCCCTTTGAGGTTTTTAAATCCAGCCGCATCAGCTTCCTGATAAAATTGTTGGTCTAAGGCCGCACTTGGTGTCACAAATGGAATGTTGGCTACAGAACGATCGCCCTCATTTTTAACAGGATTACTGTAAAAAGCGGATTGGTCAATAAAATCATACAAGAGCCCCGACTTATGACGATTAAGTTCTGCCATCTTAGCCACACCTCCTAATGATTGGACGTGCTCGAAAACTAACTTAGCCATGTAAATACTAAAGGTTGGTGGAGTATTGTAGAGAGAGTCATTATCCGCCTGAATCCGATAATCCAACATGCTTGATAGAGCAGGCTTATCGTTTAAGAAATCCTCGCGCACAATAACAATCGTCAAACCAGCTGGCCCAATGTTTTTTTGAGCACCAGCATAAATCATGGCAAAATCAGACACTTGGTAATCCACAGCCAAAATATTAGACGACATATCCGCCACAATCGGAACGCCATTGGTGTCAGGCAAGTCATAGATACTTGTGCCTTCAATGGTATTATTGGTGGTGAGATGCACATAAGCCGCATTTGGATCAATGCTGTCAGCCTCAAATAAGGGAATATGATCAAAAGCATCTGCTTCTGATGAGGCCAAGCAAATCGGCTCAAATGGAATCGTTTTTGATAGTTTAAGAGCTTCAGTATAAGCCTTTTTACCCCAAGAGCCTGCTACGACATAGTAGGCTTTTTTCCCTTTAGCCATATTCAGTGGCAACATGGAAAATTGCGTTGAGGCACCACCTTGTAAGAAAAGAACCTTATAGTTGTCTGGAATCTGCATCAAATCCCTTAGCGTTTCCTCAGCACCCTTGATGATGTCATCAAAGGCTTTGGAGCGATGGGACAGCTCCATAACACTCATGCCAGTGTTGGCATAATCTAAAAACTCAGCCTGTGCTTTTTTCAGCACTTCTTTGGGTAGAACAGCAGGACCTGCAGAAAAGTTATAAATTGTCATCATCACGACCTCCAATGATCAGTTAATTCATTATATCACAAAAATTTCTGACCTGTGATAATTATTCAGTCTAAATCACCTTTTTTGACTTATCCTTTTTGAGCAATCACAAGGATGGGTTTTTGACTTGATAAGCCCTTAATTTCATCTTGGCTTTTGTCATCTCGTCTTTTTTGATGTTTCTTGAGTATTTCTATCAAAAAAATCAAGACTCATGTTATAATAAAAGCATCTCATCTTGAAAGGATTTCCAATGATCATCAAAGAATTTTGTGCCGAAAATTTAACAGACTTGCACCGACTCACCAGTCCCGACATTGCCCGTGTGGAGTTATGTGATAACTTAGCCGTTGGTGGGACAACACCCTCTTACGGTGTGATTAAAGAAGCCAACCGTTACCTACACGAAAAAGGCATAACAACAGCTATCATGATTCGTCCTCGTGGAGGGGATTTTGTCTATAACGACTTAGAACTTCGGACCATGGAAGAAGACCTGCTACGGGCTGCCGAGCTAGGATCTGACGCCTTGGTTTTGGGGCTACTAACTGCTGATAATCAACTAGATACAGAAGGCATCGAACAACTCCTGCCATCAACCCAAGGCCTGCCACTTGTTTTTCACATGGCTTTTGATCAGATTCCACCAAAAGATCAATTTCAAGCCATGGATACCTTGATTGACTCTGGTTTCACCCGTATCCTAACCCACGGTAATCCTGATGGCAAATCAGATATTTTTCACAATGTCGAGCATTTAAAGGCTCTCATCGAACACGCTGCCGATCGCATTGAGATTCTCATCGGTGGCGGCATCAGTAACAGTAATGCCGAAGAACTGGTCACCTTAACAAGAGCTAAACAAGTACATGGTACCCGCTTGATTGGGTAGACTTTAAGCAGCTATATAAAAAGGTCAGGACTCAATCCTGACCTTTTTTGATACAAGCCTAGATATGAAAGCGTGGAGCAGAGATTGACTTTTAAGAATGATCAATTTCCTGCCCCACTTTTCATTCACATCATAGCTACTAGTATAGACTAACCTAGTATGTGTGAAACGGCGTGGTATTTATCTTTTTGAAAGCCTGAACCAAAAGCAAGCATTAAAGTCGTAATGCCAGGGAAAAATAAACCTAACACAGCTAATCCTTTAGAACCACCAAATGCTCTAACATAACAAAAGTGAGTGTATAGGTAATAAGCACCGATAACCCAGCCAATAAAGTAATACCACTTATTAGACTCTCCAAACGTGATTTTGTGCTTGATAAAGCCGCTATAAATTGGAATCAAAGCATACCAGCCTTCTTTGCCTGCTTTTTGAAACAATCTCCAATTACCAATTAAAGAAAGCAAGGCAGAGAGTAACAAGATGACGATAATAAATCCATAGGTTCCTAACATCGTATAAACTGCAACTTTTTCTTCAGTCATAATATCTCCTTACTTTTTGATGACTTTATCATCATCAATAAAATACAATAATAATTATAACACATTTCATCATTGTTGGCAAATATACCAAAAAATCTGTGCTTGCCATCAACTTGATAACATCAGATTAACACCGCAACTTCTAATCAAGTTCATGAAAGCTTTTATAAAGGTCTTGGCGGTTGAGGTTCCTTTCTTTTGCCACGCTTTTGATGGCTTGATTGGGCTTGATGCCTGCTCTTATCTTTTCTTTGACTTCATCTAAAGGAGGGAGAGCCTCTTCTTCTTCACTTGGATTAGAGCCATCATTGCCGTTCACAATGAGCAAACATTCTCCTTTTAAAGGATTGTCAGCCAGATAAGCCAAAAGCTCACTAATCGTGCCACGTTGGTACTCTTCGTAAAGCTTGGTCAACTCTCGAACCAGTGTGACTTGGCGATCGCCATAGACATCTAGCATATTAGCCAAGGTAGAGACCACCCGATGGGGAGATTCGTAGAAAATCTGTGTTTCTGGATAAGAGTATTTGTCCTTGAAAAAGGCTTTTTGCTGACTCGATTTACGAGGTAAAAAGCCGTAAAAAAGATGGGGTTGAGGGGCTATGCCACTGGCAATCAAGGCTGTAATCCCAGCTGATGCACCTGGTAAGGCCACTACTGGGATTTTGTCTTCGATAGCTGCCTTGACCAAATCATGACCCGGGTCAGAGATGGAAGGCATCCCCGCATCAGAAACTTGAGCCAGAGACTTACCAGACTTGAGTAAATCCAGTAGATCAGGGATTTTGTCAAAGGCATTATGCTCATGAAAGCTCATTTGGCGCGTTTTGATCTCAAAATGATTGAGCAATAAGCCTGTGTTGCGAGTATCCTCTGCACAAATGACATCAACACGCCTTAGAGTGTCAATCGCACGATAAGTCATATCAGCTAGATTGCCAATCGGTGTCGGGACCAAATAAAGAGTACCGTAAGAAGAGTCTTCTTTAAAACTTTTTTGAACTTGCATCATCACTCCCTATAAAGCAACTCGAGACAAAAGGCGCACTGCTCATCGTTTTCACGTCTTTGCCCGTAAAAGTCTGTACAGATATGAAAACCATCCTCGTAGATCATATCCAAATGCTGCTTGGTCTGATGGTGGTGCTTATCAGACTGTTGCTCACTGAACTGAGCCAAACGCTCTCGCAACTTACTGTTTTCTAAGCTTAAGGTTGCATTTTCTTCCATCAAATCTTGGACTTGCTTTTTGATGGCTTCTATCTCGGCTAAGGTAACCATGAGATTTTGAGAAAACCCATCAAACGCATCAAATAAATCTTTTTTAGCCACCACAGCTACCTCCTCTTGACCCTCATCTTACCGACAACTTTAAAATCATGTACTCTAAAGCATTCTGAAAACTGACATTGGCTTGCCACATGTTTCTAGCCAGTATTAGCCGATCTAAAACATCAAAAACCTGATTCTTTGTTAAGGTGTGACCAAGAATGATCACTAATAACTGAAAAGCCATGTCTTGGCTATCCTTGTCTGTCATCTGACTAGCCAAACGGCTAACCTCCAAATAAGCCTTCTCTTGATCTGCTAGTAGGAGTTTAGCAAAACGCTCCAGCAGATTGAGATCTTGTAAAACCTTTTGATCACTGGCTAGACGCTTAGCCTCATCAACAGATGACACTAGCTCTGAAAGCAGAACAGCCTGATGACGTAATAACCCCATCTGCTCCAGCTCCGCCTGAATGATGTCCCCGTGTTTCTGGAAATGAAACTGCTGACAACGGCTTTTGATGGTCGGCAAGAGATGAGTGGCATCCTCAGCTAGTAATATCACATTGACTTTACTTTGTGGCTCTTCTAGAACCTTCAAAAGACTATTAGCAGCATTGACGTGCATCTTATCAGCATCTCGGATGATAATGACTTGAGCCTTACCCTCATAACTAGAGCTCGAAAAACGGTTTAAAAGTGTTCGCACACTATCTGTCTTGATGATGCCATTAGTGGGTTCCAAAATAGTGACATCTGTCAGATCATTCTCTAAAATCAAGCGACAAGTCCTACACTGACCACATGGTTCAAGGTCTTCGATGGCCTCACAAAATTGGTATTGTGTCAACCAAAGGGACATCTCCCACGAGGCAAAACCTCCTGTAAAGAGGTAGGCATGACTTATCATGCCACTTTTTAGGATATGTCTGATGTCATCCAAGAGTTTAGGTTGCTGCTGCTCTAGTAGACGTGTTAAAGCATTCTTAGACATGTTTTGTTTCCTGATACCTTTTGATAATAAGAGCCACAACCTCTTCCACGACCTTGTCAATCGATTGGCTGGCATCAATTAAGGAAATCCGATGAGGAGCTTGCTCCAAAAGCGATAGGTAGCCTTGTCGCACCCTTTGGTGCATATCTAGCTTCTCCAGATCCAGACGATTGATTTCACGATCTGCATTTGTGGCAATACGCTCTAAACCAAGCTCTGAGGTCACATCTAAATAGATGGTTAAGTCAGGTTGACGATGATCTGTCGCATAATCATTGAGCCAAGCAATATCAGCAACAGCCAAGCCTCTACCATAACCCTGATAAGCTACCGAGCTATCGATAAAACGATCAACAATGACGATGGCATCTTGTTCAAGATTTGGCACTATTTTCTCGATCAAATGCTGCCGGCGTGCTGCAATATAAAGTAGCAGCTCCGTCTTTGCGTCCATAGCCGTGTGATTGACATCTAAAATCACCTGGCGGATGGCCTCTGCAATCGCAACGCCTCCTGGCTCACGCGTTGGAACAATCTCTTTGCCAACAACATCTCGTAATTTGGGAATCACCTGTTTTAAAACAGTGGTTTTACCAGCGCCATCAGGCCCTTCAAGGGAAATCAAAAATCCATTAGTCATAGTAACTCTATTTTAGCAGAATTTCCTCAAAAAAACGACAAGAAGTCTTGCCGTTTTGCCATCTTTTAAAATCCAGCTCTAGCCTCTGTTTGGATAATGCTAGCAACAGTAATTCCTTGTTCTTCCAAAGCTTTTTGTAATAACCTAGTATCTGCTTGCCCTTGAATCTGAATTTCAACTAAGGTTTTCCCAGATTTATGATTAGCGACTACCGTTCGGTGAATGTTTAGATTAGCCTCACTAATCAGGCTAACCACAGTCTCTAAGCTACCGATGGTATCATCCAACAGAATTGTTAGACGGATCCCCTCTTCGCCATAACCCGACACTTGGAGAAAAGCCTTGAAAATATCACGATCGGTAATGATGCCATATAATTGCTCATTATCCACGACTGGTAAGACACTGATTTTATGCTTCATCATAGTGTAAACGGCATCTTCAAGACTGGCATTCTGTGAAATAGTGATCACATCACGAATCATGATGTCACGAATGGTGGTTTTATTTAACAAATAATTCATCTCATAGATGGATAAACTGGTTGCTTTTGATGGCATGGCATCAGCCATGGTGTTCTCTGTCACCAAGCCTACTAAGCGGTCATTCTCAATCACAGGCAAGCGACGCAACTCCTGACCCTTCATTTTATCAGACGCATGAGCCACAGTTGTGTCTGGTGAGACATAGATGACTTTTGCAGTCATAAAATCTTTAACGGCCATATCAGCCCTCCTTTGGTTGGTAACATATCGCAATTCTAGCTATCAATCATCATAAAAAATAATATAAAAGCTAAAACAAGGACACCCAAATCATACAGGTTAAGAATGTTTACTCCCTTTATCTAGCCACCTAAGTAGGCTTTTTTAACCTGATCTGAGGCCAGGAGTTCTTGTCCTGTTCCAGACAAGACGACCTTCCCTGTCTCTAGAACATAGCCTCGATCAGCAATCGAGAGAGCCTTACTGGCATTTTGCTCAATCAAGAGAACTGTTGTCCCTTGTTGTTGAATGTCCTGCACGATATCAAAAATTTCTTGGATAAAGATAGGAGCCAAACCCATCGATGGTTCATCAAGTAGTAAGAGCTTGGGTTGACTCATGAGGGCACGCCCCATGGCAAGCATCTGCTGTTCACCACCTGAGAGAGTGGCTGCATCTTGATGCTTTCGCTCCTCAAGACGTGGAAAACGGTCAAACAGACGCTTGAGGTTTTTTTGATTTTGATGCTTGTCCTTTCTCAAAAAAGCGCCCATTTCAAGGTTTTCCATAACGGTTAATCCCGCAAAAACGTGACGGCCTTCTGGCACTTGAGACAAGCCCTCAGCTACGATTTTTCGAGCAGGGATTTTTTGAATAGCCTTTCCAAGAAACTCAATGCTTCCTTCTTTAGGACGAACCAATCCTGATATGGTTCGCAGAATAGAGGTTTTACCAGCACCATTAGCACCAATCAAGGAAACGACCTCTCCTTCATGAACCTCAAAGGAAACGTTTTTCACTGCCTCAATAGCACCGTAGCTGACGGATAACTGGTTTACACTTAACATAGCCATTAAATATCACCTCCAAGATAAGCCTCAATCACGCGTTTATTCATTTTGATCTCTTCTGGCGTGCCTTGTGCAATCACACGCCCATACTCCAAAACATATATCCGTTCAACCACTTCCATGACCAGACTCATATCATGCTCAATCAAGATAATGGTAATGCCAAATTGATGATTGATTTGACGAATGAGTGCTGTTAGTTCAGCTGTTTCTTGAGGGTTCATCCCTGCAGCTGGTTCATCTAAAAATAGAATTTTCGGTTCGGTAGCTAGAGCACGTACGATTTCAAGACGACGCTGCTGACCATAAGGTAGGTTTTTTGCTAGATTGTTGGCACTCCCATCCAGTCCAAAAATCGCTAACAAGTCCATAGCTTTTTGGCGCAAGGCTTTCTCACTCGTATAAAACGTTGGTAAACGTAAAAGAGAAGAAAAGACATGTGATTTGTTGGTATTACTCATACCAAGCAGAACATTATCCAGCACCGTCATGTTTTTAAAGAGACGAATGTTTTGGAAGGTCCGAGATAGACCTCGTGAAGCGATGCTATAGGGTTTTTGACCGTTTAGCAAGGTGCCATCCAAAATCACTGTCCCTTCAGACGGCTCATAGACACCCGTTAGAAGGTTGAAAAGCGTTGTTTTACCTGCACCATTTGGCCCAATGAGTCCAACTAATTCGCCTTCGTTAAGGGATAGGGTCACATCACCAACAGCTGTCAAGCCACCAAAATGCTTCGTTAAATGGTTAACCTCAAGTAAAGCCATTAGTGATTTCCTCCTTTATTTTTTTGAAAATACTGCGATAAGCGTAACTCCTTGGTGCCTAGCAAACCACCTGGGCGAAAAACCATAACCAAAATCAAGGCTAATGAGTAAATAATCATTCGGAGTTCCGCAACGTTTTGCAGGTACATATTAAGTACCCCTAAGACAAGCGCTGCAAGGATAGCACCAGTCATCGATCCTAGACCTCCCAACACCACGATAATCACATAATCAATGGAGCGCATGATGGTGAAATCTTTTGGGGCAATCGTTCCGATATAACCCACGTACAAGGAGCCTGCCACAGCTGCTGTCATAGCTGCAATGGCAAAGGTAATGACCTTGACCCTTGTGGTATTGACGCCCATGGACTCGGCTGCAATCTCATCTTCACGGACAGAAATCACCTGACGACCAATCGCACTGCGCAGGTAATTCATCAAGAGTACGGCAAACAAAACCACAAAGAAGAAAACAACCTGCCACGATGTGTAAGGTAAGACACCCGTTAAACCAGCTGCGCCATTGGACAAGTCGCCACCATTGACAATCGCAATACGGATAATCTCAGAAACCCCAAGGGTCGCAATCGCTAAGTAATCCCCCTTTAGACGAAGGGTGGGAAAACCAACCACTACTGCTATGAGACCAGCCAGAGCTGATCCGATAAGCATGGATAGGTAAAAGCCGACATAGGTTGGGTTGGACTGAGTCATGATCGCTGTGGTATAAGCCCCAATAGCCATAAAGCCTGCTTGACCTAGAGAGAATTGCCCAGAAAAACCAAGAACCAAATTGGTTCCCATAGCCATGATGATTGAGATCCCAATACCCATTAAAATCTGCACATGGTAAAGCCCCAAAATCCCTGAGCCAATCAGCAGATTGAGAACAAGAAACATAAGGACAATAAGCCCCAGCCAAGCTAGGATTGATTGAATCGTTTTTGTCATTTGCTTATACCTTCTCCTTCTTATTTTTCAAAAGAATACCTGCTGGACGAACCAAGAGGATCATAATCAAGATAGCATAGACGACTGCATCCTTGTAACTCGACAGACCAATGGCTGTAGATAGGGTTTCTAGCATACCGATAATAAAGCCACCAAGAGCTGCCCCTGGAATGATACCAATCCCACCCAAAACAGCCGCCACAAATGCTTTAAGTCCTGGTGCTGTCCCCATAAGAGGGGTTATGGTGTTGTAATACAGTCCAATAAGGACTCCCGCAGCACCGGCAAGACCTGATCCAAGTGCGAACGTAAAGCTGATGGTGGCATTAACATTGATCCCCATCAACTGGGCCGCATCACTATCAACAGAAACGGCACGCATAGCCTTACCCATCTTGGTTTTTTTGACAATGACATTTAGCCCCAACATCAGGATAACAGACACTGCTAAGATGATTAGCTGAATATTGGTTACACTGATGTTGCCAAAATCATACTTGATGGTTTGCATGGCTTGGGGAAAGGCACGCGCCTCTGCTCCTACAAGATAAACCATGCCATATTCTAAGAAAAATGAAACCCCAATAGCAGTGATTAAGGCTGAAATACGCGTTGAGTGACGAAGAGGCCGATAGGCCAAAAATTCAATCACAACCCCAAGCCCTGCCGTGATGAGCATGGTCAATAAGAGTGCCACAAAAAAATTCATCTGAAAGGTTGAAATCAGATAGTAGCCAACAAAAGCTCCCATCATATAGACATCTCCGTGGGCAAAGTTAATCAACTTGATAATCCCATAAACCATGGTATAACCTAGTGCCAATAGTGCATAAACACTTCCCAAAATGAGACCATTGACAAGCTGCTGTAACATAAACGTTTACCAAACTTTCTATCAAAATAAGAACATCTGAGAAGGAATACTCCCCAGATGTTAGCCTGTGCCATATCTTGTGGCAATTAAAAGTCTCTTAGTCAGCTTCAACAACAGTGGCTGAACTTTCCTTACCATCTGTAAGACCAACAACTGAGACCGATTTGATTGGGTTATGTGACTTATCAAGGGTCATGGTTCCTGTTGCACCTTCAAAGTCTTTTGTCTTAGCTAGATTGCCTGCGATGTCTTTAGAGGTTTTTGCCCCTTTAGCAGCTTTAGCTACCATATAAACAGAGTCATAGCCAAGAGCTGCAAACATTGATGGTTCCTCACCGTATTTTTCTTTGTAGGCTTTAGCAAAATCAGATGCTTTAGTGGACGTGTTTGCTGAATAACCTGAAACATAGTAAACGTTGGATGTGTTTTTATCACCTGCTAACTCGATGAGTTTGTCATCAGCGAAACCATCAGGACCTAAGATTGGAGTGTCAATGCCCATTTCACGTGCTTGCTTGATGATTGTTCCAGCTTCTTGGTAATAGCCAGGCATGATAATGGCATCAAAATCAGCATCTTTTAGTTTTGTCAATGCCGATTGGAAATCAGTATCCTTAGCTTGGAAAGTTGCCTCGCTAGCAATGTCTCCTTTGAATTGCTTTTTAAATTCCTTAGCAATTCCTTTGGCGTAATCGCTTGAGTTGTCATAGTAAAGTGCAACTTTTTTAGCTTTTAGGTCTTCAGTCGCAAATCTTGAAAGTACTTGACCTTGATAGCTATCAATGAAGGTGGCGCGAAACAGGTATGTCCTAGTATTGCCTTCTTTGTCGACAGTCAGGTTATCCAGAGTTGCTGCAGGAGCAACCAATGGAACAGCTGCTTTTTCAGCATTTGGAGTTGCTGCCGCCACGGCTGAAGATACCATCGGACCTACAATGGCATTGACCTGACTTTCCGTGGTCAGATTAGTGGTTACCGTAGCAGCCTCTGCGTTATCTGACTTGTTATCTTTGGCAAAAGCCTCGATTTTTTTACCGTCAACACCACCATTTTGGTTTATTTCGTCAATGGCTAGCTGGGCACCATTCTTACCTACATTCCCGTAAGCAGATACATCTCCAGTTAATTCAAAGTTTAGTCCGACTTTTAAGGTATCACCGATAGCTGTCCCTTCTGCAGTTGCATTCGAACTTCCTGGTGCAGCCCCACAGGCTGCAAGAAAGGCTGTGCTCAGCAAAGCTAGTGCTGCAAATCTTACTTGTTTTGTCATGATCATAATCTCCTTTAATCTTGTGTTACATCATAATACTGAATTATCAGAAAATTGTCAATGCTTTTTTCTGAATTTTTTAAATTTTTATCCTTTACACATTGAAAAAACAAGAAGACCAGTGCCTCAAAACACTTTAGAAGAAAGGTTACAGGCAACCATGGCTTGTTGAGCATGCAAAAAGAGGCTTTAAACCTCTTGGGTGATTATTGTTCTAAAGTCCTCTCATCACCCTCTGTTTAGGGAGTTATGGAGTTTATCCTTGGTTGTGACCGTCATGGTTACCTAGGTTACCAACAAAGTCCATGTCTATCTTGTCCAACTGAGATGGAATGACCTTCTTGACAGCGTTCATTTTAGTTAAGTGAGCAGTGATCTCTTCTTGTCTGTCACCATCAATGTAGAGGATAACATACTTCAAACGCCTAGAGTGGTAAAAAATATCACCCCATTTTGTCAGCTTCCTAACATCACGATTGTAATAGAGATAGACTGCTAAACTCATTCTTTGGGTTATGTTCATGATGACCTTTTCTTTAGTTGTCATAGAGTAACAACTCATTTAACATCAAGCTAGCGTCTAAGTTAGATCTAACATGCTAGTTCATTGCCTCCTATCCTATTTTCTCTTTAAACATCAAAACGATTGATTTTGGACTTGCCTTGAGAAATCTTCGTAAGTGGTCCTTATTATAAAGGAAAAGGCAAGGAGTAAGGACTCTTGTCCCAACCTCTTCTCAACAATGACTTATGGCAACTCATTATTGTCCATAATGGCATCAATAAAGCCGTAAGCAAGGGTTTCTTCTGCGTCCATCCAACGATCTCGCTCAGCATCAAGATGAATTTTTTCAATGGTTTGCCCAGAGTTTTCCGATAAGATTTTTTCCAACTTGTGGCGTGTTTTCAAGAGATGCTCAGCTGCAATAGCCATGTCTGACTGCTGAGTACCGCCCCCTGTACCACCCATAGGTTGGTGCATCATATACTCGGCATGAGGCAGCATAAAACGTTTGCCTTTAGCACCAGACGAAGCAATAATGGTACCCATAGAAGCTGCCATCCCCATGACAATCGTCTGAACATCAGCCTTGATGAAATTCATCGTGTCCACAATGGCTAAGCCAGATGACACTGATCCCCCTGGCGTGTTGACATAAAGGTAAATATCCTTAGTCGGGTCTTGTGCATCCAAAAAGAGCAACTGGGCAATGACTGAGTTGGCCATGTTGTCTTCGACTGGACCTGTTAACATAATAATGCGGTCTTTTAAGAGACGTGAATAAATATCATAAGAACGCTCCCCACGTGAGGTTTGCTCAATAACTACAGGAATCATACTTTCTCCTTAATATTAGATTAGGGCAGTTAGCTACTGCCAAAGCCCAAGTACTATACTTGGCATAAGTTATTGTGGATTCGTTTATTTCCATCAATCGCTGGACGATTTGTAAGAGACTGACCACAACTTTTTGTTTCAGTGAGTACGGTATACCGAATAAGAGTCTTACTCTCACCACTACTTTGAATGATGGAAACGTAGAAGTCACCAGTTACTGTAACACCCTTATCAACTAGTTACTAACCCCCAGCTAAGTTTCTCAATACGGCTCTGCCTAGGTCAATACTCCACTTACGAATCGTTCATTTCTTGAGTTTCCTCTTAAAACTCTGCAAACTGACTTGATGGAACAACTTTTTTAACCCTTTGATGCACGAAATGCTCGTTTTTTTTATGTTCTGAAGCTAGTTTTTTCCCAGTCTCATCTAATAGAAGCAAACGCCATTCCTAAAGCAGAACCAAAATAGTACTTCCACCTCTGCTGCTCTAAATAACGTTTAAACATTTTTAATTTATTAGGTTGACCCTGATTCAAAGTTAATTCTTCCAGCACCCATGGATAAATTTTATAAGAAAGATAACTTATTTTCTCTCCTTTTTCACACAAATCAATTGATTTTATTAGCAAAATTTCCAATTCTTTGCTCAGCTTTAATTCTGAATCAGATAATATTTCATTTATTTTTTGTATAAATATCTTTTTTTATTTCCAATCATTGCATTTATCATTTTTTAAGGTTTTCTTTGACCAAAACTAGTTGCATAATCATAGCCTCCAGATATAGAAGATAACCAACCATTTACAACAGTATTTTGAACATGTGTCCATGTTGGAGTTGCTTGAATCATCTTCCACTTCTTGGTTTTTGAATGACGGTAAAATGCATATGGTTCTGCAGTATACATATACACCCACTCTCCCCCTGCTGAACGCGGCATTCTCATTCGAATTGAATTCAATTCAATATTTTTTCAGCTTCTGGAATATCTATTTCTGTAATTATAACTTCCTTTTCACCTGATTTCAAAGCCTCTGACAAAGTCATTGGAGGAATATTATCGTCTGATATATCCGCTGATACATTATTCTGAAAAACAAATAAACTAATCAAAACAACAAATAACAATATAACTTTTTAAAATCTCCTTGCTAACTCTATTATACCATAAAATACAAGTATTCTAACAATCGCTATTTATAGCACCTTACACTCTTTTAACCTACTTTTCAAAACTATTAAGACCATTTTCCTTCCTTACATCATATTTAGTGCAGTTAGCTACTGCCAAAGCCCAAGTGCTACACTTGGAATAAGCCACTGTGGATTCATTTATTTCCATCAATCGCTGGACGATTTGTAAGAGACTGACCACAACTTTTTGTTTCAGTGAGTACGGTATACCGAATAAGAGTCTTACTCTCACCACTACTTTGAATGATGGAAACGTAGAAGTCATTGATTGCTGTAACACTATCACTGACGAACTACCCTAACAGCTCGCTATTTGGTGCCAAAGAGACGGTCACCAGCATCTCCCAAGCCAGGCACAATATAACCATGATCATTTAGCTTTTCATCAAGAGAAGCTGCGTAAATGGCAACATCTGGATGGGCTGCTTGTAGTTTTTCCACACCTTCTGGTGCCGCTACCAAGCAAACAAAGCGAATATGAGTTGCCCCACGTTTCTTTAGAGAATCTACGGCTAAGATAGCTGATCCCCCTGTCGCCAGCATAGGATCAACTAAGAAAATCTGACGCTGATCAATGTCTTCGGGTAATTTTACCAAGTATTCCACGGGTTCTAGGGTTTCTTCATCACGGTACATCCCAATATGCCCTACTTTAGCAGCAGGCACTAAGCTCAGTAGCCCGTCAACCATACCAATACCAGCACGAAGAATCGGCACGATTGCTAATTTCTTTCCAGCTAGTTGTTTTTGAACAGTTGTTGACACAGGTGTCTCTATCTCAACATCTTCAAGCGGCAGGTCGCGTGACACTTCATACCCCATGAGCATGGCAATCTCATCAACTAATTCTCTAAAATCCTTGGTAGACGTTGTCGAACGACGCAAGATAGAGAGTTTGTGTTGAATAAGCGGATGTGAAATAACTTGGAATTTTCCCATGATGTAAAACCACTTTCTATTGTTTTTATTTATTATAACACGCTCTCATAATATAGTAAAACAGATAGCGTAATCTACCATATGCTCAGCTTTCTATGATTTACCCTATCCTTCCTTATACATGAATAGTCTCTCTTTAAAGTTAAAGACTAGCTAATAAATAGCTTTCCTATGTCCAAATTCAAGTGCTAAAATAACCAGTTTCTCCTCTTGAATATCACAGATAAGCCTATAATCACCAATACGATACCGCCACTCGTTGGTATGGTTACCTGTTAAGCCTTTGCCGTTGGCTCGTGGATTATCAGTTCCTTCTAAATGCTTATCAATCCAGGCAAATAACAACCGTTGTATTTGTTTATCTAATGTCTTAATCTGTTTCTGGGCCTTTTTGGAGTATTCTACTTGATACATCTTAAAAGCCTAGCGACTTCTTGAAATCAGCATGAGATACTGTTTCCATATCTTCTAAGTATTGCGCTTTTGCTTGTTTATAGATATTTAAATCATGAGCGTCTTCTATTTGTTGAGCCAAGGATTGCTTAAACAAGGTTGATAGACTCGCACCTTGTAAGCTAGCATAGCTTTTAAAAAATGTTTCTTCTTCTTGATTTAATCGGATAGTAACTGTACTCATTATGGCTTACCTCGTTTCTACGTGTTACATTGTAACACATAGCTCGTAAATGTCAACTGTTACCATTCATTTTAAGCCGACCTAATGCCTTGATTGATGACGCCCTCATTTTCAATTTTAGGCTCACTTAGCTTTACGCTTGATTTTTTTCAAAATCATAGAGAGGTCAGGACTGCTATCCCAACCTCAACTGGTTTTGTGATCAAGGAATTCTTAAGATGGTACGAAGGCGATCGGCACGACTGCCAATTAACTGATCCAACAGGCGTGTCCTCAGTAACATATAAGCATAACTGGCTATACCAACTGTCCCTACAAGCCCCACATAAATCAGGCTATGAACTCGGTTGGCAGGATTTAAGACAAGACTCAGTAAAAGCGTCACAGCTGCTACTATCAGAGCCATCCAAAGTGTCATGACATTGACCAACTGTAGGCGACCTGTCAAATCCTCTTGATGAATAGGAGTCAACTGTCGCAAGCACTGGTAGCTTAAGACAATCGGGATCGCCAGAGCGATAGCCGTTGACAAAAGTGGTCCGTAGCCGTGGAAAACAAAAATCATCGGGAGTTGCAAGAGGATCTTGGTCAGCAAACCGTATAGGAAGTAACGGATGGCCTTTCGGTTTTCAAATAAGGCTTGAAGCATGGGGGACAACATCATATAAAGAGCTAAAAATAACGTCTGAACCATCGCTGCCACAAACAAGCCTAGAGCCATAGCATTAGGCTCACCATAGAAGATGACATAAACAGGCTTTGCTAGGATAACAATCCCAACAATGGCAGGCATGATAAATAGAAATAGCAGCTGTAGGTTATTGGTGATCAAGGCTGCTGCTGCTGCCATGTCTTTTTTGACATAATTCTCCGTCAACAGAGCAATCCCAACACCCCCCATAGAAGCGGCAACTGATACTAAGAGCATGACCACCTTATTGGGATTTGAGGCAAAATAAGCAAACTGCACCAGCAAGTCCGTCTTACTATAATCCGTTATCATCCCCATAAAGGAAACATAAGAAAACTGGTCGATTAAACTAAAGACTTGGATAGCAGATCCCGTCACGATAAAAGGAAGGGCTTCTTTTAAAGTCTCAAACAATAAACCTTTCGCATCAACAGAGACATCTGCTATCTTTTCAAAAAAAATAGGCTTCAACAAGTTAGCTTTTGCCAAATAATAAGCCAAGACCACCATGCTAGAGAGCATGCCTAAAAAGGCGGCGAAAGTCGACTGAGTGACGGCTTTGACATAGTCACCTGATCCTACTTTCATGATCAAAAAGGCCGTCACAAGCATCCAGATCACACGGATGAACTGCTCAGCAACCTGACTCTTGGCAGAAGGGGCTAAATCATTATGACCCTGAAAAATCCCACGGATAACACTCATAACAGGAAAGATAAGAACAGACCAAGAAAGACTCTGGATAACAGGCACCAAGCGCTGTCCTGCTCCCGAAAGCGTCGCAATGACTGGGGATAGGAAAAACATGATTCCTGCACTGATGAGCCCAACAAGAAGCATGACCTTCAAAAATTCTCGAATCAGTCGCGTGGTTTCTTGACGCCGATCCATGGCATTATACTTGGCAATCTGTTTTGCCACAGCCACATTAAGACCTGACGTAGAGATCAAAAGAAACAGTGAGTAGATATTGTAACCTTGTGTAAAAAGAGCATTTGCCTCATTGGCATGCTTGCCCATCCACAAATACCATGGAATGATGTAAATCACCCCAAATAATCGGCTGATAAAACTGCCCGCCGCCGACCAGGCAGTCCCTCGTATCATCAGCTCCTGCTGGGAGATTTTTGTCTTAGTGTTTGACATGTGCTTGTCCTTCTCAATTATCGTTAATTTATTATAAACTTTTGCCTAGGACTTGTAAAACCATAACCATAAGTCTAAAATAAGAGTATGATGCAAATAGAAACCGTATTAGATATTTTAAAAAACGACCATAACTACCGTCATATCAAGCATTTTGACGATTATTACTTCCACTTTCAGGGAGTTACTTTTGAGCAACTCAGTTATGACAGCCGTCAGGTGGATGAGCAGACCCTTTTTTTTGCTAAGGGAGCATCCTTCAAAGCTGAATTCCTCGAGCAAGCAGTCTCTAAGGGACTTAGTTGGTATATTTCTGAGATGGATTATGGCGTTGGCATACCAGTCATTCTGGTCAATGACATCAAGCAAGCCATGAGCCTTATTGCCATGACCTTTTATGATAACCCTCAAAGAAAGCTTCAGCTACTAGCCTTCACTGGAACTAAGGGAAAAACAACAGCGGCTTATTTCGCCTATCATATCTTAAGACAAGAACACAAGCCAGCCATGCTATCAACCATGAGTACCACACTAGATGGCAAGACCTTTGTCAAGTCAGCCCTGACCACCCCTGAAAGCCTGGATCTTTTTAGAATGATGGCAGAGGCCGTCTCAAATGGCATGACCCATCTCATCATGGAGGTCTCCAGCCAAGCCTATCTGGTCAAACGTGTCTATGGCTTGAGCTTTGATGTCGGTGTTTTTCTAAACATTAGCCCTGATCATATCGGCTCTATCGAACACCCTACATTTGAGGACTACTTCTATCATAAATGCCTTTTAATGACTCACAGTAGAGCTGTTGTCATCAACAGTGACATGGATCACTTTCGAGTTGTGAAGGAACAGGTCGACCAGCTTCCTCATGATTATTATGGGCAAACGGCTGAAAACGCGATCACAAAAAGCCTGCCCTTCTCCTTTGATGTCAAAGGCAAACTAGCTGGACATTATGCTATTCAACTCATCGGTCAGTTTAATCAGGAGAATGCCTTGGCAGCTGGACTAGCATGCCTAAGACTCGGGGTTAGTCTTTCGGCCATCCAAAAGGGGATTAGAGAAACTAAAGTGCCAGGTCGGATGGAGGTGCTTACCCAGTCTAATGGTGCTAACGTTTTTGTCGACTATGCCCACAACGGAGATAGTCTCACGAGGTTGCTAGATGTGGTCAGCCAACATCAGACAGGGCATTTGACCCTTATTCTAGGCGCGCCAGGCAATAAGGGGGAAAGTCGTCGGGCTGACTTTGGTCGAGTGATCAATGCTTATCCAGAAGTGTCCATTATACTGACGGCCGATGATCCAAACTTTGAAGACCCTCAAGTGATCTGCCAAGAAATTGCTAGCTACATCAATCGTCCTGTACAACTGATTATTGACCGCAAAAAAGCGATCCAAACCGCTATGGAACAAACCCAAACATCAGGAGATGCGGTCATCATTGCTGGTAAAGGAGCTGACGCTTACCAAATTGTCAATGGCAAACGAGTTGACTATGCTGGTGACTTAGCCATTGCCAAGTCATTTCTAAAAACGACTTAGCAGATGCTGACTTTTTGATAATCATTCTTAATATTTTTTTGAATGATTATTGTTAATCAAAAGGGCTTTTGAAAGCCCTTTTACTATGTTATAATCAAACACGGACTGTCGTTTCTGTCACCTGAATGGATACATCCAATGCCTTCATTATACTACTTCATACTCAAGAAAAATCAGAACCTGTAGTCACAAGTTCAGTGCTTTGATAGTGATCGATAAGGAGTATAAGGCTTATTCTAACTGTAAGAGGAGTACCTGCTTTGTCTGATATTCAAGCCCGTCATATTGATGTGGCCTACGATGATCATCTTATTATTGACAATCTTTCAGTCAGCCTGCCCAAGGGTGCTATCACCACCATTATCGGTGCTAATGGCTGTGGAAAATCAACCCTACTCAAAGCTTTGACACGTATTCTTGGGGTTAAGAAGGGGCAGATTTTGCTAGATAGTCAAGCCATCACGACACTCCCCACTAAGGCAGTGGCCAAAAAAATGGCCCTCCTCCCCCAAATCTTAGATGGAACTGAGGGCATCACTGTCTACGAATTGGTATCTTATGGACGCTTTCCCCATCAAAAATACCTGGGGTCGCTGACCGCACATGATCGAAGCCGTATCCACTGGGCCATGGAAATGACCAAGATCACGGAACTGGCTAATAGCACCGTGGATAGTCTCAGCGGGGGGCAACGACAGCGTGCTTGGATTGCCATGGCACTAGCACAAGACACGGACACCATCTTTTTGGATGAGCCAACCACCTATCTCGATCTCAACCATCAGCTAGAGGTGCTTGAACTTCTGCAAGGTTTAAACAAAGAGTCTGGTAAAACCATTATTATGGTACTTCATGATCTCAATTTATCAGCACGCTTTTCAGACCATCTCATCGCTATGAAAAAAGGGCAAATACGCTATCAAGGCAGCCCTCAAGCAATCATCACACCAGCTTGTCTGAAAGACATTTTTCAAATCAGGGCTCATATTGTCGATGATCCTATCACCCAACGACCTATGTTACTCTCTTATCAACTCTTATCACCCTCGGAGGATTTATGAAACGTCGCTATTTCTTATCACTACTATCTCTTATCATTGCCTGCCTTTTTTTGGTGGCCTGTGGTTCATCACAAGACAATAGGGCTAAGGCTGAGCCAACTAAAGTCTCAAGCATGCCCAAAATCAAAGGGTTCACCTATTATGGTGATGTTCCTGAGAACCCTCAAAAAGTTGTCAATCTGGCATACTCTTATACAGGTTACCTACTAAAGCTAGGGATTGATGTCTCATCTTATTCTCTTGACTTGGAAAAAAACAGTGTGGCTTTTGGTGATCAACTCAAAGGTTTGCCACAATTAAAATCAGCGGATACAGAAGCTATTGCTGCAGAAGAACCAGACCTTATCATCGTTTTTTCTCTGGATGAAAACATTGACAAACTTAAAGAAATCGCTCCCGTGCTTGCGATCGAATTTGGTGCCAGTGGTTACCTAGAAGTCATGGATCAGTTTGGGCAAGTTTTTACCAAGGAAAAAGAGGCTAAAACTTGGCGTCAAGACTGGGATCAAAAATTATCTCAAACCAAAGAAAAGTTGGCTACAAAACTCCCTTCAGATACTAGCTTTACCGTGATGGACTTTTATGACAAGAGTATCTACCTTTACGGCCCAGCCTTTGGACGTGGTAGTGAGTTGATTTACAAGGCTTTAGGCTACAAAGCTCCTCAAAAAGTGCAAGAAGAGGTCTTCAAAGACGGCTGGTTTGGGATTTCTCAAGAAGTCATTGGTGATTATATCGGTGATTATGCTGTCGTCAATGTCAATGCTGATAATCAAAAAGTCGCTGCTTCTCTCAAAGAGAGTGATGTCTGGCAGAATATCCCTGCGATTAAGGCAGGGCGTGTCCTTGAGGTTGACTACAATCTCTTCTACTTCGCTGATCCCATGTCTCTTGACTTGCAACTTGATGCCTTTGTTCAAGCCCTTGACAAGGCTAATACTCCCTAAACAAAAAATAGCTTCTTGACTTGATCTTTATCCATTCTAATGTTGCTGTCATCGCCTAACCTAGATTGATTTTGAGTGAGTCTAGGCCGTGATTGGAAAGGTTCCCATGACACCCTCACATGCTTTTCAAAATAAGCCAAAAAACCTTTGGCTTGTTTTTTTCATCTTAACGATTGCTCTTTTTATCGGAGGCTACATCAGCCTACGCTTTGGGGCTATTGCTTTTTCCCATCAAGCACTGCTGACTGCTTTAGAAAAGCCACTAACGGATTCCAAAGTACAAGATATTGTGATTGATATTAGACTTCCCCGCATGCTTGCTGCCTTATTTGTCGGTGCTGCTATGGCGCAAGCAGGAGCGATCATGCAGGGTATCACTCGAAACGCGATTGCTGATCCTGGACTTCTTGGGATTAACGCAGGAGCAGGTTTAGCTCTCATTATTGCTTATGCTGTGATTGGCAACCTTCACTATCTCCAGATTCTTATGATTTGTTTAGCAGGAGCGATCTTAGCTGCCTTCATGGTCTTTATCTTAGCCTATCAAAAAGGAAAAGGCTATGACCAACTACGTCTTATTTTGGCTGGGGCGATGATTGCCACTCTTTTTTCAGCGATCGGTCAGGCCATAACCATCTATTGGCATTTAGAAACCACTGTTATTGGTTGGCTAGCAGGTGGTCTGAGTCAGGTGAATTGGCCCATGATTACGATTATCATTCCGATCATTAGTCTAGGTCTCCTACTGGCTCAGCTATTGGCTCATCAGTTAACCATTCTCAGCCTCAATGAAGCTATCGCCAAAGCACTGGGTCAAAAAACCTTTGTCATGACGATCATGCTTCTGATGATTGTGCTAGTCTTATCAGCTGGAGCTGTAGCTATGGTGGGCGCTATTGCTTTTATTGGTCTGATTATTCCGCATCTGATTAGGCTATGGATCCCTATGGACTATCGCTTCATTCTTCCCTTATCAGCTTACGCTGGGGCTGTTTTCTTGCTATGGGTAGATGTAATCTCGCGAATGATTAACCCACCGGCAGAAACCCCTATCAGCGCGATTATCGCTATTATTGGTTTGCCCTGGTTTTTGTGGTTGATTAGAAGAGGGAGGTTTTGATGATGGTTTTCTCCAATCGTACCAAACTTTTTTTGACCTTGCTGGCTTTTTCCTTAGGCCTTTGTGTCACTATTTCCTTATCCGTTGGCTATGCCAAGGCTTCGATCTGGGATTTCGTTGACCTTCTGACCGGCAACTCTTCTAAGGGAATGACCTTTATCATTAGAAACATCCGCTTACCACGGGTCTTAGTCTGCCTTCTGGGGGGAGGATCTTTAGCCTTGTCTGGCTTACTCTTACAAAATCTCACTAAAAATCCTTTGGCTGATTCAGGCATTTTAGGAATCAATGCTGGAGCTGGCTTGGTTCTTACCCTTTTCATCGGCTATGCTCAAACTTCCGATGCTCAGTTAATAGCACTAAGACCAATTCTAGCTGTGATTGGTGGGACAATGACGACAATGCTTGTTTACTGGATTTCTCGCAAGAAAAATCACGGTATTAACCCAACACGTCTCATCATCACTGGAATCGGCCTATCTAGCCTGTTATCAGGGCTGATGATAACGATTGTTTCACAGATTGATGCTTTTAAAGTACCTTTTATTGTCAGCTGGCTAAATGGCAGTATTGCTGGAGGAACATGGACGAATGTGTTATGGTTTTCGCCCTTGATCAGTCTACTTTGGCTAATCACTTATGCCCAAGGCCAATCACTCAATATCTTAAACCTCAATGAACAGACCGCCCTAGCTCTGGGATTAAATCTTCAAAAACAACGACTCGTTGTTTTAATACTGTCAATAGCCCTAGCAGCACTTAGCGTTATCTTAATTGGCAATATCACTTTTATTGGGCTTATTGCTGGCCATATCAGCCGAAGGCTACTGGGAGTCGATCACCGCCTCACCATCCCCTCTAGTCTCATGATTGGGATGATACTACTCCTCCTAGCCGACACTCTCGGACGAGTACTACTAGTTGGAACAGGTATCCCAACAGGCATCATCGTCACCATGATTGGCGCCCCATACTTTCTGTACCTGATGATGAAAGTTAGGTAGTGAAACTTCTTTATACAACGTAACCGCCCAATAAGGAGGTATCTAGTCATCCTCTCACTCCTCAGGTATACTGTTATTAGAAAACAGAATACCTGAGGAGTGAGAGGATGACTAGATACCTCCTTATTGGGCGGTTACCTCACAAATCAACAAAACCACTCCTACTTTTTTAGCAGGAGTGGTTTTTGTTCTCAATATGGAAAGCTAGAGTTTAGCTGACATCTTTGAATCATTTGATTATTGATCTGAGGATAGCTAAAGTAGCTAACTTTATGAGGGTTTAGGCTTCGTCGTCACGACGTTTTTTCCG
>NZ_JBLOJV010000050.1:0-7663 GCF_047785705.1 Streptococcus pluranimalium
ATCTGGAATGCCATCGTTGTCGTCGTCGGTGTCATCCTTGTCTGGTTGACCGTCATTGTCCGTATCACGGTCAATGGTCACGGTAACTGTTTCTTTAACCGGCGCATCATCTGCTGGGTTGGTGACAGTGACTGGGATTTCAACCGGCGCTGTTTCCGCAGTGCCTACGAAGACGATATCGGTTGGGGTTCCAACAAGCTGTCCTTGATCGTCAACACGAAGACCATTGGTCTCTGTGCTTTCAATCACAGAGTTGGACTTGCTTGGTGTGACTACTTTGACTGGAACCACTGCTTGCTTGTCCGTCACACGAGCGGTATCTACGGTTTCAACCGTCAGTGCGTCCTTAGCTTTTGGATTGTTATCCGTGTCATCTGGGATGCCATCGTTATCATCGTCCTTATCCGTCACGTCTGGCTGACCGTCATTGTCGGTGTCACGTTGAACAGTAACTGGAACAAGAATGTCTTTGGTTTCTTGACCTGCTGGCGTGTCAACGACAACCTTAACAGGAACGTTGATGGCACGTTCGTTTTCGTCTGGTGTCCAATCTGTAATGACTGGGGTACCGGTTAGGTTACCAGTGCCATCTACAGTCACACCATTCGTTTCGGTACCAGTGATGACAGCGTTTGGTTTATTAACGACAACTGCTGGACGTGGTGCGATTAACTGGCCTTCAACGACTGGCGTGCCATTAGCTGGGCTAACGGTGACCGTCAAGTCATCTTTGCCTTTCGGATTGTTATCCGTGTCATCTGGGATGCCGTCGTTATCGTCGTCGTTGTCATTCTTGTCTGGTTGACCGTCATTGTCCGTATCGCGGTCAATGGTCACGGTAACTGTTTCTTTAACCGGCGCATCATCTGCTGGGTTGGTCACTGTGACTGGGATTTCAACCGTCGCTGTTTCCGCAGTGCCTACGAAGACGATATCGGTTGGGATTCCAACAAGCTGTCCTTGATCGTCGACACGAAGGCCATTGGTCTCTGTGCTTGCAATCACGGAGTTGGACTTGCTTGGTGTGACTACCTTGACTGGAACCACTTCTTGCTTGTCCGTCACACGAACAGTATCTACTGTTTCAACTGTGAGAGCGTCCTTAGCTTTCGGATTGTTATCCGCGTCATCTGGGATACCGTCGTTATCGTCGTCGGTGTCATCCTTATCCGGCGTACCATCACTATCGGTATCGCGGTCAATGGTAACTGTCACAGTTGTTTCAACCGGTGCATCGTCTGCTGGGTTGGTGACAGTGACTGGGATCTCAACGGTCGCTGTTTCCGCAGTGCCGACGAAGACGATATCGGTTGGGGTTCCGACAAGCTGACCTTGATCGTCGACACGAAGACCCTTGGTTTCTGTGCTTGCAATCACAGAGTTTGGCTTGCTTGGCGTGACCACTTTGACTGGGACAACTGCTTGCTTATCAGTCACACGAGCGGTATCTACGGTTTCAACCGTCAGTGCATCCTTAGCTTTCGGATTGTTATCCGCGTCATCTGGAATACCATCGTTATCATCGTCTTGGTCATCCTTATCTGGTTGACCGTCATTGTCAGTATCGCGATCAATGGTCACCGTAACTGTTTCTTTAACCGGTGCATCATCTGCTGGGTTGGTCACTGTGACTGGGATTTCAACCGTCGCTGTTTCCGCAGTGCCGACGAAGACGATATCGGTTGGGGTTCCAACAAGCTGACCTTGGTCGTCAACACGAAGACCATTGGTCTCTGTGCTTGCAATCACGGAGTTGGACTTGCTTGGTGTGACCACTTTGACTGGAACCACTTCTTGCTTGTCCGTCACACGAGCGGTATCTACTGTTTCAACCGTCAGTGCGTCCTTAGCTTTCGGATTGTTATCCGTGTCATCTGGGATACCGTCGTTGTCGTCGTCGGTATCATCCTTGTCTGGTTGACCGTCATTGTCCGTATCACGGTCAATGGTCACGGTAACTGTTTCTTTAACCGGCGCATCATCTGCTGGGTTGGTAACAGTGACTGAGATTTCAACTGTCGCTGTTTCCGCATCGCCCACGAAGACGATATCGGTTGGGGTTCCAACAAGCTGACCTTGATCGTCGACACGAAGGCCATTGGTCTCTGTGCTTGCAATCACGGAGTTGGACTTGCTTGGTGTGACTACTTTGACTGGGACAACTTCTTGCTTGTCCGTCACACGAGCTGTATCTAATGTTTCAACCGTCAGTGCATCCTTAGCTTTCGGATTGTTATCCGTGTCATCTGGGATGCCATCGTTGTCATCATCGTTATCCGTCACGTCTGGCTGACCGTCCTTGTCCGTGTCACGTTGAACAGTGACTGGAACGAGGATGTCTTTGGTTTCTTGACCTGATGGCGTATCAACCACAACCTTAACGGGAACGAAAACGACAAGGTCGTTTTCGTCTGGGTTCCAATCCGTAATCACTGGTGTACCCGTTAAGTTACCAGTGCCATCTACGGTTACACCATTGGTTTGGGTACCAGTGATGACTGCGTTTGGTTTGTTTACGACAACTGCTGGACGTGGTGCGATTATCTGGCCTTCAACGACTGGCGTGCCATTAGCTGGGCTAAGGATTACCGTCAAGTCATCTTTGCCTTTCGGATTGTTATCCGTGTCATCTGGAATACCGTCGTTGTCATCATCGTTATCCGTCACATCTGGCTGACCGTCATTGTCCGTGTCACGTTGGACAGTAACTGGAACAAGAATGTCTTTGGTTTCTTGACCAGCTGGTGTGTCAACGACAACCTTAACTGGAACGTTAACAACACGGTCGTTTTCGTCTGGGTTCCAATCCGTAATCACTGGTGTACCCGTTAAGTTACCAGTGCCATCAACAGTGATGCCATTGGTTTGGGTACCAGTGATGACTGCGTTTGGTTTGTTTACGACAACTGCTGGACGTGGTGCGATTATCTGGCCTTCAACGACTGGCGTGCCATTAGCCGGGCTAAGGGTTACCGTCAAGTCATCTTTGCCTTTCGGATTGTTATCCGTGTCATCTGGAATGCCATCGTTATCATCGTCTTGGTCATCCTTGTCTGGCGTGCCGTCATTGTCAGTATCGCGGTCAATGGTAACTGTCACAGTTGTTTCAACCGGTGCATCGTCTGCTGGGTTGGTCACTGTGACTGGGATTTCAACCGTCGCTGTTTCCGCAGTGCCGACGAAGACGATATCGGTTGGGGTTCCGACAAGCTGACCTTGGTCGTCAACACGAAGACCATTGGTTTCTGTGCTTTCAATCACAGAGTTTGGCTTGCTTGGCGTTACCACTTTGACTGGGACAACTGCTTGCTTGTCGGTCACACGAACAGTATCTACTGTTTCAACTGTGAGTGCATCCTTAGCTTTCGGATTGTCGTCTCGGTCATCTGGGATGCCATCGTTGTCATCGTCTTGGTCATCCTTGTCCGGAGTACCATCACCATCGGTATCACGGTCAATGGTCACGGTAACTGTTTCTTTAACCGGTGCATCGTCTGCTGGGTTGGTGACGGTGACTGGGATTTCAACCGTCGCTGTGTCCGCATCGCCGACGAAGACGATATCGGTTGGGGTTCCAACAAGCTGTCCTTGATCGTCGACACGAAGGCCATTAGTCTCTGTGCTTGCAATCACGGAGTTGGACTTGCTTGGCGTTACCACTTTGACTGGGACAACTTCCTGCTTATCGGTCACACGAACAGTATTAACCGTTTCAACTGTGAGAGCGTCCTTAGCTTTCGGATTGTCATCTCGGTCATCTGGAATGCCGTCGTTGTCATCATCGTTGTCCGTCACGTCTGGCTGACCATCCTTATCAGTGTCACGTTGAACAGTGACTGGAACGAGGATGTCCTTGGTTTCTTGACCTGCTGGCGTGTTCACCACAACGTTTACTGGAACGTTAACGACACGGTCGTTTTCGTCTGGGTTCCAATCCATAATCACTGGTGTACCGGTCAATTGGCCAGTGCCATCAACAGTGATGCCATTGGTTTGGGTACCAGTGATGACTGCGTTTGGTTTGTTTACGACAACTGCTGGACGTGGTGCGATTAACTGGCCTTCAACGACTGGCGTGCCATTAGCTGGGCTAACGGTTACCGTCAAGTCATCTTTGCCTTTCGGATTGTTATCCGTATCATCTGGAATACCATCGTTGTCGTCGTCGGTGTCATCCTTGTCTGGTTGACCGTCATTGTCGGTGTCACGTTGAACAGTGACTGGAACGAGGATGTCCTTGGTTTCTTGACCAGCCGGTGTTTCAACGACAACCTTAACTGGAACGTTAACGACACGGTCGTTTTCGTCTGGGTTCCAATCTGTAATGACTGGGGTACCGGTTAAATTACCAGTGCCATCTACAGTCACACCATTCGTTTCGGTACCAGTGATGACAGCGTTTGGCTTATTAACGACAACTGCTGGACGTGGTGCGATTAACTGGCCTTCAACGACTGGCGTGCCATTGGCTGGGCTAACCGTTACCGTCAAGTCATCTTTGCCTTTCGGATTGTTATCCGCGTCATCTGGGATGCCGTCGTTATCGTCGTCGGTATCATCCTTGTCTGGTTGACCGTCATTGTCCGTATCACGGTCAATGGTCACGGTAACTGTTTCTTTAACCGGCGCATCATCTGCTGGGTTGGTCACTGTGACTGGGATTTCAACCGTCGCTGTTTCCGCAGTGCCTACGAAGACGATATCGGTTGGGGTTCCAACAAGCTGTCCTTGATCGTCAACACGAAGACCATTGGTCTCTGTGCTTGCAATCACGGAGTTGGACTTGCTTGGCGTTACCACTTTGACTGGGACAACTTCCTGCTTATCGGTCACACGAGCCGTATCCACGGTTTCAACCGTCAGTGCGTCCTTAGCTTTCGGATTGTTATCCGTGTCATCTGGGATACCGTCGTTATCGTCGTCGGTGTCATCCTTGTCTGGCTGACCGTCATTGTCGGTGTCACGTTGGACGGTGACTGGAACGAGGATGTCCTTGGTTTCTTGACCTGCTGGTGTGTTCACCACAACGTTTACCGGAACGTTAACGACACGGTCGTTTTCGTCTGGGTTCCAATCTGTAATGACTGGGGTACCGGTTAGGTTACCAGTGCCATCAACAGTGATGCCATTGGTTTGGGTACCAGTGATGACTGCGTTTGGTTTGTTTACAACAACTGCTGGACGTGGTGCGATTAACTGACCTTCAACGACTGGCGTGCCATTAGCGGGGCTAACGGTGACCGTCAAGTCATCTTTGACTTTCGGATTGTTATCCGTGTCATCTGGAATACCGTCGTTGTCGTCATCGTTATCCGTCACGTCTGGCTGACCGTCATTGTCAGTGTCGCGATCAATGGTAACTGTCACAGTTGTTTCAACCGGTGCATCGTCTGCTGGGTTGGTCACTGTGACTGGGATCTCAACGGTCGCTGTTTCCGCAGTGCCTACGAAGACGATATCGGTTGGGGTTCCAACAAGCTGACCTTGGTCGTCAACACGAAGACCATTGGTTTCTGTGCTTGCAATCACAGAGTTTGGCTTGCTTGGCGTTACAACTTTGACTGGGACAACTGCTTGCTTATCAGTCACGCGAACAGTATTAACAGTTTCAACTGTGAGAGCATCCTTAGCTTTCGGATTGTCGTCTCGGTCATCTGGAATGCCGTCGTTGTCGTCGTCTTGGTCATCCTTATCTGGTTGACCGTCATTGTCCGTATCACGGTCAATGGTAACTGTCACAGTTGTTTTAACTGGTGCATCATCTGCTGGGTTGGTAACAGTGACTGGGATTTCAACCGTCGCTGTTTCCGCAGTGCCTACGAAGACGATATCGGTTGGGGTTCCGACAAGCTGACCTTGGTCGTCAACACGAAGACCCTTGGTCTCTGTGCTTGCAATCACGGAGTTGGACTTGCTTGGTGTGACTACCTTGACTGGAACCACTTCTTGCTTGTCCGTCACACGAACAGTATTAACCGTTTCAACTGTGAGAGCGTCCTTAGCTTTCGGATTGTCGTCTCGGTCATCTGGGATACCGTCGTTGTCGTCGTCGGTGTCATCCTTGTCTGGTTGACCGTCATTGTCCGTATCACGGTCAATGGTCACGGTAACTGTTTCTTTAACCGGCGCATCATCTGCTGGGTTGGTCACTGTGACTGGGATTTCAACCGTCGCTGTTTCCGCATCGCCCACGAAGACGATATCGGTTGGGGTTCCGACAAGCTGACCTTGATCGTCAACACGAAGGCCATTGGTTTCTGTGCTTGCAATCACAGAGTTTGGCTTGCTTGGCGTTACCACTTTGACTGGGACAACTTCCTGCTTATCGGTCACACGAACAGTATTAACTGTTTCAACTGTGAGAGCGTCCTTAGCTTTCGGATTCGTGTCAGTGTCATCTGGAATACCGTCGTTGTCATCATCGTTATCCGTCACGTCTGGCTGACCGTCCTTGTCCGTGTCACGTTGAACAGTGACTGGAACAAGAATGTCCTTGGTTTCTTGACCAGCTGGTGTATCAACGACAACCTTAACGGGAACGTTGATGGCACGTTCGTTTTCGTCTGGGTTCCAATCTGTAATGACTGGGGTACCGGTTAGGTTACCAGTGCCATCTACAGTCACACCATTCGTTTCGGTACCAGTGATGACTGCGTTTGG
Source organism: Streptococcus pluranimalium (assembly GCF_047785705.1). Taxonomy (GTDB): domain Bacteria; phylum Bacillota; class Bacilli; order Lactobacillales; family Streptococcaceae; genus Streptococcus; species Streptococcus pluranimalium_A. The sequence continues at coordinate 6,661 of NZ_JBLOJV010000050.1, forward strand.
TTTGTTTACGACAACTGCTGGACGTGGTGCGATTAACTGACCTTCAACGACTGGCGTGCCATTAGCTGGGCTAACCGTTACCGTCAAGTCATCTTTGCCTTTCGGATTGTTATCCGTGTCATCTGGGATACCGTCGTTATCGTCGTCTTGGTCATCCTTATCTGGTTGACCGTCATTGTCAGTATCGCGATCAATGGTAACTGTCACAGTTGTTTCAACCGGTGCATCATCTGCTGGGTTGGTGACAGTGACTGGAATCTCAACGGTCGCTGTGTCCGCAGTGCCGACGAAGACGATATCGGTTGGGGTTCCAACAAGCTGTCCTTGGTCGTCAACACGAAGACCATTGGTCTCTGTGCTTGCAATCACAGAGTTTGGCTTGCTTGGCGTTACCACTTTGACTGGGACAACTGCTTGCTTATCGGTCACACGAGCGGTATTTACGGTTTCAACCGTCAGTGCGTCCTTAGCTTTCGGATTGTTATCCGTGTCATCTGGGATACCGTCGTTGTCGTCATCGTTATCTGTCACGTCTGGCTGACCGTCCTTGTCAGTGTCACGTTGAACAGTGACTGGAACGAGGATGTCTTTGGTTTCTTGACCAGCTGGTGTGTCAACGACAACCTTAACGGGAACGTTAATGGCACGTTCGTTTTCGTCTGGGTTCCAATCCGCAATCACTGGTGTACCTGTCAATTGGCCAGTGCCATCTACAGTCACACCATTCGTTTCGGTACCAGTGATGACAGCGTTTGGCTTATTAACGACAACGGCAGGACGTGGTGCGATTAACTGGCCTTCAACGACTGGCGTGCCATTAGCTGGGCTAAGGGTTACCGTCAAGTCATCTTTGCCTTTCGGATTGTTATCCGTGTCATCTGGGATACCATCGTTGTCATCGTCTTGGTCATCCTTGTCCGGCGTACCATCGCTATCGGTATCGCGGTCAATGGTCACGGTAACTGTTTCTTTAACTGGCGCATCATCTGCTGGGTTGGTGACA
>NZ_JBLOJV010000051.1:0-7618 GCF_047785705.1 Streptococcus pluranimalium
ATTATTTTCCTTTTATTTAGAAATTTTTTTTTACCCCCCCCCCCCCCCCCCCCCGATTTGTCAAGTATTTTGCTTGATTTTTGCCATTTTTTAGCAGTTTTTTCGTAGAAGGAGGAAAAGAGCCCAAAAAAACCCTCCCAAACGGAAGAGTTTAATAGTAGGTTTTCTGGGTTAATCTTCTAAAATGCTAAAACCAAGACTTTTGCTATCGTTTAGGAACATTTGCACTGTTTCTAGTGAATAATCCTCCAATTGTTTACCAGCCAATGGTAATTTAGCGATGAGATCACTGGTACATGTGATGATATCAACACCAAGTGCTTGGGCTTGATAAATATTAAAGGTTTCACGTGGACTAGCCCAAAGTAATTCAATGGACTCTTTTTCACGACAAATCGCAAGCGCTTCTGTCATAATCGGAAGTGGGTCAACACCAGTATCAGCAATCCGACCTGCAAAGACAGAAACAATGGCTGGTACACCGGATGTTAGATGATCAACTACCAGGCGTGTCTGTTCGACAGTAAAGACGGCTGTTACATTCAGTTTAATCCCTTTTTCCGAAAGTTCTTTGATTAAATCAGCCGTTGAAATCCCTGTCGAGGTTGTTACCGGAATCTTAACGTAAACATTGTCGCCAAGTTCGGCAATGCGTTCTGCTTCTTTGCGCATGGTATCAATATCATCTGCGAAAACTTCAAAGGATACTGGATGTTCTGTAATCTGACTTAAAACATCCCGAGCGAAGCCGATATAAGAAGTGATGCCAGCTTTTTTCATCAAACTTGGATTCGTGGTAAATCCAGTCACTAAGCCCGAGTTTAAATCATTGAGCATATGTTCTAAAACAGCACCATCTGAATAAACTTTAATCTGTAATGGGTTTGTCATAATGATCTCTCTTAATCTTCTTCAACAAGATTATTAATGGCTTGGTCAGATTTAGACAGCAAGCTAGGAATAATCAACGTCAATGCCATAAGGGCAATCACAATGTAGATACCAACTTGACCAATAGATGTGCCAAGTCGACCAAGCAAAATACCTAGAACACCAAAGTCAACATCACCAAAAGTTGTATTAGAGAAGCCTAGTTTTCCTAATACCGGTAGTAACATAGCCGGTAAAAAGGCTAAGAGTAAACCGTTAACGAAGGCACCAACAATAGCACCACGACGTCCACCAGTTGAGTTACCATAAATACCTGCAGTCGCACCACAGAAGAAATGAGGAACCATCCCTGGAATAATCAGAACACCACCAGCTGCACCTAAGATCAACATTCCTATCAATCCACCTGCAAAACTTGAAGCGAATCCTAAAATAACAGCAGTTGGGGCATATGGGAAAAAGACTGCACAGTCAACAGCTGGGATAGCATTAGGAATTAACCTGTCAGCAATCCCTTGGAAGGCAGGAATCAGGTCCGCAAGAATCATTCGAACCCCTGCATAAACAATCGCAACACCTACAGCAAAGGTAAGACCACTCTTAATAGCAAAAATAATTGGATTTTGACCAGCTACTAATTCGTTCACCACAGCCGATCCACGAAGGAGAGAGGCTATGGTTGCAATCAAATAGAAAATAACCATGATTAATCCCGTCGAAATAGTGGTGTTACGTAAGAAACTCCATTTTTCAGAAATATCAAGATCCTCGGTATTTTGACTACCATTTCCAACCTTTCCACCGACCCAAGCAGAAAGGTAATATCCTAAAGAGCCAAAGTGCCCCATAGCAATTTCATCTCTGTCAGTCACCTTCAGGGTATACTTTTGACCGATTGCTGGTGAGATGGCAGACCACGCACCAAGTAAAAAGCCACCTAAGAGGATAAGAATAGTGCCTTTAAAGCCCACAGCACCCAGCACGGCTGATAAAAGACAAGCCATGAAGAAACTATGATGTCCTGTTAAAAAAATGTATTTAAAGCGGGTAAAGCGAGCAAAGGCAAGATTCAATAAGAGACCTACCACAAGAATAGACATCGTCTCAACACCCAAAATCTTTTGGGCAACTGAGGTAACCGCTTCATTATTTGGGACAACACCTGTGATGTTAAAGCCGTGTTCAATTAATTTTGACAATGGGTCTAAGTTTGAAACGATGACCCCAGCACCAGCGGCCAACATCAAATAACCCAGAATAGGACCTAACGTACCTGTTAATACTTTATACCAAGGTGTTTTTAAAGCAACCAAGCCAGCACAAGCAATAAATCCCATCAAGAAGGCAGGTTCTTTTAAAATATCTCTAAAAAATGATAATATGGCTTCCATTTGATACACTCCTCTTTCTTTTATCAGATTAGTTTTGGTCAGACATTTCTTTTAAAACAGGGATTAAATCTTCTTCAATTTTCTTCCTGTTGGTATAACTTTTAACGATACATACTTTTGTATCTTCAGGGAAAATATCTTTAAATTCTTTCACTGTCACATAAAGATCCGCTCCCTTACCAACAGCGGCATTAGAATCACAAGATTCGGCATCAACGGCAATACCCAATGATTTGGCAATGGCTTCTACTTTCATGCGAAGTAATAAGCTAGATCCAATCCCATTTCCACAAACAGTTATTATTTTCAACATCTTATAAATCTCCTTCTTCTATTATTTGAGACATTAAGTCTAAGATTTTTTGTTTACTATCAGCCGCAATAAGGGCTTCAATATGAGCATCATCATCCAAGATCAAGGATAATTCTTGCAGTGCTTTTAAATGTGAGGTAGAGTCAACTGCTGCTAGGACAAAAATGAGCTGGACATCTTTGTCTTGGTCCCCCTTTTCTTCAATATCAAAGCTAACAGGATTTTCTAATTGCAAAAGAGCAATCCCTAAATCATTAACACCTTGATCTGGAGCCGCATGAGGCACTGCTACTTTAGGGGCTAAAACGATATAAGCACCTAATTCATTAACAGAAGCAATCATACCATCAATATAGCTGTCTTCAATAATTTTTTCTTTAATCAATGGCTGAGCAGCTAGGCGGATGGCTTCTTGCCAATTACTAACTCCCTGACATTGTTGAATGTAATCTTCTTTTAAAATTTCCAAGAGACCTTTTCCTCCTATGTCTTTTTTGAGATAACTGCCAATAATATATTGGGATAATTCACGTATTAAACTTTCTTTATTGATAATCGTTGTATGGCGATTGATAATAGCCAATAATTCATTAATAGTGACAGGGTTAGAAATAGGAAGATTAAAATCTTCACAAACTGTCTTTTTTAGCATCATTTTCTCGACATCACCCATCAAAGGTTGAGTGACATAAACCGGTTTACTACTAGCAAAAGCAACTGTTGAAAAAACCATATCGTAGGTTGATTCGTCAAGAAAAGCCAAATCTGATAATTGATGAATTTCAATAAATTGAATCTGGGGAAACAGATACCTTAGTTCCGATTGCAATATAAGAGACGAGCTAACACCATTTGGACAAAGTGATAATGCTACTAATCGACCTTCCTTATCTTTAATCGGTCGTTCAAGATTGCTACCAAAATGAATGGTGAAATAAGAAACCTCGTCATCACTAATTGGCTTTTTGAGGTGACGTTCCAAGGGTAACAAACTTCGCTTAACCAAATAAAAGAGAGAAGCATAATCTTCTTGTATTTGCTGCTTTAAGGGGTTTACCATTTCGACATCGTAGAGAATTCGATAATACGCTGGCAAAAGATGGCTATACAAATTTTTGCGTAAATTTGGACTATCGTTAAGAACTAGACCAGTATTTACCAAAACAGAACCAATAATCTCTTCCATAATCAAGTACACCTCGTGATTATAGAAATGATGTAAATCTCCTTGGATGCAACCGATTAAGCGAGTTGTTATGAAATCATTTTCTAGTCGTAATTGTGGAAAATGCCAATAAAGATGTTCTAAAAAATCAGAAAATTGATAGGAGACACTAAATTCACGATAGACCTTATTATTAATGACATATGATTTAAAAGGGCTGCTGGCTAAAAAAGCTAAAAGGTAAGCTAATTCTTTACGTTTTTCAGAAATGAAAAACAAGTGATGCTTACTACCAAGACTCATCAGTAGTCGAGATAAACTAGAACTCTCATCCTTAATCCCCACCTCTTGCATCAGGTAAGCTAGGAGATATTTTCCTGAAGCAAGTGATAACAGGTGATTAATCGTAGCTTCTAAAGCGCGTCTTAATGAAAAAGGAGAGCCTTCCAAATAATAACCAGCTTGCCTTGAATAATGCACACTAACGTCAAACTTTGCTAACTTTTTTCGAACCAACTTGAGATCTGACAGGACAGAATTACGGCTGACTCTTAAAAACGATTCAAAATGATTGACGCAAAGATAACTATCTTCTATCAAGAGGTACAGAATAATCAAATCTGGCCGTTCATCCTGAAAAACATAGTCCTCCAAACTCGGTAAAAGCGCTTGGTACAACTCCTTCTCACCAAAAGAAATCGGCTTTAAGACATCTCCTTCAAATGTAAGCAAGGGAAGCTCCAGATTTTCTAAACTATCATTAATCCGGTCAATATCAGCTAGAATATAACGTCTATGTATTCCTAACAGTGATTCAAAATCCTCCAAACTACGATTCGGATATTTAGAAAAGATATGAATTTTTTTGATGAGCTCATTAGATAACATTCTATCTCCTCCTACTACTTAGTATATTTTAAAGCGTTTTCATAGTCAAGGCTAATTGAGTCCAAAAGCAACCCACAAAATTGGTCACCAATTGTACTCATCATAAAATCTCTTAGAACCCATTATTCACAAAAAATGTTAAACTAAAGATATGACACGAAAAGCATATGATACCGATTTAACCGATCAAGAGCAGAGTGCAAACATACGAATAAAACGCATGAGAAAAGACCTCCTACAGGAGGTCTTTGTCGGGTTTAGAGCATAAAAGAAATTGCGGCAATCATTGATAAAATAGCAAAGGTTGATTTCCAAGCAACCACATTTTTTCTAAAAATTTTTTCGGAAAATAGGGTCATGAGCAGACATGCCCAAAAAATTATTATTTTATAAATCATTGCGAAGTCACCCAATGTGGTGTAGCTCCTCCAATTGAATTACCAATATAAGCAATAATTACTCCTCTACCCGCAGAATTATTATAACTGATTAATCCACTAGCTAATCCTAGAACTACAGCAAGGACTTTTGAAACAGTCTGATCAGGAATTAAAGCTGCAGCTGTTCCTGCTATACCAACTCCGGCTGCTAGTTTATTGGCATTTTCGCTATCTAGGTAAACATCAAACCCTTTCCAAGTATAAACAATTTTATTTACTCCAGTAAATGATCTAAATGAATACTTAGGAGTGATAGATACAGAGTTTTCGGTGAAGACAACATTATACCGATCAGCGTCCGTATTCGCTAATAACTCCTGCTTATATTTTTCCGTAATGACGATTGTTTGACTTTCTTCGTCAACTTCTAAATAACCATTATTAGCAAGTGTTTCAACAACTTCAGCTTTACTATTATCTATTGTTTGAGATGACTCAGGAGCTGTATTTGCATAGGCAACCGTTCCAAAAATTGGAGAAAAGGTTCCTAAAGCTATAACACTCGTTCCTAACATAGCTAAACTTTTAATTTTTTTACTAATAAAACTGTCCTTTCTACTTTCTTTGAACCTTCTTTAACTACTTGTGGAGTTACACCTTGTCTGTATACAAACATCTTATAAATTAATTTATGGATATATGGATATATTATACCACAAAAGGCAACCGTTTTCAAAAAATGTATGGTCACTTTAACATCTACATTTTTTCACAAACTTTTTAACCCTGTTTTTATAAATATAATATAAAAATAAGTAATACTTGTGAAATGGAAGCGTAACCAAGTTTTAATGTTTAACAATTTTTTTAGTCCAATAGAGTAGCTTGATATTCTTTCGTTTCTTGTCTATAAATGTCAGCTGTTATCGGTGGTCTGTTATCGATAATCTGCATTTCATAGCCAACAACCTTGCGACCATTCTTCAAAGTCTGTAGGTAAATGGCTACCCCTAATTTCTCTTCAAGTTCTTCTGCTCCTTTCCTGATACAATCACGTGAAAAACGTGCAGGCTCCCAGCGTTTTTCAGAACCTAAGAACCAGTCTTGCCACTCACTCAAATCCCCTTCAATTGTCGTAACACGTTGATTTCCGTATCGACGTGATTCCCATAATTTCATTAGGATAAGACCGTACTTCGATTTAATCCGTGCAATCTCTGCTAGCTTAAAAGAATAATATTGGCTTCTCAAAGCAAATACATATGGGGCAGCGTCTTCTGAAAACTGAAATTCTATCTCGCCGTTTTGCAGGAATTTTATACGTCTAAAGAGCTGGGTCATTAGTACTCCCTTTATCCCATTTTCAACTATCGGAAGATACAGAGCAGTATTTTCATTCAGAGCTTTAAATCCACGTGCAACACGTTCATAATTCTGACCAGAAGTGTTTAAGCCATAATGCCTCAATACCTCTTTTGCATTAACTTTGAATATGTCAGTAACAGTGTTATCTTTTGTCACGTAACTAAAGCAATAGTCCAATAATTTATGTTCAAATGCTTTTAGATTTCCAAACGCCTTGGCAAGATCATTTGCTTGAACAGCCTAGTAATCTTGTCTAGCTAATAAATTATCAAATGCGGTCTCCATTTTCCCTTTTCTCATTCATAAAACCTCACGTACTTTTTTCTCAAGTATTAACCCCAAAACCCTTGATATCACTGACTTTTCCTCCTCCCTAAAGCAATATAAAGTATATATAAAAGTATGTCTGGAAATATCTTACTCCTAAAAAAGATCTAAAAAAATATTAACTCTTGAAAAAATTGACAAAAAAATAAGGGTATGAGATAATAATAGTGCTTAAAAGTTCGGTAAACTAAGCGCATAGAAAAACCCAGGAGTGCTCAATCTCCTGGGTTCTTTTTTGTGCTTGCTCAAGGCACGCAGGCTATTATTGTTTTTTGTCGCGTTTGTCGAAGCACTTACGGATTAGCCATTCCGTAATTAACTCAGCCGCCACACTCACGAGGAATGGTACAACGACAAGTTCGGTAAACATACGCATTAGAATCACCTCCCACTTGCGCAGTATAGTGATTGCGACTGTTCTGGTATATCACATGATTCTGTATGATAAAAGACGGTCTATAAACTTGGGCCATCAAAGTCCTCTCTCGATGGGCGTTTTTCTTTAATGCTTTGTTTAGCTTGGCGTTGCACTTCCTGTCTTGCTTTTCCGATAACATCTTCAAGACGACGTTCAAAAGTATTCTTTTTGGTTGTAACCTTTACTTTGGTTTTTACTAGCCGTTCTCTTGCTCCAGGGTCAAGTTGTGGTTCTTTGTGACCTGTTACCAACTCTAAGAACCTGTATTCACAAAAAAATGTTAAACTAAAGATATGACACGAAAAGCATATGATACTGATTTAACCGATCAAGAATGGGCTCAATTTGAATCCTATTTCGCCAAACACCGCACCTATAAATGGTCTAAACGAGAACTCGTGAACGCAACCTTGTATATCACTAAAACAGGCTGCCAATGGCGCATGCTCCCTCATGATTTCCCTCCTTACCCAACTTATC
>NZ_JBLOJV010000052.1:0-7207 GCF_047785705.1 Streptococcus pluranimalium
TCACATCATTGACAAAGGTACATTTTTGAATGTTTTTTAAAATTTTTCTGTGTGCTCGTTAATTTGCTAATTTTCAAGTTCTCTTAGCCATTAAGTAAACATCATCTAGGAAATAAGTAGTTCAAGCATTTTTGTAGGACAGCTGATTCTCAGATACCTTTTTACAAGTCACTCTGAGGGCTTGGAATTGAGTCTTTGGTAAAGATTAATGAAAATTAAAAATGAGACCGGCAAAACTAGCTTCGAAAAAAACACACTGTGCTTTCTCACTTGACACTATAGTGGATTGAAAATAGATTAGGACAACGTATAGAAATAGATAACATTATTAGCGTTTATCAAAATAATTCATCGATGTCTTAATCTTAATTCAAATAACTATAAGTAAGATGAGACAAGGGCAGTGTGATTTTTGATTTTGAGCAACTTTAGTAGCCAAATTCTTAGCCAATTTTGTGAGATTCTTACTCATGAGGATAAATTCGACCTCTATTTGGACAGTTTGTTTGCCTTCAACATGGGCTAAACACTCATTAATGATTGCTCAAAAACGGGTTCGACACCAATTGTCCATTTAGCATAGTTCGAGAGCTTTCTTCACTATGCAATTGATCCAACTCTGGGTTGTCTTGTACCCTATCAGTCTCATAGACTTTGAAATCACGTTTAAAGCCGTACTTTAAAAAAATAGCTGCCACCATCAGGTCTAATAAATTGATCAGCCTTTTCAATTCCTTATGTGAAATGCCATAGGTAACGAAGAGATATTTTCTCCAACTCATCACTGATAAAACTATCATTTCCCTCGCTTCCATAACCAGCATCAGCGAAACTATTTTGGAATAAATTGAGTGTTTGAATGGTTTGAATGGATAGAAGGAATGATGTTAAAGTTCCGATATCGGTTGGGCTAAACCATGGCATATAAAAGCGAGCATCTCTAGCTGCGGAAATGCTCGTTTTTCATTCGAAAACTAGTTTTTGCTCAGTCTCATTTGGTTTTAAAAACTGATGATTATCTTTTTTGATAACGGTAAGTCGCAATCTCTAGTCTTCTATTTCATCATCGTCGTCTGAAAACTCATCGTCGTCTTCGTTTAAATCGACGTCGTCTTCGACAGTGTCGTCAGTAATAATTTCATTTAATTCAGAATCATAGGATTCAACTTCTGATTTTTCATCATCAGGATTATCCTCGTCGTATTCGATGATTTCTGTTTCGTCTTCGTAGTCATCGTCTTCTGGATCATCATCATTATAATCAATAGCGTCTTCATCACCATCCATAAAGGCATTAACGCGTTTTTTCTTACGTTTTGGCGTGTCTTCGCCTTCCTCTTCAAAGGTTATGATTTCTTCATCAATTTCATCAATGGCATACCATGAGCGAAGACCCCAACGATTGTCCCCGAGGGGAATAAAACTACCGTCAGTATTCAAATCGGTGTAGAAGTTTGGAAGCGACTCACGGATGTCAGCATCTGCTTTCCCAAGGTAAGCTTGGATGTCATTCACCAAGTCACTGAAATACATTTCCTTATCACGACTACGTTCTTCCAAAATAGCACGAGCAACCTCAATCATTGATAGTTCACTCTTTTCTTGACCAGCAAATACGTCTAATTCCAAGGTTTTTTCTCCTTATGTTGTCATTGTTTACTATTCTACGCTAAAATTGTCTTTTCGTCAAAATTTTCTTCTAAAAAATGATAATGGTACTGATTGATCAGGTTTTCCTTACAGTACAATAGCCTTTATGTTTAATCGCTGTTAAAGAATCGGAACACAAGCATTGTCAAAATTGACAGCAGGACTTATAATGGAAAGTAGAACCTGTATGTTTACAGCATATGTTTTAAACAGGAAAAATAGGAGTCCTAAGTAGATGAAACGACGTCCAGTGACAACCCTTACTAACGAAATTGATGCCGTCCTCTTGGCTGGGCGTATTCTCATGGAGTCTGGTGCGGAGGTTTTTCGCATCGAAACCACCATGAACCATATCGCTGATGCTTTGGGGATTGAATCCTTTGAAGTGTATGTGGTCAATCAAGGCATCATCGCTTCAGGGACTAATCAACTAGGCTATCAAGAAGCCAAAGTCATGAATGTTAACGAAACAGCTATTGATTTAGGAAAGCTTGAGGCTGTCAATACATTATCCAGAAGCCTTTCTAAGCAAACCAAAGTAACTGCTACAGAAGTTTTGCACCAACTGACAAGGATTAACCATCAAGCACTTTACACTGTTTGGGCCATCTTGGCAGCTTATTTTTTGGGTGCTGGCGGCTTTTCGCTTGCTTTGGGAAGTTCCTTCATTGATGCCTTTACGGCAGCTATCGCTGGCCTTTTGGCAGGTGGCTTTATCCAACTCGCTTCATCAAAGATTCATACACGATTTTTGACAACAATCTTGGCAAGCTCAATTGTTAGTTTATCCGTTAATTTGTTTTATTTCTTGGGATTAGGTGAGACTAGAAGTATTATTCTTTTAGGAGCTTTAATGATTATGATTCCTGGTGGATTTTTTGTTAATGCTATCAGGGAAATTTCTCAAAATCATTTTACTATCGGATTCACACTGCTCATGTCTGCTCTCATGAGCTGCATCTCAATTTCAGCTGGCGTTGCTGGGACAACGGAACTTCTCCCCTTTGCAGACCAAATGACCAAGACTTTCTCTGCTGAAAGTGTGACTTATGTTGATTTTCTGATGCGAACACTTGCTGCTGGTGTTGGAACCATTGCTTTTTCCATCACTTATCATGTGCCAAAACGCTACTTATTGGATATTGGTATGGTCAGTGCTGTCTCCTGGTTACTCTATATGCTTGTCAAGGAGAACTTGGCACTTGATATTATCGCCATCTTCTTGCCTGGACTTTTTGTCACCTTGGTTTCAAAAATTCTGGCTGCCAGACGTAAGACGCCAATGACGATATTCTTATCCACCAGTATTTTTCCTTTGATTCCTGGCTTAAGTTTTTATCGGGGGATTTACTTTATGCTGACAGGCTCAAATGAATTAGCCATGACGCACCTTAGAACCTCATTTGTGACTGCTTTTGCCATTACTATTGCCATCAGTATCATTCAGCAAATCCCACTCTCACTCTTTAAAAAACGCAAAAAATAAACCAGCTCTTCTTGAGCTGGCTTTTTTAGCAATCACAGCGAACATCGCAGCAAGCTAGATCGTCTAAAGACATTTGATTGTTTTGGTAAAAGTCCAAGACGGCTTGGTCTAGATGCCACTGTTCACGCTTAGCGATTTCTTTAATGACTGGGATAAAACGTTGGCGAAACTTATAAATGTAACAGAAAATCACGTCTTTTTGGCGCAAGCTTGGCCCAAGCAAAAAGACATTGCGAGACAAGGTTGACTCGTCTTGCTCGTTGACCATAGGGATCCCATCTTTAGTGAATTGGAACAAGTCATCCCCTAAAATGGTTAATACACAAGTCCGAAAGCCTGTTGCTAGAACGGGCTGATGCTTGGAGTCTGCGTGGCTACCGTCATGAAAATGCACGCGGTAGTGGTCAGCTAATTTTTCAATAGAAGTGACGCTTTTGTCTTCAAAAATGTGAGCATCCCAATCATCACGTTTGTCAACTTCTGCCAACTTTTCTTGTGTGATTGGAGACAGCCTGATACTTGGGTCTGGGGCTACTTGCGATCTGCCAAAGTCTTCCGTATAAAGGGAAACGCTATTGCCCATGGCGGCTAGGCTTGTAAAAGCATCACAGCCACTCTCATTGCCTCCCAGGACAATAAAAGAATCCTCTGATTTCAGATAGAAACTATCCACCTCACCATAGTGAATCCCCAACTCACCGCCTTTAATCCCACCACGATAGGGATTTTGAAATTCTCCCGTTGCCATGATGAGGTAGGTAGCCGTGTAAATCCCACGGTTGGTCTCAATCCGATAGCCATCTTCAGTCCTTGTGATGGTAGTGACTGCTGTTTGGGTTTCAATCGCTAAGTCATAATGCTTAGCCACGAGATGGAGATACTCGGCGTACTCTCTTCCTGAGAGATGTTCCTTTTGAAAGGAAAAGGCTGGCGAGGTATCTGGAACAACAGCATTGATATCTGGAAAGCCAAAGCCATTTGTGGTAAATGAAGGCGTGATAAAGCGAGTGGTCCGTGGCCATTTGAGAAAACTATCACCGATATGCCCTTTTTCTAAAATCAAATAATCATCAATCTCTAACTGTTTCAGGGCTGCCCCGAACCCAATACCTGCTGCACCTGCACCGATAACGATAATCTTGTAGTGAGTCATCTACTCCTCCTTGACAAACACGTAATGATTCTTTAAAATACTTAACTGGTTAACTATTTTAACAAATCTATTTCTCATTGTAAAGGAGCAAGATGTTTTTATTACTTTGTAGCCTCATCATGTGGCTAATGATTTTCGGTTTGGGGCTTATGTATGTTGGTTACCTATCTCCTAAGCTTAGCAGTCGCATTTTCTATCAATATACCCTCACCATGCTGTGGACCACTTTTCTCTGGCTAGCTTGTGCCTATTTCGTCAGTTTTCAGGGGCGACTAGACAGCATTTTTAGCCAGCAAGAGGTCTCCCAGAAGGTTTTATTAGACCTGCTTTGTCAGCTCTGCTTTGCCTTGTATGCCGTCGGCATGATGGTCGGTGCTACGATTGATCGTACCAAAACCCACCATCTGATCTTACTAAGCACCTTTTGGCTGCTTTTGGTCTATTGCCCTCTGGCTTATCTGATTTGGCATCCTGCTGGCTGGCTATTTCAGCTTGGTGTCGTTGACTTTTCAGGCGGTCTGGTCGTCCATGTCTCAGCGGGCTTTTCATCTCTGGTCTTGGCAAAACTGCTGGGAAAGACCCCTCATCAACACAGCAACACGCAGCATCTGCCTTTATATCTCGGCATGATGTTGATTAGTTTTGGGTGGTTTGGTTTTAACATGGCTCCTGTGGGTGAGCTCAGTAGCAAGAGCGTTTTGATTATCATCAAGACCTTGCTCGCTATCATCAGCGGCGGATTAACCTGGAGCATCCTCGCCAAGTGGCACAAGGAGGAAAAGCTGACGGTTCCTCTGCTAAACGGCGTTATTGTGGGACTGGTGACTAGCACTTCGGCAGTCGGCGTAGCCAATCCTCTAGAGATGATGCTGATCTGTGGGACGGCTAGCAGCCTGACCTACCTGATGATGGCTTGGATACAAAAGCACCTGTCACTTGATGACGTGGTCGACTCCTTTGCCATGAACGGGATTGGGGGCTTACTCGGAAGTCTAGGCGTCATTGCTATCGCTCCTGAAACAGCACTCCCTCAAATCATCGGCATCCTTGTGACAATTACAGTTTCAATGATCGTCACCATTGTGGTCGGAAAGATGGTTTTGTATGTTTTCGTCAAAAAGACACCAAAGGCAAAATCTTGATTGCCTTGAAACGTTGATATATCGCGGATAATTAACGTTTTGAGAATTGCGAAGCTTTACGAGCTTTCTTAAGACCTGGTTTTGGGTGATATAAGTCAACTATCTGTAAAAGGCTATTGAATCAAGCTTTCAAAGTCCATTTTCATTACAAATAAGCAATTATAACCCAATCTTACAAACAATGGATTACCAAAAATCTGTTTTCGGAGCTTATGTAGTTGAGGAATGGACAGGCAAACGTTTGATTTCTTCATATTATCCGTTAGGAAACCTATATCTATATCATAGCCTTTAAAAGATGATCAAATCATTAATTTTCCCCAAGGAAATAATTTTCTCTAAAAATATCAAGATAACCTGACAACTGAAGGCCTACCTTCATGGTATTCCTACTCAAAACATGATAATCACATTAAAATATTTATTTAACAATAAATCTACTTTTCTTTAGTAAAATATCAATAGAATTATTAAATCGACTAGTGAGTGTTATATATGCATCAAAACTTGAGCAAACATTTTTGATTGCCTGAGTTAGACTTCTTTCCAACCCGATGCTTTTTTCTAAACTTTGCTTCATTAGTAGGACGGACTCATTACTCTCTAATATTGACTCCTTCAAGGGTGTAAAAGAATCAATAAATACTTTTAAATTATCAAGATTATCATCTGAGGTCGCGAATTCATTATCTAATAATCCTGCAGAATTAACTTCGATTATGTCCCAGATTTTAGACAAATCATCAATATGTTTGTTTAATTTTTTACCAAAATTATCTACATGAGTTGCTGCTTTTTTAGCTTCTTTTCTGACAAAAGACGCTGTTCCTGCTCCTCCTTTTTTATTTACTCGTTCAATCTCGTCTCCTATTTTTGAAACTCCATCTTCCATATCCATAATATCGTTTGTCAACGTTGTAATAACTTCTGTAAATTTCTCAGTAATTTCTTCAATTTCTGCCAAAAAATCTATAAAACCTTTTCCATTTTCTTCTGCCAATTCGATAATGTCTTTTTCTGCAAACCAAGGGACATTATTTATATTTTCTGATCTAAGAAAATCTCTTACAGGATTACTAAACCCAACCTCATTTGAAATAGCACCGTATAAGTTCGTTTTCAAATAATTTAACAGTTCCTCAAATCGTAAAAAATGAGTGTCATAATCCTTCGCTCTATATTGTTTTAAATCAAAAGGGAGCTGTGACAAATCATCTTTCGTTATCACAATAGTCTTCTTGTTAAATGAGTGAGCTAAACCAAGCTCATACATAACATTCGGATTCAAGCCTGTTAAATCAGCAACTACAATATCTGCCTCATAAATCGGCTGGATAATATCCATTAATATGTTTTGTTGGTTTCCCTCGTCACCTGCATTCGTAAATTCAAAGTCTTCGGAAAACTTTGACTTAAGCATTTCATAAACTTCAAAAAATTCATTTTGAAACGGCATAATGACAAACACTTTTTTCTTTACCATATCCAATATCCTTTCAAAGCAGTATTCTACTGTATTCTTATTATTAATAGTACCCTGACTGCAATCACTTATCAACTAAAAGATAATATTGATTGCGGTCATTTTTGCTTGAACCAAACCAAGCGATGATTTCTAAGAACCTGTATTCACAAAACATGTTAAACTAAAGATGTGACACGAAAAGCATATGATACTGATTTAACCGATCAAGAATGGGCTCAACTTGAATCCTATTTCTCCAAACACCGCACCTATAAATGGTCTAAACGAGAACTCGTGAACGCAACCTTGTA
>NZ_JBLOJV010000053.1:0-6629 GCF_047785705.1 Streptococcus pluranimalium
AAAAATAAAAAACCGCTATTTGTAAGAATAGCGATTTTTTAAATGTTCAAGCTACTTGAGCAGTAACTCTATTATTTAAGAGTAACTGAAGCACCTGCTGCTTCAAGTTTTTCTTTGATTTCGTTAGCTTCTGCTTCTGAAGCACCTTCTTTGATAACTGATGGTGCGCCATCAACGATAGCTTTAGCTTCTTTAAGACCTTCGCCAGTGATTTCACGAACCACTTTGATAACGCCAACTTTTTTGTCGCCAGCAGATGTCAACTCAACGTCGAATGAATCTTTAGCAGCACCTGCGTCAGCACCACCAGCAGCTGCAGCAGCTACAGGAGCAGCAGCAGTTACACCAAATTCTTCTTCGATCGCTTTGACAAGATCGTTAAGTTCAAGAATAGTCGCTTCTTTGATTTCAGCAATAATGTTTTCAATGTTCAATGCCATTGTAATTTCCTCCAAATATAGATTGTATAATATAGTATGTTTGTAACCTTAGGCTACGCGTTGCGAAGGGATGCTTAGGCAGCACCGTCTTCGTCTTTTTCGGCAACAGCTTTGACAGCGTATGCAACGTTGCGAACTGGCGCTTGAAGAACAGAAAGGAGCATTGAAAGCATACCCTCTTTGTTTGGAAGTGATGCCAGAGCCTTGACTTCTTCCACAGATGTGAACTTACCGTCAACAACACCACCTTTAACCTCAAGAGCTTCTGCACTTTTAGCAAATTCGCTGATAACTTTTGCTGGTGCAATCACATCTTCGTTAGAAAATGCTACTGCAGATGGGCCAACGAAAAGTTCTTTAAGGTCTGAAAGACCAGCTTCTTCAGCTGCACGTGACAAGATTGAGTTTTTAATCACTTTGAACTCAACGTCATTTTCACGAAGATTACGACGAAGGACAGTATCTTGCTCAACTGTCAGTCCACGTGAATCAACAACCACGATAGACGCTGCAGCTTTCATTTTCTCAGCAACAAGTGAGACTTGTTCAGCTTTTTTAGCAATAATTGCTTCACTCATAGTAGTTTTACCTCCGTTTTTATTTTTGGGCTAGGCACAAAAAAATCGTCCCTAAACCTAGACACGAAAGTACAATACGTTACGCTATTACTAGTGACGTTTTGTGCCTCGGCAGGAATCTTATGAGTTGAACTCCCCTGCTGTCTTAGGTCAGTTTTATTTCAAAACCTTTATTATCATAACATATTTCACCAAGCTTAGCAAGTCAAAAAATTAAAAATTAGTCTCTAAAAGCTTGATTTTAGCAAAACCTACTAAGAAGCACTACCAAAACACTTTATTAAAAAAACGAACCCGTTAATCTTAAGGCGTTCGTTTTTCTATCTTGGTTTTGATACCATATTATGCTTAGTGAGCCATCATTTCTTGTGCGACTTCACGTCCTTTTAGATTAGATGGGTAGTAGGTCGGCCAGTTTTCAAGTTCTTCAATCAAGGCTTCCTGACTTTCGCCACCAAAGTAAATGTGGAAATGCTCCGCCTTACCTGGGTAGATCGCATGGTCAGAGAATTGAACGTACTTGAATTGTCCAGCGTCTTTATCATCTGTCTCAAACAAGAAGCGAACACCGCGGTTGCCTTTTTTGTAGGTCAAGACTTTATAGCCGACGTATTTGTATTTGTATTGATGAGGTTTGCCATTTTGCACAAAGGTCATGGTCTTCTTTTTGCCGTCAATCTTAATCTCTTCAACGTCTGTCTTGTAACCAGTGGTGTAGTAGTCTTTATACTCATCTGCTGACATGTCACCATTTTTCTTAGCCTTGTAATCAAAGACACCGTCTAAAGTGCCATCTTCAAGGAATGGGTAAACCGATTGCCACTTACCTGACCAATCTGATAGGGGACGGTCCTTAATTTGGCTATCTTCAAAATAGCCTTTGTAGATCGTTTTTTCGACACCCTCTTCTGGCTCTATCTCTGGACCTTCTTTGTCCGTTGTTTTTTGCAGCGCTTTGAGGTTTTTCTCCATAATGCTAATATAGTTGTCACCTTTTTTCATCTGCTTAGACGTGAGACTCTCTAAAGGATTTAAAACAGCTGTCTTGACACCTGCTTCATCAGCCAGTGTTTTGGAGACCTTAGAAGAAGCATTTTCTTCAAAATAGATATAGTTGATATCATATTTTTTAACGTATTCTGACAATTTTGCCAGACGTTTTGAAGAAGGCTCTGAATCTGCTGAGACACCTGTGATTGGGATTTGTTTTAACCCATAGTCAAGGGCAAGATAGCCAAAAGCGGCATGCTGGGTAACAAAACTTTTTTGCTTGGCATCTTTTAAAGCTTTTTCATATTTGTCATCAAGATCAGATAACTTTTTGTTGTAGTTTTCAGCATTCTTTTTGAAAGCATCTGCTTTTTCTGGGAATTTTTTGGCTAACTCATTAGCAATGTTAGTCACCAGTATTTGTGAACGTTCTGGTGATAGCCACACATGCGGGTCAAATTCATGGGTGTGTTCCTCATCATCATGGTCATGCTCTTCATGCTCTTCATGACTGTGTCCGCCACCAATCAATAACATGTCACCTGTTGCCTTGATAAAGTTTTTCCCCTTGTTATCAAGTGATTTTTTGACCTTTGGCACCCAAGTCTCCATGTTCTCATCATCGTAAACAAAGGCATCTGCTTTTTGAATTCTAGTAATGTCCTTTGTAGAGGGCTTGAAATCATGAACTTCTGTGCCTGCCTTGATCAATAGGCTCACTTTTCCTTGATCACCAACGACCTGCTTGGTAAATTCATACATAGGGTAAAAGCTAGCAACAACCTCAATATCTTTGTCACCTGCTTGAACAGGCTGGCTATAAGCCGCTAATCCTAATGAAAATAGGCTAACAAATCCTAATGACAGTAGTGATTTTTTAGTCATGTTATCTCCTTATTGGTAATTGTTTTATATTTTTACATCACCGGTTAAGTATATCAGACTGACGACAAATGTCAATCAAATACCTTTTGAAAGCAACACTTATTTCAATATGTGTTTACTTTCTAGACAACCGCTTCTTCATGGCTATAAATCATCCGCAAATTGATTGATTTTTCGCAAACGGTGGTTAACCCCGCTCTTGGTCAAAGGAAAGTCCAGATGGTCTGAAATGTCTTGGATGGAAAAATCAGGATTAGCAATACGGATGCGAGCTATTTGTTGCAATTCAAGTGGCAAGGCATCTAAGCCAACCTTATCCATAATTTTAATGATGTTATTGATGGTTCTCATACTGGCACTGATTGTTTTGGCGATGTTAGCTGCTTCAGCATTATTAGCCCGATTGAGGTCATTACGCGTCTCTCGGTAAACCTTGACTTCCTCATAGGTTTCTTTAGCAGTTTCTCCGCCAATCAATAGTAAGAAATCCATAATGTCTTCGGCCTTTTGCAAATAAGTGACAACACCATTTTTATGGTCAATCAGCTTGGCTTCTAAGAGAAATTTTTGCATCAGATGCAGAAGATCCTCAGCATGGTCTTGGTAGACAGAGTAGATCTCCATCTGATAACGTCCAGACTCGGGATCACGAATCGTCCCTCCTGCCAAAAAAGCCCCTCTAAGGTAAGCACGTCCCATATCATCATCTGTCAAAATCATGGGATTGATGCCTGTTTCAAATCCAAAAAAAGAGTCTGCCAGTTGTAAATCAGCTAAAATAGCCGTAACATTGTCCATCACAAAAACTGTGTAAACTCGATTTTTACGGAGATTGGTTTTTTGATGGTGTTTGATTTGCGGGTGAATGGCATAGTGCCTCTCCAGAAGTGAGTAAAGATGGCGAGCAATCTTGGCATTTTCGGTGGTGATTGACAGCGTCAAGCCTTGATTGGTTAGCCCTAAGCTACCAGACATTTTGATCAGGGCTGAGAGTTCTTCCCTGGTCTTTGGCGATTTTGCTAGCACTTCTTCTTTGACTTTTGTTGTAAAACTCATAGGTAGGTCGTCCTCACTAAAGCCATCAACTCCTCGACCACGACTTCCCCTTGGTGAAAGGCACCGCCATTTGCCAAACGTAGAAAATTAGATGAAATCACACGCTTAGCATTGGCTCTAAGGCCTTTAAAATCATGCTCTACTTGAACCAGACACTCGTCAAACTGATTTTTTGCCATATAAGCTTTTGGGACTGGCTCGATGTTCACTAAGACCGTGTCAATCACATCAATCCCCAAATGACGGTTAAGAACAGCCAGATGGTCAGCATCTGTAAAATGCTCTGTCTCACCAGCCTGCGTCATGATGTTACAGACATAGGCTACCTCTGCCTTGGTTGTGACTAGGGCTTGACGGATTTCTGGGATCACCAAGTTAGGGAGGATAGAGGTAAAGAGCGAACCAGGACCTAAAACAATCATATCGCTCTCCATAATAGCTGCCACAACCTTGGGACTTGCTGTTGGGATGGCATCATTGTAAGTATTGGTCACATAGACATGGTCAATCATGCCATCATACTTGGCAATCTGACTCTCCCCCACTACCTCATGACCATCCTTAAAGACAGCATGTAAGGTCAAGGGGCTAACACTTGATGGGTAAATCTTACCCGTCGTGTGGAAAAACTGAGTCAAGGCCTGCATGGCATTATAGGTCGATCCTTCCATCTCGGAAACCCCTGCAATGATAAGATTTCCCAGGGGATGTCCAGCCAGAGCGCCTGCCTTATCATTGAAACGATACTGAAAAAGCTCTTCATAAAATTTTGGCATGTCACTCATTGCCACCAAGACATTACGCAAATCACCTGGTGGTGTCAACTGCATGGCTGAGCGCAGTTTGCCAGATGAGCCACCATCATCAGCCACTGTCACAACAGCGGTGATGTCAACCTGCTGGTGACGAAGCGATTTTAAAATCACTGGGATACCCGTTCCGCCACCAATGACTGTTATTTTGGGTTTTCTCATGAGCGATTCACCGTTTCTTTTCGTCTATCCTTATCGCGATGACTCGTATTGGTAGCCCAATTGGGGGCAAGGTCAGTTGCTAGGCGGTGGGCAAAGGCTACGCTACGATGTTGCCCTCCTGTGCAGCCGATGGCAATCGTCAAAACAGACTTGCCTTCTCGCTGATAGGCAGGAAGGATAGGTTCAAGGAGAGCGAGGAGACCCTTATAAAAGTCTTGAGACTCCTTTTGGGACATAACATAGTCGTAGACAGGCTGATCAAGCCCTGTCTGCTCCCTAAGCGCTACTTGATAATAAGGATTTGGCAAAAAACGCACATCAAAAACCAAGTCAGCATCTAGGGGTAAGCCATATTTGAAGCCAAAACTCATGACTTCGATACGAAAACAAGATGTCTCATCAGCCTTAGCAAACTGCTCTGCAATCGCTTTTCTGAGATTACGAGGAGTTAGGACTGTCGTGTCAACCACATTCTGGCTAAGGTTTTTTAAAGGGGCTAATAGCTCACGCTCAAGTGTAATTCCATCCAGCACACGGCCATCAGCTGCTAGAGGATGGCTGCGGCGCGTCTCTTTATAACGCGATACCAATTCACCATCTGTGGCATCCAAGAAAAGAATCTTAAGGTTAGTGGTATCCTTGGCCTCTATCTGATCTAAAATCGTTGTGATTTCCTTAAAAAAGAGACGGCTACGCATATCAATAACTACAGCAACTCGGCTAGTTTCTTCTGATTGCTCTACCAGCTCTAAGCATTTGGGCAAAAGGGCTGGCGGCATATTATCCATGGTAAAGTAACCCAAATCTTCAAAAGATTGGATGGCGACTGTTTTGCCTGCACCACTCATACCAGTCACAATGACGAGGGTAATTGGATCTTCTGTCATAGCTTTCCTCCTTTGTTTTTATTATAACAAATTTTAAAGAGGTTTA
Organism: Streptococcus pluranimalium; assembly: GCF_047785705.1. Classification (GTDB taxonomy): domain Bacteria; phylum Bacillota; class Bacilli; order Lactobacillales; family Streptococcaceae; genus Streptococcus; species Streptococcus pluranimalium_A. The sequence continues at coordinate 5,857 of NZ_JBLOJV010000053.1, forward strand.
CGTTGAAAAATAAAATATAGTAAGCATCTAATATCCAGGTATCCATATCAGTCAATCATCTTTTATACTGTTCGTAGAAAGAGAAAGGACATTACTATATTTCAAATTATTTTGAAACGAAAGGTCATAATGACTTGTTATTGAGAATCAAACTCAGTAATGTTAACGTCAGTTTTTATTAAACTAGACTTCCTGCTTAACTAGTTTTTTAATTCAAAGTTAATGATTCCGGCAATTAAATTCACCCTCAAATGAAAGCGTTTCTTTCGATTGCGGTAGGTTTTTGAAACTATTTTGAAGGTCTTAATCTTGGCGAAGACATGCTCAATGGTGATACGACGTGATGACAGTTCAAGATTGTAAGCCTTATCCGCATGTGTTAACGAATGATACTTACTGGATTTACGTGGGATTTGAGCCTGTGGATACATTTTCATCAGACCCTGATACCCACTATCTGCTAAAATGGATCCTGCTTTCGACAAGATACGACGGCTATTCCTGAATCGTTTCCGCCCATGGTAAATAAGCTTCTAGCACGTCCTTATTTATGAGGGTTTTCTCATTTAGTAGATGGTCTAGAAGATAAATCATGTATTTCTCTGAATGCAATACCTGTCACCTGGCTGTTTCTAGTAAACTTCTGATGATGGCAGTCGCTTTGGCTTCTTCAAAAGTTTGAGAATTTTTGGGTTTGTTTTATTCCAGACCAAACAAAACCCATTCCTGTTTCATTAGGAATGGGCCTTGTTCTCAATATGGAAAGCTAGAGT
>NZ_JBLOJV010000054.1:0-6387 GCF_047785705.1 Streptococcus pluranimalium
CAGTCTGCCTCAAGAGGAGCATGATCAGGTAGATCTACTGCTTAGTGGTCAGCGATTCAAGGGACGTACGGCTTTATTGCGACGCTTGAAGACGTTGGGAGAGTAGTTTTGGGAAGTTATGTCAGATTTTTCTAATATAAGTTAGTTGTTTTTCTTGGTCAGATTCTTGGTGATGGTAGCCTTGGAAGGTTATTGTTTTGAGATCTTCTAGGCTTTGACAATTCTGACTTGCTGCTGCTCTTAGAAAGTGGCCTCTTCCTTTCTTTGAGATAGTAGCGTGTTGTTTTAGTTTGCCAGTTTGATCCTGCTCGTAAAAGTGTACTTTTACGAGTTTTTCGCGTTCACAAGAGGGAAAAACAGTCTCAAATTCTGATGATAGTAAGGAAATAATGGTATTGCCACTATGGTTTTGTAAAAACTGATGATAGCTTGTTTTCCAGATTGTTTTAAGAGAACTATTAGCGATTTTCACATGGTTTGAAAAATCAAGACGATGTGGTTGAATAGCCTCAGTCAGTGGAATAATACCGTATAAAGCAGTAGTTATAAAGGTTTTTTGACTTAAATAATGCTTAGCTTGAGGTGTTAACTGCTCTTTTAAAGCACGATACATGAGACCATTATAAAGTTCCAATGCCGTATAAGAGCTAGCAGTTTGATTAGCAATCATTTGCCAGCGTTGATATTCTTTGAGAGCTGCCTCTTCTTTTTTAAAGTGATAGATGGCTTGGAGCTCTTCAAGCGTTTTTTGGCTCATTTCTTCTACAATAGATAAACTAAGGTTCGGATATGGCTGGTGATGTTCTTGCGGTCTATTTTCGATCATTTCTTTAGCTGATGGTATTAAAAATGTGAGCATAGTAGCTGACTTTCTTTTGATATTAGTGGCTTAGTGAGAATAGTACTAAGCTGATTAAGGCAATGCTATAGGCACCAAAAGCTAGGAATCTAGTAGGTGCAGATAAGTGTACTTCTTGTTTGGGACTTAGTCCAATCCCCAAAAGAAGCCCCCCGAGAAGTCCCCCAAGGTGACCAGCAATGCTAACGCCAGGTGTGATGAGATTAAATAGCAGATTGATGATAATGAGTGCTCGATAGGAATGACTTAAATTTTTTAAAAGGACATTACTACTGAAGTGACCTGTAATCATAATGGCAGCAAAGAGACCAAAGATTGAGGTTGATGCACCAGCGACAATCACGTCAGGGGTTAGCAAGAGTACAAAGACATTTCCCATTATTCCAGATAAAATAACAAGTACCAAGAATTTTGTGCTGCCGTAAAGTTTTTCAGCTATTTTCCCTAAGAAAAATAAACTTACGGTATTAAATAAGAAATGCTCCCATCCAATATGAACAAAAATAGGTGTTACGAGTCGCCACAGATCAGAAGGATTGACCTTTAAAAGGTTTCCAATCAACCCTCCAAATCGATAAATGATCAAAGGGCTTTCTGCTTGTGCCAAATAGAGGGCTTGCATACTGAGAAAAACAAGGCTTATGCTAAAAATCAATAGACTTGTGATAGGGTGTTTTTTTAGAGTTATCATAGGGAAATCAACTTTCTAACAGGAAGATCAAAGGGTTCTTTGGTGAAATTTTGCAGTTGGAAGGGATAGATAGTGCTGACGGTTTCACCCTGATAATCGGCTAAATAGCGATCAAAATACCCTCCGCCATAACCGATTCTATAACCCTCAGGGGAGAAAACTAGACCAGGAACATGAATCATATCAATCTTGAACACAGGCACTTCTTCATGAGATAGAGGCTCTAAAAAGCCAAAGGTAGTTTTTTGCAATGATGCTTCATCATATGTGACAAAAATCATCTTGCCATTGGGAAAAACCTTGGGAACAAGAACCGTTTTTTGATCCATCAGGGCTTGAGAAATGAGGTGTCTAGTATCATATTCATGTGGCATGGAGAGGTAAGTCGCAAGACAACTAGCTTTTTGATATATGTCCGTTGCGATCAGCCTCTTAGAGAGTGTTTTGTCAGCCAGTGCTTTTTGATGCTTATTTCGTGAAAAGGCTGTCATTTTAAAAAGCATTTCTTGGCGTAACTCTTTTTTGCTCATCCTCTTATCTTACCATGAAGCTCCACAAAATTCTAATTAAGAATGTTATTGTATCTGGAAACCTGCATTTGTTTTAGTTGTTTTTAAGGGCTAACTATGCTATAATTAATCATCAATAGTCTGTAAGAAAGAAGGTGTCAATATGGGATTTACAGATGAAACGGTTCGTTTTAATTTAGAAGACGCTAATCGGAAAGATATTAGTGAGACTCTTTCGAATGTTTACCATTCCCTAGCTGGTAAAGGCTATAATCCAATCAATCAAATTGTGGGTTATGTTCTTAGTGGTGATCCAGCTTATATTCCACGTTACAATGATGCCAGAAATCAGATTAGAAAATACGAGCGTGATGAAATTGTAGAAGAATTGGTTCGTGCCTATCTTCAAAGCAGTGGTGTAGAACTCTAATGAGAATAATGGGATTAGATGTTGGCTCAAAGACAGTTGGTGTAGCCATTAGTGACCCCTTAGGATTTACTGCCCAAGGTATTGAAATTATCACCATTGATGAAGACAAGAAAGAATATGGCATAACACGCTTGTCTGAACTTGTTTCAGAGTATAAGGTTGATCAGTTTGTTGTTGGCCTGCCAAAGAATATGAATAATTCTGAAGGTCCTAGAGCAGAAGCTAGTAAACGTTTCGGGGATTTAATCAAAGAACGATTTGGTCTTCCTGTGGACTATCAGGATGAGCGTTTAACGACGGTTCAGGCTGAGAGGATGCTGGTTGAACAGGCAGACATTAGCCGCATCAAACGTAAAAAAGTCATTGATAAGTTAGCGGCACAACTAATTTTACAAAACTACTTAGATCGTATGTTTTAAGATAAAGGAGAAAAAATGACAGACAATCACAATCACGATCATCAGTCAGAAGTTATCACACTTGTAGATGATCAAGGCAACGAAAGTTTATTTGAAATTCTACTGACCATTGATGGTAAAGAAGAATTTGGCAAAAATTATGTGCTCTTAGTGCCCGCCGGCGCACAAGAAGACGATAATGGTGAGATTGAAATTCAAGCATACTCATATATCGAAAATGAAGATGGTACAGAAGGCGACTTGCAGCCTATTCCAGAAGATTCTGATGTTGAATGGGATATGATCGAGGAAGTTTTCAATAGCTTTATTGATGAGAACTAAGACTGAGACTAGGGTAAAAATCCTGGTCTTTTCATATTGTTGTTAAAAGTTTGTAACATACTCACGAACAGATCCTTGGTGTGACATCAAATATTGTTTATTTGTTATTATCTTTTTTCGAATAAAAAGATGATATGACTATAAAACAATTAACGACCGTTGGACTAACGAAAGCTGAAAAGAGCTTTATTAAAACCTATCGTCGCAAAGACTATCATTATTTTCGTGAGATTCAACAATATGCCCAGCTTTTAGAAAAATTGACTAAGCTGTAAATTCTGTTATACTTTTGTAGAAGAAGTAAAACAAGGAGAAGGCTAATGACGACAAGCTATCAGGATAATAATGAGCAAGTTTTAGAGGAACAAGAGACTTTTGAAGAGCTTATAAGGCCTAAATTGGCTGGTCTCGCTCATTTTTATGTCATTCTTTTAAGCATAATGTCTAGTCTGTTGTCTATTTTATGGCCTGTTTTGAGTGATTTCTCAACGATAGAGCAAACACAACATCTTTATACAGGCTTGATGATGTCAAAGGGAGTTCTGCCTTACAACGACATTTATGCGACCGGTGGTATTTTATATTACGCGGTGATAGCCTTAGCTTATTTTCTAGGATCGCCCTTATGGTTACTTGTGGTACATTTTCTGGCTTATTATGTTTCAGGACGATACCTCTATAAAATCATTGTTAACTTAACACACTCTAGTGAGTTAGCGGTTGCCATGACGGCTTTGTTTTACCTGTTTAATGCTGTGCTAGGATTTGGAGGTCTTTATCCGATTCAGTGGGCCTATCCTTTCTTGTTAAGCATGATTTGGTTTCTAATAGCTTATCGCAAGGACTTGATAAAAGATGAGCATTTTATAGCATTTGGACTTGCCCATGCTCTGGCTTTTTTGATTGAACCTCGGATGCTTATTTTCGGTGTGCTTGCTATGGTCACGCTTTTTGGTGTCAATATCCGCTTAAAACGGTTCGCGCGTGGTTTTTATCAAGCCTTATGCTTTATTTTCGGGTCAATTCTGGTTATCTATAGCGCAGGTTATGTTATTTTTAACGAGCAATTATCAAAAACTTATTTTGAACAGCCGATTGTTTATTACCTGAGTGTTTTGCAGACAAGGCAAGAGGATTTGCTAATTAGTGTGGCTTATCAGATTGGTATTTTAGTCGGTCTGGGTTTCTTTATTGCTTTTAGGAGGCATCAGAGTAGTAAGCAAAAATCTGTCACAATGCTTTTAGTCAGTTCTACCTTGATTTACAGTGTTTATGCCATACGCTCTCAATCGTTAGATGCTTATCACTTATTATTTGTGCTTGCTCAATGTTTGATTCTAGCTAGTCTGACTTTGATTGATGATTACTCATCTCAGTTGTCAAACCTGTCACATCGCCGCCATCGAAGGGTTTCTCTAGCCAAACACTTTTGGGGTGCCTATTTTACAAAAGCCTATTTATTGCCCTTGTTTTTGATTATTGGGCTGATTGGTCAAATAGGCTATCGGTACGTGTCAACATTCCAAGAAAGGCATGAGCGTCGAGAAATCGCCTCATTTATCAAACATCATACAGCTAAGAGATCCAAAATATACGTTTGGGATAATCAAGCTGACATTTATTTGCAGTCAGAGAGAGCTTCCTTATCGCCATTTATTACCCCAAATGTATATATGGGCGACCCGAGCCACGCCAAGCGTTTAGAGGACACCTTACTTCAAGGTGGTGCAGAATGGTTTATTTTAAGCAATGATGCCAAGATTAACCAAGCCATAAAGGAAAAAATATCAGAACACTATCAAAAAGTGTCTATTGGTGACCTAAAATACTTTGTAGTTTACCAGTTAAAGTGAATCCACTTAAAACCTTATGCTATTAAAAAAGCTAATGACCTATGCTAAAAAAGGAGACAATAATGGGAAAATACCAACTAGACGACAAAGGAAAAGCCTTAGTTCAACGTTTTCATGAGAAAAATAAAGGCGTCAAATCAGACTACAAAACAAGGGTTCAAGAATTATTAAAAAAAGCCAAAATCAAACAAAAATAAACGTTGAAGAGGGGTCAGTCATGTTAAAAATAGGAATCGTTGGAATAGGAAACATTTCTCAAAAAGCTTATCTTCCTTATACGAGACAGCTACCTCATATAGAATGGCATGTTTTCACGCGAGATTCGGAAACTAGGCAAAAAACCTATCGTTTATTTGGGCAAGTAGTAGCCTATAATAGCCTTGACGCTCTCTTGCAAGTTTCTTTAGACGGGGTCTTTATTCATGCGGCTACTCAAGCTCACGCTACAATTGCGAGTCAATTCTTAAAACTAGGTGTCCCTGTTTACATGGATAAGCCAGTAACAGAGAACTATGAGACGACCAAGGCTCTGTATGATTTGGCCGAGCAGCACAATACTTTTCTAATGGCAGGATTTAATCGCCGTTTTGCGCCAAAGGTTTTGAAGATGGCAGATAAGACAGAGAAAACTCGTATCTATGTAGAAAAAAATGATAGTAACAGGCTTGGAGATTTTCAGTTTAAGCTATTTGATTTTTTCATTCATCCCTTAGATACTGCTCTCTTTTTAGCAGATCAAGAGCTCATCGGCGGTCATTATCATTATCACAAAGTAGGTGGGCAGCTGTCCCAAGTTTCAGTTGTTTTAGAGACAGCTCGCTCAACGATTCTAGCAAGCATGAACCTACAGTCTGGCAGCCGTCGAGAAGTTATGGAAGTACAGACACCAGAAGCAACTTACCATTTGGAAAATTTGGAAACCTTATCTATTTATAAAGGCATCAATCAAACCATTGAGCATTTTAGTTCATGGGACACCACACTTTACAAACGTGGTTTTGAAACGATCATCTTGGCTTTTATTGAGGCCATTCAAAACAAAGAAAACCCTGTTTCACCACAGTCAAGTTTACTTAGCCATTGGATTTGCCAACAAATCAATACAGCAACACAATCATCAGGACGTTTGGATGTCAAACCACCTCAAAAATAGCACTATCTTTTGGTTCTTGGGATATGAAAATTCTGAATAATGTTGCTTACCTTGCTACGGATATCAGATAAAGCTAAGGAGATTCATGAGCTTAAAACTCAGTAACACAATATACACATAAAAACCTCAAAAAACATTCAAAAATGTAGCTT
>NZ_JBLOJV010000055.1:0-5986 GCF_047785705.1 Streptococcus pluranimalium
ATTTAACATAGTGATAAAATAGATAATCTTCCAAAAGCCAGTGAGGTGATTTGATTGCCCATCATTAAGCTATATTTAAAAAACTTAAGAATTCTCTATATATAGTCTTTTGAATTAACTTTGATACGCTTCGCTTTTTGATTTCTAGGCTCAGACCTCAACACCTCATCATGAGGCTTTGAGCTTTCAACTTGCCGTGCTCTTATAAGACAAGCTCTGCTTGTCTTATCTCCAGCCTCAAACAGTTTAGTAAGCTGTTTGTAATGTCTGAGTATCAGTTCCTTGTCTGAAAGTTAATTCATTTGATTATAGCTAAACTAAAAAGTTTTTTGTCCCATAGGGTACGATCAGTGAAACTGTTTTTAGATTTTGAAGCCAAGTAAGAGGCTCAAACACGGGCAAAAAAAAGTGATAAAAACCAAGCAAAATACTTGACAAATGGGGGGGGGGGGGGGTAGAATACAATAGGGTACAGTTTGCTTAAAATACCTATAAAAAATCTTTTGGGTGCCATGACCTTATAGTCATTATGGCATTATCAAAAAGAGTGCTCGGTGGATGTGATATCAGGAGCGTGAGTGTCAACTATTTACTTAGCTCCAGCATCAGACTCAATGCAGGTCATTTCATCATCATCGTCGTTAACATGGGAGGTCAGTAGCTATGGATGCTATTAACGCAAGATTCTGTCAACATCTGGAAGAAAAGCAATTCAGCTTGAGGTTTCAAGACCAATCAGATCAGTGTGTTTATCGAGGGAAATTTGCCTTGTCTCAGTATCACCTGATTGATTTTGCAGTCTCCTTATCCAAAAGCGAGACAAAGTCTTTAGGCCAAATTGTTTTTCACAAGATTGCTTATGACAAAGATCGAGAAGCACGCAGAGAATGGTTAGACTATCTTAATGCCATTAATCAGCATCAAGCGGTTTATTATACGTTTATGATTGATGATAATGACTATGTGTTCATGCGTTACATGACAGAAGTGACCCCAGACACCGTTGCTACCTTTCTCAATATCCTCATTCAAGGACCAACGATCTTAAAAGCTCTTATAGCAGATATGGAGGAACACTTTGGTCCTTTTGTAATCATGTAACCCTTTTAGCCCCTCATCACCCCTAACTATTTAAGAAAGAAGGAAACAGTTATGACTTTTCAAAAAGATACCAAGCAACGCTTTTCATTACGAAAATACAAGGCGTACGGGACAAGCTCAGTCCTTTTAGGCGCCTTAACGATTGCTGGTGCTCATAGTGTCCAGGCAGATGAAACCACTCTGCCTGTCTCACAAGCTAATCAGGCGACCACGACAGCGGACACCATTGCTAACGCCAATTTTGCGACGATTGAGATCGCGACTGACTCAGCAACGACAAAGAAGCCGACTGTCATTACAGCAGAGCCAGTGGCGCTTCCCCAGACTAATCCAACAGAAACATCCCCTGCTCCTCTTGCGGCCTCAGTAGGAGACAGTGTTCCAGCTACTCTAGCAACTGATGAGGGTAATAGTCTGACAGCAACCTCAAAAAGGACACCAAATCATAGTCCTATTGACACTCTCCCTGTAGCGGATCGTCAAAGCCAAAACTCAGCTGAGATAAGCCAACGTTCTGTTGACATTAGTTATGATGTTATTTATGTCGATAAAGACACTAAAGCGGTTGTTCATAAAGTTACAAAGACCAAGTCTGTCGTCACCAACGAGCCCCTTGCCACAACGACTGTTACTGAAAAGGGGATAGAGCTTATCAGTGATAGCCAACTTGAAAACTATTTTGAGCCTGACTTATCGCTAGAAAAAACGGTGACCATTACTGAAGGACGCGATAATCGCATCCTTTATGCTGTTGAAAAAATAATAGCGCCAAAACCAAGGACTGAAGGCACCAGCACATCAACAACAGCTGAACAACCAAGCATCGCTCGCTCCCGCCGAGATGCAGCAAGCTCGGTACAATTAAGTATCGGACGTGCCGACGAACACGCTAGTAATTACAATTTGTATGCTGGTGGCGAGCATCTTTTATACAGCAAAATACAAATAGGTGGTACAACAGAAAAGTATACCGATGCCTATGTCAAATATGATGTCACGGTTGAATACAACGGTGAAAATTTGGGGTATACAGGAAGCAGCAGACGTTCATATATAGATGATTTAAGGATTTCTGGTGTTCAAAGCGGTAGTGTTGTCCAAGAACCTAATATCGAATACGAAGAACAAGATGGGGGAAGCTATAGAATAAAGAAAAGTATCAATGTTCCTTTAGGTAATATTCAATCCGGTTCGTTTTTTAAACTACCAGTAACATATCATGACGAACAAAGCAATATCCCCAATGGTGCAAACGTCAAAATAACAATGCGCTTGTATGGAACTCAAGAAAATGAAAGTGACAGCAAACTTATTCAAACGAGTGAACAAATTTTTCAAATGAAACGGTTTGAAGAAGTTCCTCAAGCGACGATTAAATACGTTTCTAGTATAAAAGGTGAAACAGAACAACAAGCGGTAGTTGTCGGTGAAAAATATCGTGATACAGATGTTGTGAAACAACCAAATTTTATTAAATATGAAATTGGGTTAAAACCAGAATTTGTAGCAAAATATGAAGCATTTATACGTGAAGCAAAACAACTCACTACAGCTTATAAGGACCGTGCTACTCTACTAGGGTTAAAATTAGAAAATGCTGACGACTGGGAATTCGAAAGCCGTATTTTTTATTACAAGGGATATAGAGAAGAAGATAAAAACAATTATCCAGATTACCAAGAAAACTCAACGTTTTATAAACATTCAAGTGGTAACCTTGAAACAAAAATAGAAGACCTGATTAAAAACAATAATAAGAGCGTATTGTATTTTCAATACGAAGGAAATGCAGCAGTTGTCCCTGATTTGACTTTCAAAGTTGTCAGTCCAGCAGTTCATACAATAGAAGGTTTTTACAAAGCCAAAGACGACCGATTCAACGGAAAATTAATACGTGCTGAAAAAACTATAGCACAGCATACACAAAAAAATAATTGGCGAGTGATAGAACAACCCGTTGAAAGAAAACTAAAATTAATAGCTAATAATGATGTAGAGAAATATTATGATAATGATTCATATAAACGTTATTATGGTGACCCTTATAATATTAATTTTATACAAGAAAATACGTCTAAAATAACAAAAAATCGTGTAACACCTTTAAATGGTGCATACAAAAACGATGATTTAGCTGTGTCGACATATGTCACTATTAGCAATGACAAAGATGATAATTGGATAGTACCATTAAAAAAATTGGACATTGAATTAAACCATCCGACAAGTTACATTAATAACCCAGGTAAAGAGGGAGTGGATATCCTAGTTGTTTTTAATAAAACTAGTGATTTTGAGAATGTTAAAAACGCCACCATATACGGTGTCAGACAAGATAACACACGTGTTAATTTAGGAAAAATTAGCCAAATGTCATTGAAAGACGACACAAGATTTAGAAAAGATTTTCGTGATAGACAACTGTTTTTAAGAACTAATGAAAACTTATTAAAAAAAGTAGAACTTGTGTTTGAGCCAAATACAGGTATTAGTGACTACATGTGGGTGAAAGTTCAACATTATTTAGGTGATAAAGTTTCGATAAAAACAGCACCGTTTGTAATAGATGAGAGCACCGTAAGTGACGAGAGCATCATTGGAGAAAACCCACATACGTTTAGCAGTAATGTCGTTTTGACCTATCAAGATCATTTGCAAACAAAAACAACTACCACGGCTAAAGATCAAACGAATGCAGTTGGCGTATACCTTGACCGTCCACAGTATGGGTTTAGAATCAACAGACTTGAAGGTAAGAAGAATCTCTATTTAAATGATCCTGCTGTGTACTGGTCCAAATTAGGTGTACATAATTATCCCTTTGAATCTGGAAATTTTCCAAGCGATGAAAATAGTTTTTACTATCTTAAAGTTCCCACTGGTTTAGAGTTTAAGGGTGAATTTGGTTATAGAGATGTTCCGTTAATTTTAAAACACGTTTTAAAAAACCCACTTCAAAAAGGGTACGATTATTATATTTATAAGTTTAGTAATCATTTGACAAGGGTCTCAGAGTTCTTTACTTCTAACGTTTCTATAACGCCTGAAGTTGTCATCAAAAATGCAGAAAAGATTGATAGAGATACCAATACCTATGCATTTGATATTACCCATGGAATTGTCGTGCCGCATCTTCGAGATCAAAATCCCAAGAATTATTCTGAAGGGTATTTCTCTGACTACGGATTAACACCAACGGATTTGGGGATTGATTTATGGGCAGGTGTTGACACGTCAAAATATGTGCATATGCGGAGTAGCGGAAATTACTCAGTATTAGTACCTGAGACACTGGCTGTTTATGACAAAGTGTTTAAAAAAGGGGAGAAAGATAATATCTCAGTTTCCAAAACAGATACCATGCCAGAAGATGTCATGACAATCCAAACCCATATAGCTAATCTATCCGAAAACACTTATCAAAATATGACGGTCATATCAGTCTTACCAAATAAAACAGACTATACTTTTAACGGTAAAAAAGATAGAGAATCTACGTTTACACCAGCACTAGTTGGTCGTGCTAAACAAATCCCAGGTTGGACAGCAAGCTACACCATGCAACCACACAATAGTAATCGAAATGCTGGTCAATTAAATGGCTGGGTTTCGGAATATGAAGTGGAAGATTGGGCCAATGTCACAGCCATAAAATGGGTATCTGAACCAGGTGTGAGCATTAACCCAAACAATACAACTTTATTTGAATATGACATTAAAATCCCCAAAAATGTCTTGCCAAATGAAAAGGTACGCTCAAGTAGTGCTCTTGCCGTTAACGGTAACACGAACAACTTTATTGAAGGGTACAGTTCAACAATTACGATTAAACCGAAAACAGCACAAGAAGAAGCTATCGAAGTATTAGAAGCAAGCACCGTCGAAGATGGCTACTTAACGTTTTTAGTAGATATGGGTCATAACACCGAACGAACTTTAGATTATTTCTATGAACTAGCGGATAACACAGCTACAGTAGGCATTGACTACAACGCAACACCAACATTTTCTCACGGAGTTACCTTAGAAGGTGATAAAGTCATCGTACCAAAAGGAACCGCACGCTTTTATGTCACCTATAAAACGTTAAAAGATGACATAAAAGAAGAAAACGAAACGGTTGAATTAACCATTGGAAATGATACCGCTGAAGGTGTCATTGTCAACGTCTCAGATGGCGAACAAGGTCAACGTGGTGAAACAGGTCAAAAAGGAGACACAGGAAACCGTGTCTGGCCAACAACCACTACGCCTAGAAACGAAGTTGGAAATAATGGCGACATGGCAATCAACGCCACGACCGGTCAAGTTTATGAGAAAAAGAACAACCGCTGGGTTCTAACAGGTAATATTACCGGCCCACAAGGACAAAAAGGAGATGCCGGTCAAGACGGCGCTAAGGGTGACCGCGGAGACACTGGCCCAGTAGGCCCACAAGGCCCGAGAGGCGAACAAGGCCCGAGAGGCGAACAAGGCCCAGCCGGTCAAGATGGCGCAAAAGGTGACCGCGGTGAAACAGGTCCAGCAGGTGCAGTAGGCCCAGCCGGGCAAGATGGCGCAAAAGGTGACCGCGGAGACACTGGCCCATTAGGTCCACAAGGCCCGAGAGGCGACAAAGGTGAGCCAGGCGAACAAGGCCCAGCCGGCCAAGATGGCGCAAAAGGCGACCGGGGAGACACAGGCCCAGTAGGCCCACAAGGCCCGAGAGGTGACAAAGGTGAGCCAGGTGATCAAGGCCCAGCCGGTCAAGACGGCGCAAAAGGCGACCGCGGTGAAACAGGTCCAGCCGGCCCACAAGGCCCGAGAGGTGATAAAGGTGAGCCAGGCGATCAAGGTCCAGCCGGTCAAGACGGCGCAAAAGGCGACCGCGGAGACACAGGCCCAT
>NZ_JBLOJV010000056.1:0-5192 GCF_047785705.1 Streptococcus pluranimalium
GCTAAGCGACTACCTTATCTCACAGGGGGCAACCCCCAACTACTTCCGGCGTTCTAGGGCTTAACTACTGTGTTCGGCATGGGTACAGGTGTATCTCCTAGGCTATCATCACTTAACTTGTGGTCTAATCCACTGATAATTGAATACCTATATTCTAACAAGAATCTCTTACGCTGTCAATATCGCTTGAATTTTAAATTGTACTCGGGCTAAATTCTTAGTGAAAAAGATAAACTTCCTAGAGTCTTAATGACTCTGCGTCAGTTTCCTATGTTCATACAGAATTTTTAACGCCCTCTGTTACTTCATTTGGATAAGTCCTCGAGCGATTAGTATTAGTCCGCTTAATGTGTCACCACACGTACACTCCTAACCTATCTACCTGATCTTCTCTCAGGGCTCTTACTAACTTAACGTTATGGGAAATCTCATCTTGAGGGGGGCTTCGCACTTAGATGCTTTCAGCGCTTATCCCTGCCCTACATAGCTACCCAGCGATGCCTCTGGCGAGACAACTGGTACACCAGCGGTAAGTCCACTCTGGTCCTCTCGTACTAGGAGCAGATCCTCTCAAATTTCCTACGCCCGCGACGGATAGGGACCGAACTGTCTCACGACGTTCTGAACCCAGCTCGCGTGCCGCTTTAATGGGCGAACAGCCCAACCCTTGGGACCGACTACAGCCCCAGGATGCGACGAGCCGACATCGAGGTGCCAAACCTCCCCGTCGATGTGAACTCTTGGGGGAGATAAGCCTGTTATCCCCAGGGTAGCTTTTATCCGTTGAGCGATGGCCCTTCCATACGGAACCACCGGATCACTAAGCCCGACTTTCGTCCCTGCTCGAGTTGTAGCTCTCGCAGTCAAGCTCCCTTATACCTTTACACTCTACGATTGATTTCCAACCAATCTGAGGGAACCTTTGGGCGCCTCCGTTACCTTTTAGGAGGCGACCGCCCCAGTCAAACTGCCCGTCAGACACTGTCTCCGATAGGGATAACCTATCTGGGTTAGAGTAGCCATAACACAAGGGTAGTATCCCAACAACGCCTCCATTGAAACTGGCGTTCCAACTTCCTAGGCTCCTACCTATCCTGTACATGTGGTACAGATACTCAATATCAAACTGCAGTAAAGCTCCATGGGGTCTTTCCGTCCTGTCGCGGGTAACCTGCATCTTCACAGGTACTAAAATTTCACCGAGTCTCTCGTTGAGACAGTGCCCAAATCATTACGCCTTTCGTGCGGGTCGGAACTTACCCGACAAGGAATTTCGCTACCTTAGGACCGTTATAGTTACGGCCGCCGTTTACTGGGGCTTCAATTCATACCTTCGGATTACTCCTAAGCACTCCTCTTAACCTTCCAGCACCGGGCAGGCGTCACCCCCTATACATCATCTTACGATTTAGCAGAGAGCTGTGTTTTTGATAAACAGTTGCTTGGGCCTATTCACTGCGGCTGTCTATGAGACAGCACCCCTTCTCCCGAAGTTACGGGGTCATTTTGCCGAGTTCCTTAACGAGAGTTCTCTCGATCACCTGAGGCTACTCGCCTCGACTACCTGTGTCGGTTTGCGGTACGGGTAGAGTATATTTAAACGCTAGAAGCTTTTCTTGGCAGTGTGACATCACTAACTTCGCTACTAAACTTCGCTCCCCATAACAGCTCAATGTTATAGCTAGAAGCATTTAACTCCTAACACACCTCACTGCTTAGACAGGCTCTTCCATTCGCCTGCTTTAGTTAGCCTACTGCGTCCCTCCATCACTATATACTCTAGTACAGGAATATCAACCTGTTGCCCATCGAATACACCTTTCGGTCTCTCCTTAGGTCCCGACTAACCCAGGGCGGACGAGCCTTCCCCTGGAAACCTTAGTCTTACGGTGGACAGGATTCTCACCTGTCTTGCGCTACTCATACCGGCATTCTCACTTCTATGCGCTCCAGTACTCCTCACGGTATACCTTCAGCGCACATAGAACGCTCTCCTACCATGACACTATGTGTCATCCACAGCTTCGGTAAACTATTTTAGCCCCGGTACATTTTCGGCGCAGGGTCACTCGACTAGTGAGCTATTACGCACTCTTTGAATGAATAGCTGCTTCTAAGCTAACATCCTAGTTGTCTGTGCAACCCCACATCCTTTTCCACTTAATAGTTATTTGGGGACCTTAGCTGGTGGTCTGGGCTGTTTCCCTTTCGACTACGGATCTTAGCACTCGCAGTCTGACTGCCGATCATATCTCATTGGCATTCGGAGTTTATCTGAGATTGGTAATCCGGGATGGACCCCTCACCCAAACAGTGCTCTACCTCCAAGAGACTTGATATCGACGCTAGCCCTAAAGCTATTTCGGAGAGAACCAGCTATCTCCAAGTTCGTTTGGAATTTCTCCGCTACCCACAAGTCATCCAAGCACTTTTCAACGTGCCCTGGTTCGGTCCTCCAGTGCGTTTTACCGCACCTTCAACCTGCTCATGGGTAGGTCACATGGTTTCGGGTCTACATCATGATACTAAAACGCCCTATTAAGACTCGGTTTCCCTACGGCTCCGTCTCTTCAACTTAACCTCGCATCATAACGTAACTCGCCGGTTCATTCTACAAAAGGCACGCTCTCACCCATTAACGGGCTCGAACTTGTTGTAGGCACACGGTTTCAGGTTCTATTTCACTCCCCTCCCGGGGTGCTTTTCACCTTTCCCTCACGGTACTGGTTCACTATCGGTCACTAGAGAGTATTTAGGGTTGGGAGATGGTCCTCCCAGATTCCGACGAGATTTCGCGTGTCTCGCCGTACTCAGGATACTGCTAAGGCTCAATTCAATTTCAAGTACGAGGCTTTTACTCTCTCTGGCTAACCTTTCCAGGTTATTCTTCTATTCAATTAAAGTCCTACACCGCAGTCCTACAACCCCGATGAGTAAACTCATCGGTTTGCCCTCCTGCCGTTTCGCTCGCCGCTACTAAGGCAATCGCGTTTGCTTTCTCTTCCTGCAGCTACTTAGATGTTTCAGTTCACTGCGTCTTCCTTCATCTAATCTTAACAATTAGTGATGACAGCCATTAGCTGCCGGGTTCCCCCATTCGGACATCTCTGGATCAGCGCTTACTTACAGCTCCCCAAAGCATTTCGTCGTTTGTCACGTCCTTCATCGGCTTCTAGTGCCAAGGCATCCACCGTGCGCCCTTATTAACTTAACCTTATTTTAATCTTTCGATTTAAACTCATTAAATACTTCAGCGTTTTCGGTTTATTTCTTGTTACTTTTCTACAATTATCTTTCAATAATCGTGGAATTTGATATAGATATTCAATTGTCAATGGACTAGAGTATGATATTAAGAACCGATGCGACTTGTCGCAAAACTTTCGTAGAATTAGGAAGTTTAGGTTCGTGTTCAAATATCATTTAAAACAAGATTTTGAGTTGAACTCCAGACTAATGTCTATTAGTATCCTGTTTTAATGGAGCCTAGCGGGATCGAACCGCTGACCTCCTGCGTGCAAAGCAGGCGCTCTCCCAGCTGAGCTAAGGCCCCACAAAGACCCTCTCAAAACTAAATAAAGATCCCAAACGTGCTTCCATTTCCTTAGAAAGGAGGTGATCCAGCCGCACCTTCCGATACGGCTACCTTGTTACGACTTCACCCCAATCATCTATCCCACCTTAGGCGGCTGGCTCCATAATGGTTACCTCACCGACTTCGGGTGTTACAAACTCTCGTGGTGTGACGGGCGGTGTGTACAAGGCCCGGGAACGTATTCACCGCGGCGTGCTGATCCGCGATTACTAGCGATTCCGACTTCATGTAGGCGAGTTGCAGCCTACAATCCGAACTGAGATCGGCTTTAAGAGATTGGCTTACTGTCACCAGTTCGCTGCTCGTTGTACCGACCATTGTAGCACGTGTGTAGCCCAGGTCATAAGGGGCATGATGATTTGACGTCATCCCCACCTTCCTCCGGTTTATTACCGGCAGTCTCGCTAGAGTGCCCAACTTAATGATGGCAACTAACAATAGGGGTTGCGCTCGTTGCGGGACTTAACCCAACATCTCACGACACGAGCTGACGACAACCATGCACCACCTGTCTCCGATGTACCGTAGTAAAACTCTATCTCTAGAGCGGGCATCGGGATGTCAAGACCTGGTAAGGTTCTTCGCGTTGCTTCGAATTAAACCACATGCTCCACCGCTTGTGCGGGCCCCCGTCAATTCCTTTGAGTTTCAACCTTGCGGTCGTACTCCCCAGGCGGAGTGCTTAATGCGTTAGCTGCGGCACTGAGTCCCGGAAAGGACCCAACACCTAGCACTCATCGTTTACGGCGTGGACTACCAGGGTATCTAATCCTGTTCGCTACCCACGCTTTCGAGCCTCAGTGTCAGTTACAGACCAGAGAGCCGCTTTCGCCACCGGTGTTCCTCCATATATCTACGCATTTCACCGCTACACATGGAATTCCACTCTCCCCTTCTGCACTCAAGTTTAACAGTTTCCAAAGCGTACATTGGTTGAGCCAATGCCTTTAACTTCAGACTTATTAAACCACCTGCGCTCGCTTTACGCCCAATAAATCCGGACAACGCTCGGGACCTACGTATTACCGCGGCTGCTGGCACGTAGTTAGCCGTCCCTTTCTGATAAGCTACCGTCACAGAGTAAACTTTCCACTCTTACTCTCGTTCTTCGCTTATAACAGAGCTTTACGATCCGAAAACCTTCTTCACTCACGCGGCGTTGCTCGGTCAGGGTCCCCCCCATTGCCGAAGATTCCCTACTGCTGCCTCCCGTAGGAGTCTGGGCCGTGTCTCAGTCCCAGTGTGGCCGATCACCCTCTCAGGTCGGCTATGTATCGAGGCCTTGGTAAGCCGTTACCTTACCAACTAGCTAATACAACGCAGGTCCATCTTATAGTGAAGCAATTGCTCCTTTTAAATTAATAACATGTGTTATCAACTCTTATGCGGTATTAGCTATCGTTTCCAATAGTTATCCCCCGCTATAAGGTAGGTTACCTACGCGTTACTCACCCGTTCGCGACTCAATCAATCCAGTGTAGCAAGCTACGGTAGAATCAATTGCGTTCCACTTGCATGTATTAGGCACGCCGCCAGCGTTCGTCCTGAGCCAGGATCAAACTCTCATTAATAGTTAGTTTGAGCTTCGCTCAGTCAG
>NZ_JBLOJV010000057.1:0-5049 GCF_047785705.1 Streptococcus pluranimalium
AACAGACTTATCTAGCTCTGCCATTAACTCTTGAACACAGGTCAAGATAATTCGTAAGTGCTCTGCCGTGACCTACTGGGTCTGCTCAGCCAGGACAGTCACCTGTAAGATGTCACGGCTAATCTGTTCAACCTTCTGGGACTGCCAGAGGGTAAACCAGTCCGTCACTGTCTGCTTCCTCTCAACCAAGTCCATCAGCTTTTGACGGACAAAGGGGGAGAATTGCTCTGCGTGTTCTTGCCTCATCAGCTCCTGAATCTGCTCCAGTTCCTCTGAGATCAGATTGATTTCCTTGCGAATAATGCGGTAGTGGTCTGTCATAATGTCATACTCCTTCTCTACTTGCCTCTATCGGGTCTGACCCGATACCGTATCAGATACGGGTGCTTTCTGAAAGCCTCACACTTTCCTTTTCGGCTTTTGCGAGCTCAGTTATTGTGTCCACAATAACCCAAAATCTAATCGCCAGCTGACCAAAACCTTACAGGTTGGTCAGCCGACGATAAGAAAATGTGGTGGCTTCTCCCCCAAACCCCTAAACAAAATCAAGACTTGATTTTCTAAACCTAGATAGAGTGTAACAAGACAGAGCTGGAAAAATTATCACAGGAAAGAAAAAGAGCTGATTGGCTCTTGGAAATTAAATACTCTTAATTGTTTCAATGACAAATATACTAAATCAATCTCTTTCACATTCTTTTATATATACCAAATTCATGTAACCTATCTCTTTTGACTTTAGCATTTTCAATATGTTTTTTATAATCTCGTTTAAAATTTTCTAGACTGACCAAAGATACATATGAATCATATTCATCATCATAAAGATCATTACATGGATTTCTCTTATAACTTGACTTGATATTCAGCATATTCTTTCTAACCAAGTTATTAAAATATTTCAAAGTCCTACATGATTTAACTTCTTGACACTGAGAACAATTGTGAGTGCTTTCTTCAAGTAATAATTCTTTAGCTTCTTTAGTATATACTGCTACTACGCCATTTGTTCTGTTGTTCTTTCTATCTTCCAAAGAGTATCTAAGTTCAGTATCTAAGTTCACCATAAAGCCAATCATCATAATTTCCAATCCAATTCTTTCTATAAGAAACGGCCTCTGGAGTTAATAATACAATTGTAACCGATGTATCTTTTAACTTCTCATATAGATATTCCTGAATAGTGTCCTCACTCATTTGACTTCTATCAACATCTTCTGATCTATTAATTACCTCAGTAGATTCATCAAATAAATCAACTAGTTCATCTTTAATCTCTTTTCCATCACTAAAACGAAATGAAATAAATACTTTTGTTGCCATTATCTAACTCCTTCAATAATTTCATTTATTGTATTAAAAACTTTTATAGCATCTTCTTCGTTCTCTAAATCATTCCAATAATCGTTTAGATATGAATAGTCCCCGGACTCTTTCATCTCATCAAAAATTTCTTTTGCAGCAAATCCAGTAGAAGCAATTGGGATTATTATTTTTCCTTTTTCTTTAGCTATCTGGAATTCCTCCATCATACCAGAAGCCAATACTACTTCACCATTAACTTTTTTATTACCGAATATAAATATACAAGCTCCAGCCTCATTAATCATTTGATTGCGATTCTCTGTCCAGCGCTCAGCTAGAGACTTTTCTCCATCGTCATGTTGAGGAAAAGGAAACAGTCCAAGATGCTCACTGACATGCC
This sequence comes from Streptococcus pluranimalium, assembly GCF_047785705.1. GTDB lineage: Bacteria > Bacillota > Bacilli > Lactobacillales > Streptococcaceae > Streptococcus > Streptococcus pluranimalium_A. The sequence goes on from NZ_JBLOJV010000057.1 coordinate 1,706, forward strand.
TATATTTGGTTTTATAAATTTCATCTAGAGCTCCATTTATAATACTACTACCTATCCCAAGTCCGAATCCTGATATAATTTTATAATTTTTTGAAACAAGAAAACGTGATAAATCATAGCAGAATTGATTTACTTTTTCTTCACTCCAATTTTCATTGTGATCAGAGATACTACCTGAAATAAAAATTGTATTTTTGAGATACTCTTCCTCAATTTTGGATATTAGCTTTGGTATCTCAGAATAATCATCAACTAGAACTGTATCTATTCCATAGCGCATTAAATCTCTAATTTTTAAATCTTGTTTGATTTTAGCATAGAGGTAGTCATCTTGATTATCATAATCTTGTTCTAAAACCTGCTTTTGAATACAATAATGTTCTCTTGTACGCTCTCCTAGTAAAATTTTTACCTTCCCTAAAATAGACTCTAAGTTCGGATCTTCGAAACTAAATCCCACAAATAAAAATGTTTTAGATATTAAATCACCTCGTAATGCTGTTACAAATAACGAATTTTTATCACTATACCTTTCATAATCATCTTTTGAGATAACTGCTTCATTCGGTGAATCTACGTCACCATGCATTTTATAAACAACTGCGTCACTATCCGGTCGGCTAACTGCTAAATCATCTATTTTTCTCTTTATATCTCCTCTACGATTATTCTTAATTAATCCATTTTCAATTACCTTATCATAATTAGTTGTCCAATATGTAGTAATAGGAAGTCGCGTTAATAGATTCATAACCTCAGTTTCCGCACCTGGACTAGAAAACTGGCTAATAATTTCTTGGTTAACAGGGCCTCTATTTCCAGATTTATAGTTTATATAATATTGAGTTAGTCCGATTAAATCAGTCTCTTTTTCAATATCTAAACCAATTTCAGTTGCAAATGGTGCTACAAGCTTTTTCCAATTAACAAATCCTGCATCAACTGATGTTCCTGCACCAGCAAATACTGCTGCATTTCCTTCTTGTATAGTCTTTGAAAATTTTTTTATAAACACTTCTTCTCTCATAATAATTTCTCCTTCTACTAATAGAGTCTACCATTTTTTATTGCTCTGAGCGGTTGATAATCCTGAATTAATTGACTCCTACTTTTTACTTGTCTATTTTGTCTATATCTATCAATATAGAATCCTTCACTACTTGCATTATTTGATTTATAATCAAAAGTTCCTATTTCCCATGCACACCATTCCCTAATTTGTCTACTACCTCCTTGCAGTCCCAATTCGCTATTTAAAGTTCTTAGGAATAACAATTGAGCAGAATTGTTGATTGCTGATAATAAATTGTTTTTTATTTTTTTAGTTAATAATCCTTGTGCCTGGTGCATCCAGTCTATGTATAAGTAGATCCCCTTATCGTAAAAATATAAAAACAATCCCAAAGTATATATCCTATCAACATAGGCATGGGAAAGGAAGACTTGGTTGTTCCTATTTACTTGAGTTATAGGGTATTCACTATTTAGAATTTCAATAAGATTATCTGTATATACAATTTGTGCATTTTGAAATTCTGTAATAGCATCTAGTACTTTTAAAATACATCTCCGTATATTTGAAGTAAGTTTTTTTGAGTTTTGATTATATTTTACCCATTTCTTCTCATCGTATATCAATTTGGACAGTACTTCTAGTAATTTTTCTCTATGAGTAAATTCAGACTGACTTTTCAAATTATAATAGTTTTCTAGATTATCATTTACGAATCCTCCCAGTAAATACTGTAGCTCACTTAACAAATCTTCTGGCAATCTGTCGTTACTATCCAATGAAAATAAGACATCTTCTACTCCGTCAATCAAATTACTTGAAAAATCTAATTCCTCAATTTCACTATGGTAATTCAATCTATTAAAAAATTTTGTCACATAATTGTCAATAATTTTTCCTCTAGATAGCTCTATACTTAATTCATCATTCATATCTCATTTAAACCCTTTCAACTCATAATCCAAGTTACCGAAATTCTCTCAACCGTTCTTTCCCCACCTTCATCATCTCCTTCTCCACCTTACTCCATTTTCCGAAGAGACATTCTTGTAGCACTTCTGCTGCTGAGCCTTCATCCATCTCAGAATCATAGACACAGGTTCGATCCCTCTGGTATATCTGAATCTGGTCAAAAATTTTGCCCTGCTCTAACTCTCGAAGATTCCCCACCAAATGCTCCACGATGCCATCATGATGCTCTTTAGGGGTTGCTCTAGCCTGATTGGGGTCTATGGCATAAAGCTCCTCATAGCGGATAAGCGTGCTGAGGTAGGACAACTCTGGCTTAGTCGCCATCACGACCAAGGACACTTTGTAGCTTCTTGAGCGTAATAGCAGAGCTGTTTGTCGAGGCACTTGAGCTGCTCTCAAAGTCCCTTCAATAAGCACGTGATAGCCTTGCTTACTCAACTCCTCAACTAAGCATTCAACCATTTGCCCCGCAAATTCTTTGGTGTAATCAACACTATCCTTACCATAGGTTTCCTGTAAAGCCAGATAATTGGGATGCAAGGAACGGTAACTATCCCCGTCAATAATGATGATATTGCCTTGAAATTCTTTTTGCTTAATCCGATGAATGGTCGTCTTCCCTGCTCCGCTTTGTCCACCTAGTAAGGTGGCCTGGGGGTTTTGCGAGCTTGTTTTTCCTTTAGTTAAGGTACGAATTGTTCGTTTTAGGGCTAATTCAAAGTCTGATTGGTTAAATGCTTCTAAGGTCATCAAGCTACCACCTGATGCTCGGTCATTTCTAACATCCGCTCAATGCCATCTAAGTAACCATTATAACGCTCGACTTCATCAAAGCTTTCCACCAGGTAAATCTTGGTATTGATGAGGTCTGACAGGTCATCGCTCATCAAGACCCAAGGATTGGTGTCATCATCAAAGGCAATGCCCAATCCATCCTGGTGACGATATAATCTGGATAAAACGGCCGCGCCTCGCTCCTTCATGACCTCAATTTTTAAGGTCAACTGGTAATCTTCTACTGGCGTCAACATCTTTTCTTCCCCCACAATATCCACATAAGAAACATTAAACTGACGACAAATGCGATCTATCAAGTCGGTTGATACAGAGCTTGCGCCATTCTCGTAACGGCTCAGGCTATTACGAGAAATCCCAATCTTCTCCGCAAACTCCGACTGAGATAATTGTTGTGCCTGGCGAAGAGCCTTAATATTTTCTTGAATCATCGTAAACCTCATTCTTAATTTTTTTACTCTATTATAGCATAAACACGGAGATATTGCACCATTTTTGGTGCAATAAACGCTAATGACTTTTTGACGAAAAAATTGTATACTGATAATAAATAGTTATCGGGAGG
>NZ_JBLOJV010000058.1:0-4644 GCF_047785705.1 Streptococcus pluranimalium
AGACCATTCTTGAGGATTTGAAGAAGAGAATGACTGATTCTGGTCAATCTTATGCTAAGTGGCTACTCATTATCCCTGACGTAGCAGAGTTAGCTAGAGCGTCTAATCTGAGTGATGCTGATTTTAAGCTTTTAATCTCAGAAGGTGCGACCTATGGTGTGATTCTTGTTTTTGTGGGTACAGTTCAAGATTTGGTTAACAATACTTATGACAATTACGTTAAGATGATTGTCCATTTGGTGGGGCAAGTGTTCTTAGGTCAACGGATTAGTGATCAGAACCATACTCGTTACCCTTATATTAACAATGAACCGTCACTGAAATCAAACCAAGGCTATTTACTTTACCCAGATGGCTATGAATTTGTCCAGTTGCTGGAAGTATAGAAAGGAAAATCTATGTCTATTTTTGGTTGGTTTGGTGGTGGAACACCTACAGAACAAAAAAGAGACCAGTATCAACGCCTTTATAATAAGCTGTTGTCCTTGTCTCAAGACTTTGATAGCAAAGAGAAACAGTTAAGTCAGCGTGTTGAAACTTATTTATCGAATCGCCCTAATATGGAAGCGAGTTATATCCCAGAGGATGTTTTTTCAGATAGTGAATCAACTGCGAGGTCTAAGGTTGTGCTTCTCAAATCACATCAGACGAGTGATGGGGCCAAATTAGCTGAGGCGGTATCTGCGGCTTACAGTAGGTATCAGTATTACCATCGTTTAGCGATTCAGGAAGCTGAAGAGCGTAGACGAGAGGCAGAGCGTCGCCGTCGTGAGGCTGAAGAAGCAGCGAAAAAGAAACGGGGGTAGTTCATGGCAGAATTAAAAGTAACTTATTCGGAACTCGAAACAGCTTTGCAATTATCTAAAGATATCAATAAGGAGCTAGCTTCTTCGTATCAAACGGTTGGTGAACTGCGCTCTTATTTGGAAGGAGCTGCGTGGAGTGGGCAAACGAAAAATGCCTTTATGACTTATTTGAACCTTATCTATCAGTATCACAATGATTTGATTGGCATCATGACAGAGCATGAGACAGCGGTAACGAGCTTGAAGCAATCCATTGATGACTATAACAGTTCATCGGAAGTTGCCTCAATTAGGGGGTAGGTTATGGCAGGAACAGATTATTTTTCAATCTATGAGCTTTACTACCTCATTGGAGCCTTTGATGGCGATACCTTGCTTGGTCTGCCAGAGTTAGAGGAGCTTTCCCTCCCGTCAGAAGCTGTTTGGGAGATTGCCCATGAGTCCTTAAAGGCTAAAGGCCTTGTTGGAGACGATGATGCCTTAACTAAGGCTGGATTTGTGGTTGTGGAAACCTTGAAGGATTATTGCACAGGTTATTCTCTAACTGTTGTTAATAATGCTTATGTTATGCTTACGGGTAATCAAGGAGAATCGGTTATGTTACTTGATGGCCAAGAAGGGTATCAGTTATTGCGGATAGGTCCACTTGCTCGGTTAGCTTTCTTTCAAGAAAAATTACCGTCTCTTTTACTAAGAGAGCCTCAGGTGGATGAAGGTGATTTCTTAACCAAGGAAGAGGCTCTCTCTCCAGAAATCGAGGAGGCACTAGCTGGTGATGACACTGTTGTTATCCAGCACTATCCGCTTCGTCAGATGCTTGAGTCAAAGCATCGGGATGATTTGGTCGTGTCTTGGTTATTCCGAGAGATTGATGGGCAGTTGTATGGGGTTGAAACGTCTAAACAAGTGTTACAACGGTTTAGTCAATACTATTTTCTAGAACGGTGCTACACTTGGTTAGGAATTCCCTTTAGAGAGGAGGATTTTGCCTGATGGGTAAAGAATCAATTCATCATGATGGCGGTGGTGCATCCAGTCAACAGATTGTTATGAATGTCGATGAGATGCATGAGATTATGCGTTATCTGACTACTATAGAGCTATCCTTTCAACAGCGTCTGGCACCGAAGCTCCAAGCCTTGTCCCAGACCAAATACTATGAGGGTGGTGAGGCTTCTAAGGCGATGGAACATTACGCTAAGATGCTTAACAAGGTCAATGAGGTTGGTGATTTGTACAGTCGAGCCAATGGTGAGGTTTTCTACCTGATGAATCAATGGCTGGAACAAGATGAGGTTCTGGCACAGAACTTCCGAGATAGTTTGCAGGGCGGTGGACAATTGGCTGATAATTTGAGGCAGTTGTTCCCACCAGAGGAAGGAGGAAGCTAATGACTAAAAATGTTGAGCTTCATCTTCACAAGTGGAGCAAAATGAAAGGTGCTTTAGGCTCTGTTACTGAGGCTGGCTCCGGTGGTGGTTTTAGTGGTGGCAGTTACAGCAGCTGGGGCGGTCCAGCCATGTCCTCCTATAGTGGTATTGGTGGTAGTGGTAGTCAGGGCTTTGCGAATCGGATCAAGTCCCTGGTTGAGATTACGGAGAAGGCCAAACGGACCATCAATGAGCTGGATGTGGACGGGGCTATTGGCAATCTTCACTTCCATGATGACCATGTGACGGCGATTAGCTTGCAGTCCAAACTGACCGCTCTAGAAACCTATGCCGGTAAGGTGCAACAGTACCTGAAGGATAAGATTGACCAGCCTTTCTACGAAAAACTGGACAAGGTTGGGGATCGGCTAGAAGCTCTGAACATCAGTGATTATAAAACCAGCAACCAGATTGGGTTTAAGAAAACTGAGGTCATCTATAGCGAAGCTGGCCAGTACATGGGTACTCGGGAAGTCTTGGCCAAAGAAGTTGGTCTCAAGGAACTTTATCAGGTTGACAATCCTTATAAGACCCGCCTCCAAGTCATGTATAAGACCTACAAGTCTAGTGATGACTATAAAGAGAGCAAGCTGACCGAAGAGGATTACCTCTTTGCCAGTCATCAGACTAGAGCCTTTACTTATCATTCCCTCAATGACGAGAAGGCAGCTTTTGAGGGGAAACGAGACCTTCTTTTAGCGGCTGGCGTTGTTATTTTGAGTATTTTCTGTCCTCCTGCAGGAGCTGTGGCAGGCGTTGCTTTGGCGGCAGCGGACATGTATTCAGCTGCTTCAGGTAAGGACTGGATGACTGGTCGTGAGCTTGATGATGGTGAGCGTCTCATGCGTGGGGCCTTTACCTTATTTGACTTAATACCAGGTGTTGGTTACCTCAATGATTTGGCCAAGACAGGCAAGGTAGCAGGCTTGGCAGGCATCAAGGCAAGCCTTAAAACCAGCTTCAAGGAAGGTATGGAGCAGGCGGCTAAGAATGTGGATAACTTCAAGGTTGTTCTTAAGAACGTGGATGACTTTGGGAAGAAGGTTGTGACTAAAATCGATGATTTTGGGAAACAACTTGACAATTTAGTGACTAATAAGGTATCATCACTAGCTGACAATGTTGCTGGTAAACTTCGTCATGCGGATGAGACACTCAGCACTGCAGCGCAGAATTTTAGTCTTAATATAGTTATTTGAATTAAGATCAGGACATCGATGAATCATTTTGATAAACGCTAATAATGTTAGCTATTCTATACTTTGTCCTAATCTATTTTCAATCCACTATAACATTGGATTTGAGCCCCAGCTAGTCAGCGGAGCTATACCAACACCTCCACCGGGTCGTTTATCTGGAGTAGCCGATAACCTCCAAGCCTTTGCCAAGAGTTTGAGCGACAGTGTGGATGAGGTGGGGTCTTCTATGAATCGCTTGTCCAGCAATACAGATAGGTTTATCGATGATATTATTCGAGATGGCTCTCATTTTGATGATTTCGGTAACTTAAAACCTAATGTTCGTTATCAAACAGGTGAATACGAGTACGTCTATCAAACTGATGATGTAGGACGACTAGCGGAATGGGATGCCCCAGAGCTTCAGCGAACAAACAGAGAAAATCGTTTACCACACGACGCGAACACTCCAGGTAAATTGAAGGGAGACCATGCTGGACATTTGGCTGGAGACCGTTTTGGTGGTTCGCCTGAAATTGACAACCTTGTTTCTCAGTTAAGTGAAGTGAATTTAAGTGATTACAAGAAACTAGAAAACCAGTGGGCAAAAGCCCTCGAAGAGGGGAAAAAAGTTTCAGTAAATGTAAAAGTTAACCATGTGGGTGACAGTTTGAGACCAAGTAGTTTTGAGGTTTTTTATAGTATTGATAGCGTTGATTTTTTTGAAAGTATATCAAATCTAAGATAGGAAAATAGCAATGACTTTTGAGGATAAATTTACAGAGAAGCAGAAAGATATGATTACTTTATCACTGGAGTATGCCGAAAGGTTGAGTAGTGATGTTGAGAAAATATATCTATACGCTTCACACGAGAATTCTTTATATAGTTTTAATATTTTTTATAGCATAAATGGCGAAGTGATGACTATGCGTCAACTTGCGACTCTAAATGGAGTTAAAGCTAACAATGATTTAATTTTTGATGTTTTAAAAATTGGAACCGAAGATTTAAAAGAGGTTGAAAAAATTTGTAAAAAGTACAGCAGATCCATGCCAACCCAAATCAAACTTATTTATGATAATGTAAATAATAAGGTTCATGCAGATTACTCTTATGACCTATTTTATTCAAATTCTGATACTTTAACTTCATTTGATATTTTTAATCAATGGTATGAAGAAGTCAAAGCCGAGATTGAGAATAGATAAGTCATAACCATAGTATCTC
>NZ_JBLOJV010000059.1:0-4455 GCF_047785705.1 Streptococcus pluranimalium
CACAATAGCCTCCAATTCTGTTTTCTAATAACAGTATACTTGAGGAGTGAGAGGATGACTAGATACCTCGTTATTGGGCGGTTACGGTCCTTATAATACAAGAGTGAAAATATTTAAGGAGCGTTTCGGTCATATATCAGGTAAATTTATGAAAAAAGGGAATAGTTGTTACACTACTCCCTGAATTTCATATATTTTTAAATATTATTTGTTGATCTTTTTTTACGACCAGTAAAAGATAGACCAACCAAACAGAATCCAAACAAAGAGTAAGATAAATTATTAACTGAATTTGTCTTAGGTAAAGATTTTGTTTGAGATACCGCAGAGGCAGTTTCAGGTAGTGAATGCTTTTTATTTTCTGAAACCTTAGTGACGATAGCTGAAGATTCTGCTTTCTTATTACTTTCTTTAGCCTCTGGAGCTTCAGTTACAACTACATTTGAACCAGTTTGGGTTGGTTCTTTTGGTTTTTCTGACGGTAAATTATCAGGATTTTTCTCCCAAATTGCATAAAGTGTTGTATCTAATTTAGGGAAGAACTCATCTAGTTTTATGCCTTCTGAATTTGTTGCCCAACCTTTTAAACTAAAGCCATCTCTAGCTAAAGTAGGGAAATCAACTTTTTCACCTAACTTGTATTCTCGTTTTTCAATTACTTTTTCATCATGGTCCTTAAAGGTAACTTTAACTGTTCTTCTAGAAAACTTATCAAAGTCATCCTTAGTATATATGAAACCAGCACGCAAAGCATTTACGTACGTGTAAAGTCTTTCACCTTCTTGCTTAGATCCCGAAGGAGGTGTCCCACCGCCAGCTGAATCAATTGTGATGTCGTAACCTACTGCATCCGCATAAACTTTTAATACGGTTGTAGCTCGTGGTAAGTGTAAAATTGTACCAACAGCTAGGACTTTTTTAGCTCCAAATTCTTTGAACGCTTTAACCATTCCTACTGCATTACCCGGTGTATCCCGAGCTATATCATCTAAAATCAATCGATCCACAGAAATTCCATTTTCGACTAGCCATTTTGCCATTACATCTGCTTCTGCATATTCGTAACGAACAGGACCCCCACTAAGCACAATTGGAATATCTGGATACCTTTCAGCCATTTCTTTTGTCTTTTCAAGACGTGTTATCAATGCTGGCGAAGGAGTACCTTCAGAATTTGGGGATTGACCAAAAACTGCAATGACATCAGGAACCATATCTGTAAGTTGGTCTGAGCCATAATTTACTTTCTTAGCATTGTTTGAATCAGAAAATTTTAGTACATTATGAACAGCTTCTTCTGCTTCTGGTGAGATATATTTTAAAGCAGCTAAGCGGTTTTTTACTTGCTCCTTTTCACCTGTCACTTTAGCAGCAAGGATAGACAAAGATAAGGCATGAATATCGCTTGGATCTCTTCTTAAGATTCTATCTAGCTGAGAAAAAGCCTCCTTATAATTTTTATTTACTAAATAAACCTCTGCCTGTAAACGATAAGTGTTCAAATAGTCAGGATTTTCCTGAGCTTTCTGATCTAAAGATTTATACAGATCTTGCCATTCCCAACGTCTAAATCTAATAACATCTTCACTAAGAATTGAATCATTGGCATAAGAATCACCATAGTTGGAAATCAATTTTTCCAAAGGTTCACCTCTACCATCAGCTTTTGCACCTGGAGCAGGCAATTCTGAGTAGAAATCAAAACCGATTTCACTAGTATAGTCAACGCGTTCATTCGTAAGATTTTCATAAAAATCTTTTGAAATTGAAGCTTTCTCGGTATCTGATGCAGCTGAATAAGCTCTAGTTTGCACTCCAGGTGCTGAATCATCAGTACTAATTAAAGTAGTTGTTTCGTTTTCAGCTACTGCTGTCTCTGTACTAGTTTCTGAAGTAGTAGTATCAATACTTTGTGAGCTATCAATAGTACTAGTAACAGAAACGCTAGTAGGCAAGTTTTCACTATTATTATCTAAAGCCTGTACATTTGGTCCTGATGACAAAAGCCAGAATAAAGCTAGTGTAGAAATTGAAGTTAATTTCAATGCTCTAAACTTTCTTGCTCTGTAAGAATTATTATCTGTATTGAACATGAGTGTCCTCCAAAACTTTTATATCAATAAATCACGATAAGAAATATGACTATTAGAAAGCAAATCACTTCTTAAGACCATACTATTAAGGATATTTAACAGCATTTTTAAACGCTGAGGATTATTTTCAACGTTTATATGCACATCAATAATATATTCTTGAGATAGGTTACGATAGACAATAATATTATTCTCCTCAGATGAAAGCTCTAGGTTAAATCTAATTTTTGTACCATTATTTTCAATTTCAATGATTTCAAAATTATCCGTAGGCTCAATTTCAATAAAATTATTCCGAAATTCTATTGCTGGAAACTTTGTATCATACGAATACGAATCAAAAAATATCGTACTAAAAGAATCATCATAATCAAATTCTGACAAACCATCTTTTACATAGTAAATTGGATTTTGTGAAATGTTTAAATTCTTACCAAAGTTGGAACAAAGGTAATAATCATAGTTTTTATCGTCACTGTAATTTAATTCATATAACGTTTTTGTTTCGATCCTTTCTATATAATTTGAAAAATAGTGTTGCAGATTGAATTTCAACTGCTGAGTTGACAATCTACCATCAATGGCTATAATGGCTAGTCTTAATTTTTTTCGATCAAGTACAATGCGATTAAGTACACCTAAGAATGTCAGATATAGTATATCTAGCTCTCTTTTCGAAAACTCATAAGCATACTTCTCGTAAAATTTTGAAGATAATTTCTCTACAAAATACCTTAAAATTGGTTGCTCGTCGTTCCTACTAAAATCCTTATAGCGTAAATCAATACTGTCAGATACTTTCAGCAGTATCTTTAAGCTAATCGGAAGCATTATTTTCAAAGTATCTTTAAAACAAGTGTAATCTTCAAAGAAATCAAATCGGAAGTAATCTGATAACTCTCTAAGGATAAAGTTTCTTGTTTCTTGAGCAAGTATAATAAGCTGACTATAATTTTCACTAGAACAATCTGAGAATCTATATAAATCCGTACTTATAACAGCAATGTAAGTTAAAAACTGAATTATTTCTTTTTCAAAAACAAATCCATACAGACGGCTATTTAATTTCTCAATAATTTCAACAACCAATTTATGTTCATCCGTAGATTCATAACAAAAATTTATTGGTTGTAGTTCTAGATCCTGATTTTTCTGATAATAATTATTTCGGAAATAAATTAAATAGATGATAAATCTTTCAATATTAAGGTCCGAAAAAACTATCCGAGATTTAGTAATTGAGCTTAAAATTGTTTTTCGGATAAGTTCCTTGTCAAAATCGGAACAAGCAAACAAATTTTCATAGTCAGGCACCCCTGACTTATAAGTAGTGTATCTATCAAAATACCTATATATTCTTATTGTCAGCATCACTTTCTTAAATTGTGGGCCAACAATCTCGATACCATACTTCGGACGCATCTGGAGTGTTAGTCCATATTTCGAAACAAGATTTTTCACCTCCTGCAATTCTCTTGTCAAAGGACTAGTCGTGAGTAGTTCACTTTGAAAGTCTTCAATTTTGAGTGGTATTGTAGATGATACCAGCCTCCTAAGAATATGTAAGACAAATGTATCTTTCTCATTTTCTAACTTGACAGAGGGAAATATCTGAAATAGCTCTTTGATTTGCTCTATATAACTAGGATTATTGATATGCAATTTGTAACCAAATGACCGTTTGGATTCAATACTTCCTAAACCCTGGATACATGATTTTAATTCATTGATATCTGATTTTATTGTTCGTGATGTTACATTTAACTTTTCAGCTATATACGAACTCGTTACAAAATCTTCCGAACGAAAAAGGAGGATAAATAACGCCTTAAGTCTAGGTTTACTATCTAAGATTTTTAGTCTCTCCGATACTTCCTTACCCACGATATTATCCTCCTATATTTTACTCTAAATACATTTCTCTAAGTCTATCGATAATTTCCTTATCAATATCTAACTCTGAGATAGCATATTGCTCAATTGAACCATAACCATCAATAATAGAATTGATAGAGGCTTCAATAAAATCTGACTTTGTATCAATAAAAGAATAGAGATGGTCTAACACTTTTTCATCGGTTGTTAGTTTTCTATACCCTTCCATTTTTACTCTATTTCGTTCCTCACGATTTTTTCCAGTAATTAGATAATCTTGAATTAAATCCTCCTTACTGACACCGAGAATTCCTAAGAGTAACATAGCTCCGTAACCAGTACGATCTTTGCCTCCTCGACAATGCTGAACACTAGCTGGTGAATTTGGATTTGCAAGAACCGTTAGCATTTTAGAAAATGCTGTTTTAGATTCTTTACCTTCTGCAAATGTTCTGTATTGTGAATAGACAACTTCTGAGTGATCTAC
>NZ_JBLOJV010000006.1:0-70141 GCF_047785705.1 Streptococcus pluranimalium
TACCACGTTATCACTCGAATAGATAAACGCTGCGAAGCGCGTGGTTGACAATTTTGTTGACCTTAACAAGTCAGTTTCAAGCTATTGTCACGCGCAAACCTACTGTATTTTACTGTTTCATACTGTATCCAATAACGCAAAAACAGACCGAAAACGGTGTCGGTCTGCTAATATTAAGCATGAATTCTTTTATCTGCAATAGCGTCTGTTAAGGTCTGTGAGAAATTTAGCCCCAACTCACGCCCTAAAGTATCCGCCCAACGTGGGATAGTTAGAGTTTTCTTTATAGGTTCTTGACTGCCTAAATACTCGGCAACATCAACCATAACCATAGAAATAAAAGACTTACTAGGGTCATAGATAAGCTCTATATCCTCATCATCACGGAAAGGGTTATTATCTGCTAAAGATAAGGTGTTAATAGGGGTAGGAGTGGGAATATCTCGTCCATTCTCAATATAATCAGCTAGGTTAATGCCTAACCAATCGCTAGCCATTGCCATAGCGTCAGCCATATTCTCGCCTTGAGTTGCTGAATGTTCAAAATCTGGGAAAGTGACAAAGTAAGGGGCGTTAGCTCCGTCTGTATCGTCAAAATAAAATAAAGCTGGATAAGTGACAAGCATAGTTTACCTCCAAAATGAAAGACAAGCGGGGGACTGCCTTTATAACAGCCCTGCTTGCTTTTTGATACCCCTTTCGGTGTATTTGTTAATTTCACCGTGGGGAATGGTTATAGGTCGCTCGCCTGCTTTTTCAAGTTTAACGTGTGCCCCTTTACCCCCTTTGGTCTTTGTCCAACCGTTGGCGGTAAGAAGTTTAACCATTTCTTTTTGTGTCATAGGCAGAGCGCTTTTACCTCCTGACAATATCATTATATCATACGTGCAACACGTATTCAAGTAAAAGAAAATAATCTTGTCTAATGTTAGTTATCAAAAATAGCCCCTAAAATCGTTTCTAAGGGCTTTGAGTTGGATTGTGATTAATTTATCGGACAAGATAAAACACGCGCCAAAATAGGGCTTATATTAAGTCTAGTAACGTTCTAACTGATTTTGTAACTGCTCTAAGTTCTTAATGGCTTTTCTTTGTATACTTTGAACTTCTTTACCTTTTAGCCCTAAAAAATTAGCTAGGTTCTTAGTTTTTATGCCTTTGATATATTGTGCCGTTAATACATCACGTTGCCTTTTATCTGATAACTGATTGATTAAGTCAGCCATATATTGCCGTCTAGCTGTGATTTCTCTAATGGCTGTTAGTATTTCAGTTTCTTGGGGTTCTAGTAGTGCTGGCTGTGATTTGAATTGTTCCCTTACCTGTACTAGCTCGATTTCTAGGCTTTCAATGAATGGCTTTAAGTCTCTAGCGTTTCTTAGTTGCTCGTTAATCGTCATATTGATTTCAAACATAATTTAATACCTCGATATGACTATGATTATATCAAAAATAGCGCGTGTTCTTTGCTTTATCTTTGCTTCAATTCTGAGAAGTTTTCATTGTTCGTCCATTGTTCGATTGGGTAAAGTCTCTTGGTTTGCTCTAGGTTCAAACTATAAAATCTTCTCTGTTCATGGGGGATTTTCTCGCTGTTCCCTCGTTGTTCAAGCACTCAATCCAGCAAGTAACACATACTAAAATATCACCATTATTTATTGACCTAGCCTTGTTAAAATCTTGCTAGATTTTCATTCTGTACCTAGCCATAATCTCAGCAATTTTTAGAACGCTTTGCTATTTGATCACGGCTCTTAAATCTGATGAAATCAATGTTTGTAGGTTTTTAGCGTCCATAAAAGTAGGTATTCCGATCACTCGCGATTTACCTCTGGCCGGTCGGTCAAGTGATCTAAAGACTCCTGTTTGAGTTATGACTCGCTGTCCGTTATTTTAATCCCCCCAACCAATAGCTCACCCCTTTATCTAAATAGCTAGTAAACTTTCTGTAATGTTTCCAGTATGTCTTAGCTCTCATTCTTTTTGGTCTGCTAGGAAAATTGTCATAATCAACGTATCCTTTTTCTGGATAGTAACTGGGGTCTATCTTTCTAGCCTCTTTAAAAGCTAGCTCAAAATAATACTGACAATCTGTTTTACTTCGGTTTAGTGTTTTCTTGTAGACTTGTTGACACATTCCACAACCAAAATACAGATATTGCTTATAAAGTTTCCTGCACCGCTTACCACAATCAGGACAAAGAAAGAAGTAGCGGATACCTCCGTAAGTGCCTGGTATGCTAGCTAGTTTTATCTGTTGGCTATCATAGCTAACAGTTAAGTTGTTGAGGTCAATAGTGATAGTCTGACCTCTCAACTGTCCACATGCTTTTGATGACCCTTTTTCTTTTAGTGGTTTGACTATCTTTTCTATGGTCAATTCAATCATTTTCCCCTCCCTTATTGGCAAAACCCAAATTTATTGATTAAACAACAAAAGAGGCGCGTGCCTCTCTGTTCAATCTTTGGCTAGTAGCCCACTGACTGCCACATCTCGGATAAACTGGCTTTCTATCTCTGCTGGTAGCTCTAACAAATCTAGTAACTCACCTAGTGCCTGTTTGTCTGTGCTGGCAATCATTTTCTTTAAGGTGTTTTCGTATTGCTGTTCTAGATAGTCGCAAAATGCCAATCTTTGGGCTTGTGTTGGTGATAGGTTTAAAGTCATATAACAAGCCTCAGCTACCTGTGAGAATAGCTTAGCACGCGCCTCTGGGTGCTTGTACAGTTCATAGATGTTTAGACTAGTATCTTCTGCCTGTAACTTTTGAGCTATCTCTAGTAGTTTGGGAATATCGCCAACTTCCACGGGTGTATCATCAGCAATATAATTTAGGCGGTGTTGTTCAAGTTCTGATCTATCCTTTTCAGCTTGTTCTAGGTAGTCGTTTTCTGTCATTTTTTAGTCTCCATTTTCTGCTTTAAGATAAATTATGTAAACTTTTGCTATTTGTGACCATCTTTGAAAAAACTTGGTCACACCTTTTAAGCTAGTAGTACCAAGGGTTTAGGTGGTGCCAAAATCTTGTGACCGTCTTTTGAAAAATTATTTATATAAAAAAGATGAAATGATTTCCAACTCCTATATATATAAATAAAAATCTTGGTCACATGGTCACATTTTAATAATTTAGGTGTAAAAAGTCAGTATTATCAAGGGTTTCAGCGTGTGACCGTTTTTTAAAATCTTGGTCACATCTTGGTCACACGGTCACAAACTTTGATCCCTCTTACTATTCTTTGTCGTCTTTATGTATTCCCTTTGGAACTCCGCTCAGTTTTCTACCGTAAAACTCATTAGGGTCTAACTTTTTATAATCCTCTATGGGTACTCGACCAGACTTTATGGTATATGTTCCATCACTTTCTTTGTTCAGTACAGCAAGCATTTTCTTGCCGTAACCGTATAGATTGGCGTTTTTGATACCCTCATCCTCTGTAAATTCTTCTAGCCATTGCTTGATAATGGGTAGTGGTACATGTTGCAATTCATGATAGCCGTTAGGGATGTAAGTTCCGACCACAAAAGAATAATAAAAGTCGTTATCCTCCTTGTACTCGTCTAACATGTCTTTGACTGCTTTAGGTTCAATGAATTTATCAAATTCCGCCATATTTAGGATTTGATAGAGTACCCATCCTAAAAGCTCTTTGTTTTTAATAAAATCGTCTTTGATTTCTGGGCGTTCTACTGTACCATTAAAATCAGCGTTAAAGGGTACGATACATAACCGCCTATACCAGCCTTGTGATTTGTTGCGACTTCTAGGGATACCATTACCAGAAAAGATACATAGTAGGCGATAGGTAGCCTCATAGGGCTGTAAATGTTTAGGGTTTACTTGGATAGTATCGCCTGTGACAATACTCATTAGGTCGGAAACACTGTCCAGGTATTTGTCAGAAATATCATCACCAACATTACAAACCTTTCCATTAAGCGCTGAAAGTAGGTGCTGTTCTTGGAATTGGTCTGGTTTAAGGTTGCTGATGTTTTCCTTGCCTATCAGATTTTCTAATAGAGCTTGAAATGTCCCTTTTCCGTTGTTCCCATCTCCAGTTAAAATGACCATCTTTTTGCGCGTGCGGTTGGGATTGATAGCCTCGTTCATGACTTGCCAAAGTAGTGTGATGATTTCTTGATCGCCACAAGCAAGAGTACCTAACCACTTATCAAAATCAAACCAGCCACCAAGTAAAGGCTTTTTAGCCTCTGGGTTGTATGCTGTGGTTATCTTGGTTGTGATAATATGCTTAGGGTTAAATGGTTCTAATTGTTTAGTATGTAAGTTAAAAATGCCATTTCTGACTGGTATTAAATAGCTTTCCTGCATAGGGGGCTTGATTTTTGTTTCTGTCCTTAGAAAAATAATCACTTCTTCGGTAAATCGCTTAGATGTCAGCCTGCTATCAAATTTCAGAATTAACTTATTGACTATATCACGGCTAGCAATATAATAGCCTAAATCTAAATGGTAGATGTATAGCTGGCTACTGTCTGTTAGTTTGCTGTACCCAATAAAGGTAAAATAGCAATTTTTGAGTAAAATATTAGCTACTTCAGCAACACTAGGGCGTGGTATTTTGGTTTCTACCTCGCCTTTTCTGTTACCTTTAGTGATTTCTTTTTCTTCTTTATGTTCATCACGCCAAGCCTCGCCTAATGATTGTAAAAGTTGGTACAGCTCTTTCATAGTTTGGGGCTTTTTAACTTGTTTGGCGTTATCTAATTCTTGTTGTAATTCATTGATATTCACATTCTCGACCTCTTTCTAATTTCAGATTTTACGATACTTTCAAAAGTTCTATCTAACTCCCTTTGTGGGATTGGCTTATTAGTTACGCTGTTAGCTATTTGTGCAAGCTCATAAGCTGTTTCTACGTCACAATCAACCCATTTATTAAGGAGTAGCCCCACAAAACGCGTGAGTGCCACGTTACGCCCTCCCTCGTTACCAAAACCATGTAATAAGGTATCTATCACGCGCATAGTCATGGATTTTCTTTTAGGTTGCTGATTATTTGGTACAGAGTAAGCAGTAGTAGGATGATCAGATAATGGCTGGCCAGGCACGATATAATCATATCCTCTGTTTACAATTATTTGATAATCTACTAGCTCTCCAGTTGTCACTGGTAAGCCTTGCAACTGTGACCAGGTAAGACTTGCTGTGTCATAAGGTAACCCTATTTTTTCAGCTATTTCAGTTACAACTTGCTTATAGGTTGCCTCATTCATCACATTACTAGGCTTAATTACAAGCCTAAAACGCTGTTTTTCGGCTGTGTGCTTAATAGTTGGGTAAATGATATAGGAAAAGGCACTAAGTGCCTCAGAAACGATTTTAGGGAGGTCTATGCCTGTCTCTATATCGTCATAGTCTAAGAAAATCAAATCACGATAGACAAGGCTAACATTATTACGCTTATAACTTCCATTGGTATCTGGTTTCACTTTACCACTCAAACAGTAAGGGGCTTGTGTCCGCTTAAATTCTTCAAGGTCAACCTCTTGTGGTACAACCATAGGCTTAAATTTAGAGATATATTCAAAAGGTTCTAATTTATCGAAAGGGTGCAAGGTATTGCTGAACCCTCTAGCCTCGTATATTGTCATTTCTCTGCTCCTAAAAATATTAAAAGGTCGTCAATTTTATAAAAGACTTTGCGCGTGTCCTCGATAGGAGGGGTAAGCCTTTTTAAGCCTGCACGCTCCCAACGTTGCAAAGTTTTATAATCTACATCCAGTTCATCTTTTATCTGTTTGGGAGTGATTAAGCCTGTTATCCGTGGTTTGGGTTTTAGATATTCTTTTAGAAACCCAGATATTAGTGATAATATGCCGCGTTTTAGACTGTTTTCACTCTCTTTGCTTAAACTAAACATTCATATCAGCCCCTTTCAGTAACTCCTTATAGCTATCAAGGTCAGCATTTAACAAAACACTTAGGCGCTTTTGTTCTTCCTGTACTTGGTTGTAAAAGGCTTTAGCACCGTCTAACAACTCAGCCTTATCTGCTGGGATAAAGTACCCACGATTGAAACCATGTCTTACGCCAATGATAGGAACACCGTAGCGCGTGATTAAACGGCTGATGATACTTTGTACTGTCCTTTCTTCCAACTTCAAAATAAGGGCTATTTCTGCCCCTGTGGTAGGGTTGTCAGCTCCTACCTTGATAAGATTAAGGACACGTCTATAATTCTCTGGTAGCGGTGGTAGTGTCATTCTGTTACCTCCGTTTGCTTATCTGGTGCATTTTCTGGGTTTGGGTAAATGTCTATTGTGTATGTCATGTAATGCCTCCTAGTTAAATTTCTTGCCAGCAAGCCAAATATAAGCCCCATAGTGCTCTTTTACGTGGTCTGTGGTGTTTTCCCCTACCTCATCAATTTGTGGGCTAATATCAAGCTCTATATAGCTCTCATAACGCCATAACAAGACGAGAAAAACCAAACACACGATAATCAAGATAATATTTTGTGTTGGTGTTAGATTTAGTTCATTTTGCATGTCTTACCTCGCTTGATAGTTGTCAATATAGTTTTGTTGCTGGTCAGAGGTCATAGATAAATAAACACTAACTTCTTCGCGTGTCACTTTTTTATCTATAAAATCCTCGATAAATTGAAATAGATTAGGAGTATTTTCTTTTATCTCTGCTAGAAGTTCATCAAATTCTTGTTGTGTCATGTTGTTTAAATTCATTGTCATACTCCTTGAAAAATTTATCTGATAATTCTGTGTGTTCTGAAACAAGATGCTTTAGTCCATTGGTTGCTACTGCTACAAGAGCTGTTGCTTTGTCTTGATCAATATCACTAATAGCTATCTCTAAGGTGCTGATAACATTTTCCAGCTCTGCACATAGCAATTCATAGTTGCTTAAAATCTTATCGTTCATGTTGTCTAATAGCCTCCAATTCTTTATCATCATCACAATTTATCAACTTACAAGCGATTAAATCTAAGTCTTGATATAGCTGTCCAGTTATTTCAAAAATAACGCTAAATGCTTGTTTTGTTTGATGATGTAAAATAGTGCTATCTGCTCCAGCATTATCAGCAAGTAATAAAGCATTGCCTAGCTGTTGGATAATTTCAATACGTGGGAGCAACTCAGCGATTTGGTTGCCTTGTTGCTTGATGTTTCGTGTGCTTAATGCCATATTTTGATACCTCGTTATCATATTTTTCTGTGTAATTGCCTCATGCTCTCGGTCGCCTAATTTCTGAGTGTGGGGCTTTGGTTGGTGCTTTTCAAATTGGTTTCTTGTGTTATGCTATTTTTAAGAGTTAGTTCTCTCCGTATGGTCAAGATACCTAAATCATGGTATAATCTAAGTATCAATAAAATACTAAAATCCCTTTAATAACGGCTTGCCTGCCCTATTATTGTGCTTTAGTTTAATTGTGTGAAAAGGCTTGGAAGTTTGGTCGCTATCAAAGCCTTTTTTTATTGCTCTCACGCGCCCACAAGGTGCGTTTTTTAATCATCTTCTGGGCTATCTGTTGTAAATGCCCATAGTAAAAGGTGTAGAAGTGCTGTTAGTGTGCCTATTGTGATTCCTCCGTTTTCTGTCTGAATACCATTGTTTTTATATCTTGGTAACTCATGCCTAGGTTAATCATAGCAATAGCCATGTCTTCTAATGCCTGGTATCTGATAAGCTCTTGACTGGTTAGGCTATCGATGCCATTATGACCGCCACGTTGTGCCATAAGTTGCTTTTTATTCAATCCGCTAGCGCCTTTTAGTAGCAAGTTGTTAACGGTTGGGTGCGCGTGTTTCGGTGCTTGTTCCCATGTCTCTATACTATCGTGCAAGGTTTTGCGCTTTGGCTTTTCTAAAGCCCTCTGATAGCGGAACTCTGCCACCTCTTTTCGTAACTCAAAGAATGCTTTAACTAGGTTTGTTTTGAAATTGACAACCTGAGGAGTGTTATCCAGATAAGTGATCAGCAAAGTGGCCTGTTGCTCGTTTAAGTGATAGACCTTTTTGGGTCTCCCTTTTCCATTTAATTTATGGATTTCAAATCCATAAAATCCAAACGCCTCAAATCGTTCTTTATGATTTCTTAATAGGCGTGTAACAGTGTGGTGCTGTACCCCAGCACATTCTGCGATAATCTCGCTAGTGGTGTACGGCTCTTTCTTGCCGTCCATGTAAACAATGTTCATTGTGCGCCTCCTAGTTTTCTACTGTCAGCAGTTCATCAATAGTTACACCTAGATAATCAGATACCTTTTGTAAGGTTTCAATATCCGGGCGCTTAGTACGCTCATAGTATAGTGAGATAAGTGCGCTTTTTGATATACCTGTTGCCTCGTGAACGTCACTAACTTTTTTACGTTGTTTTGCCAATATGACACGAAAATTATTATTCATATCGTCAACCTTTCTTTTAGTTATTCTATGCAATAATTATTGCACAAAATAATAATATCCAATAAAAAATAAATTGTCAACAAAAAAATTATTCTTCGCGATAATTTTTTGTTGAGTATTCTGGAAGATAATTGTAAAATGAATATAAAGGAGGGATGGTTGTGATAAAAAATAATTTAGCAAATATCTTGAAGACAAAAGAAAAAACAGCTGCATGGCTATCGGTTAAAACTGGGATAACTCCAGCAGCCTTGTCTAAAATTGTTAATAACAGTAGTACAAAAATAGATTACATAACATTAAATAAAATTTGTTTGGCGTTAAAAATAGAGCCCAAGGATTTTTTTGACTTTTTACCCTATGATTATGAAGTAGAAAGTATGTACGAAAATAAAGATATAAAAGTTTCTCTAAAATCATTTGAATTAGATGAAAAACCGAACAGTTCTCAAATAGAGAGCTTAGATTTTTATCAGCATCAAGCTGATAATATAGATATTGAAGTTAGTTGTGATTTTGGGTTAGAAGTTAATTTTATGAATACCCCTATGGGAGATAATTATAGTATCTGGTATATCTCAGCTTACTTTTATGATTTGGATTATAATTCTTTTACTGTTAGCATAGATATTGACGATGATAGTATTGGTTTTCTAAAAAAATATATTGCACCTTATGATAAGGGAGAATTATTCAAAAAAATTAAGCGTGAAATAATTTCAAAAATTCAATCTAATTATTCTAATTGGTTCGAAAATCAATATGGAAAAGTTAGTAAAGAAGAATATGGATTTTTAAAATCATTAGATTGGTGGATTGGTGAAGGTACTCGAGTTTACAAAGTGAATGATGAAGAAATTCAAAAAATGATTGATATTGAAAATAAAGATTAACCTACGCGCCTATATAGGCTTTTATGCTCACATTTGCCAACATTCCAAAACCTGAAAGATAGACTTTTCTAGGTTTTCTGCGTGCTACACCTTAAAAAAATGTCTAGTTTTGTCAAGTTTTGTAAAGACATCTTTCATCATATTTCAACAAAATTAGTATTTTTTAGTAAAATGCGCGTGGTACAAAATTGTTTTACCTTACCAAAACCTTACCATTTCATAAAGGCGCTCAAATGCTTTGTATAGCGTTTTAACCCCAATAAATATAAATAGACTATCTACCCCAAATAAACGAAAATAGGGGCTTTCTCGTAAGCCTCAGCATGATATAAACCTAATAACTCAAAATCTTTTTAATAATGGCTTGCCTGCTGATGTTTAGAAAGGTTTTTATCATGAAAATCAAACCAATTACAAAGAAAAACGGTACTATCGTGTACCGAGCTAATGTTTACTTAGGTACTGATCAGGTAACGGGTAAGAAAGCTAAAACAAGCGTAACAGGTAGGACAAGAAAAGAGGTTAAGCAAAAAGCAAAGCACGCGCAAGATGAATTCATTTCTAATGGCTACACGGTTACTAAAGTTGTGCCAATAAAGAATTATCAAGAATTGGCCGAGTTATGGCTAGAAAGTTACCAGCTTACGGTAAAGCCTCAGACATTCATAGCAACTAAGAGAATGCTCTATAATCACTTAATACCAGTCTTTGGTGCTTTGAAATTAAATAAGCTATCTGTTAGCTATATTCAAGGCTTTATCAATGATTTATCTACTGAGTTGGTACATTATAGCGTTGTCCACTCAATCAATAGGCGTGTGTTACAATATGGGGTATCTCTCCAGTTATTGCCATTCAATCCTGCGCGTGATGTTATATTGCCTAAAGTACCAAAAAGGGAAAATAAGGCTATTAAGTTCATAGCTCCAGAAGATTTAAAAGCGTTAATGGCTTACATGGAAAAGCTAGCCAATAAGAAATTTAGCTATTTCTTTGATTATGTTCTATACAGCGTTTTACTTGCTACTGGTTGCCGATTTGGGGAAGTAGTAGCCCTAGAATGGTCTGATATTGACCTAGATAACGGCACTATCAGCATAACAAAGAATTACAGTAGGTTATTAAAGTTAATTGGTGCGCCAAAAAGCAAAGCAGGGGTTAGGGTCATCAGCATAGACAAGAAAACAATCAATCTGCTACGCCTTTACAAGAATAGGCAGCGACAATTATTTATAGAGACTGGGGCGCGTATTTCTGCGGTGGTGTTTGCGACACCTACGAAAGAATATCAAAACATGGCGACTAGACAGGGCAGTCTGGACAGGCGGTGTGCTGAAATTGCTATCCCTAGATTTACCTTTCACGCTTTCCGACACACTCACGCTAGTTTATTGCTAAATGCTGGTATCAGCTATAAAGAATTACAATACCGCCTAGGTCATGCTACTTTAGCTATGACTATGGATATTTACGGACACCTATCAAAAGACAAAGAAAAAGAGGCTGTTTCCTATTACGAAAAAGCCATAAATTCTTTATAAGTCCACAAAAAGGTGAACAAATTTATATTTTAGAACTCATAGGCTAATTGAAAAGCCTATTAAATCAACGATTACAGACGATAAAGGAGAAAATCATGACATTTGAAGAGATTTTACCAGGGTTAAAAGCCAAGAAAAAATACGTTCGTGCTGGCTGGGGAGGGGCTGAGAATTACGTTCAGCTCTTTGAGACGATTGAGGTTAATGGTGAGAAGTTGCCAGCGACGCCGTATTTCCTGATCAATGTGTCTGGAGAAGGCGAAGGCTTTAGCATGTGGAGTCCGACTCCCTGCGATGTTTTAGCCAATGACTGGGTGGCAGTGGATGACTAAGAGCGTTTTAGTGACGGGGGCAGCATCTGGGATTGGTCTTGCACAAGCACGTCTTTTTTTGGAAAATGGCTACGCGGTTTATGGGGTCGACAAGTCGGCAAGGCCAGACTTGTCTCATCCAAACTTCCAGTTTTTTCAGATGGATTTGACCAAGGATTTGGCGCTGCTTTACGAACAAGTTCCCGAGGTTGATATCCTATGTAATACCGCTGGCGTCTTAGATGACTATAAGCCCCTATTAGACATTTCTGAGGCGGCGTTTCAAGCGATTTTTACGACGAATGTGTTTGCAACAGTAGCTATAACGCGTCATTATCTCGCTAACATGGTGGCCAAAGGTTCAGGGACAATCATTAACATGTGCTCTATTGCAAGTTTTCTGGCTGGGGGCGGTGGGGCTGCCTACACTGCTGCCAAGCATGCTCTAGCAGGATTAACCCGCCAGCTGGCCTTAGATTATGCCAAAGAGGGGATTCAAGTTTTTGGCATTGCTCCAGGGGCTGTAAAGACAGGCATGACCGCAGCGGATTTTGAGCCAGGTGGGCTAGCGGATTGGGTAACCCAAGAAACGCCTATCGGGCGTTGGACTGAACCAGCTGAAATTGCTGAGTTAACCCTGATGCTTGCCTCCGGTAAACTCGCTTCCATGCAAGGAGAAATCGTCAAAATAGACGGTGGTTGGAGTTTGAAGTAGGCACCACAAACGAGAAAAAATCAGAAAAGAATGATGAAACGAAAGAACAATCAAACCAAGGAGAGATGAGGCCGTAAGGAGAATGAGTGTTCACCAAGGTGTGTGAACGGCTTATTATTTTGATTGTCAAAGAATAGTGATCAAGGATAGGGTAGTATTGGAGGTTTAGGATGAAAGCAGTAGAGATGTGGCAAGAATACCAGAACGTTAATCCAAGGATTGGAGATGAGATGGATGCTTGGGCGTTTGGTGTTGAGCCAGACTTACTGGCCCAGTTAGTATTAGACGGAACCAAAACAGCGACGGCATCGGCATTTGATTTGTATGATCAGGAGAGAGAACCGCTCCCTAAAGAGGGATCTTACGACCTTATCTTAGATGGTCAAGGCGAGGCTGTCTGCATTATTGAGACTACAAAGGTTTCTGTGGTGCCTTTTAAAGATGTGTCGGCAGAACACGCTTATAAGGAGGGCGAAGGCGATAGAAGTTTGGCTTACTGGCGAGAGGTTCACGAACCCTTGTTCACAGCATGGCTGATGGAGGCTGGTCTAACTTTTAACCCAGCGTCAAAAGTTGTTTTAGAAGAGTTTAAAGTGGTTTTTAAAGAAGGAGAGTAAGGTATGAAACTAGTATTATTAGGTACTGGTATGATTGTCAAAGAAGTTTTACCAGTCTTAAAAGACATTGATGGCATCGAGTTGGAGGCAATCTTATCGACACCACGATCACTTGATACGGCGCGTGAGTTGGCAAGCACCTATGCCATTCCTCAAGCCACCAGTGACTACGATGAGGTGTTGATCAACCCAGCAGTCGATACGATTTACATCGGTCTACCAAACCATCTGCATTATGACTATGCCAAGAAGGCTTTGTCTGCGGGCAAGCATGTTATTTGTGAAAAGCCATTCACACTGCGCTTGGCAGAGTTAGAGGACTTGATAACAATCGCTGAGCAAAGAGGACTTTTCCTACTGGAAGCCATCACCAATCAATATTTAGAGAATTTTACCTATATCAAAGACAATCTTGACCAGCTAGGTGACATCAAAATCGTCAACTGTCAGTACGCTCAGTATTCGTCGCGCTATGATGCCTTTAAGCGTGGGGACATTGCACCAGCTTTTGACCCAGCCCAAGGTGGCGGCGCTCTTCGTGATTTAAACATCTACAACATCCACCTCCTTGTCGGGCTTTTTGGACAACCTAAGCGTGTTGACTACCTGCCTAATATGGAGAGAGGAGTTGACACCTCGGGTATTTTGATGATGGATTATGGCAGATTCAAGGCAGTTTGTATCGGTGCTAAAGATTGTAGTGCTGAGATCAGATCAAGTATCCAAGGCAACCAAGGTTCTATCGCGGTGCTAGGTGCGACCAATACCATGCCACAAGTCAGTTTGACCTTAAACGGACAAGAGCCAGTAATTATCAATCACAATAGTGATAACCATCGTATGTACGCTGAATTTGTGGCTTTCGAGCAAATACTCTCACAAAATCAAAAAGCTAAAGCCAAAGCAGCCCTAGAGCATAGCCTCTCAGTCATGGCAGTCCTAGAAGCAGCCCTAGAGAGCATGGAGAAGACTGCAGTTGGTGAAGGCTCAAATAATGATTGATAGAAGATGAGACCTTACTTAGTTAGGGTTTGTAAAGAGAGTTGGTTGATAAGGTTTGTTTTCTAACTTTTTCAAAGGCTGTCATTATGCTATAATAGATAGTGCTTAAAGTTTGTAGGAAAGGTTGTTGGATGATTATCTGACAAAGACAATAATATGACGAATTATGCCATTATCTTAGCAGCGGGAAAAGGAACTCGGATGAAATCTGACCTTCCCAAAGTGATGCACAAAGTCGCTGGCCTTCCCATGCTAGAGCATGTGTTTAGGGCCGTTTCAGCTATCAATCCTGAGACAATAGTGACTGTTGTCGGTCACAAGGCTTCATTAGTGCAAGAAGCTCTGGCTCAGAAGACACAATTTGCCATGCAGGCTGAGCAGCTAGGGACTGGTCATGCGGTTATGATGGCTGAAGAGGTCTTGGCTGGTCTTGAAGGGCAAACCCTCGTAATTGCTGGTGATAATCCCTTGATCACTGGTGGGAGCCTCAAGAGCTTGCTTGATTACCATATTAGCCATAAAAATGTCGCCACCATTTTGACGGCTGAAGCTTCTAATCCCTTTGGTTATGGTCGTATTGTTCGTAATAAAGACCAGGAAGTCACCAAGATTGTTGAGCAAAAAGATGCCAATGATTATGAAAAAACCATCACCGAAATCAATACAAGCACTTATCTCTTTGATAATAAACGTCTTTTTGAAGCTCTTCAAAAAATCACAACCAATAATGCTCAAGGGGAGTACTATTTAACAGATCTTATTGGTATTTTTAAAGCGTCTGGTGAAAAAGTTGGTGCGTATAAGCTGCGTGATTTTCAAGAGAGTCTAGGTGTCAATGACCGAGTGGCCCTTGCGACAGCAGAAAAAATCATGCGTTACCGTATCAACAAAGAGCATATGCTTAGGGGGGTGTCTTTCCAAGACCCAGAGACCACCTACATTGATAGTGATGTTGTGATTGCTGAGGAGGTTGTCCTTGAGGCAAATGTCACCCTGAAAGGTCATACCAAGATTGGTCCTGCGACCTTATTGACCAATGGCACATACATCAGTGATTCTGAGATTGGCGCCAATGCTATCATTACCAACTCAACGATTACAGATAGCTTCTTGGCTGACGGTGTGACGGTAGGTCCTTATGCCCATATCCGTCCAGGAACAGAACTAGCCAAAAAGGTTCATATTGGTAACTTTGTAGAGGTAAAAAATAGCAAAATGGGTGACAATACCAAGGCTGGTCATTTGACTTATCTGGGCAATGCTAACATAGGACAAAATGTTAATATTGGTGCTGGGACTATTACTGTTAATTATGATGGTCAACGTAAATTCGAGACGGTTATTGGTGACCAGGCCTTCATCGGGAGTCATTCAACCCTGATTGCGCCTCTTGAGGTAGGAGATAATGCCCTTACAGCAGCGGGGTCAACCATTACCAAAGATGTTCCTAAAGATAGCGTTGCTATTGGGCGATCGCGTCAGGAGACTAAAGAGTTCTACGCTCTTAAACTACCACACCATCCCAATAACCAATCATCAAAACATTGAGAGTGAGGATTTTCCATGGCATTTGAAGAAAAAACCCTAAAGCGTGAGACCGTTTTTGAAGGACAGCTATTGACGGTGGTGGTTGATGACGTTGCCCTACCAAATGGCTTAGGCCAGTCCAAGCGTGAGTTAGTCTTTCATAGTGGCGCTGTTGCAACACTGGCTGTGACACCTGAGGATAAGATTATTTTAGTCAAGCAATATCGCAAGGCTATTGAAGGGATTTCTTACGAGATTCCAGCAGGAAAGCTAGAGGTTGGCGAAGCCGGTTCTGAAAAAGAAGCTGCTGCGCGTGAGTTAGAAGAAGAAACAGGCTACACAGGAGCGTTGACTTTCTTGTATGAGTTCTACACCGCTATTGGCTTTTGTAATGAAAAGATAAAGCTTTATCTGGCAACTCATCTAAACAAGGTTCCCAATCCTCTGCCTCAAGATGAGGATGAAGTTTTGGAAGTCTTAGAACTAAGCTACCAAGACTGTATGGACATGGTCGCATCAGGTCACATACAGGATGCTAAGACCATTATGGCTTTACAATATTATGCGCTTCATATAAGGAAATAACCGCTTATGGGAAAACCATTATTAACCGATGAGATCATTGAGCGTGCCAGTCGTGGTGAACCATTAGATGGTCTTTATCAGGATGATGTTGAGATGAGAAAATCAGAGGCTATATCGACTAGCGAGCTGTTGCGGACTTCTCCTCAGCTGCCTTTCTATGCCACCCAAAAAAAGAAACCGATGATTAAGAGTCGGCGGATTGAGAATGCTAAGCGTCAGGCTTTTCAGACTAAAATCAATCGGATCTTGCTCATTGTTCTTCTGCTTTTTGCCCTCTTGTTGCTTGCGACCTTTTATATTTAAGTGAGAAAATTAAGATGAAAATTGGAATTATTGCTGCTATGGAGCAGGAACTGCGTCTGTTAGTGGAAAAACTTGTGGGGAAAACTGAGGAAATTGTCCTTGGGAATACTTATTATAGTGGGCGTCTTGGTAATCATGACCTTGTCTTGGTGCAATCGGGTGTCGGTAAGGTCATGTCAGCTATGTCAGTTGCGATTTTGGTGGATCATTTTCAGTGCGATGCTTTGATCAATACAGGGTCAGCTGGTGCAGTGGCTGACGGTCTAGGGATTGGAGACCTTGTTGTGGCTGATAGGTTGGTTTATCATGACGTTGATTTGAGAGCTTTTGGTTATGACTATGGGCAGATGTCTATGCAACCGCTCTATTTTGAATCCGATAAGCAGTTTGTTCAGGTTTTTCAGGATGTTTTGGCAGAGGCTTCTGTCAATGCTCAATTAGGCTTGATTGCGACAGGAGACAGTTTTATTGCTGGTCAAGATAAGATTGATGCCATCAAAGCACAGTTTCCAGAGGTGCTGGCTGTTGAGATGGAAGGAGCAGCGATTGCTCAAGCGGCTCAATCTTGTGGGAAACCTTTCATTGTTGTTCGTGCCATGAGCGATACAGCTGCTCACGATGCCAATGTGACCTTTGATACCTTTATCATAGAGGCTGGGAAAGCTTCAGCCCAAATGGTAACAGCCTTTTTGGAAAAATGGTAAGGCCCATCAAAAATCAATTTTTTGATGGGCATACCTGATTATTATCACGGTGACTTAAAAAATGAGAGTGGGACAAGATCAATCATTCGTCAGAAGTTGATCTTGTCCCATTCTCACTATCCGGTATCGGATAAGAAAAAATTAGGGTAAGGTCAGTCGATGGCTATGGCTGTTCAACAAATAGTTGTTCCGTGATGACTGTTGGTAAAATCAGGGTTTTATGCTGGGTTTTTAGCGTCATGGTTTGGGTATAGTGATCGATTTTTTGCAACTCAAAGCGATCTCCCAACTGCAGCTGATTTTCTTCAAGATAATTGAGGAGATCCAGATGATCATGATACCTTTTTAGCTGATAAGTGCCAAGTTCTTTGACATCTGACAAGCGCTTGGTGTAGGTTTCATGCAGTAATTCGTTTTTTCGAGGAATACGACTGCCGTGTGGACACGTTTTTGG
The DNA here is from genome assembly GCF_047785705.1 of Streptococcus pluranimalium. Classification (GTDB taxonomy): domain Bacteria; phylum Bacillota; class Bacilli; order Lactobacillales; family Streptococcaceae; genus Streptococcus; species Streptococcus pluranimalium_A. The sequence goes on from NZ_JBLOJV010000006.1 coordinate 17,043, forward strand.
AAAATCGAGAATGGCCTCTAGGCGATCAATAAACTTATCTGAAACACTATGCTCTAAAATTTCAGCTTCTTCATGCACTTCTTTGGTCGAGTAGCCCAAATCTTTGATTAAGAATAATTCGATCAGACGGTGTTTACGATAAAGACTTGATATCAAAGCCATTCCCTTTTGAGTGATCAGGTAGCCTTTTTGCTTGTCTTTAAGAATCCAATCTTCTTGAATCATTTTTTTAAGCATTTCAGAAACAGCAGGGGCAGAAACCCCCATCTGGGCAGCGATTTCTTTATTGGTGATTTTGACCTGGCCTTCACCTAATTCATAGATGCGCTTGAGGTAATCTTCTTTATTAGGGGTCATAGGGTATTGCCTTCTTTGTTAGTCTATTAAGATAAGTATAGCAAAAATCAAGAAAAAATGTTGACAAAAGAAATAAAATAAGGTAATCTATTTATAAAATTAAGTATACCTAATTTATTTTATAAACATATTTAAGGAGATTTTAAATGAAAAAAATATTGACATCATTAGCTTTCTTGATGCTGCTGGTCTTTGGCTTGACGGCCTGTGCTTCCAAAACGAGTCAGCCAAAGCCTAACCAAGGCAAAGAGCCAGTTGTTACCGTTACGACTTCTTTTTTAAATGACATGGTCAAGCAGTTGGCTGGAGACTACGTCAAGCGCGAATTGATTATTCCAGCAGGGGAAGACCCTCATCTGTATGTGGCTAAATCCAGTGACCTAAAAAAATTACAGGCAGCTGACTTGGTTTTGTATCACGGTCTGCACTTTGAAGGTAAAATGATTGATGCTTTAGAAGCAAAGGGAACGGCTGTGACCAAATCCTTTTCTAAAGATGAAATTGCCACCATGGATGAAGATGGCGAAGAAGTGGTAGACCCTCATTTTTGGTTTGATATTGACTTGTATAAAAAGGCTGTCACAGAAAGCTCAAAAGCCTTGATAGCTTTGGTACCAGAGCATAAAGAGGCTATCGTTAAAAACACCAAAGCCTATCTAGCTGACTTAGATGACTTAGACCAGTGGAACAAGGAGACTCTATCAGTGATTCCAAAAGAGAGTCGTTATCTGGTAACGCCGCATGATGCTTTCAATTACTTTGCCCGTCGCTATGATTTCACGCTCTACGCCCCACAAGGTGTCAGCACAGACTCAGAGGTCGCAAACAGTGATATGATTGAAACGGTCAATGTGATTAAGGAGCACAATATCAAGGCAATCTTTACGGAGTCAACAACCAATCCTGAGCGTATGAAGAAATTACAGGAAGCTGTTGCCGCTAAAGGTGGCAAGGTCTCTGTCGTAACAGGTGAAGGTAAAGAGTTGTTCTCAGACTCTCTCGCAGCTGAGGGAGAAGAAGGTGACACTTATATCGACATGTACAAGCACAACACCAAACTCATTGTGACGTCTTTGCAATAAAGACTATACTTGGTGGGACATAAGGTCTACTCTAAAAAAGCAAGCCTCAAAAATTTAGGTTCTTGCTTTTTCTTGAGTACGAGATGATTTCTCTTGCTTGTTGACCCTCTTTTTCCCTTTTATTTTTTTAGGAAAGGAATGAGCACTCAAGAAGGGTGCTCATCTATTGATGTTATGGAAACAGCAATTCATATTAAGGATTTATCCGTTTCATATCAATCTCATTTGGCCTTATCGCAGGTGGCTATCGACATCCCTAAAGGGAGTCGAGCGGCGATTGTTGGTCCAAATGGAGCTGGTAAATCAACGCTATTAAAAAGCATTCTTCAGCTAGAACCAATCCAGTCTGGCCAGATCTCTTTGTTAGGGGAGACAAGCCCCAATGCGCAATGGCTAGCTCAAAAGGTAGCCTATATCCCTCAGGCTAATTGTGTTAATTGGCAATTCCCAGCAACGGTTTTTGACATTGTATTGATGGGACGCTACCCTCTTATTACTCATTGGCTCAAAAGACCTGGAAAAAAAGATAAGGAAGCTACCCTAGAAGCTCTTGAAAAACTGGATTTGCTGGATTTGCAAAACCGTCAAATTGACCAGCTATCTGGTGGGCAACGGCAGCGGGTTTTTCTAGCTCGAGCCTTGGCGCAAGAGGCAGAGCTCTACTTGATGGATGAGCCCTTGGCAGGTGTTGATATTAAGACAGAAGAGAAAATCATGGCTCTTCTTTGTGATTTTCAAAAGGAGGGAAAGACCTCTGTTGTCATTCATCATGATATCCAAAGTCTTTCCACCTACTTTGACTATCTGGTTTGGCTCAACAAGACGACCATTGCCCAAGGTCCTATCAATCAAGTCTTGACAGAGGCTAACTATCAACAAACCTATCACAGTCAAGCAAATTCTCTATGGTTACCCAAGGCAAAGGAGTTGTAGCATGTACGGTATTTTGACAGATTATGCTTTTGTGACCGTGGCTTTTGGGACATCTGTATTTGCCCTGGCATCTTGCCTTCTAGGCTCGATCAGTGTTCTCAAACGCCAGAGCCTTGTGGGTGATGCTCTAGGCCATGCCTCTTATCCAGGTGTTATTTTGTCCTTCATGGTTTTTGAGTCGCGCCATCCCTTACTATTGATGCTGGGTGCGATGCTGACAGGTTTGCTTTCTTATAGCTTGATTTTTCTCATTCACAGCTATAGTAAGCAGAGCTATGTCAATGCTCTTTCCTTGGTATCGGCTTCCTTTTTTGGACTGGGAATGGTTTTGAAAAACCTTCTCCAGGGCAATAGTCACTATCAAAAAGCTTCACAAGCAGGCCTTCAAAATTACCTGTTTGGTCAGGCTGCCTTCATCCAAAAGTCAGATCTTTATCTTATTATGGGGGTATCTTTGCTAGTGATTGGGCTTTTTTGCCTTTTATTTTATCAGCTTAGTCTCTATCTATTTGATGAGAATTTTGCTCAAATTGCAGCAGTGCCCATAAAAGCTATTAAGATAGGGCAGATTATCTTAATGACTGCCCTGATTGCTGTCGGGTTAAAAGTGGTGGGGGCTATCTTGATGAGTAGCTTTTTGATTGCGCCCAGTGTTTTTGGTCTGCTTGTAGGAAAAACCTATCGCCACAGCTTGATAGCAGGTAGTCTCATGGCTGTTTTTTCAGCCTTTCTAGGCAGTTTCTTAAGCTCTATGATTAAGGGCATGTCTACAGGGCCTAGCATCATCATCGTGATGAGTCTTTTTATCGCCTTAGCTTTTATGTGGTCAACTTATGTGAGAAAGGAAAATCGACATGCCTGAAGTTCTCTTGATTATGGTAGTGCTTGCCATTTCGTGTAGTATGGTTGGTAATATTTTGGTCATCACCAATCAGAGTATGCTTGCGGATGCCTTATCCCACTCGGTCTTGCTGGGGATTGTTCTAGGTTTTTTCCTTGTTAGGGATCTAAATTCGCCGCTTTTGATGATTGGTGCCAGTGTGTTTGGGGTCTTAACCATCGTTTTGATTGATCGCATTCATAGTCAAAAAGTTGCCCACGATGCTGCGACAGGCTTGGTTTTCACCTGCTTTTTTGCTTTGGGGGTCATGCTCATCTCTTTGTTTGCTAGAAATGTCCATCTTGATTTGGATATGGTTTTGATGGGTGAGGTATTGTTTGCCCCTTTTGTCAGAATGGATTTATTTGGCCTTAGTCTGCCTTTGGCATTGGTTAAAGGCTTAATTTTTCTTCTAGTTATCAGTACTTTCTACCTGCTTTTTTTCCGTCACTTGTCTCTCTTTTTGTTTGATCAGACGCAGGCAAGACTAGCAGGAGTCAAGGTTTCACTGTTAATGGTTAGCCTTATGTTTTTGACGTCTTTAAGCATTGTAACCGCTTTTGATAGTCTAGGGTCCATCACAGTGATTAGCTTTTTAGTAGCTCCGGCCATGCTAGCGAGTTTGGTCACCAGACGCTTCGTCTGGTTTAGTGTCTTAAGTTCTCTTTTTGCAGTAGCTATAGCTAGTATAGGCTATTATATCAGTCTGGGACTTGATGTGACTGTTTCTGGCGTAACAGCCCTAGTCGCCTTGATCACTTTTTTAATCGCTTTAGCCTTCAAAAAGTTGCTAGGTTTGAGACGGTCATAATCACAAAAGCACGAGTTCTTCTTAGCTTAAGATGAACTCGTGCTTTTTGTGATTAGTTGATTTTGGCTTCTTTGATAACGGTTATTGTTTTGATGGTGACGGCCTCTTTTGGCTTGTCTGCCTCACCTGTTTCAACAGCTGCGATTTGATCTACAATAGCCATACCATCGATTACCTGACCAAAGACGGTGTAAGAGCCATCAAGGCTTAGATTACCACCATGTTGATAGGCTTCAATGATTGGTTGAGGGTAGTCACCAGGTTTGATATGATCAGACTGGCTATTAGGGTTTTGGTTGATAAAAAATTGGCTACCATTGGTATTAGGACCAGCATTTGCCATCGAAAGAGCTCCACGAAGGTTAAAGAGATAAGGTGTGACTTCATTTTTAAAGCCAGTACCTGAATCAATGTTTTTATCTTTTCCTTGCCAGATGGATTGCCCGCCCGTGCCGTTACCATTTGGATCTCCTGTTTGAATCATAAAATCCTTGATGACACGATGGAAACTCAAGCCGTCATAGTAGCCCTCCTTAGCGTGAGTGATAAAGTTTTGGACAGCTAAAGGAGCGTATTTGGGAAAGAGCTTGACGCTGATATCCCCCATGCTTGTTGTGATGATGACTTGGCTTTCATCTTGAGCAAGGGTTTCAGACAGCTGTGGGAAGGCTTCTTTACCAGCCTTCAGAGCTTTTTGGATCTCTTTTTTGGCACTGCTTTCAGCTTTTTTGGCTTGATTTAAAGCCTCTTTTTGCTCAACATAGTGATCGCCTTTTAGAGAACGTTCAATCTTATCACAAGCGGTTAAAAAAACAAGACCAGTCAAGGTGATTAATAGTATTTTTTTCATGAGAACCTCTATTTTTTATTAAAGTAGTAACATTATACCACAACCAGAAAGGCTTTGATACCAAAAACTGATATGATCTGGATTGATGATACCGTCGTCTGATAATGATTGTTTGTATGGTCACAAATGTTTTGAAATAGTGTATAATAAAAAGACATGAACAAACAGCTGCTAATGCTTTTAACCCCACTATATTCACAAAATGAGGTGTTTAGCAGATCAATCAGAAAGGATTCCCCTTGCGAAAAGACGTTTTACCAGAACAACTTAACTACCATAAATTTCCAGGTCCTACCTTCCTTCACTTTGGTGATGTGGTCAAGAGTGAAGCAGGTGACATTCAGTTCACACTGGTTCACAATGAGAAGGATGCTTTTAACCCCGAAACATTTGGGCAGCGTTTTTCAGAATGGCTCTTAACCTATGATTACTTGGTCGGAGATTGGGCGAGTGATCAGTTGAGAATCAAGGGCTTTTATAAGGATAGTAAGGCTAGTGCTAAGTTTAGTCGTTTTTCGAGGATTACGGAGTATTTAAAGGAGTACTGTGCTTTTGGCTGTGCTTACTTTATCCTTGAAAATCAAGAACCTGTCAACCTCATGACTGAAGAGGAGAGTTCTTCCCAACATAAGCGCAGACATCAGCAGAAGTCATCTAAGACGTCCAAAGCTAATACGAGTTCTCCCAAAGAGACATCTAGGAAGCCTTCGTTTAAGAAAAAGACCAAGGCAGTCAAAGCTCCATCTGATAAAGACTCTGTCTCCCAACATCAAGGACGATCTAAGCATCGCTCATCAAAGAAAAACCCTGTCAAGCCTGCAACATCCTCCCAAGGACAGCATTTCACCATTCGTCAAAAAAGTTAAGACAGAAGGTATGACATGGTTTTGTAATCATTTATGCGTTTCTGATTTTTACGATTTCACAATTTTTTGATGCTTATAGAGAATAGGAATGTTAAGCGTGGTTTATCTTAGTCGGTAGTGAGGTTGGGACAAAAGTCCTAGCCTCTCAATTATTTTTTGAATTGTCAATCGAGACGCAGTGGTTGAGTGAACTCTAATACGCTGATTTTATCAGCTTTTACAGTCCTACTCAACTGTGCGGAGGTGGGAGTGAAACGGTCTTTGGATAGACCGTTTCAGCCCGAACCTAGACATAAAAGAGTGAGGGAAATCGAATTCTGACGAATGACCGATTTTTGTCCCACTCTCTTTATTTTCTTTTCCACTAAATACTTAAAAAAAACAATCATTAAGACAGCTGTTTTTGAATGAATATGCTATAATAGATTGTAAAAACAATAAGATTATAGATAGCGGTTTCAAAAGTTTCTTATTGATGAGCTTTATCATCAGTGAGTCTTGGAATTTGCTCATCATATAATCTAAACGATTATACTATGTAATAGTAGGTTAAAAAAGAAAACAGAGAAAGTGACGTCAATGTCGATAGCGCTAGCCTTCGCCTAAAGCGACTTACGGCTTTTCTAACCTGTACAATCACTATAACGATTTGGGAAGTGAGATATGCTCTGATTGAGTGAGCATATCTCATTCCCTTTTCCTATGAATCAAAAGGAGCATTATGGAAAACACATCACCTAAAACCAAACCCAAAACTATTTTACTAAGACTAGGCTGGTTTTTCAGATTAGAGAAAAAAGCCTATAGTTTAGGGATAGTTGCTTTGATTTTGGTCGCACTTTTAAATTTAATTCCCCCGATGGTCATGGGGGATGTGATTGACAAGATCACCACGCAGCGTTTGCGAGCCTCCGCATTATTAGCTCAACTCTTATTATTAGTCTTGGCAGCCTTTGGGATGTATGCCTTGCGATATGTATGGCGCATGTATATCTTAGGAACGTCCTATCGTTTGGGGCAAATCATGCGTTCACGTCTGTTTAAACACTTGACTAGCATGTCACCATCTTTTTACCAAAAGTATCGGACAGGTGATTTGATGGCTCATGCAACCAATGACATCAATGCCCTCACTCGCTTGGCAGGTGGAGGTGTTATGTCAGCTGTTGATGCCTCAGTGACAGCAGCTGTGACCCTTTTGACCATGTTTTTTAGTATCTCATGGCAGATGACCTTAATTGCGATTATTCCCCTACCTTTGATGGCTTATGCTACCAGTCGACTGGGACGTAAAACACACAAGGCTTTTGGGCAATCTCAAGCTGCTTTTTCAGACCTTAATAATAAGGTTCAAGAGAGTGTTTCTGGGATTAAGGTCACCAAGTCCTTTGGCTACCAGACCGACGAACTGGCTTCTTTTCAAGAAACCAATGACATGACTTATGAGATGAATCTATCGACAAAAAAGTACGATATTCTCTTTGACCCCTTGGTTCTTTTATTTATAGGAGCTTCTTACACCTTGACCTTACTTATGGGGTCGGTCATGGTCTCAAGAGGGCAAGTAACAGTTGGCCATTTAGTGACCTTCATTACCTATCTGGACATGCTAGTTTGGCCATTGATGGCTATTGGCTTTTTGTTTAATATGGTGCAGCGAGGTGCTGTTTCTTATGATCGTATCGAAAACTTATTGGATCAAGTGTCTGATGTGCAAGATCCTAAAAAGCCACTCCCAAGTATTCAAAATGGTGATATTGTCTTTGCCATCGATCAGTTTACCTATCATGATTCAGCAACCACGACCTTAGAGGCCATTCAGTTTACCGTAAAAAAAGGGCAAACCCTAGGCTTAGTTGGTCAGACAGGTTCAGGAAAGACGACCTTGATCAAACTACTCTTACGAGAATATGATGTTAATCAAGGTCATATCAGCCTAGATGGGCATAACATTAAAGATTACAAGCTTTCTGAGCTTCGTCAGCTGATGGGCTATGTTCCCCAAGATCAGATGCTCTTTGCGACCAGTATTATCAATAACGTTCGCTTTGGAGACACTAGCCTGAATCTAGAGCGAGTGATGGAAGCAACGAGACTGTCTCAGGTTTATGATGATATTAAGGATATGCCAGAGGGCTTTGAGACGGTGATTGGCGAAAAAGGGGTTTCTCTATCAGGTGGTCAGAGGCAGCGTATTGCCATGAGCCGTGCCATGATTTTAGATCCAGATATTTTGATTTTGGATGACTCTCTCTCAGCAGTTGATGCTAAAACAGAACATCGTATTATTGACAATCTCAAAGCAACGCGTCAAGATAAAACAACCATTATTTCTGCGCATCGTTTATCTGCGGTAGTGCATGCGGATCTTATTTTGGTGATGCAAAATGGTCGTATTATTGAGCGTGGTAAGCACGAGGAACTCTTGGCACAAAATGGCTGGTATGCTAGAACCTATGATTCACAGCAATTAGCCCAAGCAGTAGAGGAGGTGGCTTATGACATCTAAAGCACAACAATGGCAGGTATTTAAACGCCTTATTGGCTATTTAAAACCCTACCAATTATGGACGGTAGCAGCCCTAGCCTTACTCTTATTGACCTCTGTCGTAAGGAGTTTGATTCCTTTACTAGCTTCTCACATTATTGATCGCTACCTCTCTGATTTGACTGGTTTTGCCTCGGTGGTCTTGCTGGGTTACTATGGCATGTACCTTTTACAGACCTTGATCCAGTATATGGGAAATTATTTCTTTGCTCGCGTTTCTTATAGCATTGTCCGTGATATTCGTCGCGATGCCTTTGCCAATATGGAAAAACTAGGCATGTCCTATTTTGATCGAACGCCAGCAGGAACTATTGTGTCACGTATTACCAATGATACAGAGGCGGTTAGCGAGATGTTTTCAGGTATCCTTTCCAGCTTTATTTCTGCCATCTTTATTTTTACAGTAACGCTTTATACCATGCTGACCTTAGATGAGTGGCTGACAGGGTTAGTGGTGCTTTTCTTACCCTTGATCTTGATATTGGTCAATCTCTATCGCAAGCAATCCATGCCTGTCATCTCTAAAACGCGTGCCTTCTTGGGAGAGATTAACTCCAAACTAGCCGAAAGCATTGAAGGGATCCGCATTATCCAAGCTTTTGGTCAAGAAGCCCGTTTACAGGCCGAATTTGATGCCATCAATGATCAGCACTTTGAGTATTCCAAACGCTCCATGTCATTAGACAGCCTTTTGTTAAGACCAGCTATGAGTTTACTGAAACTGTTGGCCTATGCTGTTTTGATGGCCTATTTAGGCTATCGTAGCAATGACTTAGGCATCACGGCGGGGATGATGTATGCCTTCATCCAGTACATCAATCGTCTTTTTGATCCTCTTATAGAGGTTACGCAAAATTTTTCAGTCTTGCAAACGTCAATGGTTTCAGCCAGCCGTGTCTTTGATTTGATTGATGAGACAGTCTACGAACCAAAACAAGACGCTCAAGACATTCAGATGACAGATGGCAATATTGTCTTTGAGAAGGTGTCCTTTTCTTACGATGGCAAACGCCAGATTCTAAATAACATCTCCTTCAAGGTCAAGAAGGGACAAACCATCGCCTTTGTTGGACCAACAGGATCAGGAAAGTCCTCAATTATCAATGTTTTAATGCGTTTTTATGAGTTCCAATCCGGTCGCGTGTTGATTGATGGCCTTGATATTCGCAACTATCCAGCTCATGAGTTAAGAGACAATATGGGGCTGGTTTTACAAGATCCTTTCTTGTATCACGGTAGCATTAAGTCAAATATTGCCATGTATAAAGATCTTACAGATGAGGAAATCAAGGCAGCTGCTAGATTTGTTGACGCTGATGATTTTATCCAAAAGTTGCCTGATGCTTATGACCATGCCGTCTCAGAACGTGGCTCAGGTTTTTCAACGGGGCAACGTCAGCTACTAGCTTTTGCGCGAACAGTCGCTGCCAAGCCCAAAATCCTCATCCTTGATGAGGCGACTGCCAATATTGATTCTGAGACAGAGACCTTGGTTCAAACGTCCCTAGAGAAAATGCGTCAAGGACGTACCACCATTGCTATCGCCCATCGCCTATCAACCATTCAAGATGCTGATTGTATCTATGTCCTTGATAAGGGGACAATTATCGAAAGCGGTCGTCATGAAGACTTGCTGGCTTTAGGTGGTACTTACCAAAGAATGTACCAACTACAAGCTGGTATGATGGATGATTAAAACAAGAAGATAAGCAAGACTAAGGTAGGGAACAAAAGCGAGTTCTCTATCTTTTTTAGTGGCAAATGCTAAGATGCCTAGAGTGGAAGCGATTTGAACCACCCATAACAGCTCTTGAAACGAGATGACAAAAGACAGCAAGGCTAGGTAAAGAAAGTCACCACTTCCTATTTTGATATTTTTGACTTCAGCGAGTAGGGCAAGTAATATGAGAGCCGTTGTTGTTGATTGCCAATCATGGGTCAATGCCAGAGGGATAATCATCAGTAAGCCGATAATGAGAGGAAAGGCATGTGATGTGACATCATACAAAGATAATAAAAGGCTAGCCCCCAATAGCAGCAGGTGATTGAGTGGCAGGATTTCCCAAAAGGCTAATAAGGCTAGAAAGCCGTAGCAAAAGCTAAGGATAGCACAGTGGTAGGTCAAGTTTAATCGGTAGTAAGGAGAGTGTTTAGCCGATAATTCAAAGGAAGTTCCTGGAAAGAGGTTGAGGATGATCCCTAGAAAAAAGCCGATAGCAGCTCCTGATAACAAGAATAAAACAGTCATACTATCTTATTCGAAAAAATAATGTGAAAAAAGTTATTTTTTACTTGACTTTTATTTAGAATCATTCTAAAATAGACTTATCACTATTAAAGGAGGCCTACTTATGGCATACAACAAAACACAAAGCGTTCTTAATCAAGCAGTAGCAGACTTATCAAAAGCAGCTTCTATTGTTCACCAAGCACACTGGTACATGCGTGGTCCTGGTTTTTTCTACCTACATCCTAAGATGGATGACTTGATGGCTGAATTGGATGAGACGCTGGATCTTGTTAGTGAGCGTTTGATCACTATTGGAGGAGCTCCTTACTCAACCTTGAAAGAATTTGATGAGCATTCTAAATTAGCTGAGGAAGTTGGTCATTATGACCTGTCAATGACGGAGCGCTTAGAGCGTTTAGTAGAGGTTTACCAGTACCTTTCAGAACTGTTCCAAGAAGGTCTTGAAGTCAGTGATGCAGAAGGAGACAATCCTTCAAACGGTATTTTCGCTGATGCCCAGGAGATGGCTCAAAAAACCTTGTGGATGCTCCAAGCAGAAATTGGACGCCCTTCAGGTTTGTAACAGTAAGAGAGTGAGACCAAATTTCCTGGACATCAGGAATAGGGTCTTGCTTTTTTTGCTGTTGACAAAGTGCAAACGCTTGCTAAAATCACTTGAAAAAGACTCTTGTTTTTGTTAGAATGCTTGTATGAAAACACTTTACGATGTTCAGCAAGTTCTCAAACATTTTGGCATCTATGTTTATTTAGGGAAGCGTCTTTTTGACATTGAGCTGATGAAGATAGAGTTGGCTCGCTTACATGACAATGGCTTGATTGAGGAAGAAGTCTATTTGCAAGCTGAGTTGATCCTGAGACGTGAGCATCGCTTGGAAATAGAAGCAGAAAAAAATAAGAGAAATAGGCAATCAGATGATCGTTAAAAGAACAAATCATCTGACGTAATCGAGGTGACAACATGGCAAAAAAACTATTAGGTATTGACCTTGGTGGGACAACCATTAAGTTTGGTATTTTGACTAAAGCAGGAGACATTCAAGAAAAATGGGCGATTGAAACCAACACCTTAGATGGTGGAAAACACATTGTCCCTGATATTGTGGCCTCTATCAAACATCGTTTAGACCTCTATGGTTTGACGGGTGAGGATTTCATCGGTATTGGCATGGGGTCTCCTGGTGCTGTCAACCGTGACGAAAAGACTGTCACAGGAGCATTCAACCTTAACTGGAAAGACCAGCAAGAGGTTGGCTCTATCATTGAGAAAGAGACAGGTATTCCATTTGCGATTGATAATGATGCCAACGTCGCTGCACTTGGAGAGCGCTGGGTTGGTGCCGGTGCCAACAACCCTGATGTGATTTTTATGACACTGGGGACAGGTGTCGGTGGTGGTATTATTGCTGATGGTCATCTTATCCATGGCGTTGCTGGTGCTGGTGGTGAGATAGGTCACATGGTTGTAGAGCCAGATACTGGCTTTGCCTGTACTTGTGGTACTATCGGATGTTTGGAGACAGTGGCATCTGCGACTGGTGTTGTGCGTGTGGCTCGCCGTTTGGCAGAGACATACGAAGGTAGCTCAAGTATCAAAGCCTCTATAGACAATGGTGATGAAGTATCTAGTAAGGCCATTTTTGAGGCTGCTCAGCAGGGTGACTTTTTCGCTGATAGCGTCGTTGATAAGGTCTGCTTTTACCTTGGTCTCGCTGCAGCCAATATGTCCAATCTCCTAAATCCTGATTCTGTCGTTATCGGCGGAGGCGTCTCTGCTGCGGGAGAATTCTTACGATCTCGTGTGGAAACCTACTTTAAACAATACACGTTTCCACAAGTACGCCAGTCAACACAAATCAAATTGGCAGAGCTAGGAAATGATGCTGGCATTATTGGAGCAGCTAGCCTGGTTCTTGAGCACCAATAGCCAGAGTTTTTGATTAAAAAGGATTTACAATACTAAACCAACCAGTCCATCATGTTTTACCAAAGTGGCTATCAAGATATTCTTGTTATAGCTAATGGGTAAAACCTTGGGCTGGTTTTTAGGTTTATGTGAGTGAAAAGGGCGGTGTCATTCAGGTTAGTGATAAGGCTATTTTGCCTTGTCTTTTTCAGTTTAGTCGGACTTGTTAGCAGAGCTGTTTGTTGGCTATCTTTTTGGCAAAAAAAATAGTACAATAAACCATATCTTTTTTTAAGGGGAGCATTATGGAAAAATCATTTATTCATCAGCAAGAAGAAATTTCATTTGTTAAAAATACTTTTACCCAATACCTTATTGATAAATTAGGCATCGTTGAGGTTCAAGGGCCAATTTTGAGCCGTGTTGGAGATGGCATGCAGGACAATCTTTCAGGGGTTGAAAATGCTGTTCGTGTTCATGTCAAACTCATTCCTGACGATGAGTACGAGGTGGTTCATTCTCTAGCCAAGTGGAAGCGTCATACTTTAGCACGATTTAGCTTTGGTGAAGGGGAGGGACTCTTTGTCCACATGAAGGCTCTACGTCCTGATGAGGATTCGCTTGATCCAACACACTCCGTTTTTGTTGACCAGTGGGATTGGGAAAAAGTCATCCCAAGTGGTCAGCGCAATCTGGCCTACTTAAAAGAAACGGTGGAGCAAATCTATAAGGCCATTCGTCTGACAGAGTTGGCTGTAGAGGCTCGTTATGATATGGAGTCGCTTTTGCCCAAGAAAATCACCTTTATTCACTCTGAGGATTTAGTGAGAGATTATCCTGATTTGACACCAAAAGAGCGTGAAAACGCTATTACTAAAAAGCACGGGGCGGTCTTTTTGATGGGGATCGGTGGTGAGTTGAGTGACGGCCAGCCTCATGATGGTCGTGCTCCTGATTACGATGATTGGACCTCTGTTTCAGAAAGGAATTACAAGGGGCTAAACGGTGATATACTGGTCTGGAATGATCAGTTGGGTGCAGCGTTTGAGTTATCTTCTATGGGCATTCGGGTTGATCAAGAAGCCCTAAAAAGACAGGTTGCCATCACAAAAGATGAAGAGCGCCTACAGTATGATTGGCATCAATCCCTTTTGAATGGCGAATTGCCACTAACCATTGGTGGTGGGATCGGTCAATCTCGTTTAGCGATGTTCTTACTTCGTAAACAACACATCGGCGAAGTCCAATCAAGTGTCTGGCCAGAAATAGTACGCCAAGAATTTGAGCATATCTTGTAAATAGACATTTAATATTGTTTTGTTAGGGGAGCATCAAAAGAGTATAGGACAAAACTCTTAGAACCTGTATTCACAAAATTATTAAGCCCTTAAAAGCCGACTAATGTGTGATCGTTTGACAAAAGCAACCTCTGACGATACGGACTTTTCAACATCCTTAGCTAATCTTCGAGAGTGGTTCAACCAAGCAAAAGTTCGCTCAACAACCCAACGTTTGGGAATGATTTGCCAGCTACCCTTAATTTTTTCAGAAATATCTACCGGGCAACCAAATTCCTCCATTATCATCTCCTCAAAACTTTTCCGATAACCAGCATCGGCTGAAAAAGCCTTGATGGTTGGGAATGTTACCATCACTTTTCGAGCTACTAAAAAGCCTGATTTTGTGTCGTGCAAATTAGCTGCATGAACCACCACATCAAGAAGATTTCCCATGGTATCAACAACGATGTGGCGCTTCCTCCCTTTGACTTTTTTACCGCCATCAATCCCACGTTCCTCTGCAACATCTGTTGTTTTCACGCTTTGAGAATCAATGATAGCATAGGTTGGAGTGGCTGCTCTATCGGCTTTCAATCGCTTTTTTTAACCAGTTCCGTCAAAATGGTGTCCCACAGCCGCTCTCCTTGGCACGACGAAAGAAACTCCAAACAGTTGGGTAAGGAGGGAAATCATGAGGGAGCATGCGCCATTGGCAGCCTGTTTTAGTGATATACAAGGTTGCGTTCACGAGTTCTCGTTTAGACCATTTATAGGTGCGGTGTTTGGCGAAATAGGGTTCAAATTGAGCCCATTCTTGATCGGTTAAATCAGTATCATATGCTTTTCGTGTCATATCTTTAGTTTAACATTTTTTGTGAATACAGGTTCTAACTTTGACCAACCTACTATTAAATCTTTTTGTATATAATGCTCGAATAATTGTAAACGCTAAAAGAGTCATAATTAAAACCGCCATTAAAGGTCTCCCAAAATTTACACCACCAACCGGAAACCCAAAAAGAGATAACAAATAGAAATACAGATACTCCATAAAAAACCATCTGCAAATAAAAAATGAAACAAGAAAATTAATCAGATCCAAAATCTAAATATTTATTTTTTTCATACCTCCCCTTGCTGATTCTATTGTAACATAGCGTAACGCTTCTTCTTATGAATAGAACCTTCTTTGAAATTTGATATACAGTTAATAGATTTATCCAAAGAAATTACTAATATTGAAATTGATTGGGAGCTATCATACTAAAAAAATTCAAAACACTACAAGTTCGTGTGAACTTGTGGTATTTTTTCGATGCAAGTATCATAAATAAGAGTGAAAACATTTACACTGTTGTCTTTGTCACCATTTCTGAAATTTTGTGTTATACTTGTACAGTTAATAAAAGATATTTTAGAGGAAAACATGACAAATTTAAGAACTGATATCCGCAACGTTGCGATTATTGCCCACGTTGACCACGGGAAAACAACCCTTGTTGATGAATTACTAAAACAGTCTCAGACGCTTGATGAGCGTAAAGAATTAGCTGAGCGTGCGATGGATTCAAATGACCTTGAAAAAGAGCGTGGAATTACCATCTTAGCCAAAAACACAGCTGTTGCCTACCATGACACACGCATCAATATCATGGACACACCAGGACACGCGGACTTCGGAGGAGAAGTTGAGCGTATCATGAAAATGGTTGATGGGGTTGTCTTGGTCGTGGATGCTTATGAAGGAACCATGCCTCAAACACGCTTTGTGTTGAAAAAAGCCCTTGAGCAAAACCTCATCCCAATCGTGGTGGTCAACAAAATCGATAAACCATCAGCTCGTCCGGCAGAGGTTGTTGATGAGGTTCTGGAGTTATTTATCGAATTGGGCGCTGACGATGAGCAACTGGATTTCCCTGTTGTTTACGCATCAGCCATCAATGGAACGTCGTCTATGTCAGATGACCCAGCCGATCAAGAGGCTTCAATGGCACCGATTTTTGATACCATTATTGAGCACATTCCAGCTCCAGTTGATAATTCAGATGAGCCGCTACAATTCCAAGTTTCGCTACTTGACTACAATGATTTTGTAGGGCGTATCGGTATCGGCCGTGTCTTTCGTGGTACTGTTAAAGTTGGTGACCAAGTTACCCTTTCAAAACTTGATGGGTCAACCAAGAATTTCCGTGTTACTAAACTTTTTGGTTTCTTTGGTCTTGAACGCCGTGAAATTCAAGAAGCTAAAGCGGGTGATTTGATTGCCGTTTCAGGTATGGAAGATATCTTCGTTGGTGAAACAGTCACACCACAAGACGCTATCGAGCCACTTCCAGTCCTTCGTATTGATGAGCCAACCCTTCAAATGACCTTCTTAGCTAACAACTCACCGTTTGCCGGTCGTGAAGGCAAGCACGTAACATCACGTAAGGTTGAAGAACGTCTTCTTGCGGAATTGCAAACGGACGTATCGCTTCGTGTTGAGATGACGGACTCTCCTGACAAATGGGTTGTTTCAGGGCGTGGTGAGCTTCACTTGTCTATCCTTATTGAGACCATGCGTCGTGAGGGTTACGAGCTTCAAGTGTCTAAGCCTGAAGTGATTATCAAAGAGGTTGATGGCGTTAAGTGTGAGCCATTTGAGCGTGTGCAAATCGACACTCCAGAAGAGTATCAAGGTGCGATCATTCAAGCTCTTTCTGAGCGTAAAGGTGATATGCTTGATATGACCATGGTTGGTAACGGTCAAACACGTTTGATCTTCTTGATTCCAGCACGTGGTTTGATTGGGTTCTCAACAGAGTTTCTATCAATGACACGTGGTTATGGTATCATGAACCATACCTTTGATCAGTACCTCCCTCTTGTGCCAGGAGATATTGGCGGCCGTCACCGTGGTGCTCTTGTCTCGATTGATAATGGTAAGGCAACGACTTACTCAATCATGCGTATTGAAGAGCGTGGTACCATCTTTGTCAACCCAGGGACAGAAGTTTACGAAGGAATGATTATCGGTGAAAATGCTCGTGAAAATGACCTTGGTGTTAATATCACAACAGCAAAACAAATGACAAACGTTCGTTCAGCAACGAAAGACCAAACCTCTGTTATCAAAACACCACGCATCCTAACGCTTGAAGAATCTATTGAATTTCTAGATTATGATGAGTACATGGAAGTCACACCAGAGTCGATTCGTTTGCGTAAGCAAATCTTGAATAAGGCGGCGCGTGATAAAGCCAACAAAAAGAAAAAATCAGCAGAGTAAAGCAGTAGCAAGCGACACTAGCAAGGAGAACCATGTTTTATTTATTAGTATTACTTGCCATTGTTCTTTACTACTTTCTTATGGCGCCAAAGACTATCCGTAGCACACTCAATTCGATTGGCTTGATGTTGCTGATAGCCCTCTTAGCGTTTTTATCCATCATTGGAGTCATCAATCTGATTAAGGCGCCTAGTGATGTTCACATCATCGTAGCCATGTCTGTTTTAGGTTTTTGGGCTTTTAGAGATGTTATTCGCTTATCAGTGAGGTCTCGTTCTAAAGGATTCTTAGCCAACAAAACCAGGTGAGTCAAAGGTGACAACATTCTTGAGCTTCTTTCCATCCTTGGTATTCGAACACTAAATCTTGCTAATACGTTTATCTAAAAAGAAGAGGCTGGGAAATCCAGCCTCTTTAAACGATTCTAGAAAACCATTTGATAGTCCATAAACCTATCGTTAAAAAAATCAAATCGTTTTTCACTGTCCTTGTCACTTAGGCCATGGCTTTTGAGGGATAGCCTTCTTGAAAAATGGTTTGATAAAGGGTAAAATAGGACAATAGTAACTGCTACAAAAAAGATAAAAAAATAAAAAAGATTGTTCATGCTTCAAAAATCATCAAAACCCTCCTGTGGGCTGGTTTGCTTGGTATGACTGCTATTGATTAAACCACTTTATCTAGTCTATTTTTGGGGATAATGTGAGCATCAACAACAAGAATCTATAAGAAATGGTCAGGTGTTATGACAACATGAAAAGTGTCTCATTATTTGAAAATCAAAAAGTTCTTGTCTTGGGTTTGGCGAGATCTGGACAGGCAGCAGCCAGATTACTTGCCAAATTGGGGGCTATTGTGACCGTAAATGATGGTAAACCCTTTGCTGAAAACCCATCCGCCCAAGCCTTACTGGAGGAGGGCATCAAGGTGGTTTGTGGTAGTCATCCTTTGGAACTTTTGGAGGAAGACTTTGCCTTGATGGTCAAAAATCCAGGTATTCCCTATTCGAATCCTATGGTGGAGAAGGCTCGTGAGTATGGTATTCCAATCTGGACAGAGGTGGAGCTAGCAGGCCTTGTGTCAGAAGCCCCTATTATTGGGATCACAGGTTCAAATGGCAAGACTACGACCACGACCATGATTGCGAATGTTTTTAACCATTCGGGAAAATCAGCGCTTTTAGCTGGAAACATTGGCTTTCCAGCGTCTGAGATGGCTATGACAGCAAGCGTGAAAGATACCTTGGTGATGGAATTATCATCCTTTCAACTCATGGGAGTAGAGACCTTTAGGCCACACATTGCTGTGATCACTAATTTTGAAGCCAGTCATCTGGATTATCATGGCACGTTTGAGCATTATGTTGCAGCCAAATGGGCTATTCAAAATCAGATGACAGAGACAGACTTTTTGGTGCTTAATGTTGATCAAGACCTTGCCCAAGAATTAGCCTCACAAACACAGGCAAGTCTCATTCCTTTTTCAAGACTGTCAAAAGTCGATGGTGCTTATCTCAAAGAAGGTTACTTGTATTTTAAAGAAGAGCGCATTATGGCATCAGAGGATCTAGGCGTTCCAGGAAGTCATAATATCGAAAATGCCTTAGCAACAATTGCCGTTGCTAAATTATCTGGTATTGCAAACCAAGCTATTAAAGAAACCTTGTCAGCTTTTGGAGGTGTTAAGCACCGTCTGCAACATGCTGGTTCAATCAAGGGGATTTCTTTTTTCAATGATTCTAAATCGACCAATTGTTTAGCCACTCAAAAGGCCCTATCAGGATTTGATAAAGAGCGTGTCCTCCTCATAGCTGGTGGTTTGGACCGTGGCAATGGTTTTGAGGTTCTTTTGCCTGATATCAAGGGTTTAAAAGCCATGTTAGTGCTTGGTGAGACAGCTCCTAAACTAGCAGCAGTAGCCAAATCAGCGGGTATTCCAGTAGTTTTTGCTAAGGATGTGGCAGATGCGACTCGCAAGGCTTTTGCTTTAGCTGAGTCTGGTGATACAGTGCTTTTGAGTCCTGCTAACGCTAGTTGGGATATGTATCGTGATTTTGAAAGCCGCGGAGATGAATTTTTAGCGACAGTGGCAGCCTTGAAAGGGGAAGGTGATGCGTAAGAAAATCGTTTTGACTGGTGGTGGGACGGTAGGTCATGTCACGCTAAATCTCTTACTGATTCCAAAACTTATCAAAGATGGTTTTGAAGTCCACTATATTGGTGATCAGTCTGGTATTGAGTACCAAGAAATCAAACGTTTGGGAGAAAAGGTGACCTTTCATGCGATTGCTACTGGAAAATTAAGACGCTATTTTTCTTGGCAAAACCTGCTAGATATCTTTAAGGTTGCTCTTGGTGTGTTTCAATCATTGGCTATTATTGCCAACATAAGACCTCAAGCACTTTTTTCAAAGGGTGGTTTTGTTTCAGTGCCTCCAGTGATAGCAGCTAGATTGCTTGGTGTACCAGTCTTTGTTCATGAGTCGGACTTATCGATGGGGCTGGCTAATAAAATCGCCTATCGATTCGCCACAAAAATGTACACAACCTTTGAACAAACTCCTCAGTTAACCAAGACTGAGCATATTGGTGCGATTACCAAGATTGATTCCTGCTCTGACTCAAATAAAGATGTGATAGCAGACATTAAAAGACATTTTGATGATAAGAAGAAAAGCCTGCTTTTTATTGGAGGTTCAGCAGGTGCTAGGGTCTTTAATGACTTTATTAGCAAACATATCAAGTCTTTATGTAAAATCTACAATATCATCAATATCTCTGGTGATTCAGGTTTAAATACCTTGGAAGACAATCTTTATCGTATTGATTATGTGACAGATTTATATCAGCCGTTACTAAGTCTTGCTGATGTTGTCATCACGCGTGGTGGTTCAAATACTCTTTTTGAATTACTGGCCCTTAAAAAATTACAGATTATTGTGCCTTTAGGAAAAGAGGCCAGTCGAGGTGATCAGTTGGAAAATGCTGCTTATTTCACAGAACGTGGCTATGCCTTGCAATTAGACGAGCAAGATTTAGATTTAGAACATCTGACACAAGCAGTCGAGGAGCTGATGGCTAGAGCTTCAGCATTTGAGCTAGCCATGGCACAGAGCCAAGAGTTGACGTCGCTTCAAGCCTTCTATCAAGAACTCATGGCATCTATCGAAAGCACAAAAGGTTAAAAGTATGGTCAAAGATATTGAAACAACAAAACAGCCTGAAGAAGAGCCAGTCTTGAGCGAATGGCAAAAACGTAATCAGGAATTTTTAAAGAAAAAAGCTGAGGAAAAGGCTGAACAAGAAGAGGTTGATAAACGTCTCAGAGAACTCAAGCGTTCCCAAGTTTTAGGGGATGTTATTGAAAAAGAGCCGAAAACGAAACTGTCTAAGTACTCACGGAAATCAAAAAAACAGGCAGATCAAAAGAAGAAAGCAAAATCTAAGAAAATAAAGAAGGTCAGAAAAAAAGACCCTCATCGCAATCGCTTTGTGTCGGTTCTTTCTTTAGCGACCATAGTGTTTTTACTGTCGATGTTTATGGTGAGTCCTTTGAGTAAGTCCAAAGAAATCATGGTCTCTGGTCAGCAAGCGACAGACCTAGACACCATTATCCAAGATTCTGGGATTAAAGCTCAGGATTACGTGACACAGGTTTTTTGGCGACGCGACCAGATAGCTAAAAAAATTGTTAAGGCCAACCCTTGGCTTGAGTCTGCTAAGATAAGATTTCACTTGCCAAATCGTTTTACTATCCTGGTGAAAGAATACGATATTATCGCTTATCGGCAGCAGAACGCTTCTTATCAGCCCATACTATCAAATGGTGTGATTATTGATCAAGCCACGCAGACATTACCAGATGCTTTTTTGAGTGTCCACTTAGATAAGGCCAAAGATGTTAGTCGTTTCATAAAGGCAAAGCAATCCTTGAAACAGTCTATTCAAGCCAATATTCAGTCTGTGTCCCGAGAAGACTCCAAGTCAACGACAGATTTGGTCAAACTAACCATGTACGATGGCAATACGGTACTTGTGCCCTTGTCAAAAATGGCAGAACGATTACCTTACTATCCACAGGTGGCTCGCCACATGCTGACACCAGGTATTATTGATATGGAAGTGGGCATCTATATCGCGACAGAAGAGGAAACCTCGTCAGAAGATTCACAAGAAGATAAGGAAAATGCTGAATCAGACAGTGAAACGGGTGATGAAACATCCCAAGCTGGTGACCAATCTCAGACAGATCTTAACCAGCAACAGCAAGGACAGAGTCAAGAAACACCAGTCATTGCGCAATGATAGATAAAGTCGTCTTTACTTGGTTACATTTGTATAACAAAAAGCACAAAAAGTAGTCATCTTGTGCTTTTTTGTGGTATAATATGCTTTGAATAATTCCATAAGTGTGTGGTTTTTAGAAATAGAACAGTAAGTAATTGAAAGAATGAGAGGTTAGGGAATGGCAAGAAACGGCTTTTTTACGGGCTTAGATATCGGTACTAGCTCTATTAAAGTGCTCGTTGCAGAATATATCAATGATGAAATGAACGTTATTGGTGTCAGCAATGTCAAGAGTTCAGGTGTTAAAGATGGTATTATTGTAGACATTGATGCAGCAGCTAAAGAGATCAAATCAGCGATTGAACAGGCGGCTGAAAAATCAGGGATTACGATTGAAAAGATAAACGTTGGGCTACCAGCAAATCTTTTGCAAATTGAGCCTACTCAAGGGATGATTCCTGTCACAAGTGAATCAAAAGAAATCAAAGATGAAGATGTTGAAAGTGTTGTTAAATCAGCATTAACTAAGAGCATTACCCCTGAGCGTGAAGTGATTTCTCTGGTTCCTGAAGAGTTTATTGTTGATAGTTTTCAAGGTATCCGTGACCCACGTGGTATGATGGGGATTCGTTTGGAGATGAGAGGTCTCCTCTACACAGGTCCATCAACCATCCTACACAATCTGAGAAAAACCGTTGAGCGTGCAGGCATTTCCGTTGAAAATATCATTATTTCACCTTTGGCAACAGCCAAATCGGTGCTGAATGAGGGTGAGCGTGAGTTTGGAGCTACGATTATTGATATGGGTGGTGGGCAAACCACTGTCGCATCCATGAGGGTTCAAGAGCTACAATACACCAACATTTACCCGGAGGGTGGTGACTATGTCACCAAGGATATTTCCAAAGTTTTAAAAACTTCTCTACCTATTGCAGAAGCACTGAAGTTTAATTTTGGTAATGCTAATGTCAAAGAGGCAAGTGCTACTGATAGTGTTCAAGTAGAGGTTGTTGGTAGCGATACACCTGTAGATGTTACCGAAAAATACCTTGCTGAGATTATCTCAGCACGTGTTAAGCATGTTTTAGAGCGTGTTAAACAGGACTTAGAGCGTGGTCGTTTGTTGGAATTACCAGGTGGTATTGTGATCGTTGGTGGTGGTGCTATCTTACCAGGTGTGGTTGAAATCGCACAAGAACTATTTGGAACAAAGGTCAAACTATTTGTTCCTCATCAAGTGGGTATTCGAAACCCCATGTTTGCTAATGTAATTGGCTTAGTAGAGTATGTTGGTACCTTGACTGAGGTTGATATCATTGCTCAGTCAGCTGTTACTGGAGAAGAGTTGCTTCGTCGTAAGCCTGTTGAGACTGGTCCTAACTACACAACATCACACCAGTCCAACCAGTCGGCTCAAAATGACTTTGCTTTTAATGATGCAAATTATTTTGACCAAGCGGCGCCTATTCAAGAAATGCCTAAGCCTGAAGAACCTAAACAAAACATTGGTGATAAGGTTCGTGGTATTTTTGGCAGTATGTTTGATTAAAAAAGTGAGGAAATTAAATGTCGTTTTCATTTGATACAGCATCTATGCAAGGTGCCATCATTAAAGTTATAGGAGTCGGCGGTGGCGGTGGAAATGCCATTAACCGTATGATTGATGAAGGTCTTACCGGCGTAGAATTTATTGCAGCAAATACTGATATTCAAGCCTTAAGCTCATCCAAAGCTGAGACAGTTATCCAACTTGGCCCCAAGCTGACGCGTGGACTCGGTGCTGGAGGACAGCCTGAGGTTGGACGTAAGGCTGCTGAAGAAAGTGAAGAAGTTTTAACAGATGCTCTTAATGGAGCGGATATGGTCTTTATCACTGCTGGGATGGGCGGCGGTTCAGGTACTGGTGCAGCCCCTGTTATCGCTCGTGTTGCCAAAAGCTTAGGAGCTTTGACAGTGGCAGTAGTCACACGTCCATTTGGTTTTGAAGGAAATAAACGTGGGAACTTTGCTATTGAGGGGATTCAAGAATTACGTGATCAAGTTGATACCCTGTTGATCATTTCAAACAACAACTTGCTTGAGATTGTTGACAAGAAGACCCCTCTTCTTGAAGCCCTTAGTGAGGCCGATAACGTCCTTCGTCAAGGTGTTCAAGGGATTACTGACCTCATCACTAATCCTGGTCTCATCAACTTAGACTTTGCGGATGTCAAAACAGTTATGGCCAATAAAGGCAATGCACTTATGGGGATTGGTATTGGTTCAGGTGAGGAGCGTATTGTTGAGGCTTCTCGTAAAGCCATTTACTCACCTTTACTTGAAACTACTATTGATGGCGCTGAGGATGTTATTATTAACGTTACAGGTGGGCTTGATATGACCCTTACGGAAGCTGAAGAAGCATCAGAGATTGTGGGACAAGCCGCAGGTAATGGGGTTAACATTTGGCTTGGAACGTCTATCGACGATACCCTTAAAGATGAAATTCGTGTGACGGTCGTTGCGACAGGTGTTCGTCAAGATCGAACCGAGCAAGTTGCTGGGATTCGCGCGACACCACGTTCTTTTAACAACCAAGCGTCATCGTCAGCTCCCTCATCAAAACAACATTCAGAAGAATCCGCTCCATCTTTTGATCGCCGTCAAGTCAACTTTGACATGGCTCAAAATGTGGACATGCCTTCTTCTCAAAGAGCTCCACAACCAGATTTTAACCAACCAAGTCAACATTCTGCTTTTGGAAATTGGGATTTACGTCGAGACCATATTGCTCGTCCGACAGAAGGTGAGTTGGATGGTAGGCTTAACATGTCTACTTTCTCAGGTTCTTCTGATTTGGATGATGAGCTTGAGACACCTCCATTTTTCAAAAATCGTTAAGGAAAATGATGGCTTTAGAACAACATAAAACCAGTATTTTTCAAGACGTTGATCAAGTGGTTGCAGATAGTCATGCTTCCCAGACAGTCACTATTATCGCAGTGACGAAATATGTTGATGTTGACACAACCAGTCAACTCATAGAGCTTGGTGTCAATCACCTTGGTGAAAATCGTGTTGATCAGTTTTTGAAGAAATACCAGGCTCTAGCTAATAAGCCTGTAACCTGGCATTTCATTGGTAGTCTTCAACGCCGAAAGGTTAAGGATATTATCAATTTAGTGGATTATTTTCATGCTTTGGATTCTATTAAGTTAGCTCAAGAAATCAATAAGCGAGCAGACCATGTCATCAACTGTTTTTTACAGGTTAACTTGTCAGAAGAAGCCAGTAAACATGGATTTTTGAGAGATGAGATTGAGCAAGCCTTGGTCGCTATAGCAGATATGCCAAAAATCAATCTGGTTGGTTTGATGACCATGGCACCTTTAGCAGCTAGTCAGACTGAGTTAGAGGACTTATTTGCAGCAACTCATCAACTAAAAGAAATGATAAAAGCCAAAAAAATAAAGAATATGCCGATGACAGAATTAAGCATGGGAATGAGTGGTGACTATCCATTAGCCATCAAACATGGTGCAACATTTGTGCGAATTGGTAAATTGTTCTTTCAATAGGAGAAATTTATGGCATTAAAAGATACATTTGAAAAAGTAATTTCTTATTTTGATACAGATGAAGTCACTGATGTCGAAGAGTTGGAAGATTCTTTACCTCAACAAGACATCAGGCAGTCTAGTGACTACTCTAAACCTCCTGTATCAGAAAGAACCTCTAGAGCAGCTAGTCGATCAGCTACCTCTCATCAACCAAAAGCAACGTCATCACTCCAAGAAGAGAGACGTCTGCGCGAAGAGAAAAAACCTTATAGAAAAGAACAAATGAGAAATTCATCACAACATCAAATGAATCCACCATTATCAAATCAGCCAACGATTGCCCTCAAATACCCTCGTAAATACGAAGATGCGACAGAGATTGTAGACCTATTAGCAGGTAATGAGTGCGTATTGATTGATTTTCAATACATGCTAGAGGCACAAGCGCGTCGCTGTTTAGACTTTGTTGATGGGGCAAGCCGTGTTTTGTCAGGAAATCTTCGAAAGGTAGGTTCTTCGATGTACCTGCTCACACCTCAATTTGTGGTTGTCGATATTGAAGAGATGACCATTCCAAACGCTGGTCAGGATATCAATTTTGACTATGATATGAAACGACGTTAATATGTTTTTATTATATATTATTTTAGAGAGAGTCATTCGCATTTACTCAACACTTTTAGTCATCTATGCGATTATGTCCTGGTTTCCAGGAGCTTACCAGACGCGATTGGGACAACTACTTAGTGCGATTGTAGAGCCAATCTTAGCACCATTTCGACGCTTTGGACTTCAAATAGCTGGTATTGATTTCACGATTGTTGCGGTTTTCGTTGTTTTTGAAATAGCACTGAAAGTCTTTACTTACTTGCTGTTATTCTAATGAAAAAACAAGTCAAGCATCTTTATCAGCATTATGATACTAGCGAGTATGACTTTATTGATAAGTTGAGTAATATCATTTATTCGGTTGAAACGTCTTATGCCATTTATGTGACAGACTTTGTCAATCCTAGACAGGAAGAAATAGCTCACGACTTAGTTGCTCAAACTGCTTTGACCTTGTATTCGAGTAGAGGACTACTTACTGAGGAGTATCATCGGCTGATCATCGCTCCAGATTACTATCAGCTAAATCTTGATGACTTTGAGATTAGCTTAGTTGAGATTTGCTATGCTAAAAAGTTCAATCGTCTGACCCACTCCCAAATTATGGGAACCCTGATTAACCAGCTAGGCATTAAACGCTCTGTTTTTGGAGATATTTTGGTCAATGGTAGTGATGCACAAATATGCCTTAAACAATCAATGGTGACTTACTTTGAAATGACGGTTCATAAAATCGCAAAAGTCCCTGTAAAACTTCGAGAGATTCCACTAGACCAAAAAGTGGCAGTCCTAGAAGAAGGAGATGAGCAACTTTATTTGGTTTCGAGTTTACGATTAGATAAGGTCTTAGCAGCTGTTTATCAACTATCCAGGCAGTTGAGTCAGAACTTGATTCAGTCTCAAAAGACAAAGCTCAACCATAAGCCAACCACCAAGACGACCGAAACAGTCGCTGTTAATGACTTGCTGAGTGTTCGTGGTTATGGTAGATGTCGCATCATAGCACTGGCAGGTGTGACGTCAAAAGGAAAATACAAACTGGTCGTCAAAAAAATCAGACAGAAATAGAGGAGGTTGTAATGGCTATTACAGCACTTGATATTAAAGAAAAAACGTTTAAACTAAAGTTTCGTGGTTATAGCGAAGAAGAAGTTAATGAATTTTTAGATATTGTTGTTGATGACTATGAGATGTTGACACAATTAAATCGTCAACAAGAAGCTCAGATTAAGGTACTTGAAGAAAAATTGGCTTATTTTGATGATATGAAAGAATCCTTGAGTAAGTCAGTCATCTTGGCGCAAGAAACAGCTGAGAAGGTAAAAACCTCTGCGCGTACGGAGTCTGAAAACATCTTGACACACGCCAACAATCAAGCAACACTACTGCTTGAAAAGTCCAAGCAAAAGGCTAATGACATGCTTCGTGAGGCAGCCGATGAAGCCAAACGTGTCGCTATTGAAACGGAAGATTTGAAGCGTCAAACCCGTGTCTTCCATCAGCGTCTCCTGTCGTCTGTGGAGTGTCATTTAGCTTTAGTGAATTCACCGGAATGGGATGAGCTCTTACAACCAACGGCCTCTTACATTCAAAATTCAGATACAGCTTTTAGAGAGGTTGTTGAGTCAGTACTTGAGGGGGGGGATCAAGACCTACCTCAGGGGGCAGATTTTGCGGCTATTGATGCCACACGCCAATTCTCACCAGAAGAAATGGCAGAATTGCAACGTCGTGTCGAAGAGAGTAACCGTCAACTAGAAGAAACCATTGCTGGTCAAGAACCATTATTAACAGATGACGTTTTACTTGGACTAGGTGTGTCAGAAGCAGCCGAAGACTTCTCATCAAGCCATGATGTGACTGATAAAGTTACGCCATCAAGTGTAGACTCTTCTGAAAGTCTGGTAGACGAATCAGAATTATACCTAGATGAGACACAGACCTTTAAATTACATTTTGAAGATCATGTTGAAGATTAAGAAAAATACGATGTTTTAAGCACATGCTTAGCGAGCGGGAGTTGGTGTGAGTCCTGTCATCACTGCTTAAAAGATTATCATTTTCTTGGATTCTAGCTGAAAAAGAGTAAGTTAGAAGGGGTGAGCCTCCTTATCAGCTCAAGAGGGAAAACCAAGCCATGCTTTGCTATGCTGTTTAGAAGCAAGTAGATTTGTGTTTTCTGAATTAAGGTGGTACCACGAGCTTTCGTCCTTTTTAGGATAAAGGCTTTTTTATTTTTTAAGGAGAATTATAATGAAATTAAAAGAAACATTAAACCTCGGGAAAACAGCCTTTCCAATGCGTGCAGGACTTCCTAACAAAGAGCCTCAGTGGCAAGCTGCCTGGGAAGAAGCGGCTATTTATCAAAAGCGCCAAGAGTTGAATGAAGGTAAACCTTCTTTTCATCTGCACGATGGACCTCCGTACGCCAATGGTAATATCCACGTAGGACATGCTTTAAACAAAATTTCTAAGGATATTATTGTGCGTTCCAAATCCATGTCTGGTTTTTCTGCACCTTTTGTACCAGGTTGGGACACGCATGGTTTACCCATTGAGCAAGTTTTGGCTAAAAAAGGAGTTAAACGAAAAGAGTTAGATCTGGCTGACTACCTTGACCAGTGCCGTCAGTATGCTCTGTCTCAAGTCGATAAGCAACGCGATGATTTTAAGCGTTTAGGTATTTCTGCAGAATGGGATAATCCCTACATCACACTAGACCCTGAGTTTGAGGCTGACCAGATTCGTGTCTTTGGGGCTATGGCTGAGAAGGGCTATATCTATCGTGGTGCTAAGCCTGTTTATTGGTCTTGGTCATCAGAGTCAGCCTTGGCTGAGGCAGAGATTGAGTACCATGATATTGACTCAACCTCACTTTATTATGCCAATAAGGTGACAGATGGCAAGGGCGTTCTAGATAGCAATACTTACATTGTGGTATGGACAACAACACCATTTACCATCACAGCCTCACGCGGGTTGACAGTTGGTGCTGATCTGGACTATGTGGTTGTCAAACCTCAAAATGATAGTCGCCAGTTTGTCGTTGCAGAGGCTCTGGTAGATCGTCTCGCACCAACATTTGGCTGGGAGTCATTTGAACTTGTCTCACATCACAAGGGATCAGCCTTAGAGTATATCGTGACCGAGCACCCTTGGGATGAGGCTGTTGAAGAGCTTGTGATCCTGGGTGATCATGTAACGACTGATTCTGGTACAGGTATTGTCCATACAGCCCCTTCTTTTGGTGAGGACGACTACAATGTTGGGATGGCTTATGGCCTTGAAGTTTATGTGACAGTGGATGAGCGTGGGTTGATGAACGAGTTGGCTGGTCCTGATTTTGAGGGGCAATTCTACGATAAGGTTGTGCCGACTGTTCTTGAAAAATTAGGAGACTTACTCCTTGCCAAAGAAGTCATCACGCACTCCTACCCATTTGACTGGCGAACCAAAAAACCTATCATTTGGCGTGCTGTGCCACAGTGGTTTGCCTCTGTTTCAAAATTCCGTCAAGACATTCTGGATGAGATTGACAAAACGGCCTTCCATCCGTCATGGGGTAAAACACGTCTTTACAATATGATTCGTGATCGTGGTGATTGGGTGATTTCCCGTCAACGCTCATGGGGTGTGCCACTTCCTATCTTTTATGCTGAAGATGGTACAGCAATCATGACTAAAGAAGTTACGGATCATGTGGCAGACTTATTTGCTAAGCATGGCTCTGTGATTTGGTGGCAACGTGATGCCAAAGACCTTCTACCCCCAGGCTTTAGCCATCCAGGTTCTCCAAATGGTGACTTTACGAAAGAGACCGATATCATGGATGTCTGGTTTGACTCAGGATCTTCTTGGAATGGTGTCATGAATGCCCGTTCCAATCTCGCTTATCCAGCTGACCTCTACTTGGAAGGTTCTGATCAGTATCGTGGTTGGTTTAACTCATCACTCATTACCTCAGTAGCTGTCAATGGGCATGCTCCATACAAGAGCATCTTGTCACAAGGTTTTGTCCTTGATGGTAAGGGTGAAAAAATGTCTAAATCTAAAGGCAATATCATTTCTCCTAATGATGTGGCCAAGCAATACGGTGCTGATATCCTGCGCTTGTGGGTTGCTTCGGTGGACACAGATAACGACGTTCGTGTGTCTATGGACATTCTTGGTCAAGTGTCTGAGACTTACCGTAAGATTCGAAATACCCTTCGCTTTTTACTTGCCAACACGCATGATTATAAGCCATCAGTGGATGCTGTGGGCTATCAAGCATTGGGTGCTGTTGATAAATACATGATGATTAAGACCAATCAACTGGTTGCTAGCATCAATCAGGCTTATGAGGTTTATGACTTCATGACGATCTACAAAGCTGTGGTAAACTTTGTAACCGTTGATTTGTCTGCCTTTTACCTTGATTTTGCGAAGGACGTGGTTTACATTGAGGCAGCTAATAGCTTAGAGCGTCGTCGTATGCAAACCGTTTTCTATGATATCCTAGTCAAGCTCACCAAGCTGTTGACCCCTATCTTGCCTCATACAGCGGAAGAAATCTGGTCATACTTGGAACATGAAGAGCAAGCCTACGTACAATTAGCAGAGCTACCAGTAGCAGGAGATTTTGAAGGACAAGAAGCTATTTTAGAGGAGTGGGAAGCCTTTATGGTCTTCCGTGCTCAGGCTCAAAAAGCCCTTGAAGAAGCTCGTAATGCCAAGGTGATTGGTAAATCCTTAGAAGCACATTTGACGGTTTATGCTAGTCAAGCAGTGAAAACTTTGTTAGCGTCATTGGACAGTGATATTGCACTTTTATTGATTGTCTCACAATTAACGATCCTTGATGAAGCTGATAAGCCAGCTGATGCAGTTGCCTTTGATGGTGTTGCCTTTAAGGTTGAACGTGCAGATGGAGATGTTTGTGAGCGTTCACGCCGCATTGATCCAACGACTCGAATGCGTTCTTACGGTGTCAAGGTTTGTGATGCCAGCGCTAAAATCCTTGAAGAAAATTTCCCAGAAGCAGTCGCAGAAGGCTTTGACGTATCGGTATAATTCTTAGACGAAAAGCTAGGTTGAGCCCTAGCTTTTTTTGCTCTCTACCTTTTCTGAGAGATGCTAATCATCAAGAACCATCACTCTTGGTGAGGTGATGAATCTGAAGATAGCACCGGCGTTTATGAAAAGTATGAATCGAACACGAAGCAGGTCAAGTCTCTCTATGGTATAATGACAAAAAGGAGTCTTTTATGAACAAACGTGTACTAGTCGTCGATGATGAGCCTTCTATCCTTACCTTGCTTTCTTATCATTTGGCTAAGGAAGGTTTTGATGTTGTAACGGTCGAAGATGGGCGTTCAGCACTTGATATGGGCAAAACTCAGCGGTTTGACATCATTATTTTAGATATCATGTTGCCTCAGCTAGATGGTGTGGAAGTCTGTAAAGCTCTGCGAAAAGCTGGGATTGAGATACCGATTGTGATGCTTTCGGCTAAGGGTGAGGAACTTGATAAAGTCTTGGCTTTAGAATTAGGGGCCGATGATTACTTAACCAAGCCTTTTAGTCCACGGGAACTGTTAGCGAGGGTCAAAGCTATCCTACGTCGTACAGATAAGAACCAGCTGTCTGAATGGTCACCAGAGATAGATCACAAGGACACTAAAATTCAAGTGGCAGATTTAGTCATTTATGTTGAGCGTCATCAGGTCTTTAAATCGCATCAGGAAATAAACCTGACACCGAAAGAATTTGAATTGTTAATTTATCTCTTAAAGCATCCTCGTATGACCTTAACCAGAGAGCGTTTGCTGGAGCGTATCTGGGGCTATCATTTTGGACAAGAGACTCGCCTAGTTGATGTTCACATTGGTAAATTGCGTGACAAAATTGAGGACAATCCCAAGTCACCATCACTCATCAAGACGGTTAGGGGTTATGGCTATAAATTTGAAGGAGAGAGTTGATGTTACCACGGCTTAGAATGAGTCTTATTCTGATGGTGTTAGTCATTCTTTTTAGTCTTTTTTCGCTTGTTTTTCCTCATCTCATTCTGCTCTTTTTGGGTTTAGCCTTTCTTTGTCTGGCAGGTTTACTGTGGCAACTGCTTGGAATCTGGTCTTGGTATGCTGATTTTAAAAAGGTGAGTCAGCTTACCCAACCGTCACGTCGACGTCAGGCTTTTTCGTCAAAACATGATGACCTAAGGTCTCTAGCCAAAGCCATCAATACGCTCGAAGATAATGGGATGATGCGTGAGCAAGATAGAGATGATAAGATTCTACATGTCAGAACCTTTTTAGAACACCTTTCTATGGGGGCTTTTGTGGTTACTAGAAACAAGCAGATTGAGCTGCAAAGCCAATCTCTTGGCAACTTTTTCCCTAGCTTAGATCATAAAATGTTTAAGACCTTGGCAGATTTACGACGATCAGATCTCACTGTTTTAGTGAATCGTGCTTTTGATCAAGAGCAAGTGCTTAAAAAGGAATTAGTTGGCTTAAATGATTCGGACCTTATTTTAGAGGTAACAGTAGTGCCAATCCCCAATTCTCAATGCCAGTATCAGAGAGCGCTTGTTTTTCTTAATGACTTAACCCCTCTTAGACTGTATGAACAGCAAAATATGGATTTTGTTGCCAATGCTTCTCACGAGTTACGAACACCAGTCACCTCTATCAAAGGGTTTACAGAAACCTTATTAGAGATGCCAGCTGATGAAGAACAGCAGGTTAGAAAAGACTTTTTAGGGATTATCCAAAAAGAGAGTGCTCGTTTAGAGCATATTGTTAACCACATGTTGAGTTTATCCAAGTTACATCAAATGAAGCCTCAGCTAGAATCATTTGATGTAGTTCCTTTTTTGAAAGATCTCATGCAAACCTTGCAACCAAAAATCGTGGCAAAGGGATTGGACTATCATCTAAACCTTCCTCAAAAATTGATTTATGAAACGGATGCCCATATGTTATCTCAGATCATGGTTAACCTTTTAACCAACGCTATTCGTTATACTGAAGAAGGCGGGCAAATCAGCTTGAGCTTGATTGAGCGAGATAACTGTCTTGAAATCTCGGTAGCAGATACAGGTATCGGTATAGGCTCTTATCAGCTTGAACGGATTTTTGAGCGTTTTTACCGTGTTAATAAAGGTCGTAGTCGTCAAACTGGAGGGACTGGCTTGGGTTTGGCCATCGTCAAATCTTTTTCAGAAACCTTGGGAGGTCGTATTCAAGTCAGTAGTCAGGTTGGTCAAGGATCGACCTTTACCTTAATCCTTCCTATTACGATTGGTTTAGGAAGCTAATATTAGAGCAGGCTGGGCAATGTTTATTGTCCCAGCTTTTTAGTTTTCCTGTCTTTTTTCTTTACAAAATCTTTACAAAAATCCATAAGATTTCTTTACACTAGCTTAGTATACTGAGAGTGTAAACAAAAGAAATGTCAGTTCTCAAAAGCTTACTCTTAACACGCTTACAAGAAAGCGGATTGTTAGAGTTCTAGGCTAGCAGATTAAACATTTCTCAAAAAATGCGATTAACAGAAAGTGAGTTTACAAATGAAAAAAATGATGACTTTAGCAGCCCTACTCTTAGCGAGCTCTTCCTTGGCGGCATGTGGCAACAATCAAGCCAATACAAACTCGGCAGCCAATGAGACGATCGAAGTTGTTTCTCGTGAAGATGGTTCAGGGACACGAGGTGCTTTTAATGACATTGTTGGCATTTTAGAAAAAAGCAATGGTAAAGAAATTGATCATACGGTCAAAACAGCCATTATTCAAAATAATACAGAGGGAGTGATTTCGTCTGTGTCTGGCAATACTGCAGCGGTCGGCTACGTTTCACTTGGTTCTTTAAATGACAAGGTGAAGGCACTTGATGTTGAGGGCGTGAAAGCTAGTAGTGAAACGGTTTTAGATGGGGAATACAAACTTCAGCGCCCCTTTAATATTGTTTGGTCAAATGAGCTTTCTGAATTGGGTCAAGATTTTATTAGCTATATCCATTCTGAAAAAGGTCAAAAGGTCGTCACTGACAATAAATTTGTTGAAGCAAAGACCAGTAAAGTTCCTTACAATGGTGGCTCTAAATCAGGCAAGCTCCTCATTGTTGGCTCAACGTCGGTTGTTCCCTTGATGGAGAAATTAGTAGAGGCTTACCAAAAAGAAAATCCAGGTGTGGTTATTGACATTACAGCCAATGGCTCTTCAGCAGGTATCACAGCCGCACAAGAAAAAACAGCTGATATTGGTATGGTTTCGCGTGAATTAACCCCTGAAGAAAGCAAGACCTTGAAGCATGATAGTATTGCTCTTGATGGGATTGCCCTCATCGTCAATAAAGCTAATAAACGTGATACGATTGGTATGACTGACATCAAAGACATTTTTACTGGTAAAGTGAGTCAGTGGGGAGACCTTGGTCAACAGTAATCGTCATCACCTCCAGATTATATGAGACTGGTCCTCTGCAAAAGACTTCTTGATGGCTTATTTGAGCAAGTGATTGCTTGTCAAATTTATCTAGGTTGTTAAGGTCTGATATCAAGTTTGTCTTTTGCTTGGAGGTTGTTAGAAAGGAAAGCCTGTGAAACAAGAGAGTATCAAAGAATCATTTGCCAAAGGTCTCTTCTTTGTAAGCGCCGTTACCGCTATTATTACGATTGTTCTGATGTGCTATTTTATTTTTCGAAATGGCATTCCCTTTATTTTAGATTATGGTCTTTTGGACTTTCTTTTGGGGAGAGATTGGTCTCCTTCTAATCAGCCTGCCAGTTTTGGTATTTTCCCCATGGTGATTGGTTCTTTTATCATAACCTTTGGAGCGCTTTTATTTGGCGTTCCGACCAGTATTTTGACAGCTGTTTTTATGATTTATTATTGTCCTAGAAGGCTTTATGCCTTTCTAAAATCCTCTCTTAACTTGATGTCAGCAATTCCGTCTATTGTTTATGGTTTTTTTGGGTTACAACTCTTAGTACCTTGGCTGCGTACCTGGGGTGGTAATGGTCTTAGTGTTTTAACGGCATCTATCTTGTTAGGTATTATGATTTTACCAACGATCAGTAGCCTATCTGAGGCAGCCATTCGAACGGTGCCTAAGACCTATTACTCAGGTAGTCTGGCATTAGGAGCAGGACATGAACGCAGTATTTTTAAGGTGGTTTTACCAGCGGCCAAGTCAGGCATCTTATCAGCCATTATTCTTGGACTTGGACGTGCTATTGGTGAAACAATGGCGGTGATTCTCGTTGCAGGGAATCAACCCATAATAGCGACCACTCTTTTTTCTGGAACAAGAACCCTGACAACCAATATTGTTTTAGAAATGGCTTATGCTTCGGGAGAACACCGTCAAGCTCTTATGGCAACATCAACGGTTTTGTTCACCATCATTCTCATGATTAATGCTTGTTTTGCCTATGTGAAAGGAAAAACACCTCATGACTAATTATCTTTTAAAAGGCGCTGTTTACTTATTGACTGGTTTAACCTTTGCTTCTCTCTTTTTGGTGCTTGGTTTTATCTTATTTAATGGGGTTGCTCATTTGCACCCAGACTTATTTGCCCCTACCTATACCAGTGACAATGTTTCGTTAATGCCTGCGATCATCTCAACCCTTATTTTAGTCGTCGGCTCTTTGCTTATCGCTCTTCCTCTAGGCTTATTTGCAGGCATTTACCTAGTGGAATATGCTCCCAAGGACTCTAAATGGGTGACATGGATTAGAGTTGCCTCAGATACCTTATCAGGGATTCCATCGATTGTGTTTGGCCTTTTTGGGATGCTCTTCTTTGTTATCTTCTTGGGCTTTAAGTACTCGCTTTTGTCTGGTATTTTAACCTCGGTCATCATGATTCTTCCATTGATCATACGCTCAACAGAAGAAGCACTCTTAGCTGTTAGTGATAGCATGCGTCAAGCGAGCTTTGCTTTAGGTGCTGGTAAGCTGAGAACTATTTTTAAAATTGTTTTACCTGTAGCTATGCCAGGGATTTTATCAGGAGTCATTCTCTCGATTGGTAGGATTGTCGGAGAAACAGCTGCTTTGATGTATACCTTAGGGACTGCCACAAACACGCCGACGAGTTTGATGTCATCAGGGCGTTCACTAGCCCTCCACATGTATATGCTCTCTAGCGAAGGCTTACATGTTAATCAAGCCTATGCGACAGGTGTTGTTTTGATTGTAACTGTCTTGATCATTAACAGGATATCCAGTAGGCTATCACGCCAATTTGTCAAAGGAGGAACTTAAGATGGGTGTTTTTTCCGTTAGAAATCTTGATTTGTATTATGGTGATTTCCAAGCTTTAAAGAATATTTCGATTGACCTGCCGAAAGGGCAAATTACGGCTTGTATCGGTCCTTCTGGATGTGGGAAGTCTACTTTCTTAAAAAGTCTTAATCGTATGAATGATTTGGTTCCCAGCTGTCGGATAAGTGGCGATATTAGACTGGATGGTCAGGATATCTATAGTCAGTCCATGAATCTCAATCAGCTACGTCAACGTGTAGGCATGGTCTTTCAACAGCCCAATCCTTTTGCCATGTCGATTTACGATAATGTGGCTTATGGTCCACGAACCCATGGTATCAGAGATAAAGCAACCTTAGATGCTCTGGTTGAGAAAAGCCTTCGAGGAGCCGCTATTTGGGACGAGGTCAAAGAAAAATTAACCAAAAGCGCGCTCTCACTCTCAGGAGGGCAGCAGCAAAGGATTTGTATTGCGCGTGCCTTAGCTGTAGAGCCAGAGGTGCTTCTCATGGATGAACCAACCTCCGCTTTAGATCCCATCTCAACGCTCAAAATTGAGGATCTTATCCAGGAATTAAAAGAGGATTATACCATTATCATCGTTACCCACAACATGCAGCAGGCATCACGTATTTCAGATAAAACCGCGTTTTTCCTCAATGGCGAGATTTGTGAATTTGGCAATACCGTTGATATGTTTACCAATCCTAAGGATAAACGTACCGAAGATTATGTCTCAGGACGATTCGGCTAGTCTAGCAGTCAGTTAAGAGAAGAGGTTATCATGAGAGAACACTTTGATTTAGAGTTACAGTCTTTGGAAAATCATTTTTTAGAGATGGCACAAGAAGTCCTTAAAAATGGTTCAAAGACCTTGCTTGCGATGATGACGTATGATCAGCAGTTGGCAAGCATTTTAGTCGATGACGACAAGCGTATCAATGATTATCAAATCGCTATTGAAATCGCTTGTGCCAATGTTTTAGCCTTGCAACAACCTATGGTCTCTGATCTACGACTAGTGCTTGCAATCATGGCTTCTAGCTCCGACCTGGAGCGTATGGCAGACCATTTTGCAGGGATTGCCAAATCCATCACACGCTTAAAAGAAGTGGAGAGAAGTCCTCTATTTGAAGAGAGACTCCAAGAGATGGGGCAAGATGCGCTAAGGATGCTTGAGGATATGATCCGTATTTTCCCCGCTCATACCAGCAGTTCTGCAAAAGAACTGGCCAAGCAGGATGAATCACTAGATCAGGCCTATTGGTATTTATCCAAGGAGATGATTTCACAGATGAAGCAGCAAGATGTCCATATCCCAAATGGAACAGAGTACCTTGCCATTTTGCATCATATCGAACGATTCGGTGACTACATTGCCAATATCTGTGAACGCTTGGTTTATTTGGAAACAGGTGAATTGGTTGAACTCAATTAAATGAAAAAAGAAAAGTCGCTATGGCGATTTTTCTTTTTAGGCTCTCAAGTTCTGGAGTAAAAATCTCTTTGTCATTTGACTAAAGATGACCAAATCGGTTAATAGGCTTTAAAAGATACTATTTTTTGAAATAGTGCTTGTTTTCATGGCTGTTTTCATGATATAATAGGACAATTTTATTTTAGGAGGTATTCATTTGAAACAAACGTTATCACGAAAAGATTCATTCTTTATTGGATCGATGCTTTTTGGCATGTTATTTGGGGCTGGGAATTTAATTTTCCCAGTTCATATGGGACAAGAAGCAGGTGCTTCTTTATGGTCTGCGAACATCGGTTTTTTACTGACTGCTATTGGTTTCCCGTTTCTTAGCATTATGGCGATTGGTTTATCGGGGGGCAAGGGGGTATTTCACCTTGCTAGTCGCGTTACCAAGCCTTTTGCCTACTTCTTTACGGTAGCATTGTACCTGGTTATTGGTCCTTTTTTTGCCATGCCTCGTCTAGCAACTGTATCTTTTGAAATTGCTTTTGCACCTTACCTTAGTGACGCCATGAAAACACCAGCTTTGGCCATTTATTCCGTCATCTTTTTTGGACTGGCTTACTTCTTATCTAAAAAGCCTGGCAAGCTAGTTGATATTATCGGAAAATACATCAACCCAGCTTTCTTGGTGGTCCTTGGACTTGTGCTTGCCCTTGTGATTATCAATCCTTTGGCTCCAGTGAGTAGTGCAGCAGTTGGTGAGGCCTACCAGACGGCGCCGCTCTTAAAAGGCTTTATTGAAGGTTATAATACGCTTGATGTACTAGCTGGCCTTGCCTTTGGTATCGTTGTGATCACAGCCCTCAAACAAAAAGGGATTGACCAACCCAAGACAATCGCTATTGAGATGACCAAATCTGGTTTGATTGCAATGGGGCTAATGAGTGTGATTTACACCCTTCTTGCTTATGCAGGGACAACCAGCCTAGGTGGCTTTGCCATGAGTGACAATGGCGGTATCGCCCTAGGTCAAATCACAGCCCACTATCTCGGGGCTTTTGGTAGTGTTATTTTAGCCTTGATTGTCTTTCTTGGCTGCTTTAAGACCTGTATCGGTCTGACAACGGCTTGCTCTGAAACCTTGCACCAGCTCTTCCCAAGCAAGTCTTATAATGTCTATTTGATAGGTGTTTCTCTACTTTCAGCCCTTATTGCTAATGTAGGCTTGACACAGATTATCCAACTATCAATACCTGTCCTCATGTTCCTCTACCCGCTCTCTATCGTCTTGGTCTTGTTAGGGCTAGCCTCAGCTCGCTTTGCCTTGTCACAAAAGGTCTACCAAGCAGTGGTCTTCTTTACCTTGCTAGCAGCCATTGTGGACGGATTAAATGCGACACCAGCCATCATCAGTGGTCTAGCACCTGTACAAGCCTTACTGGGCTTTGCGAGCAAGCTTCTACCATTCTTTAGCCTTGGGATGGGCTGGGTTTTACCTGCCCTTATTGGCCTCATTTTTGGCTTGATTTGGCAACAATTCGATCATTCAAAACCTCTTATGGATTGATGTTAAGTGCTTTTAACGTCATTGAGCTTAAGTTGCTCTAAAGTGATGCTATTAACAGCACTGTCTTATAGGGAGTGATTAGGAGACTTACTCAGCGTTTCCTAGTCACTTCTTTTTTAAATAGCCAATCATCATGATTTAAGCTATAATAGATGAGTTATGGAAAATCAACATCTTACTAAAATGACCCAAGAGTTGGGTTTAACCAGTCATCAGATCGAGCAGGTCTTAGCACTGACGGTTGAAGGAAATACCATCCCTTTCATCGCACGTTACCGCAAAGAAAAAACGGGTAATCTGGATGAAGTGCAAATCAAAGCAATCATCGATTTAGACAAATCCTTGACCGCTCTTTCTGACCGTCAAAAAACCGTGCTAGCAAAAATAGAGGAGCAAGGTCATTTGACAGACCAGCTTCGCCAAGCCATTCAAGCAGCTGACAAGTTAGCTGAGGTGGAAGAGCTTTACCTGCCTTATAAGGAAAAACGTCGGACCAAGGCGACTGTGGCGCGTGAAGCAGGCTTGTTCCCACTGGCTCGTCTCATTTTACAAAATGTCCCAAATCTTGAAACAAAGGCAGAAGCTTTTGTCACTGAAGGTTTTGAAACAGCAGAGAAAGCTTTAGCAGGAGCCTGTGATATTCTCATTGAAGCCCTAGCTAATGATAATAAGCTACGCTCGTGGACCTACAATGAGATTTGGGCTAATAGTAAACTAACCTCACAACTAAAAGATCAAGAAAGTGATGATAAGCAAGTTTTTCAGATTTACTATGATTTTGCAGAAGCCCTAGGGACATTACAGGGGTATCGTATTCTTGCCCTCAATCGTGGGGAAAAACTAGGGATTTTAAACCTTTCTTTTGAGCATCAACTGGATAAAATGTGTCGTTTTTATGAGGCACGTTTCAAAGAAAAGAATGCCTATATTCATAAGATTGTTCAAGAGGCTTGCAAGAAAAAGATTGTTCCAGCCATGGAGCGTCGCATTCGTAGCGAATTGACGGAGAGTGCCGAAAATGGTGCTATCAACCTCTTTTCAGACAATCTTCGTCATCTTCTCCTGGTTTCTCCTTTAAAAGGGAAGATGGTACTTGGTTTTGACCCGGCTTTTCGGACAGGTGCTAAGCTAGCAGTGGTTGATCAGACTGGTAAGCTACTGACAACTCAAGTCATCTATCCAGTAGCACCTGCTAGTCAAGCTAAGATTGCCTCAGCCAAGCAAGCACTAGCAAACTTAATTCAAAACTATGAGATTGACATCATTGCTATCGGTAATGGCACAGCCAGTCGCGAAAGTGAAGCCTTTGTCGCAGAAGTTCTCAAGGATTTTCCGCAGGTTTCTTACGTCATTGTTAATGAATCTGGCGCATCTGTGTATTCGGCTTCAGAGTTGGCACGTCAGGAATTTCCTGATTTAACGGTTGAAAAGCGCTCGGCTATCTCCATTGCTCGTCGACTTCAGGATCCTTTGGCAGAATTAGTCAAAATTGATCCCAAGTCTATCGGAGTTGGTCAATACCAGCATGATGTCAGCCAAAAAAAATTGGCTGAAAATCTTGACTTTGTGGTAGCTACTGTGGTTAACCAAGTGGGTGTTAATGTTAATACCGCTAGCCCTGCTCTCTTAGCCCATGTTTCAGGACTTAATAAAACCACCTCAGAAAATATTGTTGCCTATCGTGAGGAAAATGGTGCGCTCACTTCTCGTGCTCAGCTCAAGAAAGTGCCACGCTTAGGGGCTAAGGCCTTTGAGCAGGCGGCTGGTTTTCTTCGCATACCTGATGCCAAAAATATCCTGGATAATACTGGTGTTCACCCAGAAAGCTATAGTGCTGTCACAAAACTGTTCAAGCAATTAGACATCAAGGCACTAGATGCTACTGCTAAAGCCAAATTGCAATCCTTGTCCATCGCTGAAACAGCGAAGCAGTTAGACCTTGGTCAGGCAACACTCCAAGACATCATCCAAGATTTACTCAAGCCAGGTCGGGATCTTCGTGATGAGTTTGAAGCACCTATCTTGCGTCAAGACGTGCTTGATATTAACGATTTGGCAGTGGGGCAAAAGCTGGAAGGAACTGTGCGTAATGTTGTGGATTTTGGGGCTTTTGTCGACATTGGTCTTCATGATGATGGGCTTATCCATATCTCTAACATGTCAAAAACCTTTGTCAAGCACCCTAGTCAGGTGGTTTCTGTAGGTGATATTGTGACGGTTTGGGTCGCTAAAATTGATCTGGAACGTGACAAAATCAATCTCTCCCTAGTAGACCCTCGCCATGCTGACTGATTACGTTAAGCAAGTTTCTTTAGAGGATTTTGGCTGGGAATTTCAGCATCAGGCTTCTTTTAATAAGCGCTTAAGAACGACTGGAGGACGCTTTTTCCCATCAGATGGGCATTTGGACTTCAATCCCAAACATTTAGAAGTCTATGGTGAGAGCCTGTTTCGTCAAATCGTAAGGCATGAACTCTGCCACTATCATCTGTACTTTCAAGGAAAAGGGTATAGGCATCAAGACCCTGACTTCAAAGCTTTATTAGCAAAAGTCAATGGTTGTCGCTTTGCCCCAAGACTTCAAGAGTTTTCTCATACCTATCAGTATCAGTGCCAGACCTGTTATCAAGTCTATGCTCGCAGGAGACGGATTAACCTCAAAAAATACGTCTGTGGCAAGTGTCAAGGTCCGTTAATGCTTGTTAAGAAAGGAAATCAGTCGTAGGGCTGATTTCTTTTTTAGGCGAATGGGCTATACTAATGGTAAGCTTACAATCAATCACATTAAAGGAGAATCATCATGAGTGAGCCATTTTACCGTTTAAAACGAGGTCGTGTTTTGGCAGGTGTCCTTGCAGGACTTTCGGATAAGTTTCAATGGGATCTGCCTGTGGTCAGGGCTTTGTTTGTCTTGGCATGCCTTTTTGCACATTTTACAATCATTATTTATCTTGTCTTGGCAATCTTTTTGCCCTATAAAGAGGACTTAGAAGGCAGTCAGCCCTTTAACAGCAAGCGTCGTCGTAAACATGCTCAAGCAGGGGACGATGACCAGGACATTTGGTATTGATAAGTCTCACAAGAGTGCTTACTTTTTTGAGGAAATATGGTATAATAGTTCAAAAGAAAGCTAGAGTTTAAGGAGGCCTTATGTCTGTCACAGTTCAAATGCTAGTCGATAAGACCAAGTGCAAAGTCATCTATGGTGACGAGTCACTCTTAGCCAAAAAAATAATGACATCAGATATTCTAAGACCTGGTCTTGAAATGACGGGTTATTTTGATTATTATGCTCCTGAGCGGGTTCAGGTCGTAGGAATGAAGGAGTGGTCCTACCTCAATGCCATGACGGACCATAACCGTTTTCAAGTGCTTAATGAGATGTTGAAGTCTGAAACACCAGCTATTATCTTTGCACGGGGTTTGGAGATTCAAGAGGAAATCATTCAGGCAGCGCAAAATAATGGTGTGGCTGTTCTCTCAAGTGATGTGCCTACTAGCCGTTTATCGGGAGAAATTTCTTGGTATTTGGATTCCTGCCTAGCCGAGCGAACCAGCGTTCATGGTGTTCTTATGGACATTTATGGTATGGGTGTTTTGATTCAGGGCGACTCTGGTATCGGTAAGAGTGAGACGGGACTTGAGCTGGTCAAGCGAGGGCATCGCTTGGTAGCAGATGATCGTGTTGATGTCTATGCCAAAGACGAAGAAACTCTCTGGGGTGAGCCTGCTGAGATTTTACGGCATTTATTAGAGATTCGTGGTGTTGGCATCATTGATATTATGAGCCTTTATGGAGCAAGTGCCGTCAAGGATTCATCACAAGTACAGTTAGCCATTTACCTTGAGAATTTTGAAGCTGATAAAGTTTTTGATCGTCTGGGAAATGGCAATGAAGAGATCGAGTTTTCAGGGGTCAAGATTCCACGTGTCCGTATCCCTGTCAAGACTGGACGAAATGTCTCAGTTGTCATTGAGGCAGCAGCCATGAACCATCGGGCCAAGTTGATGGGATTTGATGCCACAAAGACCTTCCAAGAACGTCTGACAGATCTCATTTCTAGAAATGAGGCAGATGATGATTAATCCAACTGCCTTAAAGCTAGGCCCTCTTGAGATTCGTTGGTATGCCTTGTGTATTGTGTTAGGTCTCATCTTGGCTGTTTATCTGGCTCGAAAAGAAGCGCCGAGAAAAAAGATAGCACCAGACTCTGTTCTTGATTTTATTTTAATCGCCTTTCCAGTAGCTATTCTTGGTGCTCGTCTCTACTATGTTCTCTTTGAGTGGTCTTACTATAAGGATCATCTATCAGAAGTCTTTGCCATCTGGAATGGCGGGATTGCCATCTACGGAGGCTTGATTACGGGTGCTCTTGTTCTTTATTTCTTTAGCCGTCATCACTTTATAGATACGGTTGATTTTCTAGACATCGCTGCACCGGGTGTCATGATTGCTCAAAGTTTAGGGCGTTGGGGCAATTTTGTCAATCAAGAAGCCTTTGGCAAAGCTGTTAAGCACCTCGATTACTTGCCAGCATTTATCCGTCAGCAAATGTATATTGATGGTGCTTATAGATTACCAACCTTCTTGTATGAATCGCTCTGGAATCTCTTAGGCTTTATCATCATCATGAGTCTTCGTCACAAGCCCAAGCTCTTAAAAAAAGGCGAACCCACTCTTTTTTACATCATTTGGTATGGTTGTGGTCGTTTGGTCATTGAAGGGATGCGGACGGATAGCCTTATGCTAGCAGGTCTTAGGGTGTCACAGTGGTTATCAGCAGTCTTGCTCTGTTTAGGTCTCGCCTTATTCCTGTATCGCCGCTACCGCTTGAATATACCATTTTATGTCAAAGAAGAAATAAACAAATAGGAGAAAGATATGAATTTAGTAGGCATTTCAATGTTAATGATCGCTTTAGCATTTGTGGCTTTGGTTGTTTACCTGAGCATAGTCTTAAAAAAAGTAGCTGCAACGATTGATGAGACACAACAGACCATTAAGGTATTGACCAGCGATATC
The DNA here is from genome assembly GCF_047785705.1 of Streptococcus pluranimalium. Classification (GTDB taxonomy): domain Bacteria; phylum Bacillota; class Bacilli; order Lactobacillales; family Streptococcaceae; genus Streptococcus; species Streptococcus pluranimalium_A. The sequence continues at coordinate 60,776 of NZ_JBLOJV010000006.1, forward strand.
GCCGTAACCCTCTTTCAAACCAATGAAATCTTGGCCAAAACCAATGTCTTGGTCGAAGATGTTAATGGTAAAATCGCCACCATTGACCCACTATTTGTGGCCATTGCTGATTTGTCTGAAAGCGTCTCTGACTTGAATATCAAGGCTCGTCATATAGGTCAAAAAACCAGCGGTGTTCGTAGCACACTTGGAACAGCAGGGAAGTCTTATATTGCTGGTAAGATAGGTTCTAAATTATTTAAGAAAAAGAAACAGTAACTAGATCTTAAAAGACATTCCAAAACATAAATCAAAGAATAAAATTCTTTAGGAGGAAACTATGGTAAAATTCGGGAAATCACTCGTCATTGGTGCGACACTTGGCGCAGCAATCGCTTATTTTTTCAAAACAACTAAAGGCAAAGAAGCAAAAGAAAAAGCCAGTGACCTTATCGCTGACTATAAAGATAATCCAAAAGAGTATAACCAACTGGCCAAGGAAAAAGCGATAGCTTATAAAGATCGAGCTGTCGAAAAGTTTAATGACTATAAATCAAAATATGATGAGGGTGAATGGGCAGCTGAAGATGTCCTTGACCAAGTCAAAGAAAAGGCTAGTCAAGTCAAGGAAGTTGCTGCTCAAAAACTCAATCAAGTTAAGGATTGGGATCTTGCTGACCAAGCCCTTGATAAGGTTCAAAAAGTCAAAAACAAAGCAGAAGTAGATGACATTGTCATTGACTATTTTGAAGATGACCTTTCATAAGGTATGATAGCATCATAAAACCCTTTACTGTTCAAAAACGGTAAAGGGTTATTTTTTTAGAAATGTAATAATGATTTGATAGATAATAGACGTCAATACTGTTGCGACAAGCATCGCAATCGGAAAAGCCAAGTAGGGTTTGAAATCAAAGCTCAAGAGGATAAAGGCAGTAATGACAGTGAAAATCGAAAAGAGTGAAACCTGCCCTAAAAAAGCGACTTCTTTTAATTTGATGCTCTTATGATCATAGTCATAAAAATGTTGGTATTTTTCGTCAAACTCTTGCTCTTGATGTTGTTGTTCATCTGGCAGAGTTTTTTTATTCAATTGACTTGCCATAACAACTCCCTCAATGTGATACTATTTTATCATAACATAATAAAGCAGACTTGTCACGACTTTTTTGAAATAAAAATGTCATTTTAGTATTGAAATACTAACAACTGAAACACAGATTTAGAAAATAGTATTGAAATACCAATAAAAATCCTTAAAATCACTAAAAAATCATGGTATAATGGTTCTAGTATCTCGAATAGATAGGTAGGAGGTCTTTATGGCAACATTTACATTTGAAATCATTGAAAAACTCTTGGTCTTATCTGAAAATGATAAGGGATGGACCAAGGAGTTAAACCGTGTTAGCTTTAATGGGGCAGAGCCAAAGTTTGATATTAGAACCTGGAGTCCAGATCATCGTAAAATGGGAAAAGGCATCACCTTAACCAATGATGAATTTCAAGTTCTGGTTCAAGAATTGAAAAAATAAAAACAAAAGCGGTCAGGATTGTCCTGACCGCTTGTGTGTAGACGTTTTAAAATCACAGGATAAGGCATTTCTGTCTGGTTGCCTATTTGTGATTTCTTTGTTTAGGTGGGTCTTGCAGACGTTTGGAAATGCCAATCATCACAAATACAAAGCTCAAAAAGACAAACACCCATTTACTAGCAAACATACCGTAAAGCAGGAAAATAAGGGCAGATAAGTAAAAAAGGTATTGTTTAGACATGATAACTCCTTCGAGGTGGTCCAACGATAATGACTGAGATAGCCATTAGGCTATTTTTTTGATCCATTCTCATTCTAGCTTGGATTAAGTCAATCAGGGGTTTGAACGTCATTTATTTCATTGTTGGGAATAATAGCACATCACGAATGGTTGTGGTGTTTGTTAAGAGCATGCAGAGGCGATCAATACCGATACCAAGTCCACCTGTTGGCGGCATCCCATATTCAAGGGCTTCAACGTAATCGTAGTCAATACCAGTCGCTTCATCATCCCCAAGTGCTTTGGCTTGTGCCTGTGCCTCAAATCGTGACAACTGATCAATCGGATCGTTCAGTTCGGTGAAGGCATTGCCATATTCTTTGGTCATGATAAAGAGCTCAAAGCGATCAGTAAAGCGAGGGTCTTTATCATTTTTCTTAGCAAGGGGGGATACTTCTACAGGATGACCGTAGATAAAGGTTGGTTGGATAAGGGTTTCTTCAACAAAGGTTTCAAAGAAGGCGTTGATGATGTGACCAATTGATGTAAAGTGCTTTTCAAGAGGCACTTTTTTCGCCTTAGCCAGAGCGACAGCATCTTCTAGCGTCATCTCTTGCCAGAAGTCAACCCCAGTGATTTCCTTGATGGCATCTACCATATGAACACGTTTGAAAGGCTCTTTAATATTGATTTCAGTGCCTTGGTAGACTACGGGGGCATCCCCTTTAACAGCCTTGGTGACATGCTGGATGATGCCTTCTGTCAAGTCCATAATGTCAAGGTAGTCTGCATAAGCCTGATAAACTTCGATGGATGTGAATTCTGGGTTGTGAGTGGCGTCCATGCCCTCATTACGGAAAATACGGCCAATTTCATAAACACGCTCCATACCACCAACGATAAGGCGTTTGAGGTGCAATTCAGTGGCGATACGAAGTACCATGTCAATGTTTTGGGCATTGTGATGTGTCACAAAAGGACGAGCAGCTGCTCCGCCAGCTTCGTTATGTAAGACAGGTGTTTCGACTTCAAGAAATCCAAGCCCATCAAGGTAACGGCGCATTTCTGAAATGATTTTTGAACGTGTGACAAAGCGATCAAAGCTATCACGATTAGCAATCAAATCAAGGTGGCGTTTACGGTAGATCGTTTCAATGTCTGTCAGTCCGTGGAATTTCTCAGGAAGAGGACGAAGAGCTTTTGACAGGTGGGTCAACTTGGTAGCTTTGATAGACAGCTCCCCCATGTCTGTCCGCATAATCTCGCCTTCAACACCAAGGAAGTCACCTAAGTCAGCCTTTTTGAAGATCTCGTAGTTGTCATCGCCGACAGCATCCTTACGAACATAGAGTTGTATTTGACCGTCACGGTCTTGTAGGTGGGCAAAACCAGCCTTTCCTTTGCCACGTTTGGTCATCAAACGTCCTGCAATAACAGCCGTTTCCTGTAGCTCATGTAGGTCTTCCTTGCTTTTATCAGCGTAGGTTTCTTTTAAGTCACGAGAATTAGTGCTGCGCTCAAAACGTTTCCCAAAAGGGTCAATTCCTTGTTGGGCAAGAGCCGTCATTTTTTCACGACGGACAATCTCCTGGTCATTCAATGCTTCAATATGTTCTTTAGACATGACATCCTCCAATAAATAATCACCTTATTGTAACACAAAATACTTGATAATTCACTATTATTTGAAATGGGATTAGATAAAAAATTATAAATACAAGAAGTCACGTGACAATCGACAAAGAATTCACTTCTCAGAATGGAAAGAAGATTTTTTATCGTATCTTCAGAAAGAAACGAGTGCTATTGATCCCTATTTGCGTGTAAAAAAGAAAGACATAGTCCATGAAATAGGGATTCCAGAACGTTCTTTGGATTATGTGTTGAAGCAACTCCAGTTTGAAGGTAAGCTCCTTTACTCGTTTAAACGCGGACGTCAGGGAGGTATTCTAATTGCTTCAGTTATTTCTTTGGCTATCTCTTTAATGAATAAGACTAAAGAAGCACGTAGGGACTATTATATAGCCCTCTCTCGAGTTTTTGGAGAGAAGCTTTCCCTATTATCAAAGCTTATGAATAGAACCTTAGAGAAGTTCCAAGAGACTTCTTTAGGGATACTATTCGAGTTAGATACAGGATGAGAGATTAAACACGCAATATGCCATTACATTATATCTATGATAGTGGGCTGTGAATGAGATCGGACAATAGGGTATAATCTAAATGTACTTTCTTATTAGCGTAGTGGTTAAGTCTTTTTACTAGGTCATTTAAGTTAGGCAGAATATAATGAGTAGAATAGGTTATATTAGAGTTAGTAGTTCAGAACAGAACCTGGATCGGCAGATAGAAAAAATGTCTGGTGTTTTCAAGGTGTTTTCTGATAAGTTAAGTGGTAAAGATACAGATCGTCCAGGATTAAAATCTTTATTGTCTTTTATTCGTGACGGGGATATTATTGTTGTTTCTGAACTAGATAGATTGGGACGTAATAATAAAGAGTTGACTGAAGTGATGTCTATTATTCAATCGAAAGGGGCAACAATTGAGAACTTAAGTTTGCCTAGTTTATCAGGAATTGAGAATGAGAACCTTAGGCGTTTACTAAATAACTTAATTATTGAAGTCTATAAGTATCAGGCTGAAGTTGAGAGAGTTAGGATTTTAGAACGTCAACGCGAAGGTATTGAAATTGCTAAAAGGAAAGGTAAGTATAAAGGACGTAAACCGATGTTTGCGAGGAATGATACGAAATTGCAGCATGCTTTTGATTTGTTTTTAACTGGTCATTCAGATATGGATGTGGAGCGTTTGGTTGGTATAAATGCACGTACTTTTCGCAGATATAGAGAGAAGTATGGGATTTTTAGAGAATAAAAAAATAGATTGTTGACTTTTACTAAGTAAGAAAAAAGAAAACACAACATAATGCATTATATTGCACCATATTGTGTTTTTGCTGGTAAAACCTGAAAAATAGATTTATAAATTTTAATAAAACCATGAAAGAAATGAAAAACACTAAATTATTTTAGTTCTTTTTCATTAAACACATAGTAGCTACCACCAAGAAGTAGAAGTGATAGTATAAAACTGAGAATCATAGTAGTTGGTGGAATTTCTACTCCATTTTGGAGAGAAAGGAAGATAAAGTAATCTACTGGGAAGTCCAGGTGCAGGATATTCGAGAGAATAAGACGGCAAACATTATCAAATAGTAAAGAAATCAAGATATAAGCTAGATAGGCTTGTCCGACACGATTCATGATGATAAAGAGAAAGTCGCAAAGAATGGAAATGGCAATCAACAGAGGAATCTGATGGAGAAATGCTACGCCAAATACTTGTAGATCAACTTGCCCACCCATCAAGACACGAAAGCCTGCAGAAATGAGATAGCTGAGTGCTACATAGAAGAGATTGAGAAGAATGGTTGTCAGAATCTTGTAACTAAACAGTTTTTGACGGCGTTTTTGCTTGATGAGGATGTTATTGATGGTGCGATGGGCAAAGTCCTCTCCGAATAGAATGTTGGTCGGAACAATGAAAAAGAGCATGATAAACTGTGTCAACAGTTGAATGAGTGATACCGTATTATCTGCAGAAGGGCTATCTTTGAAAAGAAAGGCAGATAGCAGGGAGAGGAGGACTAAAATCCCTAATGAAATCAGTAATTTCTTTTCTTGCTGGATGCGGTAGATGTCGGCTTTTAGGTAGTGAATCATATTATTCTCCTTGTTTGATAAGGTTAAGGTAGTAGTTTTCAAAGGATTGTTGTTGCTTAAAGATGGCTTCAATGTCGATGGACTGGCTCAGCATTAGATGTATCATATCCATTGGCTTGGTGTTGATAGGCAGAGCCAAGTAGTCGTTTTCGACCTGATAAGGGATAGACTGACCTTGTAGAATCTTCTCAGCAGCCGTATTATCAGTGGTTTGGAGATAGAGCTTTCCTTGTAATTCTTGCGTCAAGGAATTTTTGGACAGTTTCTTGAGAATTTTTCCTTGATGCATGATGATGTAGCGGTCAACGACCAGCTCGAGTTCTGACAGGATATGGCTAGAGATTAAAATCGTCATCTTGTAGCTGTCTCTTAGATTAAGAATGATTTGCCGCATCTCCTTGATACCCACAGGGTCTAAGCCATTGATTGGCTCATCAAGAATAAGAAAGTCAGGCTTGTCTAAAATAGCGATGGCAATAGCCAGACGTTGTCGCATACCCAGGGAGAAGTCCTTGGATTTCTTTTTGGCATCCACATCAGAAAGCCCCACAATCTCTAAAATATTCAGCAGTTCTTTATTGCTATAATTTAGATTTAGCTGCAGGGAGAGGTAGCGAAGATTGGCCAGGGCTGAGAGATTGGGTTGAAGTGCTGGAGACTCAATCAAGGCACCAAGACGGATAGGTTTATCCATAACCATCTTGCCAGATGTCGGACGGAGAAGGCCTGCTAGCATGCGTAGGAGGGTCGTTTTACCAGCTCCATTTTCTCCAACAAGACCGCAGATTTCGCCCTTTTGAATGTCGAAGGAGAGATGATCAACAGCGTGCTTGCTTTGATAGGTTTTGGTGATATTTGTTACAGAGATAAGTGATGTCATAGTAGTTCCTTTGTGCGTTTTTTTCTTTGTTTGATGAATATCCAATAAGTAAATAATGCTGAGATAATGAGATAGAAGTAGCTAATTGCAACTGGAGATATTGAGGCGATAAGTACAGAAAATGATAGTTGTGCTCCAACAATTCCTAGCTGCATGGTTGTTCCAATTTCGCTCATGAATAAACCAATTTTTTCAGGCGAGAGGTTATTCATGAGAAAGCCATAGAATTTTGGACTAGCAGCTCCACTGGCAATCCCTAGCAGGAATAGTAGTAAGAAACAAAACCAAATATTTTGGCTCAAGAATGATAGAAATAGAAACGGCAATCCTAACATGGCAAAATAAAGAATTTTTTTCAGTGCTACATTTTGGAATATTGTATTCGCAGAGATATTTCCCAAAATATTTGCAACAGTCAGAATCACCCCCGCAAGAGAGATGGTTGTTGCTGCGTTAATGATAGTAAAATTCTTATTGTTTGTAATACCTGCAATAATGAGTGGAGTAATGATGGAAAAAAGACCATTCAGACATGCGATAATAAGGAGATAGTCAAGGAGATGAGGAATATTCTTTAAATGTAGGATGGCAGATTTTATTTCTTGCAAGAAATGATGATCGGTCTCGTTTTCCTCTTCGACATCTGTTCTATCTTCAACTTTTTGGAGCGGTGCTAATTGTGACCGTAGCAATAGCATAAATAGAGCACAAACTAGGAAAGTAGTAGCGTTGATAAACGCTAATGCTTGATAGCTGATCCAAGTTACTAAAACAGCTCCGCTTAATTTAAAAAGAATATTGAGTATTGAAGCAATACTTTGAGTAGTAGCGAATATCTGCTCTCTTTCCTCTTCTTCTATCAATTATAACTCAATCGGAAGGTAGAGACTATTTTCAAATTGACCTGCTAAATCAGATAAGAGATTGATTGCTGAAATGGTAAGTATAACCCAAAGAGCAGGATTAAATGAAATGAGAAAGCCAACAAGAAGATAGAGAATGAATCTAAATACTTGTGTTAGCATGATAAAGTTGATTTTGTTTTTCGTTTTGTCAGCGAGATAGCCCATCATAATCTTGAAAAAGATGGGAATCGTCTCAGATAATGTGATAATAGAGAGAGCTAACTGACTATCTGGTAATAGAATGATGTAATTCATTAGAGATAGATAGTAGAGCGTATCTCCAAAATCAGACAAGAGGTCGTTAAAAAAGAGTGAGTAGAAGATTTTCTTTTGATTCATATTGTTTTACCATATGAAAAAATCTTTTGGGAGTTCTCGTTTAGTACGAGGATTTTTAAAGATAGTATTTGTTTGTTTTGACTCAAATTTTGAGTGTTGATTGGCAAGTGCAGGTGAAGTATTAAGGATCACAGAGAGCAATGAGATAAGTAAAATAATTTTTTTCATGATATATTTTCTCCAATTAATTTATTGTTGACAATATGATAAACTATTTCTAGATAGATGTTGAAATCATTACATAAATGTAAGCGAGGCTTGTCAAATGGAAAAATATGGAAAAGTTTTTAAAACGATTCGAGAATCCAAAAAGATGTCTTTAAAAGAGGTTGCAGGAGATTTTGTAACCCCAGCTCAATTATCCCGCTTTGAAAATGGTAAGAGTAATTTATCTGTAGATACTTTCTTTAACTGCTTACAGCGTATGGATGTGTTACAGGGGGAGTTTTCTACTTTTTACAATATGTATTATCAATCTGAAGATGTTAGGGTATCTATTGACATCCGTAAGGCTTTACAAGCCCGTAATGGTAGATATTTTGAACAAAAAATCAACGAATTTCAAAAAAAATTTGAATCAGAAGGAAGAAAATCAGATCGCGTTTTGATTGCAGTTTTCCATATCATGTTGAATAAATGTAATTCCGATAAGAAAATTTCAGAAGTTGAAAAAAAAGTGATTGCGGATTACCTATTATCGATTGATGAATGGTGTCTCTATGAAATTTGGATTTTTGGGAATTGCATACGAAGTTTGAGTAGTCAAACGATTAACGTATTGTGTGCAGAGCTGATTGGTAGGACTCAATTTTATCATGGCATTAAAGAGAATCTCCGAAGGATTTATGGAGTATTGCTTGCAGCTGTTGGTATTTTGTTAGATAGAGGTGAGGAAAGATTAGCAGCTAAGCTGATACGTTCTATAGAAAGTTTTGGTATATTTGAGGATGATCTATTTGAACGACTTCAGATAACCTTTTATAAAGCTCAATTAAAGTATCTTCAAGGAGATCTAGAAGCATTTGGTACGATGAAAAAACTACTAGAAATGGCTCAACTACTAGAGTGTTATAACTTGTCTCAACATATAGAGGATACCATTTCCCAACTTACAGATATGTAACGATTTTTAAGTTCTCCAGCTCTTGGTGTAAGATAGTTCTTGTAAGGCTTACAAACACAAAAAACACTTTTTAAAATTTGGAGGAAACATATTATGACTACATTCGTTAAAGACTTGAATCGCAAACCAGAATTGGTGAAAGCAGCACGTGGAAAAGTCGTAAATACATTTATTTGTTTTGGTAAATTCTAAAATAAATAGCAACTAGGAGATACTTTTTTATAGGGTATTTCCTAGTTTTTTATTAAAAACAAGAAAGGAAGTACTAACTATGAAGAAATCACTTAAATTAGGAACGATTGTTTTGCTCGGTATCTTGGGCTTTACTCTATTTACAACTACAAAGAACGAACCACACATTTCAGCAGCAAAGAATAAATGGGTTATTTTTGGACCTGTTGATTTTTCGGATGATGAGGATGATGTAGAAGTTGACTATGATGATGCAGAAGGAGAAGACGATAAAGGAAATTGGCTTGAGAACCTTATTAAAAATCACAAAACTCCTTTCTCAAAGACAATTGAAAAATAAATGTCTTTGACATATACCTACCGAAATATAGAATACCTCCCTCCGATTACTTTTGGCTTTATAGTCATTTAGTTTTAAAACAGTATCTCAAACAAGATTGCATCGAGTGACCAAATCTTAGTCATTCG
>NZ_JBLOJV010000060.1:0-4207 GCF_047785705.1 Streptococcus pluranimalium
TATGTTAGATTTTTTAACCAAAGAAAAAAATGTAAAATCATCCAATCAAGATGATCGGCGAGAGCTGGAAAGCGAACGCCAAATGGTAGAAAAACTACAAAAACAATTACAATTTTACAAAGAAAGGGAGCAATCTGTCACAAATTTGATTATCGAAGCACAAAATCGTGCCAAGACAATTATCAAAGATGCCGAAAAAACAGCGGCAGCAATGAAACGCGATGCCGAACACGGCATCAATGCCAAAATGAATCAAATCGAAGAAGCTTCGCAGCGCCTAGTCTTAAAAGAGCTAGATATCCGATCACGAGGCGCGCAATTAAAGGTTGACCTGAAAGACATGCTACAGCAGCAGTTATCACACGTAGACCAAATGGACATTTCAGGATTTTCTGGTTTATCTGACATTGTTACAGAAACGGCCAAGGAAGTCGAAGAAGTTGTGAAAAGTTCACGGACTGTCATACAGTTTCCAGAGCTATCAGAGACCGCAAAAAGCTATGAAGCGGTGTTGCCGGTCTATAACTTTTCATCAGGAGACGTTTGATGGATAAACTTAACCAGCTATGGCAAGACCTGTTGATTACCAAAAAATTCACCATGAGTGTCGCAACACAAAGCGACCAGTTGGTATACCGTGGTCGCTTTGCCCTGACTAACTGCCATACGATAGACTTTGCGGTCTCCCTCTCTAAGAGTGACACGAAGTCTCTGGGGCAGATTGTTTTTCATAAGATAGCCTATTCCAAAAAGACAGACGAAGACATTAATGAGTTGTTGGGCTATCTCAATCAGCTCAATCAACACCAATCCATTTATTACTACTTTGTCTTAGGAGATGATGGTTATGTCTTTATGAGACACATGACCGAAGTTACCCCAGCCACTATGGAAGGTTTCTTCAATATCCTTTTACAAGGACCTACCCTAATCAAAAATCTCATGCCAGAGATTGAAGAGCGTTTTGGTCCTTTTGTTATTTTATAACAAAGTAACACATCATAGCATTTACACATACTTATATATAGGAGAAATAGATGAATTACTCAAGAGATACCAAACAAATATTTTCGATAAGAAAATATAAAGCCTACGGGGCAAGCTCTGTCCTTCTAGGTGCCCTGACCATTCTTGGTGCTCAAGGAGTTAGTGCAGATGAGACATCACAAACACCTACAGCAATCTCTAAAGGCTTGTCGGAAGTGACAACTTCAGACATTGATGACACACCAAAAACGTTTGATAAAGCACCCGCAGTAGAGCAACCCATCATCACACCAGAAGTGGTTAACACCCCTGCCCCGCTAGTGTCCCTAAACACGACAACGCTAAAAGACCTACTTGACCGTGCCTATCTAGTTGACACATCAAGTAAGACAGAGGCCTCTGTACGTATCCTACATCAAGCTATCAAGGAAGCTAAGGAAATTCTGGACAACCCTACTACTCAGGACAAGATTGACCAAGTCCAAAAACAACTTGAGATCGCCTTAGCCCACCTAGTAGAAGACGTAGCCAAAGTAGTTAGCGCACAACCAGCTGCTGAGCCTTCAACAGAGCAAAATCAGCCAACTGAAGAGGCTAAAGAGCCAGCTCAAGCGACAAACTTAGAAACGCCAACCCTCAATGTAACAGCGCCACCAACGCTACAGCCAGAGACGAGCTTGCTTGAGACAGCTGTAGACTATACTGTTCATTATGTTGATCAGGTAACTGGAGAAACAGTCTATAAAGTCCAAAAGTCTGCAATTATTCCAGCAGGAGCAGCAACAATCACCATCACAGAAGACGGTAAAGAACTCGCTATAGCAGACCAGCTGTCAGATTACTCAGATGAGACAGGTACGAGCCTCCTTCGAACAGCGATTCTAACGCGAGGCAGCCATCCAGAGATCGTCTACCAAGTGACTCGCCTAAACACAGAGCCCGCAATCGCTGGGCAACCAGAGCGTGAAGTGTCCCTCTCTTATCAAGTAGTCTATCAAGAGCAAGGTGTTGAAGTTTACCGTGAGACACGTACAGAGCTTATCAAGACAAATCAAGCAGTGGCTAAGACGGATGTTTCTGTTTCAGCTGATTTGACCAAGTCAGAGCTATCAGGATATAGCCTAGTCACTTCAGATACCCAGACAACTCATCTGGTAGAAGGACAAGAGACTACCATCCTCTTTGAAGTCAAAGAACAAAGTAAGAATAGGAAGAAGAGAGATACCCCTGCTAAAATTGTTGTCTTAGAACAAGAAGAAGGGGCGGCTAGGTTTAGCTACAGTGAAGAGATAGCAAATGATTTTCAAGCTGGTGGTGATCCGGATACAGAATATATCCATTTAAGTTATTACAAAGAACTAGGTAACTTATTAGAAAGTAACCAAGACCTGACAATAGAAGACATAAAGAAATACACGATACTACAATTCAGTAAAATTTTGGGTGAAGAGTACACGTATGGCTTTAGGGTCAAACAATATGAATTCAATAATTTAAGAAAAGAAGGGGAGAAATGGGTTTATGATGCCTCACTTATAGCTGAAACGTATCCACTTACTTCTAGCAGTATACATGAGCATCCTTATGAGGTTTCTTATTCTTTCAAAACATTTTTACCTACGGCTGATGAGATTAAGCGAACAGGTGTCGTTACTAAATATGAATATGTACAGGACAGTTATCGTCAAGGTCGACTTGTAGAAAGGCCAAAATATGTTGATAAAGACAAGTTAGATTATTTAAATGATGATGCAAGATTTGAAATTTATTTTGATGATTCTATCAAAAGCAGTAATTCTTTAACGATTACAGAGCTTAATAATGCTCTTAGGAGTAGACTTATTGAAGGCAAAACTGCAATCGTTAAAGAATTGCGAATCGCCAACATTCATAGAGAGGGTGACTCTCTCACAGCTGACGTGGCCTATACGATTTTTGACGAGCATTTTGAGAAAGCAACACGCCTTCTTGTGAATTCAAGGAGAGAATATTGGGGTACAGTGGAAGCTCACATAAAGAGAGGAATCAGTGTTCCTAGAATACCTGACGCGGATTTATACAATCCTACTACGGTAATGATTGGAGCTCTCTTAAATTCTGATGTTGATCCGTCTAAGTTGATTCAACCGATGCCTGTTAAGACAACATATGAGTGGGTTAAAAAAATCGATACCTCAGAACTTGGCACTAGAACAGGTATCCTTAAGGTAATCTACCCAGACAAGACAAGTGATACGGTAGAAGTGGGTGTTTGGGTCTATGATATGGCTGGTGAGAACGAACCAAAACAAGTTGTTCAAACGGTTAATCTTGGTCAAGCCCCAACCGCCAGCAACTCAATTGGCAACATGTCACAATTGCCACCGCAAACGAGCGCAAGCTATAAGACACCAGTTGATACGCAAACAGCGGGTGATAAAGAAGCGATTGTAGTTGTTACCTACCCAGACCGCAGTAAGGACGAAGTTCCAGTAACGGTCAAAGTGGTGGATAATCGTACACAACCAGGCACAGGCACACAACCAAGCACAGGCACAGAACCAGGCACAGGCACAGGTACACCAGCTGACACAGTAGATACTGATAAAGATGGTATCCCAGACATTCAAGATACAGACGACGATAACGACGGCGTATCTGATGCGGATGAGTTAGCAGCAGGTCTCAATCCTAAGAATCCAGATAGCGATGGAGACGGTACTCCAGATGGTCAAGAAGATACAGACGGAGATGGTCTTACTAACGATGTCGAGTCAGATGAAACCAAACCAGGCATCACTGACCAAGATAACGATGGTATTTCAGATGTGATTGCCCCAGCTGATAAGCCAGGTGCAGGTACAGAACCAGGTGTAGGCACACAACCAGGTGCAGGTACACCAGCTGACACAGTAGATACTACGGATAATGGTCAGTTACCATTAATTCCAGTTTCGAGAGTTTCTAGTTCTATAGGCAGACCCAACTCCCTGATAAATCAAAATAATAATGCAAGAAGCTCACTTCCTTCAACAGGTAGTAACAATGATTTACCATTTGCAATATTATCTTTGTGGGTAGCACTAGCTGCTAGTACTGTCTCATTATCAATTATTGAAAAGAAAAAAAATAATTAGATTTGATAATGCATTTAAGAGGCTCTTCGTCAACTGTAGTGGGTGACTTATAGCTAACATCTAGAGAGAATCGTTCTGGTTCTCTCTTTTTGGATGTTTAAAGC
>NZ_JBLOJV010000061.1:0-4124 GCF_047785705.1 Streptococcus pluranimalium
GAAATCTTCTTGATAAGGATAGTATTTTTTATCTTTAAAAGAATCATCAGGAATATTCAATACTTTTACTAGAGCAGCAATGTCTAATGTCCAGTAACCGAAATATAATGGTTCGTTCTTTTTATCATATCCATAGAAATAATTAGACTTCCTACTTAACTAGTTTTTTAATTCAAATTTAATGATTCCAGCAATTAAATTCATCCTCAAATGAAAGCGTTTCTTTCGATTGCGGTAGGTTTTTGACAATATTTTGAAGGTCTTAATCTTGGCGAAGACATGCTCAATGGTGATACGACATGATGACAGTTCAAGATTGTAAGCCTTATCCGCAGGTGTTAACAAATGATACTTACTGGATTTACGTGGGATTTGAGCCTGTGGATACATTTCCATCAGACCCTGATACCCACTATCTGCTAAAATGGTTCCTGCTTTCGACAAGATACGACGGCTATTCCTGAATCGTTTCATATCATGATCATTATTTTTGCAGTGTCAAGATAAAGCATTTTGCCTGTGTGAGTGACGATTGCTTGTGCTTTCAGAGTGTGGCATTTCTTTTTGCCAGAGTAGTTTAGCTTTTGCTTTTTTGGGGACGCTGGATTCGAACCTCTGTTGCATCAATCAGAAGGGCATCTGTCGGTTTTATTGAGTTTTTGCCAATTGTAAAACCGTTTTTTACCAAGACCTCTTCTACCCAATGACTGCGGCGAATCAAGTTGCTTTCGTGTAGGCCAAAATCAGCCGCAATCTGCTCATAGGTGCGGTATTCTCTGAGATACTGAAGGGTAACCATTAGCAGGTCTTCCAGGCTCATTTTGGGTTTTCTATCACCTCTGGCATGTTTCGTTTGGTAAGCCATTTCCAAAATAGATACCATTTTCTCAACTGTTTTGCGCTCAATACCAACTAGGCGTTTAAAACGGACATCGTTTAAGGATTTGCTTGATTCGTCATTCATAGATATAGTTTATCACATTTTTGTTTCGCAGGAAGTCTATTACTTCTTTGACTTCTATACCAGTTGGATAACTGATCATTAATCAGAGAGTTGTACTTCATAATGGTTGTTGTATGACTCATACCCCTATAAGTCAAAATATCATTAATCTTAGCCTTCTCAGCGCTCAATAAATCGATCTGATTCTGTAAATTATTACGCGACCCCTCCAAATCACTCTTAAGAGTCGTAAGGTTTTGCTCCAGCAATTTTGCTTTGGAAGCATCGTCTATATTATAATAACCGTCTTTATAAAGCAAGAGAGAAGCGGAATAATCCTGCATTAAAGTTCCCAAGACCAAAATAATCGGATAATGAACTTCTGCTAAATAGCTCTTCATTCCATTTAATGCTTGCCCCTGAAGAGCAGAATCACTCATGAACTGAGACATCGCTGACTCAATGCTTGCTAAAGCTTCTGCACACAGAAAGGTCTATCAATATTATCTAATACATCAAATTATATTCCTTATTTTATTGTATCCCGACTCAGAAACTAATCTGTCATAATTTTCAGCAAAAACTTGCTCATCAGAATTTATATAGCCAAAATATACAATTGACTCTAAATCTTCTCTATTAAAGAAAATAAGCTTATCTCCATCAGTCATCCCTTCAGGATAAATAACAGCTGAGTAATCAAAATAACCTAATTCCCCATTATTTTCAAATAGAGCTGCTCTACTAATTATCAATAGTGGTAAATTACCATCTTTAATTGTCACAACTGAGCCAACTGGTAAAATTCTATCTTGCATCTATTTTCTCCTTAATATCTTGTTTTATTTTTGATAGTACAATTGATTTTAAAACTAAATTCCATCCAATATTTGGAATTAAAGAGATTATCAATCCCAAAATAATCAACTTCATTCCAAATTCTCCCATAGAGCTGGGTATAAAATATAGCCAAAACATAATCGGTAACACTAAACCAAGCACGAATACACTTACAATTATATTCGCTAGGTACGGTATCCTGTTTGATGACCATACATCATTAAACTTCAAAGCAATCTGCTCAACTCCTTCAAAATACAAAAGTTGTTCATTACTACTAGGTGGTCTACATATTTCATACTTACTTCTGATGCGTATCATTAGATATTCAAAAGACAGGAACATGAGGAAACCAAGAATCATGGGGATAATATATTTAAATCCTCCTAAAACATCCGCTCCCTTTACATCCCTTGATAACATCCTGATAAAAAATATTATAAAAACAAAAAATGTAGGTGGAATGAGTGAACTTAACAAAATTAGCCAATTACTAAGATATTCTTGATTCCTTATTTTATCTTTCGATATTTTTCTCCAAATAACTTTTTTATTAAGGACATCATACTCAGCAGCTAGCCCTGTACCCTTTAAAGAGCTCCCCAAACCATTGTCAACATGAAAAATTAATTTTGTACAAGGAATATATCTTACCACGACCAACTCCATCCTCTCTTTTGAGGCTTAACTCCAGAATCAAGATGATTATTAATAGCACTTCCTATAAAACCACCTGCAATACTACCTACTGCAGCACCTATAGCAGCACCTACACCTGGTATGGGAATTAAAGCTTGTCCAATCATTGCACCACCAATTTTTCCGACAGAACTCCCCGCAGCTGAAGCCGCCAAATTTACTACTGTTTTTCTAGCAGTAATAACTGTTGATTGCTCATTCGAGTAACCTTTTGATTTCAACTCAGTGAAATCTGCGAAAACATTAACCGCTGTTCCAACCCAACCAGCAACTTTGAAAAACTTTACCTACTTTAGTCATTGATGAAAATGCAGTTTTATTTTCTTTCATCATGCCTAAATCTCTTGCAATAGTTCCATGGCTATAAGACGGAAGTTTACTGTAAAGTTTACCAACAGCAGTGTCATTAGAAAACAAGCTTTTTCCAAATATTTTTAAATCAGAGATTTGTGCTCCACCTTTTGAAAAAATTGTTCCTCTAAAAAAACTAGTTGGGTTACTTTTAAATTTCCTATGTATTGATTGTAATTCCTTGTATAACTTATAGATATCCTGAGAATCCATTCCTGACTCAGTACCATTGATCGACACAGCTAGAGGATTAATATTTTTTCCAATTTGTTTGAAAAATTTGTGTTCATTTTCCCAATCAAAATTTGGTGATACTGAACTATAAAACGCCTTCATCCCCTTATCATAAATCTTAGACTTAGGATTCTCCATTAAGTATCCACCCAATTCATTGAGTTCATCACTCGTCAAGTCTTTCCCAGCCTCGACTTTAGCGATAAGAGCTTTAGCCCTGCCAGTGGTCTTATCATCCCACTGCTTGTTAAGGTCAGATGCCCAGCCTAAGTCAAGACGAGAAACATCAAAAGACTTAGTCTGAACGTCCCAAGACAAGTTCGCTTATCTCAAGCCTTTTTGGACGGAGTCTAATAAGGGTTGAATCGCGGTAAAGAGATGAACGGATGAGCTATTAAACGCTAACAGTTTTTGTAATTTCTCCTGTAAACGTCGCTCAACCTCCATATAACGGCTGTCTGTCATGGATAAATCACCGATACGAGACCAATTCGGTTTCTCTTTTTGACGCACCAGGGAAGCTAAATAGTCATAACGACTAGCCAGCATCCCTGCTTGTCAGATTTTCTCACGTAATTCATCTTCTCTTAGATCAATCGTGTCAACCTGACTGCGATACTCACTAGCTAGCTTGCTACATGCTTCCTTGATGGCCTCATCTAAAAGGATACAGCCTTTTAGATGAGGCCATCAAGGAAGCAAAATCTGACTATTATAATCCTTGGCTGAACCATAGGCATGACCCTGCAAGTTCGCTGTATCAATAAAAGACCGAAGACTAGCTATGATATCCTCATAGGCACTTATCCGATTGGATAAAACAGTCGATACCGCACTGGCCTGCTGGTCTGATTGGCCAAGATACATCTCAACGCCCATGCATTTCCTCCTTTTCTAATTTCCGTAGCTCTAATGATAGGGCATCTGATCGAGACTTCAAGCGACGGTGTTCCTGCTGTAAATCATCGTATTCACGTTCAAAATCTGACTTGACCTTCTTATCAAGTGAGACTTGCTCATCATAGAGGCCTTGAAAAATGTGATGATCTGATGACCT
>NZ_JBLOJV010000062.1:0-4103 GCF_047785705.1 Streptococcus pluranimalium
AAAGATAATATGATATAATAAAACGATTTGGAGAAGGAATAATATAGAAAGAGTGATTTGTAAAGCTGATGGCTAATGCAAAGAATCAATTGCGGCAATCCTTTTGTATCTTTTTCCAGTGTGGCTGCGGTTTCTGTTGACGGGAACAGCAGGGTTTATCGGGAATCTGGTGCCAGATGAGATAACAGATCAGTTACTTTACTTTTACCAGAAAGGGTGTAAGCTAAAACTTAGGCTAGCCATTGCGCTAGCGACTTGGTACAATAAGGTGGCAATTGAATTATATTAATAATCGATAGGAGGTAGAAGCAAATGAAATCTACAACTATAGTAACATTTAAAGAACTCCATGTATAGGTGGCTGTGACAAGCTTTACATGGAGTAGAATAATTATTGTCCAAAGCCACCTTTGCAATTGCTAGTACTAACGCAAAGGAGGATATGAAAATGCAATACAAAATAATTAATGGTGCCGTTTACTATGATGGTAATATGGTGTTGGAAAACATCGATATTGAAATCAATGATAATGAAAAGATTGCTATTGTTGGTAGAAATGGATGTGGAAAAACAACCTTGCTAAAAGCTATTATAGGCGAAATTGAATTAGAAGAAGGAACTGGTGAAAGTGAGTTTCAAGTAATAAAGACCGGTAACCCTTATATTAGCTATTTAAGACAGATGCCTTTTGAAGATGAAAGTATATCAATGGTGGATGAAGTCCGTACGGTATTTAAGACGCTTATTGATATGGAAAACAAGATGAAACAGCTGATAGATAAAATGGAGAATCAATATGATGATAAAATCATCAATGAATACTCTGATATCAGTGAAAGGTATATGGCTCTTGGAGGTCTAACCTACCAAAAAGAATATGAAACGATGATTCGTAGTATGGGTTTTACTGAAGCAGATTATAAAAAACCCATTTCTGAATTTTCAGGTGGTCAGCGAACTAAGATAGCTTTTATAAAAATACTTTTAACAAAGCCAGACATTCTATTACTTGATGAACCTACTAACCACCTTGATATAGAAACAATACAATGGTTGGAGAGTTATTTGAGAAGTTATAAATCTACATTGGTTATTATTTCCCATGATAGAATGTTTCTTAATCGAATTGTGGATAAGGTTTATGAAATCGAATGGGGAGAGACCAAATGTTATAAAGGTAATTATTCAGCCTTTGAGGAGCAAAAACGAGAAAATCATATCAAACAGCAAAAAGATTACGACTTGCAACAGAAAGAAATTGAAAGGATTACACGCTTGATTGAACGTTTTCGTTATAAACCTACGAAAGCTAAAATGGTGCAATCTAAAATTAAATTATTACAGCGTATGCAAATATTAAATGCACCAGACCAATACGATACAAAAACTTATATGTCTAAATTTCAACCGAGAATCAGTAGTTCAAGGCAAGTATTAAGTGCTTCAGAACTTGTGATAGGCTATGATACTCCTCTTGCAAAGGTTAATTTCAACCTTGAAAGGGGACAGAAGCTTGGAATTGTTGGGAGTAATGGTATTGGTAAATCCACGTTGCTTAAAACACTTATGGATGGTGTGGCAGCATTGTCTGGAGATTTTAAATTCGGATACAATGTTGAAATTAGCTATTTTGACCAACAGCTTGCTCAAATCAGTGGAGATGATACACTATTCGAAATTTTTCAAAGCGAATACCCTGAGCTAAATGACACAGAGGTCAGAACTGCTCTTGGCTCATTTCAGTTTAGTGGAGATGATGTTTTTAGACCGGTGTCCTCTTTGTCAGGTGGAGAAAAGGTTAGATTGACATTATGTAAATTATTATATAAACGTCCTAATGTTTTAATCTTAGATGAACCGACAAACCACATGGATATTATTGGAAAAGAGAATTTAGAGAATATCTTATGCAGTTATCAAGGTACAATTATTTTTGTGTCACATGATAGATATTTTACTAATAAGATTGCTGACAGATTACTTGTTTTTGATAAGGATGGTGTAGAGTTTGTACAATCTACTTATGGTGAGTACGAGAAAAAAAGGATGAATTCTGAAAAGCCATTTAATAACATTAAAGTTGAGCAGAAAGTAGAGAAAAATAACACAGTAAAAGGCGATCGTAACTCCATTGAGAAGGAGAAGGTTAAGAAGGAGAAACGAATTGAAAAGCTTGAAGTGTTAATAAATCAATATGATGAAGAATTAGAAAGATTGAATAAAATCATTTCTGAACCAAACAATTCTTCTGATTATATAGTACTGACGGAAATACAAAAATCAATTGATGATGTTAAAAGGTGTCAGGGTAATTATTTTAATGAATGGGAACAGTTGATGAGAGAATTGGAAGTTATGTAATTTTTGAGTTATGCAATAAGGATGTAAAAGTGTTAATGATACATTCTGGTTGTTGAAAATGTAAAAAAATTAATGAATTTTTATTAGATATAATCGCTATGTGAAGACCTTTTGAGTTTGCCGCATAGCGGTTTTTATTATCTATACTTTGGAATTGTCAAGAAAAGTGTAGTCGTATAAACTCACTAAATTTCCTTTGATTGTTATGCTGCCAAAGGTAAAGCTCACTGATCTTTTAATGGAGGTAGCCCACTGGACAGGATTTGATAAAATGTTGGTACACGCTTCCACTAATAGACCTCCAAAGGGAGAGGAAAATCCTATTCTGATGGCTGCACTTATGGCAATGGGAACTAACATCGGTTTGACTAAAATGGCAGATGCTACACCTGGAATTACTTATCACCAAATGGCTAATGCTGCTCAATGGCGTTTGTACGATGATGCTATTAGTCGGGCGCAATCCACATTGGTAAATTTTCAGAAAAAATTAACCCTTGCTTCATATTGGGGTGATGGTACCACTTCTTCATCTGACGGAATGCGAGTACAGGTTGGTGTATCATCTTTGCACGCTGAAGCAAATCCTCATTATGGTACAGGTAAAGGTGCAACCATTTATCGGTTTACAAGTGATCAATTCTCTTCTTTTTATACGAAAGTCATTAATACAAACGCAAGAGATGCTGTACATGTCATCGATGGATTACTTCATCATGAAACGGAGTTAAATATTGAGGAGCATTATACTGATACAGCAGGTTATACCGATCAGGTTTTCGGTTTAAGTCATTTGTTGGGGTTTCGATTTGCACCAAGACTTCGTGATTTAGCTGACGCTAAACTTTACACAATTCAAAAACCAAATGATTTTCCTAAATTGGAAAACTTACTTCGTGGACGGATTAACACAAAGGTTATTCAGGAAAACTTTGATGACGTGCTCCGATTAGCCCATTCTATTAGAGAGGGAAAAGTATCCGGTTCGCTTATTATGGGGAAGTTAGGTTCGTATGCAAGACAAAACAAATTAGCCACCGCTTTACGGGAAATGGGAAGAATCGAAAAAACTATTTTTATCCTAGATTATATATCTAGTGAGACATTACGTAGACGTATCCAGCGAGGACTAAATAAAGGGGAAGCCATGAATGGTTTGGCAAGAGCATTATTTTTCGGAAAACGAGGCGAGTTACGGGAAAGAGGTTTACAGGATCAGTTGCAGCGCGCAAGTGCATTAAACATTATAATTAACGCAATTAGCGTATGGAATACCGTATATCTAACTGAAGCAACGAAATTGTTAAAGGAAAAAGGAAATTTACGGGAGGACCTATTAAAACACATTTCACCTCTGGGATGGGAACATATCAATTTTCTTGGTGAATATACCTTTGATATGACGAAAATAACAAGCTTAGATTCACTGCGCCCTCTTAATCAATAAAATGAAATCCGAAAATTCCTTAGCGTAGGAAAAATCGGCATTCTTTATGTCGAATTTTGCTTAGCGTATGTTTTCCGCTTTTTGTTGGTAGTACCCCAAAGAAAGGAAGATAAACGTGATAGACAATGATACTATGTCATTCATGACAAAATCCTTGCAGAGTTGGATAACATTATAGAGTAATTAATGCCGAAAACCGACTTTGCTTATAAAATTTTTATAATGTAAAGGAGGAAGAAATATATGTCCTTAATAAATGTTTCAAATCTAACTTTTTCATATGAAGGAAGTTAT
>NZ_JBLOJV010000063.1:0-3987 GCF_047785705.1 Streptococcus pluranimalium
CCCAAGAACTGCTCATGGGTGATGTCTTCGTAAGTGGCGGTTTGCTCTGTACCATCCACCGAAACGATAATCACATAATCCTCACGCAAGGCATCCGCCATCTTAGGATTCTTATCCTGAGCATCTGGAATACCGTCGTTATCATCGTCGGTGTCATCCTTGTCTGGTTGACCGTCATTGTCGGTGTCACGGTCAATGGTCACGGTAACTGTTTCTTTAACCGGTGCATCATCCGCTGGGTTGGTGACAGTGACTGGGATTTCAACCGTCGCTGTTTCCGCAGTGCCTACGAAGACGATATCGGTTGGGGTTCCGACAAGCTGACCTTGGTCGTCAACACGAAGACCATTAGTTTCTGTGCTTGCAATCACTGAGTTTGGCTTGCTTGGCGTTACCACTTTGACTGGGACAACTGCTTGCTTGTCCGTCACACGAACAGTATTAACCGTTTCAACTGTGAGAGCGTCCTTAGCTTTCGGATTGTCGTCTCGGTCATCTGGAATTCCGTCGTTATCGTCGTCGGTGTCATCCTTGTCTGGTTGACCGTCATTGTCCGTATCGCGGTCAATGGTCACGGTAACTGTTTCTTTAACTGGCGCATCATCTACTGGGTTGGTCACTGTGACTGGGATTTCAACCGTCGCTGTTTCCGCAGTGCCGACGAAGACGATATCGGTTGGGGTTCCAACAAGCTGTCCTTGATCGTCGACACGAAGGCCATTGGTTTCTGTGCTTGCAATCACGGAATTGGACTTGCTTGGCGTTACCACTTTGACTGGGACAACTGCTTGCTTATCGGTCACACGAACAGTATCTACTGTTTCAACTGTGAGTGCATCCTTAGCTTTCGGATTGTTATCCGTGTCATCTGGGATGCCATCGTTGTCATCGTCAAGGTCATCCTTGTCCGGAGTACCATCACTATCAGTGTCGCGATCAATGGTAACTGTCACAGTTGTTTCAACCGGTGCATCGTCTGCTGGGTTGGTCACTGTGACTGGGATTTCAACCGTCGCTGTTTCCGCAGTGCCTACGAAGACGATATCGGTTGGAGTTCCGACAAGCTGACCTTGATCGTCAACACGAAGACCATTGGTTTCTGTGCTTGCAATCACAGAGTTTGGCTTGCTTGGCGTTACCACTTTGACTGGGACAACTGCTTGCTTATCGGTCACACGAACAGTATCTACTGTTTCAACTGTCAGTGCATCCTTAGCTTTCGGATTGTTATCCGTGTCATCTGGGATGCCGTCGTTGTCGTCGTCGGTATCATCTTTGTCTGGTTGACCGTCATTGTCAGTATCACGGTCAATGGTCACGGTAACTGTTTCTTTAACCGGCGTATCATCTGCTGGGTTGGTCACTGTGACTGGGATTTCAACCGTCGCTGTGTCCGCAGTGCCGACGAAGACGATATCGGTTGGGGTTCCAACAAGCTGACCTTGATCGTCGACACGAAGACCATTGGTTTCTGTGCTTTCAATCACAGAGTTTGGCTTGCTTGGTGTGACTACCTTGACTGGAACCACTTCTTGCTTGTCCGTCACACGAGCGGTATCTACGGTTTCAACCGTCAGTGCGTCCTTAGCTTTCGGATTGTTATCCGTGTCATCTGGGATGCCGTCGTTGTCATCATCGTTATCCGTCACATCTGGCTGACCGTCATTGTCGGTGTCACGTTGAACGGTCACTGGAACAAGAATGTCCTTGGTTTCTTGACCAGCTGGTGTGTTCACCACAACGTTTACCGGAACGTTAACGACACGGTCGTTTTCGTCTGGGTTCCAATCTGTAATGACTGGGGTACCGGTCAATTGACCAGTGCCATCTACGGTTACACCATTGGTTTGGGTACCAGTGATGACTGCGTTTGGTTTATTGACAACAACTGCTGGACGTGGTGCGATTAACTGGCCTTCAACGACTGGCGTGCCATTAGCTGGGCTAACGGTGACCGTCAAGTCATCTTTGCCTTTCGGATTGTCGTCTCGGTCATCTGGGATACCATCGTTATCGTCGTCGGTGTCATCCTTGTCTGGTTGACCGTCATTGTCAGTATCGCGATCAATGGTAACTGTCACAGTTGTTTCAACCGGTGCATCGTCTGCTGGGTTGGTAACAGTGACTGGAATCTCAACGGTCGCTGTTTCCGCAGTGCCTACGAAGACGATATCGGTTGGGGTTCCAACAAGCTGTCCTTGATCGTCAACACGAAGGCCATTGGTTTCTGTGCTTGCAATCACGGAGTTGGACTTGCTTGGTGTGACTACCTTGACTGGAACCACTTCTTGCTTGTCCGTCACACGAGCGGTATCTACGGTTTCAACCGTCAGTGCATCCTTAGCTTTCGGATTGTCGTCTCGGTCATCTGGGATACCATCGTTGTCGTCGTCGGTGTCATCCTTGTCTGGTTGACCGTCATTGTCCGTATCGCGGTCAATGGTCACGGTAACTGTTTCTTTAACTGGCGCATCATCTACTGGGTTGGTAACAGTGACTGGAACGAGGATGTCCTTGGTTTCTTGACCAGCTGGTGTGTCAACCACAACCTTAACAGGAACGTTAACCACACGTTCGTTTTCGTCTGGGTTCCAATCCGTAATCACTGGTGTACCCGTTAGGTTACCAGTGCCATCTACAGTCACACCATTCGTTTCGGTACCAGTGATGACAGCGTTTGGCTTATTAACGACAACTGCTGGACGTGGTGCGATTACCTGACCTTCAACGACTGGCGTGTTATTAGCCGGGCTAAGGGTTACCGTCAAGTCATCTTTGCCTTTCGGATTGTCGTCTCGGTCATCTGGAATACCGTCGTTGTCATCATCGTTATCCGTCACGTCTGGTTGACCGTCATTGTCCGTGTCACGGTCAATGGTCACGGTAACTGTTTCTTTAACCGGTGCATCATCTGCTGGGTTGGTGACAGTGACTGGGATTTCAACCGTCGCTGTTTCCGCAGTGCCTACGAAGACGATATCGGTTGGGGTTCCGACAAGCTGACCTTGGTCGTCAACACGAAGACCCTTGGTTTCTGTGCTTGCAATCACAGAGTTGGACTTGCTTGGTGTGACTACCTTGACTGGAACCACTGCTTGCTTGTCAGTCACACGAGCGGTATCTACGGTTTCAACCGTCAGTGCGTCCTTAGTTTTCGGATTGTTATCCGTGTCATCTGGGATACCATCGTTATCGTCGTCGGTGTCATCCTTGTCTGGTTGACCGTCATTGTCCGTATCACGATCAATGGTAACTGTCACAGTTGTTTCAACCGGTGCATCGTCTGCTGGGTTGGTGACGGTGACTGGGATCTCAACGGTCGCTGTTTCCGCTTCACCGACGAAGACGATATCGGTTGGGGTTCCAACAAGCTGTCCTTGATTGTCGACACGAAGGCCATTGGTCTCTGTGCTTGCAATCACTGAGTTAGCCTTGCTTGGCGTTACCACTTTGACTGGGACAACTTCCTGCTTATCGGTCACACGAACAGTATCTACAGTTTCAACTGTGAGAGCGTCCTTAGCTTTCGGATTGTTATCCGTGTCATCTGGGATACCGTCGTTATCGTCGTCGGTGTCATCCTTGTCTGGTTGACCGTCATTGTCCGTATCACGGTCAATGGTCACGGTAACTGTTTCTTTAACTGGCGCATCATCTGCTGGGTTGGTCACTGTGACTGGAATCTCAACGGTCGCTGTTTCCGCAGTGCCTACGAAGACGATATCGGTTGGGGTTCCAACAAGCTGTCCTTGATCGTCGACACGAAGGCCATTGGTTTCTGTGCTTGCAATCACGGAATTGGACTTGCTTGGCGTTACCACTTTGACTGGGACAACTTCTTGCTTATCGGTCACACGAACAGTATCTACTGTTTCAACCGTCAGTGCGTCTTTACCTTTCGGATTGTTATCCGCGTCATCTGGGATACCATCGTTATCATCATCAAGGTCATCCTTGTCCGGAGTACCATCACTATCGGTATCGCGA
>NZ_JBLOJV010000064.1:0-3817 GCF_047785705.1 Streptococcus pluranimalium
GCTTGGTAGTCAACCTTAAGTGGAGACAATCTTCCAATTTCAACAGTCTCTCCAACTTCCAGCTCAAGGTGGGTTTTTCGGAACACCTCCGCAAGTTCCTCAAAGGCGTTCAATCTCGGCTGTATACTCATCATCTTATTTTCTCTTTTCCATTTTGGTATGTACATATTACCGTTGAAACTAAGATACGTCCAGCTATATGTTGCGATATAAGCGATATTTTTGACGATTTTTTATCTATACTTTTCTCGATTTAGCAAAAAGAGAGGGGGGATATCTATTCCCTCATACTCCTTTACCCATGTCCCCCCTTTGTATCTACGGAAATAAATCCCTCTCAAATTCACCAATATCTCAACTACCTCAACTGAGGTAGTCACTCTGATACTACCCCACCCAAAGCTAAAAAGCCCTGTCCAAGGCTTTTTAATGTGCTTTCGTTCAACCGTTTCTAGGCTTTCACCAGCAAACCAACTACCTCGACGTGTGATGAGAGCTTTCTTCTATACTAATGAACGAAAGGAAGTGAAAGTGATTTTAGGATTATACTGTGGAACGGAACAGTAGTCCTAGTATTGACTACTGTCGTTTCTATTCATATTGGATATTCTAGGACTGAGATGAAAAAATCTATAAATGCTCAGAAAAAAATTGAAACCGCAAATCTCCCAAAAACAATGGTGAGCCATGTACTTGAATTATTCCGAAAGAAATACACCTCTGGTGCAGTGAGACAAATCGGTGTCTCTTATAGTGGCTTTGTAGATGAAAACTTTACTCTACTATCACTCTTTGATGATGTGGAACAAATTGAAAAAGAAAATAGACTTCAGACAGCAATTGACGTTGTCAGAGAACAATTTGGTTTTTTAGCCATACAAAAAGGAACCGTCCTAACTGAAGGTTCCAGAAATATTGAACGTAGTAAACTTATCGGCGGACATTCCGCTGGTGGATTGGAGGGATTAAAATGATTGACCGTTCATACTTACCATTTCAGTCAGCAAGAGAGTACCAGGATACAAAGATGCAAAAATGGATGGGCTTTTTCCTATCTGAGCATACATCAGCACTCTCTGATGACACAAACAAAGTAACGTACATGTCAGATTTGTCACTGGAGAAGAAATTATTACTCCTCAGTCAAGTATACGCTAGCCAACTGAACACGCGCATTCATGTGATTGAGAAAAACAAGCGTGTTTCCTACACTGGAACAATACCAAGTCTGAATAAGGATTTCATTTTGATAAAAACTATAACAGGTCACATCAATTTGAAATTGAAAGATATTATGAGTATTGAACTTGTAGAGGAGGTACTTTATGAATCAGCTTGAGTTTCAGCGTAATCACCTGCAAATGGACTATTACAGCGAGAGCTACCAAGATTTTGAACGTGACTTCTACCGCTACTCCAACATGAATATTCCATTGACTTTCCTAACTGATAATATCCTAAAAACAATGGCGACTTCACGTAAGAATTACTTTGTCCTGAATAAGGAGAAGTCCAAAGATAATCGCGATCACTTCTTCATTTTTGAGGTAAGAACCTTGGAAGAGAATCCACTAATTTCCGATATTCGTATAAGAAAACTACAACATATTTAACAGCCTAAAAGATTACTTCTAGGCTGTTTACATATCACTTATTTAACTTATTAAATTCTAACATAAGCGGTATACCGGATAGGTCAACCTGACCTGTTCGGGCAAACTGTCCCCAAACTCTGCGAAGTCGTTGACCATCAACTTGAGTTTCAGACCAGCTTTTTCCTAAAAGAAACGGCGAATCTGGAAAAGCAGAGAAATTAAAAAGTAGCGGCAATTCTAAATCGTGACCCGCAGCAACAAGGTGGCTCTGCTCTTGCCAAAAAAAGCTGTAATGGTAAGTTTTCCCACCAGCCTCAGCATAGGTATGAGCAAATTCCAAAGTTGGTTTGTTAAAAATCTCTCTACTAAGTTTTTTGACCACTAACTCAATCGTCTTCTGACCTAAACGTTTGTCTGTTAAACCCAAAATTTTGGGTTGTGTGGGTAAAAAGCTTGCTACTTCTCTGGTATTACTACCAATCAATAGATCTACTGATTTAGCACGAATTGCTAAACGATCTGGTATCTCCTCCACTTTTGGAAGTGGGTAGACTCCATAATGAGGTCCAAACTTCATGAATCGCGCAAGACCCCTCACTTTAGTTGTTTCCTCAATTTCTAATTGCTTAGTCAGAACGTCTGATATTGGAGCATCAACTGGAAGTTCCAGATATTTTTCCAGCATCCTTTGAGACATGACAGAGCGCTTAGCATTTGCAGCCCCGATTGGGTCACTCTGTATTATCGCTCTCTGAATAAGACCTTCTGTCCCATCTGCAAGCAGGATGGCTCGTACTGATTCTGCTCCAGCCGATTGGCCAAAGAGTGTCATTTGAGCAGGATTACCACCAAATTGAGCAATTTGGTGGTAATCCACTTAATTGCTTCAATTTGGTCTAGCAAGCCAAGATTGGCCAAGTGACCAGCTTGGTCTCGCAAATATCCCAACCCCCCCAGACGGTAGCTGATATTAACTACAATGACCCGCTCTTGGGAAACCAATAAATCTGGAGTGTACTCACTACTCTCCCCACTCCCATTCGTAAATGCCCCTCCATGAATCCAAATCATGACAGGCAACTGATCAGCTTCCGTAGTACCAATAGGTCGATAAATCGATAGTATTTGTGGATGCTCAGTCTGCAACTGACTACTATAGTTTTGCTTAAAGTAGTATTCTTTGAAATATATGTTTGGCTGGGCTGCAATAGGTGCCAGCTTGGTTGCATCAATCTCGCCACCTTCATAAGAAAAGGGCCGAGGAATACCATAGCGCTGGGCTTGGGCATATCGAAGCCCTGCAAACCTCTCGGTCACCCCGTCGCTACTACCATGCACACGACCAAAATTTGTCTCTTGAAATACACTTGTTCTCATTGTCTATCACCTCTTGTTTTTTTATCCAACTTAGTATAAACTATGAACCATAGTTTAATGTCAAAAGGTAAGATTATGACAATAAAAGAATTAGCAAAAGCAACGGGACTACCTGTCTCCACCATCCGATATTACGAGCGAAGAGGATTTCTGCCTGAACCTGACCGTTTACCCAATAACTACCGTAATTACTCAGACCAAATCGTCAAAACACTCCATCTCATTTTGTACTTTTCAGGCTTGGGCTTAACTCTTGAACAAATCGGGACAATATTGAGAAAAAATGACTAAGAAGCCCCTAACAAAAACACTGATTCTAGAGTTAATTAATGACCAAAAATTCCACATTGAGAATCAGCTTAAACAACTCATATCCTTAAAACGCAGGCTTAACGCTCTTGAATCACACGAACAACTTATTGATGAATTCGTATCCTTTGATTGGTTTGAACACAATTCATCTCAGAAGCCTGTTAACAGTTGGATTGAACAAGTTAACAGTGGACAGCTACACCCTGATATCGCTAGGTTATTAATCGAGAATGACTGAAAAGTTAAATTTCTAATTAGTACAATTGCTATAACAAACAAAAGTATAAATTGTTATATGCAGTTTCACTAGCCTGGTCACCCGTTCTAGTACCAGCGACTTTGAGTATTCCATAATTCCGATTCCACGAGTTTCATTGCAATCTGCTATAAAACTTACTCGTTCAGCGTTTACTCTCACTCTGATACTTCCCCACCCTAAGCTAAAAAGTCTTGTCTCCAAGGCTTTTCGTAACCGCCCAATAACGGAGTATATTGAAAACATCCCAAAGTCTCTATTTGACTTTGGGATGTTT
>NZ_JBLOJV010000065.1:0-3805 GCF_047785705.1 Streptococcus pluranimalium
GAGCTATTATTGATGACTTCAAGAAACGCCTATCTAATCCAAGTCCAGATTATCCGAAGTGGTTGATTTTGATTCCAGATGTGGCAGCGACAGCTATGGCATCTGGCTTGAGCGAAGCAGACTTCAAACAGTTACTGGTCGAAGGTAGCCAGCATGGTGTGACCTTATTGTTAATTGGTACTTATCAAGACTTGGTATCAAATACCTACGATACTTTTGTCAAATTGGCTAATCAAATGGTGGAACAAGTATTCCTTGGCATGCGAATCAGCGATCAGAACCATACACGCTATCCATATATTAATAACGAACCAGCTCTGAGACCAAATCAAGGCTATATCTTACACCCAGAAGGGTATGAGTTAATTCAATTATTAGAACTATAGAGAGGACAGAAGATGTCAGAAATTACAATGTTACCACTAGGAAGTGTCGTTATTTTAAAAGGGAATACCAAAAAAATGATGATTATTTCTCGTGTCATTGCGGCACCAGTCAAAGGTGAAGTCTATCGTTTTGATTATGGTGCTTGTCTCTATCCTGAAGGATTGATGGGGGATAGTCTCATCTACTTTAACCATGAAGATATCTTAAAGGTTGTTCAGGAGGGATATACGGATGATGATAACGAGATAATGTTAGAAAATATTGCTAATATTTTAGCTACAACGGATATTCCTAAAGGAGATGTTGCTACACTAAATGAGGTCAATGGCATCGGAGGATAAGAATGGGTAAAGTTGATTATAACCAAGTTTATCAGCTTCAGGGGCAAGTTAATAGGCATCGTTCGAGCATTTCATCCGCAAAAACCACGATTGCTTCAATTGATGAAAAACTGCAGAGGCTTCGCTCAGTAAAAAAATCAATCGGTAATATTCAGAGTGATGTTAATGATATTAAAGTATCTGTCATGTTGAAAAAAGATCAACCAGATTGGAAAGGCCAGAAAAAGAATGATTTCCAAAAAAGTTGGAATGACTTTTCAGGAAGCTATAGAAATTTTCAAACAGAAATGAATACCTTTTATGACGCTATTTGTGATGAAATTACACGATTAGAGAATCAAAAGAATGAGCAAAATGGGATTATTGGCTGGTGTCAAAGTCAAATCAATAACCTTAGTAATGCGATAGAGAAGCTATTCCATACGAAAGAGGGGTGAAATTCATGTTCGGAACGATACAGTTATCAAATGTTGCGTTTGGAAGTCATGTGATTAGCCTTACTTCCGCAAAAGAAAGTCTTGCAGGTGTCAGTAGCACGTTGCCAGAAACGACATCAGACTCTAAAGTGATGAAGCTTTATCAGGAACAGTTCAAGGAGCTGTCAGCTCTTGTAATAACCTACGCTTCGCTTTTGGAAACAGATATTGCTTTGATTTCACAAACAGGTCAGGAACTGGTTCACACAGATAATGTTCTTGGACATGCTTTGTTTTCAGGATTAAATTAGGAGGGAATGATGGGCTATAAAATCAAATTCGACGATATCACCTCTCTCCAGATAAGCACCCAGACAACCATTGGTTCATGGGGTGAGTCTGTTTCTAGTCTGAACACAGCTATGTCAGGTTTCATCAACGACCCCAACCTCCAAGGTCAAGCAGTTACGAGTATTCGGACTTATCTGAGCGAAGTTCACGGCATGTTCTTGCAGACATTAATCAATCTGATGAATGATTACTCCGCTAGTCTCTTGCTTTATAAGGATGGTTATTATAACATAGACAGCAACAACCATGCAGAGTTGCCAGAGAATACCTTTACGACGTTACAGTCTGACTTGAAGACGTCACGAGATCATCTGAAAAGTCAGATTGAATTATTAAATACCGCCAGGTCCAAAATATCTGATTTGGTATCTTACTCTGGAAGCAGTCACACCAAAACCATCCAGCATTATAACTTTATTATTAATGATATAAAGACCTTAGATGAGTCAATCAAGCAATATGAGAGTAACCATGCTAGTCATGATTTGTCAGCGTTTAAAGAGCTGCTCGCCTCAACAAAGGCGCTCTTGGCGGAGTATAGTAATCGCCCTAGGACAGTGGCAACCTATCAATCCGGAGATATTGGTCGTTTAACTAACATTGAGCGTTTTGCGACAGCTTATGAGGCTGTGGCAAATCATCTTAGCAATAACGCGGAGCGCTTACAAGCTGCCCAAGAACGAGATCAAGCACGATTTGAAGCCTTGGCAGCGGAAGAGAGAAGTAAGCAGGGTTGGATAGACTTGGCTTTAGGTGCAGTCACTATTGCAGTAGGTCTTGCGGCTATTGTAGCAACAGCAGGCGCTGCGACCCCTTTGGTTGTAGGTGCAGGCATTGTGGCAGGAACAGGCACTGTCGCCTATGGTGCTTCCAATGTGGCAGAAGCAGGACAAGATATTTACCTAGGCTATAAAGGTGATGGGAAAACCTTAGCCATCAACCCCATCCGAGATACCCTATTCATGGGAAATGATAAACTATACCATCAAGTAGGCGGTCTGTTTACAACCACCAGTGCGGTGATGATCCCCATCGGACAAACACAGAGTGTGACTAAAGGCCTCGCTGAGTTTGCGATAGGTGAAGTAGGTGGCTTTGTCGGAGGGCAAGCAGGCTATCACGGAACAAAACTGCTTGGAGGCAGTGAAGCTGATGCACAGCGTGCCAACTTAGTTGGTGGTATCCTAGGTGGTTTTGCGGCATCATCAGCAGCAAGCCGGTTTAGTTTGAATGAGGTAGAGGTACCTAATACACCAACTTATAATCGTGAACAAATTCTAAAGAATATTGAAGAGAGTCGTCTTGCTAGAGAGAGTTCGAATTTTGGTAAGCATTTAGAAGTTGAGAAAGCTATTAAACAAAGAGTTAAACTTCATGATGAATTAGAAAGAAGAATTTCTAAGTTTGATTATAATACTGCTTCAAAGACACAAAAAGGGAACTATGGTGAAATTAGAGCCTATGATGATTTATTAACTCCTAAGCGTGGCGAGACCTCTATCTATGATTTAAGGCGTGTTGGTAGGGACATCCCAGAAAGTCTGGATGCTAAATTAGAGCGTGGAATTGATGGTATTTACATCAATGAGTCTGGTGTCGGATCTAAGGTTATTATTGATGAGGCTAAATTTAATAAATCTAAACTTAATCCTAATACAGCTGATGGTAAGCAGATGAGTTACGAGTGGATTAAGAACAGAATTCACGAGGATGATTTTGCTAATCCAGAAGATTATTTTAAGGTAAAGCAAGCCATTGATAAAGGGAATTACGAAGCCGTTTTGAGTAAAGTCGATATTGATGGAAATGTTAGTCATGTCCGTTTGGATATGGATTCGAATATTATTGGAACATGGCCATAAGGAGTTATTATGCAAGTAAGAGATAAATTAAATACTTTAGAAAATTATAGTAAATCAAGAGACTTTTATTGTATGCACAATAGAATGATTGCGGATGATATTTTAGAGATAAAAGAGGATGAGAAGAAAGGAGTGCAAAAAAATCATTTTCCGAATGCGAGAGTAATAAGAAATATGAATGATTCAATTGCGATGAATTTATTCAAAATTTTCAAAAATAGATATTCATCAGGAAGTTCAATGTCTGAAGTAAGAGAGGCTTTTCTCGCTTATTTAGAAATTAAATCTCTTGTCTTAAATGGCCATATTCATTATTTGGACGATTTGGATATTATTTCAGTTGGTATTCTATTAGATATTGATGCTGAAACAATGGCACCTTTTATTGAAAACATCAAACAAGTTGATTATCAAGATTACTTGATGGACTTTCTGATTCGTTACTACC
>NZ_JBLOJV010000066.1:0-3352 GCF_047785705.1 Streptococcus pluranimalium
GGAGTTGATTATGTCTCATTGGAATCAATTTTTAACAGAAATTAGTACGAATATTTTGCAACACTATACTTCTCAAAATTCTGCCGCATTCTATATCCCTTTTGAGGATAGTCTATCAAAATCATTAGCATTTGATGAAATATCGCAACAAATATTAAATAAGGAAATCATAGGAAATGGAACGAGTTTATATACCGATTTTGGCGAAAATGATATTACTGATGGTTATAAACTTTCTTTAGTAGAAAAATTTTTTAAGCATATCTCTCTTTCTGCTAACGGTTCTATTCCTGGATTTGGTTCGGCTGGTATATCACTAAAATATAGTTCGATGGATGTAGAAAAGAAAATATTAAATAGTAGCGATGACTATAGACTAATATTCTTGATTCAGCACTGGGATTGGTTAGGAAATGAGCTGAAACTATTTTTTGTTCGTCTTATTAACAATCTTTCTGATTATGAAAAGAAATATAATAAATCAATAATTGTTGTAGTTGGTGGTAAAAACTGTATAAATGATGATATTTTCTTTTCAAAAATTTTTGATATTCATCATTTTGATTTAAATGATCTAAAAGATACTTTAAGAAGTATGATACAGTCCTCAAATTTATCTGATGATTTAGTAGATAAATTATACCCTCTTACAAAGGGGAATTTAGAAAAAATCTACAATTTTATCTCGTTATCACAAAATAATTTGGAAATTGAAAAATTGCTAGATGATCTATTACATACGATTGAAAATGACTTTAGGAAGAATCACATTGATATGGATTTTATATATCAACTGTCTGTCCTTCCTGAGTATTTCAATCCATATGAGGCAGAAGAATTTTTCAATATGAAGGTTTTTCAAATTGAAAAAGCCATTGATATTTTAAAAAAATTATTAGTTTTAATACCTGTAAAAAATCGAATAAATTTCTATAGTTTAATATTAATTATTAAAGATAAACTTCTATTAACAGTTGAAAAAGGACAGAAAGAAGTTTATATAAAGTATTATCATTATCTGTGTAGGAAAGAACCTTTTAATTACAAACTTAAAATAGAAATTTTATCTAAGCTTGAGGATAAGCAAGAAAATTTACTTTCACTTTACTTACTTTGGTATGAATATTTATTAAATCAAGATGAGATATTAGAAAGTGAAAAAAATAGTTTATATAAACTTGAATTTCTAAAAGAAGAGACTAAGTCAACATTTTTTAGATGTATAGAATACAAATATGGAGAATCTGCTAACTCAATTTATAAAGAAATACTGCCTGAAAGTTCACTGCTATCTTCCATACTATTAAAAAATGATGTTAATTTTCAAGGAAATACATCACAAGATTCTTCTTTTTATTCACTTTGTAATACGCTATATGAGAATATAATACAAGAAAGCGGTAAAGATGTTATTATTGAGCCTGTTCACTATCTCTCGTGTATTTACATGTTATTACCTCATTTAATAGATAAACTAAACGAAATAGATAAATTCCAATTTTTAAATGAAGATATTATTAAAAATTTTTATGTAACAAAAAATATTGAACAAAATGCACAATATCTTGAAAAAATCTATTTAAGAAAAAGTTTTTTATATAAGGATAACGATAGAGCCATAAATGATGCAAACAGGGCTTTAAAGTTTTTTATAGATATCGATGACAAACTTGAGCAATATTATACGTTAGGGAGTCTTCTAGGGTTATTACTGGTTGCTTCTGACTATGAACGAGCACGTCAAGTGAAACAAGAAATAGAAGCATTATTCAATAAATATCATTTCCCACTATATTGGAAATCTCAAAACAACTTTATTATATTAGATTTCCTTTCTAATTCAGCAAATGATTTTGACTACTGGCGAACTCAGTTTGAAAACATTCTTACAGAAAACAGATTAAATGATGTTAGTAAACATTTAATATACACAAACTTATGTTCAATTTCTCTGTATTATTCTCGAATTGAAAACTATAAAATTTATAAAAATGAGTTAGAGAATTTGATGGAAGTGAATGATTTGTCAGATATTGAAGACGTGTCCATTGATGATTTCTATCGTTACTACTTTGGTTGGTTTGAACTTTGTAAATTACTTATAGAGGGGAATCAGCAACAAGCACAAGATAAGTATGAACAACTTAAAAATTTCTGCCCTATTATTTTTGAGTCAGAGAAAACAATGTTATCCGAAAAACACCGTCGTTACAAAAAAATATTTAAATCAGATATAAAGACAGGAAAGGAATTTTCAGAATTTCTAGTAACATCTAAATTCTCCTCACGAGAATGGAATTACTATCGTAGGGGTCTCATGGTAACAGATATACAGTATACCAGTGCATTATAAACTGCTAAATAATATCAGTTTGTGAAGATCAGCCATGGTGAGATTATACTTGTGAAAATTATAATTAAATGAGCTGTGATTAGTCGTATAAGGCATCGTCGCAACATCAAAAGCAAAAAAATTTCCATCTGATTTTATCCTGAAATCAACTCGTCCATAGGTCGTTATACCTAAATATTGGGCGAGTTTTTCTGTTGATTCCTTCAATTTTTCATACAGAGATTTATCTTGTAGAAATTCAAAGGTATAATCGTCATTATCTGAAACTTCACTCGTCAAAATGTCTGTTTTACTCACTACTCTAACGGGATCTAATACAATATATTCTCCTTTAAAATTGAAAAAAGGAACTTCAACCTCAATTCCTTCTATAAATTCTTGGAGAAGGAAGTTTTGATGATCAATTTTTTTCCAATCAAAATTCTCTATAATAGAATTTTCAGATAAGTTGATGCTTGCTGATTCCGAGATTTCTTTTCGAATATATTTTTCAGCCTCAAAAATTTCTCCAAGTATTTTTCCATTGATTATACAAACCGTTTTAGGTGTTACGATATTAAATTCATTTGCAACCGCTCCCCAAATAAACTTATTGCGACACAGAGATACTGTTAGTGCATTTGAGCCAGTATAATCAAGATTGAAATAGTCACAAAAAGAGGGAATCAGGGATTTCTTTCCTTCTTTTAGACCATCTCTAGCTAAGTTATAGACTAATAAATCTTCTTTTGATAGATTTACTTGATGATTTAATATATGTTCAATAAAGTCCATTTCTGTGTAAAATATATTCAAACATAGGCCTGTTTTTAATAGCGCAGAGGCTATCTCTTCAAATTCTGATAACGAAAAAAATTCACTGTCAGAAGCGTGTTCAATTGTGTAATAAGACATTTTCTTAGTTTGTTTTTTTAGGTTGGCAACTAAAAATAAATTAGTTTTAGAGCACTCTTTATCAAATTCTTGTAAATAATACTGAAGCAATTGTTTCATGTTTTT
>NZ_JBLOJV010000067.1:0-3306 GCF_047785705.1 Streptococcus pluranimalium
AGTAGTAACGAATCAGAAAGTCCATCAAGTAATCTTGATAATCAACTTGTTTGATGTTTTCAATAAAAGGTGCCATTGTTTCAGCATCGATATCTAAAAGAATACTAACAGAAATGATGTCTAAATCATCTAGGTAGTGAATATGACCATCTAATACAAGGCTTTTGACTTCTAAAAAATCCAAGAAGGACTTCCGAACATCCGACAAAGGATAGCCAGCAGAATACATCACCTTAAATATTTCATAGAAATTTTTTGAAATAAAAAATTGTGTATTCCGTATTACTTCGGAGTTTGAAAACTTACGCTTTTGAATACCCTCTTTTTCATCTTCCTTTAAGGACTCAATATCCTTTAATAAATATATATTATCTTCTCTGTTAAATTCAAGTATTTTTTGATAGTTTTCTAATGTGTTTAGTTCGTCTCTAATTCCAATTTTAATCACTCTATGACTCCTTTCTTATGGCCATTCACCGATTATATTTGCCTCAATATCCAAACGAAAATGCTTCACAGTTCCATCAATATCAACTCTACTTAAAACTGCTTCGTAGTCTCCATTTCTGACAGCCTCACGTACAGTATGAAAATCTCGCAGATTATCAAAATCATCTTTATGTATTCTGTTTTCAATCCACTTATGATTCATCTGCTTACCATCAGCTGTATGAGGATTAAGTCGTGATTTATTAAATTTAGCCTCATCAATAATAACCTTAGAGCCGACACCAGACTCATTGATATAAATACCATCGATTCCACGCTCTAATTTAGCATCCAGACTTTCTGGGATGTCCCTGCCAACACGCCTTAAATCATAGATAGAGGTCTCGCCACTCCTTGGATTCAACAGATTATCATAAGTTCTAATCTCGCTATAGTTTCCCTTTTGTTTACTAGAAGCAGTATCATAGTCGAAATCGGAAACCCTTCTTTTCAACTCATCTTGGAGCTCAATTCTTTGATTAATGGACTTTTCAACTTTTACATAACTGGACTTAAAGTTAGAACTTTCACGAGCTAGGCGACTCTCCTCAAGGTTTTTAAGAACCTGCTCCTTATTATACGGCGGTGCTTGCTCAGGCATTTTTTTCGTCGTCAGTTTGTTCAAACTAAACTTCCCTGCCAAGGAAGAACCCGCAGAAGCACCAGCCATACTACTTAGAAACTTCGCCGCATTGGCCTGTGAGTCACTAGCTCCTAAAAGTTTGGCTCCGTGATAACCAAGTTCTCCTCCGCCCCATGCTCCCAAAGCACCGCCACCAAATTGAGCTAGGCCTTTTACAACACTTCCAGTTTGACCAATTGGTGCAATAATGGAACTACCGATACTAAAGATTTGACCAGTTTGATGATATAGTTGGTTATTTCCCAAGAAAATAGTATCTCGGATAGGATTGACCGCAAAACTCTTCGTATCTCCTAGAGAGCCATAAATAATATCTTGTTCGGCCTCGATCATGTTCGAATAGCCATATA
This sequence comes from Streptococcus pluranimalium, assembly GCF_047785705.1. Lineage (GTDB taxonomy): Bacteria > Bacillota > Bacilli > Lactobacillales > Streptococcaceae > Streptococcus > Streptococcus pluranimalium_A. Next base: position 1,483 of record NZ_JBLOJV010000067.1, read on the forward strand.
AAGCAGTACCTGTACCAAGTGTTGCACCAGCTGCTACAACAAGAGGAGTTGCTGCTCCTGCGGTTGCTACAATAGCTACTACACCACCTACAACCGTTAAAGCGCCAACCACAAAATTTAGAACACCCTGATTACGACGCTCTTCGGCCGCAATGGCTTCCCAACGAACGGCATCACCGCTGAAGATGGGATAGTACCTAGTTAGTAGACTCTATATTTTAAGAATATACATTATAAAACGGAAAAATATCATCAGCTATTTCTTTCCCTAATTTTGTAGACCAAGATATCATATCTATCGGCAAGTCTGACTCAACGCCTTCAGACGAAATTTTTTGAGACACAGATTCAAATAAAGTTTTATCATCATCACTCTGATGATCAATAACCAATAAATAACTGCTCTCTTTCTGAACAATTATTTTTTGAAGAAATACCCGTTTTATAAGGGAACACTCTTTAAAAATAGTAGACAGATTTGCTTCCAGCAACGACGTATTCTCGGTAGGTCTGCCCCAAAAAAGTTTCTGAGAATCTCTAAGAGAAAGGACAGCGGCTAAATCCACCTGATTCATAACAATATTTATATCATACGGATTTATAACTATGTGATTAATGGCAGAATTCAACTCTAAAAAATTGGAGATATAGTCCAAAGTAACCTCTGCAAATTTAACTTTCTTATCACAAAAAAGATTTTTTTCTCCTATAGATTCAAAATCAGTAAAAATTGGAAAGTACTCATTATTTTCAATGTCTCGTATTGTAAATAAACTTTCAGAATTATCGATGTTAATAAATGGAACTAAAACTGCTGATTGTGATAAATTCATAGCAAAATTTCTCCAGTCTGAATCCTTTTTGCTTTTCTCATAAATACCATATAAAGATTTTATATCAACCATAAAATACCTTTCAATTCAATAATTCATCTATAGCTCTTAATAAAGAGGCGTATTGATTATTATACTTATTCATTAAAATTTTATCCTGATTTAAAATATAAAAATCTGACAGACCTTCCCTTGGAAAAAACATACTTTTGTATAATACTTTTAATTCTCCCACAGTTTCTTCAGACATATGAGAGTTTTTTAGAATACTACTCATTTCCTGAAGTGTAGTTATAAAGTAATTTATATTATGCCCTGATTTATGTATCAATAAAAATTGTAACAAATCATTTATTGCCTTATTCAATTGCTCGGTCATTTTATACCTCCCAAATGTGTTGTATTGTCGAGTATTCCATTAATCTCCCACGGTTTATGAATATATATCTGCTCTTTTCCACCGAGATATACCCCTCCCTGATATGCAGTAGGACCTTCATAATATACTGTGCCTTTTGAAAATTTAGTAGCATAGACATCTGTAATTTCAGATGTTCCTGTTAAAACTCCCGTCTTACTATCAATCCATTGTGGTTTTACAGCGGAATCAATTCGGACTTTTATGGCGGAATCTGGAATATCTCTTGTATAATATTGCCCCAATGGTCTTTCAGAATTACCTGCTCTAAAAAACACAGTGTCTTCCTCTAATACCTTTACATTATATTTACCACTAGCAAAACTAGAAGCAGCGGTCTCATCAATATCCAATAACGGACCCGGATTTTCTACCATATTATAAGTATATTCGCTAGACACAGAAGAAGAATTCTTTAAGGAAGGCCTATTCAAACTAAACTTCCCTGCCAAGGAAGAACCTGCCGAAGCACCAGCCATACTACTTAGAAACTTCGCCGCATTGGCCTGTGAGTCACTAGCTCCTAAAAGTTTGGCTCCGTGATAACCAAGTTCTCCTCCGCCCCATGCTCCC
>NZ_JBLOJV010000068.1:0-3276 GCF_047785705.1 Streptococcus pluranimalium
AGGAATTTTTGTGTTATTTTTAATTTAATTCCTCTTGATTATATCAGACAAAATGGTTAAAAGTCAAGAACAAAAACGCAAGTATAATAATTATATTTTAAAACGTCCTGAACCTCAGACGGAAGATTTTGAAATCTTACATGATGTCACAAAGACTGGTAAAGATAGAAAATGGAAAGAGCGTAAAATGGGGAATTTGAGATTTTCAAACCGTCTTGAAAAATTAGGATATAAAGAGAGTGTGGTTGAGAGAGTTAGGAGTTGTGGAGATTATCTAAAATTTGTTATAGACCATACTCAAAAATTGAAATTGTATCAAGCTTATTTCTGTAAGAATAAACTTTGTCCGATGTGCAACTGGAGACGGTCGATGAAGTATTCTTGGCAAGCGAAAAGAACTTTGGAAGAGGCTCTGAAGAGAAAACCAAAGGCACGCTTTTTATTCTTGACATTGACGATTAAGAATGTTCCTGCGGAAGAACTTTCAGATGCTATCAAGGAAATGAATATAGGGTTTGACCGTGCATTTAGACGGAAATTGGTTAAAAAGAATTTGATAGGCTATATTCGTTCGTTAGAAGTGACTTATAACGATGAGACAGGTCTCTATCATCCGCATATTCATGTCCTGTTAATGGTCAGTTCAACGTATTTTAATAGCAAAGAAAATTATCTTAGTCAAGCTGATTGGACAGAAATTTGGAAACAATCTGCTAAATTGGACTATACACCGATTGTCGATATTCGAGCAGTCAAAGAGAAAGTTGCCCGTGATGATTTGAAAAATGACTTTTCTGAAGACGGCATTATGAAAGCAGTTCTTGAGACTGCAAAATACCCTGTTAAACCATTTGAAGTTGAAAAGGATAAAAATGGCAATTTTATCAAACGTAGCGAAGAAAAACTGACTCAAATTACTGGAGAATTGCTTGAAGGACTTTATAAAAAACGACAGCTTGGTTTTGGCGGTCTCTTGAAAGAAATTCGAAAAGAAATGAAGTTAGATGACATCGAGAACGGAGACTTAGTAAACACTTCAGACGAAGATAAACCAAAGGCTTCAAAGGCAGAAATTATCGTCGCATATTGGAACTATTCAAAAGGCAACTACTTCATCAAGCAGTAGCATTTTTCAAAGACAAATTGCCCTGGGCATTTACTGTCCTTGGCATTTTTTTATTCCCCTCCAGGTCTATCAAAAAAAACAAGTTCTTTTCTCTGACAAGCCTAGCTTATGACATCAATTTTTGACCCTTTCTTTTGGCTCTATACGAGCCTTTTTTCTATTCCCCCCTGTAAAGTCTAGTGTCACATCTTTTGAGAACTTAGAATTGCTCGGTCAGTGTTTTGACTTGCATAGGTCAAGTAGCTATTAGTCTTGCAGGCAAGAAAAAACTCAGTCTGCCTTTGGCAAGGTGGATGGCTTTGACGACGAAATTTTGTATACAAAATTGACGAGGAAAAGACAGACAGCAACCCAAATGGCTCTGATGTTTTTCTTGTCTAGCAAGTCTTAGCTAGAGACCGTGCAAGATCCAAAACCGACCATAGCAAATCTTGTTCTGAAAGTGTAGACAATAGACTTGAAAGGGTGGTTATAAAACACTCGTATTATACAAAATGAAAGTGTCAACAAATTCAATCATATCAAGGGTTTGCGAGAAAAAGGACGGTCTTTTTTTGAAGGCTCTGAGGTGGTATAATAAATTCAAGGCAGTAAAAAAACGGCACTTTGCTTTGAGAAAGATACCGCTTCGAAATGTTGCAAATATAGTTTAATAAAGACAATTCATCCTGTCAATCCATTTTTTTGAAGAAGGTTTCTGCACTGTTGTCGTTCTGCCGAATTTTTTTAGAAAGACCTGCGAAAGAGCAGGAAAGGAAAAAGATTATGGCAATTAGACCATCGCAAGCAGTAGCTCCAAAATTCGGAGAGTTGGCAAACGTAAAATGTATTAGTGAATTTATTGATAATCCAGTCTATGAGAATAACAAAAGGACAGGAACAAATGGTGTTAAAGCTGATTTCTTAGTCATGAGTGGCGAATTGACAGGTTTTGTTTTTACAGCAAAATTTGAACGACTTCCATCCGTTGAGTTGATGCAAGATTATCGTATGAGTTTTGATACTGAAAAATCAACGGTGTATGTTCAAAACGGCCAGTTGGGTCTATCGCTTTGGGCAAATGGTCTTGAACCTCTGAAGAAGCAACCATGATAATTTTAGTACATGATAATTCGGTCATAAACATGATGGGACAGGCAAAAGGTTTTGAGCCGATTTTGTATACTCTTGATGAACTTCAAAATACATCTTTTCAATCTGCTTTGGACAGTCATTTTCAAGCTGAACCAGTCGGATATACCGAGAAGATGTCTCCGCTTTATTTTGGATTTCGTAAACGTGATGACCGAGGGAAGTACAGGGTTTATACTCGAGAGGTAGCTGAAAAACTCTCTAAAGGCTCAGAATAGCCCCTCTCGTCTCGAAGAGACATTTGTGGGGGAATTATACCGCTCGACGGTATAAGGGGGCTAAAAGCCCCTCTTTTTTGTCTCTACGCACGAGTTAGCACAAAAGCATGAAAAAGAACATGACATAAATGTCCTTGACCAGCCTCTCCTCGGGGGCACGGAGTGGACCGCCCCCGAAATCCTATCAGCCAAAAAACAATGTGTTATTTCTTGTCACGTGACAAAATCAGCCTTGTATGTTAGACTAAAAGTGCTTAAAAGTTCGGTTAAGTTAAGCGTGAAGAAAAACACCCAAGGTTGCAGCCAAGGGTGTTTTTTTGTGCTTGCTCAAGGCACGCAGGCTAAGTTATTTGTCGCATTTGTTTCGCCACTTGCGGATTAGCCATTCCGCAATCAGTTCTGCAACGACGCTGACCAGCAACGGTAGCAAAACAAGTTCGGTTAAGAATTGTAGCATGAAGTCTCACCTCCTTAGCAGTTGCAAACTGCACGCTAACTGGGTGTTGCGACTTTATGATTATATCACAATCACCGCAGGTTAGACCGCCTAACTGAAAGTTAGGACGAAAAAAAATGACCTTGAAAAGGTCATTTTTTCAAAACGAGCGGAGCGAGTTTTTTCTTATCTTGATACTTTAGGTCATAACTCTCACGCAGAAATATTGCTCAAACGCTAATAACCATGCTATGAAAACGAAATTTTCATTATTGAAAATAAAAACAAAAAAACCTTGAATTTTTTTCACATTCATGGTAAAGTTTAGTTGTTCAGAAAAAACTTATGAAAGGAAAAATAATCAA
>NZ_JBLOJV010000069.1:0-3158 GCF_047785705.1 Streptococcus pluranimalium
TAATACCAATCCCCAAAAGCAAACTGGTGAGCCATATCCAAACTGGCATCGTTACTCCGTGAAACAACACTTTCCACGGATGCGCTAATAAGATGGACAAGGCCAAAAGAAAAACAAAGCCAATGATAAAAATCAGCCACTTTTTTCTTTTGCCTAACCCTGCGTCTCCATTAATAACGGCATAGACCCATGAGTAACCTAAAAAACGAGGTCGAAATCGATTTAAGTTGATCGGTTCAAAACCATTCTCGAAAAGCGAAACGACTCCCACTAATGCTAAGCTCAAGACCAAACTTAGAACCAGCAGACAAGTAAAGTTGATGATTATTTTTGTCAAGCCAACTTTAAAGCTGTCATGATGATGAGACGTTGACATATTGAACTCCTTTTTATCTTATCAATTTTTGAAAGTTTTTGATAACTGTCAATAGCAGTAATCTTATTGCCTTAAAAGACTATATTGAAGGCTAAGAAAACCCACATACAGAGTTGATGCGGGCTTTTTTCATCCCGAAAGGTCATAACTCGGGTTTAACGAAGTGGTAGTAAAGATAAAGCAAGACAGCCCCAACGATGAGCAAAGCTAACCAGAGCCAGAGGGATATCGGCATCGACCCAAAAACTCCCTGTATCACAACAAAGGATAGAAACATCAGGCCAAGGAACCAGCCGATTTTTTGCCAAATAGAAACCGTCGGGTGACTCCAAACATTGAAAACCAAAATCAGTCCAAAGGAAGGCCCAAAATGGATATCTTTTAGTAATAAGGGCTTGTCAGAAAGCGGAAAATGAATTAATCCCTTGATTAACAAACTCATCACTAAAGTAAACAAGAGATAAAAGAGACACTTTTTCCAAACAAGAGAGCGCGGCAACTTGTTTTGAGACCGATTCATAAATTCCTCCTTCATCAGGGTAAGATATGCCCTGCTTTTGTGTAAATTTCATACCATTCTGGACGTGTAAGTTCCACTTTTTCAGCCTCAACAATACCTTTGATACGTTGAGGGTTCATAGACCCAATAATGGTTTGAATCTTAGCTGGGTGGCGCAGAATCCAAGCCACAATAATAGCTTCGTCAGATACGTCGTATTGTTTAGCTAAAGTCGAGATCGTATCGTTCAAGGCTTTGTAGTCAGGATTGCCAGAGAAGAGGCCTTTTGAAAGATCGATTTGAAAGGGTGACCAAGCCTGAATGGTCACCTTGTTAAGGCGGCAATAGTCAATAATGCCACCGTCTCGGTCATTGGCACCTGGTGTTGTCATATTAACTTCTAAACCCGATGACATCATGGGAGCATGGACTGGTGATAATTGCAACTGATTGACCGCCAATGGCTGATCTAAATAAGATTGTAAGAATTCCATTTGACTGCGATTTTGATTGCTGACACCAAAATGACGAACCTTACCAGCTGATCGTAACTGGGTAAACGCTTCTGCGACTTCTTCTGGTTCCCACAAGGCATCTGGGCGATGAAGGGCTAAGAAATCCAGATAGTCTGTCCCTAGACGCTTTAAAATACCATCAACTGATGCTAAAATATGCTCTTTTGAAAAATCAAAGAAGCCTTTACGAATCCCACATTTGGATTGTAAAATAAGGTCTTCACGTTTGACATCAAGGTTTTTCAAGGCATCTCGAAAACGCATCTCAGATTCGCCACCACCATAAATATCCGCATGATCAAAGAAAGTAATACCACTTTCAACTGACGTTGCAATCACTTTTTCTGCTTCTTTGACATCTAAAGCACTCATGCGCATCGCCCCAAGAGCGATACGTGATCCTTTGATACCCGTTTGTCCAATATCTTGTAACATCGCTTCGCCACTCCTTAAAACGTATTATCTTTTAGAGACATTATACCATTTTTAAGTCAAATGTTCCGAAATAAATATAAGCACTATAATAAGAATTACAACGATATTTTTGCCAATACTCATCTAAAATCAAAAACAGCAAAAATCTATTCTCTATGCACAATCAGTTGAGTTGATAAGAAGAAAAGTTTTTTATCACTCTTACAGTTTATAAATAACCTCCTGCAATGTCTTAAAAGTTTTTTTTGAAAGCCATATTTACGAATATCTGCCCAGACTGAGCTTAAAGGTTTATCTCAGGAGTATGAAATGGAATAAAAGCAAATACTATATTTGTAGGTATCTCTAAGGCTTCAGACTTATGCCAGGTGGCATTATCTATCACTAAAATAAGATAGTTATCATAAAAACACAGTTATCCATGCGGTGTTACAAGCACCTGCGATCAGAAAGAATGACTTGCCAGTATGGGCGTCTACAGCCTTATAACAATAGCGATACTCTCTGATATGATGACTGGGTATCGTTGGACGCTCCCCCTTTGATAACCAGAATTTATCTAGTTTACTAATCCGTCCAAATCCAGCTTCACCTTAATACATTAGTCTCACTTTGTTGTAGCAGCGGCTATCTTTAAAGCGCTGTCTAGTCCTCTTGAATAAGGATTTTATTTTTTAATGCTAAAACGGCTTCGACGTCTGCTTTTTAGGGATTTTGAAGACGTAGACTAACTTTACGTCAACTGTGGCGCTTAAAAAGAGAACAGAACCCCTCTTGACTTATTTTTGACCAACTTTTTCTTGATAGGGCACAAAGATTGAATTGATGGTCATTAATTGACCGCTCAAAACATAAGAGGACTTTTCGTTAAGAAAACTTTCCTTGTCAGGTGTCATATAGAAGTGACGACAGTAAACACGATTTTCTGTTAATAGAGTCTCCAAGCTACCATTTAGATAGCGAGTTTATAACTTTTGCACAGTTTAATAGATAAAACCTACTGATTTGGCTACAGTTGTTAAGTTTCCGGATTCAGAGTAAAAAATAAGTGTTTGAAATTTTCGATGGTGTTGAGCATTGTTTTTATCTCTGAGAGCTTGCTTTAATGCGTCTGCTTGGGTAGCGGTGAGTTCTTTTGGCATAAAGCCATTACACTGCTATTTTTGATTTTTGTTAAGTATCAGTGTATGAAGTAGGAACTATTTTGTCCTTACTCTGACAAATAATATTAACTACTCCTCAAACAAAGGCAATTAAACAATGCTTAACCCAAAACTCATACTTATCAATACGGTAACTTCATTTTTTTGTTTTGATACCAAACCTGATGGTA
>NZ_JBLOJV010000007.1:0-61722 GCF_047785705.1 Streptococcus pluranimalium
GCTCGAGTTGATGGCATTGATGTCTTAAGCTGATTTTTAACCCTTTCGTTCGCGGGAACGTATCAACGGTATTTTGATTATTTTTTAAGAAACTGATATATGGGGGAACATATCGAAGCAATCAATAATGCACATTAACAACTAGTCTTTGTTATATTTAAACTATTCGAAAAGGTAATTGGATATTAAGGGAAGACTCTATAGACTTTTTCATATGATTAACGAGTTCAGCCACCTCAGATTCCATTCCTTCCCACTTGTCAACACACTCTCCTAAATAAGCCTCTCTCGCTTTGTTGAGTAAAGTAGCATGCTCATCGGGTAATTGAGGTATCGCCCATTCAGCTGCCAGATCTTTTGAGCGAATTTCACCAGTAGATGCTGTCAGCCACATTCTGGCTAAAGTTAAAATCACATTGCGTTCGTCACCGTTAATGCTAGCTATCAACCCGGGCAACGATTCTTTAATTGCTTTTCGAATATCTGTCATTGGCACAGGCTCAATTACTTCTGTTGCCTTTGGTCCCAAAAGGTTAATACTATTTTTTCTTAGTTGTGCTAAAAGTATTGCTAAATCCGGATCATAAGTCGACTCAGGAATTTCTCCCTTTTCAAACTGCTCTCTTAGCCACTCGCCATACATAAATTCATATTTGGGGGGGAAATGCCAAGGGACAATATCCTTTTGATTTATGACCGTAACTTCAAGAGGCCTCATATCTTTTATGTTTCCTATTTTCCCAGATATAAGCATTAACCTATTTGTAAGATTCCTTCGAGTTTTTTCAGATAAACTTTGATTTGTTATTACCAAAATATCTACATCGCTATTCATACGTAAACCACCCATTACTGCCGAACCATACAAATACACCCCAATTAACATATTATCAAGTAGTTCCGCTATAGTTTTTAATGCTTGAATTGCTTCTTTCGGAATTTTTTTGTTACTTAAATCTATACTCAACTTCGATCTCCTTTCGTCTGAAAACTGTTTTTTAACGCCTCTTAAAATTTATAAAAAAAGAGTAAACATCTTTCGTTGTATTGTAAATTAACGCCATCCAAAATTTTGATTCAAGATTTTCTTTCGGTTTATTATATGTTTGAGCCAATATAAGCTACAAAACTGCTGTCTATCCATTTTTGAGTAACCTCATTTATATCAATCCCAATAGTAGCCAACCCAATAATGCTGCAATCCAATTTCTCTAACAAAGCTATTAAAGCCTTCATTTGAGAACCTGTCTCTATCCAATCATCTACAATCAAAACTCTTTTGTTCCTCACAATAGAACTCTTAGATATTTCAAAGCTTTTATCTTGACCTGAATAGTCGGTAAAATGTGTCGAAATAATCTCTTCTTTTGCGTATGGCAGCTTATCACCTTTTCTTACTCCAATAAACCCCACTCCAAGTTCTTTGGCTATGGCAGTGCCTAGTATCCATCCAATTGCTTCTGGGGCAGCCACATAATCTACTTTATTTTGAAAATCCAATGATAGTACTTTTACAATTTTATCAAAAACGGTTTTATGTGTAAAAATAGTTAGTAAATCATATTTTCCAATTGAGTTACGAGGTAATATACCTCTAATTTCATTTATAACATCAGTACTTTCCATACATTTACACCCCTTGCTTATGGTTAATAATCTTTGCTAATCTTTAAAAATAGTCATTTTCAACATATTTTTTATACATGTCCTCGGTATATCTTGTTATGTTCTTACCATACTCTGGATAATCAAACCCCAGTAGTTCTGCTACCTCTTTGGACACTTCCCTGAACAATTGGTGGCATATAAATAATGACTTCCAAATATTTTCATAGGAATCCATGCGATATGTAGATAATAATCTATTCCATAGATCTTCATCAATGTATTTGTTAATATACTTATAATTTTTCCCAACACTTAATGAAAATTCTGTCTTTATCCCAACCTTCCACGACATCATCCTAAGTAGTTCAAACCGTAGAATCTGGTTCAGATGATCGATTGCAAACAGTATCTCTTTGCGGCACAATCCTTTAATAACATAAGGTGTTACATTCCAAAATTCATTGCAGCAATCATCATACTCCCTTGCGCTTGGCTTTCTTACATGATAATCTATATCAGTCGGAACTATGTCCCTTTTAATTCTACAATCTTTATCAATTAGAACCTTTATTAATTTATCGCCCTTTAGGTAATTATCTAACTCTTCCAAGGGCAATAAGGTAAGATCAATTTTATTGTAATCATCAAATAGCATAAGATAGGAAAATCCCTTTTCTTCAGGTGGGAATAATTCCATATCCTCCGGCTTTTGCATCATTATTATATTCCCAAATTGATTAAGCCAGTCATCATTAGATATAAACGGTTCTATATCACTTACAAAATATGTAATATCATAATCCTGAAATTCATCTTTAGGTATATTAATATTTGCGCGTGACCCCTCAAGGGTCACAATTCGAATACGTTCATCCTGTTCTGCTAAAGAAAGTACTAAATCCATCATTTCTTTTTCTGATCTCATTTACATACTCCTCGTTTATTTTTTCTATATTATTACATCTTCTTTTTTGCCGATACAATCAGCATCATTGGGCGTCGCATTTCATCCGCCATCCCCGGAATATCCATCATGTTCTCTGGCGGCTGTGGCTCCACAATCTGATTTATTATAAAACTATTTGAAAGCAGTGTATTTAGATATGTGGTCAGTGTTCTATGATATTTTGTAACCTTTTCTTCCAAAAACATAGCTGTCCGTTTGCCCTCATAATAATAATTGTCCACCGGGAAATGCAGTATTTCTCCTTTTTCGTTATAATACCAGTCTTGTGTTCCATGAGCAGTAAAAACAGGATGTTCAACTGTAAAAACTAAATTGCCACCAGCCTTCAGCATCCTATATATCTTTTTTATTAAATTCTCATAGTCTGCTACATAATGAAACGCAAGCGAACTTAGTATTACATCAAAGCTCTCCTCTGGGAAATCCACATCTTCTATGGCACAGCATTCATATTCAATCTGTGGAAAATGGGTTTTTCCTTTTGCTACTTCGAGCATTTTATGAGAAATATCAACACCTACTACAGAGGAAGCACCGTTTTCCATCGCATATATACAGTGCCATCCATAGCCGCATCCTAAATCAAGCACACGCTTACCCTTAAAATCAGGTAGCATCTTTTTCAAAGTCTCCCATTCTCCCGCACCAGCCAGTCCTTTCTGCGAGCGACTCATTTGACTGTATTTTTGAAAAAATATATTATCATCATATTTGTTTTCTTTCATCTGAACTCTCCTCGTTTAAAAAGTTATTTATCTCCGATACAATTTCATTCACTTCATTATAAAGCTTCTCGGTCATGTCGTAGCATTCAAAAAGTGAGATACCGAGTACTTCAAAAATATGATTTACCTTCTCGGTATATTTTTCAGGTTTATGTTCAAAAGTTTCAAGCAGTTTTATAGCTTTCTTTTCGTTGATACAATAAGCATTATTACATGCAAATAACACTTGATTTAAACATGAAACTATGCGAAAAACATGACCCGCAATATAATATTTATCGTCTGTTCCCGAATTTGCTTTTACAAACATTAAAGAGAACCCTGCTTCAAACATAAAAAAGTTAACTAAACTTTTCTGCAAAGCATTGGGATAAGTTTCTGCCTGTTTTTTTAATTCGCATAAGCTTTCATTCTTAGCATATAGTATTTTGCTAATCGCTAATTCTCCTCGATACATTGCACTAATATAACCATGGGGATGCCCAGTCTGATAATTGGCAGTAACAATTCCGTGCTCTGTATCTTTCATTATTTGTTCCACACGTTTAATATCACGTAAAATTAAATCCACATGATACCCGTTTATGACTAACCATCCGCCGCCATTAATCCAATCACCCCATGCTCCGGGAGGTACAACAAGGTTATTTCTATGCTCATCATCCAGCTTTGTAGCGAATTGATTAATAGTATTTATGTCAAATGATTCTGAATTGTAATAGATGCCGATATCTATATCCGAATCCTCTGTATGGGTGCCCCTTGCACGTGAACCACCTAAAACAATACCTTCTATATAAGACAGAGAGGATAATTTCTCTGCTACTGATTTAATAATATTATCTACCATCAAGCATGCTCCTTTTATCGATTCACTGCTGTAAAAATTCCAAGCCAAATCTTTTGCTTCTACTCAACATATTTATAATTTTTTTAATTTCACAAAAGATAGTTAAAACTTATCAATTGTCTTTTTATACCTCTGCTGATTAGATGAAGTCTTTTCAATAGCCTTTAAATTACCATTCATTTTGCTAACATGGTTTAAAAATAACGTTCCAAGCAGAAGTCGATCCTTTCTGGGTATCCTATTCCACACATATCCCTTGAATAAATCTTTAACAAGAAAAACTTCGCCATCATTTAGATTTTCAGTTTCTCTAATAGCTTCTTCCAATAGCTCATTTACATCAATCATGTTGTCCACTCCTTATTAATAATAATATCAACAACATTGTTGATATTATTATACGTATATTCACAGTCAAAGTCAATCCGTAAATAAGAAAAGCCACCAATCAAGGAAGTAACACCTCTCAATTGGTCGCCATTTCTGATATCCTATATCTCAATATCTATTTCAACACCTGATTTAAATTCAACAGTGAGCTTATCATCAAATACCGTATCAAATCTTTCAAAAGTACTTTGTTTTCCGCAATTAGTGCAGTTTGTTTTTGTTAAAAAAATTGTTGTCATTCTACTTTTCCTCTTCATCATTATTAAGTAAGCAACTTGCTCTCACTTATTATATTCGCAATGCAAAATAAATTTTCGAATTTTTTTCAAAAAAAGTTAAGTTGTATTGTATCAATTTCAGAACTCACACTTCGGTATGGGTACTCATTTTGATACAATTTCACCATTGCAAGATTTAAGGAGTTCAAAAAAAACGCCTGAATAAATTCAGACGATTCTACTTATCAGAATTACTTCTTGTTCCAAAAATATATCCTAATGTTGTTAATAATAGGGTCCTAAAGGTATCAAAAACATCTAACTCGATTAAAAATCTTTATTTACTTTAGATAAGAAAATAGTCATTCTCCTGTTAATTGTTCTAACTTATCCGATTTAATCCAACTATAAGTATATAGCTCTCCACCAGGTTGACGACGGTCTATCCCTAATCTATAGCCAATTTGTTATCCTAGTTGATTAAAAAAATCTCTGATTTCCTCATCTTTTATAAAATAATATATAATTTTCCCCTCTCTTCTAGTGTCCAAGATGTTTTGATTGGCTAGTTTACGAAGATGGTGGGAGGCAGATGCCATACTGAGATTTAGTAAACAAGCTATATCGCAGACACATAGTTCATCAACAGCAAGGAGATAAAAGATGATATTTATCTGTTTATTATCGGTAAACTTTGATAAAATGCGAAGTGATTTTTGGACTTTTTCCTTTTCAAGGTAGTTCGTTGCGGTTGTAACATTTTGTTGATTTATAACATTCACTTGGCAGATACTATCTTTTTTCAAAATATTTTCTCCTAGCCTAACACAGTCCATAGCAGGTCAAAACTGTTGTTTTCAATCAGGATATATATCCCCAATCCTAAATAAACAACGGCAATAAACCATCTGCTATATTTTTCCAAAGTTTCTCCAACAGAAGGGACTTGTGCCAATTTTTGGGCAGAGAAAACCAAGAGATAAATCATGAATAGAAAGGTAAGTAAAGCCCCTATCAAATTTGCTAAATTTAAGGTAGTAAAATATGGGACAAAGACACCAATATTGTCAGCACCACAACTTGCAAAAGTAATCATAGCGACTAGAAAAATCAGGTTTTTATTATCTTTGCTCAAACCTTCTTTGGCAATAGCTTCTCCATCAGAATCTCCTAAAAGCAAAACTTTGAGGCCTAGGAAAATTGGAATCAAACCGAGCAAACCTAAAATCTCTTTACTAGGAATATAATCTAAGACAAATGCAAAAAGCAAACTTAGCAATATTAGACTAACAGAGCCTAGAAATTGTCCTAAATAGATATTAATGATGTCTTTTCTGCTTTTTCTTTTGGCAAAAAATAACATCAGGATAATAAGTAAGTCTACGGCTGTCCCAGAATACAGGATTATTGAAGTAACAACATTTTGAATCATAAAATACCTCATTCAAATTTATTTTTGAATGTATTTTAACATTAAACTTTGTAGATGTCAAAGAGGTCATAGCCTAAATTACTACAACCGCTCCATTTTTAAATTTAAATTTGGCTCCCTTATCCTCGTTAATCATGACACTCTCAACTAGTGATTCCCATAATAATTCATCAAAATCGGTTAATACTTTCCCCAGCTTTTCTAAAGTTCCGATAAAGTCTTGCAATTCCTTATTCCTTTTGGATTTTTTCATCCTTTGTTGTTCTAGTGATTCAATATCCTGTACTATACCTTCATACTTTGAAGTCAGTTGATTATACTTTTTGAGGTACTTGTCTTGGTCTTGCCTTATGATGGCATTTTCCGAAACTAGATTTGCAACTAACTGACTGACAACTTCTGCTTCTGTTTCAAGGACCTTTATCTGTTCGTCAATTACCTCAAGACTTCCAATGGAAAGTAATACAGATAGATTGTCAATGACTTCAAACCTATTATCTATTACTTGATTAACTGCTAAGACAAACCACTGTTTCACCTCTTCCTCAGTAACGTGTGGGGTAGAACATTTACTACTGCCATTGTATTTTTCGTTACATCGATAGATTACCCTTCTGTATTTGGAGGTTGAATGCCATACCTTGCTACCAAAGAAGTGACCACAATCTCCACATACTAGTTTTGAGCTGAAGATTGTTGTACTCGACTTTCTGCCTTTATTATCGAGCACTTGTTGAACTGCATCAAAGGTCTCTCTATCTACTATTGCTTCATGGTTATTCTCCACATAATACTGAGGCAATTCACCTCTGTTGATGTTCTTCTTTTTGGTTAGAAAATCAATTGTGTAAGTTTTTTGTAGTAAAGCATCCCCTTTATACTTCTCATTTCTAAGCATTCGCTTGATTGTGGTTGCATTCCAATGAGATTTGCCGCTAGGCGAAGGTACACCTTGTTCAGTCAAATCCTTTGCGATATGATAAGGTGATTTTCCAATAAGCGCTTGCTGAAAGATGTACCTAACAGTTTTGGCTTCATCCTGATCAACTACAATTGCCCCATCTTCACCTGCCTTAAAACCTAAGACATTTGTATAAGGAAAATGAACCTTCCCTTCTGCGAATTGTTTCCTTAAGCCCCAAGTTACGTTTTCGGATATGCTCCTACTTTCTTCTTGTGCCAAACTAGACATGATGGTTATGAGTAGCTCACCTTTTGAATCTAATGTCCAAATGTTTTCTTTCTCAAAGTAGATTTCTACACCTACCTCTTTCAACTGCCTAACTGTAGTCAGTGAGTCTACGGTATTCCTCGCAAATCGACTAACAGATTTTGTAATAATCAAATCGATTTTGCCATTGAGTGCATCTTCCACCATAGCTTTGAAACCAGTTCTTAATTTTGTGTTTGTCCCACTGATACCTTCATCAGAGTACATTTTAACAAATTCCCAATCATCCCTCCCATTAATGTATTCAGAGTAGTACCGCATCTGTGACTCATAGCTTGTTGCTTGGTCTTCATGGTCAGTTGATACCCTGGCATAGCCTGCAACTCTACGCTTCTTCAAAGTGAAATCATCTGAACTTGACCTAGTAATACTTGGTGTAGCCTCAATAGTTATTACTTTCTTCACTAATATCGCCCCTCTCTAATTTCCATAGGATATTTCCTTCCTTTTACTGGTGTTACTTTGATGATACGTTGACCAAAGTCATACTCGATGTGTTTAATATTATTTTCAACCCACTCTTTATCTGGGACAAAGCCTAACTTGCTTTTAAACGATGCCAAAAGTCGCTTTTCTCCTAGCGTCCTACATGAACATGATGATGCACCGAATCGATTACGTGTTCTACAATAATATCTTACGGTCTTATTAACATGTTTTGAGTCCACTTTAACAATCATCAAACATCCGCATTCTGAACATGAAATTTTGTCACGAAAGATACCTTTATTTAAGTGGCTTTCTTGACACATTAACTGATATCTTCGTTCCTTCTCTTTAAGTACTAAATCAAAATATTCTTTTGTAACAATTGGCTCGTGTGCATTTTCAATGATGTACTTATTGCGTTGCCCTTTATTCCTTTTCGGATTCCTAGAGAATGCCTCACGATAGGTCTTCTGTAAGACAAGCCGACCAAAGTATGCTTCCTGCTTGAAGAATTCTCTGATACTTGCTACGGTAAATGGATTGCCAAGCCTTGTTAAGACTTGTTCCTGATTGAGTTTATCAACTATCTGCTGTACCGAATCTCCATCCAGATACCATTTAAAGACTTTTCGAATAACTTTTGCCTCATTAGGTTCAATCTGATATTGTTCTCCATCCCAACGGTATCCATACATATCCTGTGGAGTGTGCGGAATCCCTTTTTCAAACTTCTTTTGGATTCGCCATCTTATATTTTCACTCAGGTTTAGAGACTCTTCTTGAGCTACTGAGGCGAGGAGGGTTAACATCAATTCACCTTCTGAGCTAAGACTATCAATATTTTCTTTCTCAAAAGTTACGCCAATATTTTTCAAACGTAATTGTCGAACAGTGTTTAGTAATTCAACTGTATTTCGACCAAAACGAGCGATTGACTTAGTGATTATCCTATCAATCTTTCCATCTTCACAATCCTTTATAAGATTTAGAAAGCCTTGTCGATTACTTTGTTCTTTACCGCTTATGCCTTCATCATAATAAATCCCTACCAATTCCCAACCAGGATGCGCTTGTATTAAACGGTTATAGTAGCTAATCTGTGTTGACAGAGAATGATGAAGACGACTATCAGAAACCCTTGCATAGGCCGCAACCTTAAATCTTGGCTTGCAGGGCGATTTTATGGGTTGTATTCTTCTAACTGTTCTCAAATTAATACACTCCTTTCGCTACTATATATCACTCTAAAAGAAAAAATTATCCAGTTATTAGGTCGATAATTGACTTATAAACGGTTGATATTTTTCAAGCATCAATTGCCTAAAAAGTTCAAATTCCTCAATAGTGATTGCTCCATTATTTAGAAGTACCTTTGCTTGTATCATTGTTAGTTGGTAGGTCATCTCATTATTAATTTTTTGAACGTCCATATAATCCTCCTACCTTACTAGGTAGGTTTGGGAGTAATTTTTCCGCACTTATTGAAAAAAAGGCAAAAAAATAAAGCCTGATGTTTCCACCAGGCTTATAACTAAATTATGAAATTCTAAACCAACCAACAACTTTTCCGAGTTTAACTGTTCCAGTTGAATCGTAGAGTGTACCATCTGCCATCCATTGCCGTTTCACTCGACGAGTAATTCCACCGCCACCGAGTTCCAGTTGGTCGTTGATACCGTTCTTATTATGGTCAGAATACCCATCAATATTCTGTTCCACACCATCAATACTTTTTCCATCTGAATCTGTCACACATACACCAATGTGACCATATACCAAACCATCCGTTTGAATGACATAGAAATCACCTGCTTTAGGATTCACACCCCAAGCATCATAGATGACTTGGAAACCATTTGATTTTGCTTTTTTCAAACAATCAATGGCATTAGTATAGGACATATTCTTGTCCGTCAACTCTTGGACAATTTTATCTACCAAGGCGACACACTGCCCACCATAAGGGTTTGATGGAACAGTCACCTTTTGACCGACCTTAGATAATGCTGACGCAACCACACGGCTTGCAACACTGGTTGGGATAGCGGTTGTTGTTCTTGAAGCTGCGTTGACCTTTAGAGTTTGACCAACCCTTAAAATATCCGCCTTCTTCAAGCCATTTACCGCAAGAAGGGCATCAACTGTTAAACCAAACTTCCGAGCGATTCCATAATACGTATCGCCTTTCTGTGCTTGATAGGTCTGCTCACTATGGCCTTTGGTTGTTCCTTCTACATCCTGCTCAAGCACCCATGACATGATTCCATCAAGTAGATAAGCTCTCTTACTGTTTGACTGGTGAACATTCTTCACTTGGAGGATTTTGTAGGTGCGCCCCTTGACCCAGTTAGCGATTTTCTGACCAGTCTGATAATGAGTCGCATGAGGCAACACCCTAAGACTATCACCAACAAGATAGATTGATTTTGAAGGAGTTCCTGAACTCCCAACAATTGAACTGGCGGGCGAGGGAACTATTGTCTTGACTTCAACTCCTGTTATTGCTGACACAAGACCTTTCGCAATGTCCTCTTTCTTGTTCTCAAAAATCGCCATATCTTGTTCATTATCGATAAAGGCAATCTCCACCAAACGATAGGTATATCCACGACTCGCTGCTTGGTTGGCATTATAGAGCCAATCTACCTTCTTAATGCCACGATTTTGAAAGTATCGTGAAAGGAGAGATAGGATAGCCATATCTTCCTTGTCTGCTTCTAAAGAAGATTGAATCAAGACTTCTGTACCTTTGGCACTACCATTAAAGGCATTGAAGTGCAATTCAGTAATTGAGTCGTATCCCTTACCAATACTAGTAATACTCCGATAATCATAAACATTTTGTTCGGTAATAAAATCAATCTGTTGTCCACTATACTTGGACATTAACTTGGCTAATTCTCGAACCTTTCCAGCTTCTGTGATACCTAGTTTGGCATTCACTGCTCCAGGATCATAGCCTGTTCGCCCCTGTCCATGACCACAAATGACTAGATGTTTTCCCATATCTTCTCACCTCTCGTTGATTTGTTTTAAGATTGCTTGTAGTTTCTCAGGTATTGGTAGACCAATTCGAACGGTATTTTCTAAGATACTTACCCCCTCATTACTGAGATAAAAGAATATAACCATGGTTCGAATTGTTCCACCCTGCTTGATAATAGCTGTATCAATCATATGACCTAATGAAACTAAAAATAAAATGGCTATCTTTTTAAAGATGCCACGAAAACCGATACTACTAGACAATTGTTTTTCTACAACTGCCGCAAAAATTCCTGTTAGATAGTCAATAATAATGAAGACCAGTAGAGCGTATAGGATACCGTCCAACTCTCCAAATAGACTACCAATCAAGCCTCCAATCATGGAAAATAAAATCTTATTAAGTGTTAACAATTCCTTCATCGGTCACCTCACTTTCTACTGAACCTTCCTGCACAATGGAAGGGTCTGACCAATCTGGTTGACCGTTCTCATCAAACCGCATCAGATAGAAACAATCATGGAACAGATCAGAAAGGTTCAGTGTTAATGTGGTACTGCCCCACTGATTAAATGCCCAAACTGTTTCTGTTGTAACCAACTGCCGCTTTCCATTTTTAATGGCAGGTCGCCTTACTTCTTCAAGATACATGTAAAAATCCTGCTCTGCGGTCTTACAACGTATGAACTCTCCGTTCTTACGCATGTAAGCGAGAGCTGTCTCCAAATCAAACGGTTCTGTTACTTTGTCAATATTGAGTAGTGCCATAGCAACTATTCTCCTTTCTCTTCTTCAGGTTTTGTCTGAACTTCCAATAACTCAGTCAATTCCTGTTTTTCTTTACGCAATAGGCTAAGTTCCTCATCCTTTTCCACCAATTGGATGGCAATGAGGTTCTTAGCGGTGATTTCATCAGATAGCTTTGTGACAAGCTCCTGAATAGTTAGTTTTAGTGATTGGTTGATTTGTTCTAGATTCATCTGTGAACTCCTTTATTTAATCGTATCCCATGTCAAGATGACGTCACCTCGACCAGTGATGTTTACTAAGTGTTTAAAATTGTGATTGAATTGATGAAGAACATCTTTCAAACTGACGTAGGTTGTACCGTTTCGATAGATGCGGATATCTCCGATATTCAAAATTGAACTTGGTCGGTCAGATGCTTTAAAGGCATCAATACTCAGTCGGTTAGGCAACGTTACTATTTCCCAACCATCTGGATTGGTATAGGGAGCACTAGCTAAACGTACCTTATCGCCTACCACATCAATTTGGTCGGTATCTGTACCGTTCCATGCTCGAATTCCTACAAAGCCACCGTCATTGGCATTCCAGTTGTTCCATCGATTGGAACCGATAATGGTTACACCACATGGCTTGCCGTTTGAGGTACCTGTTTCAAATGAAACCCACTGGTGAGGATAACCACTAACCTCACGAGAAATGGATGGAGAGTTTGTAAAGAACTTGATGTTCCCAAGTGACAGATTGATTTTCATGGCTCCGTTGATTGCTGACAAGATTCCGCCAGAAATGTTGTTGGCAGATAGTGTTACTGACTGCACTTGGGTTATAAAGGCTGATTTGGCAAATAACTGCTTAAGATAGGCTTCTGTTGCCATAAACTTGGTAAAGAATGCTTGGTCAACCTTTAATTTATCCGCAGTGATTGCTTCTGCTCCAATTCGAGCTGCAGAGATAATACCTGTCGTAATCTTGCCTGCATCAAGACTTGCAATCTTACCACTTGCAATGACACCATCTTGGATATAGGTAGTGCCTGTAATTTGGACGAGTTTTCCATCAATCTTGACTGTGCCATCCTTATTGAGGTTAAGTTGACTCAAAACTGTGCCTGCACTGGTCAAATTTCGAACCGACCACGACCCTGCAAGAGTTGAAACTTGAGTTTGAATGGCATTGACGGCAGCCGTTGTCGCTCGACTTGTTTCTAGATTGCCCACTCGTGTCACAATCCCATTTGCCGTTTGAACAACCTGACTGATTTGATTGGTGTGATCTCCAATTGTTCGAGTGTGACTACTTACAGTATCCCGCACTTCATGAAAGTCGGTTACTGTCGTAAAGTCGTCTAATGACGGTGTCCAATAGTCTGGAAAGATATCACCAGTTGATATCATTAAAGCTCTTACATGGAACTTACCAGTTTTAACCCCATCAACTCTGACTTGAAGTTCAAATCCTTTAGAGTGTTGATACATCTCTTGAGTGACGGTAGAGGTTAGTTTGATTAACCGATAATTATTACCCGTTGTCAGATTACTGCTCCACTTATTGTAGAAAGGGTGATACAAATTCCAGTTGGTCCATGTCCAAGAATTTTGATTATCTAAGATTGGACCTTGGAGTTTCATAGAACGAGTCGTCACCGCAGGGTCAAATGTAATCTCATCCGCTGAGACATGAACATATAAATGAACTTTTGATCCAACATAGATACCACTACTATCTCCAAATTGAACTCTTCCTAAAGATGCTATCCAGTTACTACTCACATTTATCGTCTGATAAGCACTCCATCTATCCGAAGTACCAGCTATCAAGTTACGATGTGAAACTGAGGTAGGGATTCTACTTTCCGTTTGACTGATTCGCTGGGTAAAACTATCAGAGGTGGTTCTAACCAAATTCTGCATACTAGTTGTCGTCGCATAGGGTTGGAGAGAACTGCTGGTTAGATAGCCACGCCCAGTAATATTGGAATCGACCTGAGACTTGGTTTGGTAGCCTTTTGAGTTAATGGCTGATTCAACTTGCGTACTTGTTAGTCGTTGTTCAATTTGCCCAGCCTGTGTACGTATAGTGGATTCTGCACTTGTTACTCGACCAGTCAAGTTATTAAAATCAGTTCTTGCGACTTTCTGTGAGATGGCATCATTGGCAATCCGTAAATCAGCCTTGGTTTGGGTAATCTGACTAGCGTTTATGTTGGCCTTAGCCAAGGCATTATCAGCGGTTGTTTTTACCCCTTCAAGAACTGTCTTATCTGCCTTAAGCAAGATGGATTGTTGCGTTTGTTGGATGGATGTAGTATGTCCTTCAACTATTCGTTTTACTGGATTAAAGTCTGTTTGACTAACCTTTGAGGATACATCCGAAACTAATTGTCGAATTTGTGTCTCACTACTATAAATCTTTCCATTTGTCTCGGTTAATCTTGTAGAAACCTGCTCCACACCAGAAGCCGTTTGAGTGATGAGTGTCCGTTGGGTGGTCAATTCACCAGCTATATCTGATGGACTTTCCGAATAACCTGTATCCAGGGAGGTTTTAGCGACTTTCAATCCTGCCACATAGAATTTATTGCCATTTGGGATAGTGCTGCCATTGTACTCTGTCCGAAATTGAAGCGAACCATCAGATAAGACATGGACTGTTTTCCAGTAGCGTTTCCAGTCACTTGTGACGGATATAATATCGTCCGATTCACTCACCCTTGCTACTGGAGCACGATAGACACTAGAACCGGACCAAATCGCTGAAACTTTGATGGAGGAAAGTGGCTGATTTGCTTTGGCATAAAAGCTAAAAGTAATGACATCTCCTGCTTTCACAACAATATTCTGATGACTTCCGTTATAACCCGATTGGGTCGAACGAACTACTAGTCCCCTAAAATGCTCTGTTTCAGTGGACCAATTGTTTCCTAAATGCCAGGCATTTCCTTTATTCGACCAATCACGTGTACCAGTCATCAAATTTAGGCCATCTAGGCTAGTTGGAATTTTCGCATCCACCTGACTGATTTCAGTTGTTATGCGATTCCCCAATTGCGTAATAGACGACTCGGCAGTTTCGATTCTATGTTTCGCTTGGTTAAAATCACTGGTTTTTACACGCTGGGAAATTTGGTCTGCTTGTACTTGAATCATGGATTCTGCACCGGATACTCGACCAGTCAGACTATCCACCAGTTGCTTACTCGCAAGAAGTTTTATATCCTCCTTGGTTTGTGACAGATTGGTACTTACAGTAGCCAACTGTCCCCCTAATAGTGATTTTGCTACATCAACCAATCGACTGGCTTCAGAGATAGCTTGTGATTTAGCTGTCGCAATCTTTGTCTCTGTCTGACTACGCTCCGTTGAAGTCAATCGGTTAGCTTCTTTAATGGCATCAAGCTTGGCTTGTTCTGCTCTTCTGATGGCTTCTGTGGCCCCAGTTTGAGCCTGTTCTGCCTTCAGTTTGGCTTCTGTGGCTAGGTTGGTGTTTACCCCAGCCTTTGCCAATAAATCACGAGTTGTGCGTTGCTGCTCCTCTTCCTGTTGTCGCATCTGTTGGTGAATAGTAGAAAGTTCACTATCAAAGCTAGCCTTTAATCGATCCGCATAGAACTCCCCATGACTTTGAGCCTGTTCAATAGCGTTATCAATGGCTACTTGACGTTTCTCAAATTCTGCATCAAAGGCTCTGTTGGCATTTTCAAGGGCAATTTCAACGGTAACATCCTCACTCCGCTTATTCCCATCAAGGAGATTATTTACTAGGGTAGTCAAGCTACCGCCAGTTTTACCTGTACCAATACCTGCCTTATCATCAAATGTGATAGAGCGGTAATTCTTAGCTAAAGGATCATAATCATAAGCTATGGCTTTCTTCCTCACATCAATCCCGTGTAGCTTGCTTTTTAAAGTCACTGTATCGCCTAGATGAACCGTTTGACCATCTAACTCAAATGCCTCAATGATGATGGCATCTTTTGGCTTATCAATTCCCTCTAAGCGAAACTTGCTACTAGCCCACTCTATTAACTCTTGACGAGATCTGACGCTATTATTTGTATAGGTCACTTCATTGATGAAAGGATAGAAGTTAATCAACGGACTATCTACAGTGACTTGAAGTACAGTCTCCCTATCCTGCCCCTCTTGTTTGAAGCTTGAAGTGGCATGAATACGAGTGATAACCTGTGAACTTTCTTTGGTTCGTTGATACTTTTTCAAATTGTAGTGAGTAGAGATGACTACCCCACGGTCTTGTCCTCGCTCACTCTTTATAGTTAGGGCAAGATTATCACGAACCAGTTCCCCCTCCCAAGTTCCAATAATAGAATGTTTGCCATCCAACAGGCTGGAATATAGCGTCTGTTCCTTATCTGTTGTATAGGTTCTGTTCTTGACAATGTCGCTGGTAAAAGAAAAATCTCCCAATGGAGACTTGCTTGCCATGACCATGCTTGATAGTGCTGTTGCACAGGGTACCTGTTCACACCTAAATGGCGATACTAATCTAGTCATGATGTCATCTGTTATGTGATAGGCCACAACTTCATGACTGGTGTCTCCTTCGATAACTTTCTTAATCCGAAACAACTGGTGTCCCAATACTGGAACTGGGCTACGAACGAGGTAGTCCTCTTTTAACTCTCGAAATAGACCGCTATCTGTGATCGGATAGGTAAAGTTCAGGACAAAATCTCCATTCATTGTTTCCTTGACACTTGCCTTAATGGTTTCAGGAAGTGGTTTTCCATGCCATTTTGCCGTTCGAACAGTTTTGTCCAATAATGATAACACTAAGCCCACCCCCAATTCATTTCTATTGTTAATGATGTGATGCCAGCACCTAAGACAACTCCAACCGAGTCATTTCTGGCCGCATCAATGGAAATAAAATCGCCAGACCATTTTACAGGCTGACCTCTTTGTGTCTTAAAACTTGGCTGACTAGGATTATTATCCATAATGAGTGTTTCTTGTAATCGCTCCAAGCGGATGACATCATCCCCAATCGTAAAGCTAGTTTCACTAGTCGAGTTGCCACTTATGGTAATCTTCGGAAAAGCAATGGCTGAACCTTGACTTCTCAAAGTACCACTAGTCCTAAACACCTGCGAGGTCGTCGTTTTGAACCACTTGGTTGGGTGACAAGAAAATGTAACCTTAAACTCATACACCCCCAGCTTATCCTTTTGAACTGGAGTATGGTGTACCTTGTAACACCAAAAGCGAATGGTCTTGAAACTAGCGTTCTCAAGCCAAAATCCTTCTTTCAAAAATAGCTTCAAAAAGGATAATAACTGTTCTTCACTAGGTTTTACAAGATAGAGGGTGTAGCTCAGTTCCATGACACTTCTGCGAGGATTGGTTTGAAGAACCGCTCCTGATAGGCCTTGGTGTTCTATCAATTGCGTCTTACTTTCGCTTACTGTGATTGAAGGACTATCTTCCACGATTACCTTAAAAGGAAAAGAACTCGTGGACACTCCACCAATGGTTAATGCATTATGTCTAATCATGGTGTCACTCCTCTCAATCCTTGTTGCCGTTCCAGTTCATAGACTAACTTCTCACCAACCAATTCCGCAAGCCGATGAAGGTCAGCTTCTTCCCTCACGGTATTGCCTGTGATGGTTATCTGAATGGCGGGGAGGTTACTGGTCATGGTCTTGGCAATCCCCCGACCAATGGCACCTAACGTTTGTTCATTCAAAGGCAAGACTGCTTCTTTTCCAGCCTCACCACCTACCATTAGGCTATTGCCGTTTACTCCAAATGCGGTTGGTTTGGTTAAAATTCCTCCTTTGGCATACCAATCTATAGAAATTCTTGGAATTCCGCCCTTCAACCAATCGAGTGGATTGGCTGAACCTGATACTCGAAAATGAGGAAGGGGAATATGTGGCCATCTGATTTGGAAGTTAAAAAGATTTTTAATGGCATTGATGGCATTACTCACGGCATCTCTTGCACCATTGATGGCATTTGAAATGGTATTCTTGACACCATTCCAAACAGATGACACCGTGCTTGAAATGCCATTCAAGACACTAGAGACCGTGTTTCGGATACCGTTCCAAATATTGGATACCGTGACTCCAATATTGGATAAGATATTAGATATGGTTGATTGGATTGCTGACCAAATGGATGAAACGACTGAACTGATAGCTGTCAGTAAATTTGAGATGGTATTCTTGATACCTGTCCAAGCAGTTGAGATGTACTGGGCGATGAAATTGAGGGCTAAGGAAATAAGGGACTTGATGCCCTCCCATGCCATCGACAAGACCTGTTTGATGGTTTCCCAAGCGCCAGTCCAATCACCAGTGATAACCTGCATGACTGCCTTGATGATACCAAGTACCACATTGATAGCAGTCTCGACCACAATCTTTATCATCTCCCAAGCGGCTGTGATGATGAGTTTGATATTCTCCCAACTTGCTTGGATGAGCGGTCCAAGAATAGTCATCACCGTTTGAATAACCGTAGTGATGGCATTCCATACCGTCGTTGTAGCATTTAGAATCAATTGCTGGTTTTCAGTCCACCATGTGGTTAGCGTTCCCCAGATGGACATAACAAAACTAGAAATCTGCTGGCTGATCATGGACAGAAAGGCATAGATACTATTCCAGATTTCCGTCACAGCCGTTCGAAAGCCTTCGTGATTCGTCCAGAGTTCTTTTAACCCAACAATCAGCAAGGTAATGGCAGCTACAATACCAACAATAATCCCCACAATCGGCAAAAATGCCGTTATCATTCCAACAACGGTTGTCCCCATAGCGGCTGCAGCAACCTGTAAGCCCAAGAAAATAGGAAGTAACATACCTACCACGGCTAAAATACCTGTGAAGATAATGACGACTCCCTTGATGGGACTGGATAAGTTGGTAAACCAAGTTGCTAGTTGACTAACAATGTCTGCCAAACTTTGAAAGACTGGAATAAGCATCTCCAGAATCGGTTGACCGATTGCTGCTAGAGCATTAGTTCCAGACTGTCTTAAGTTACCCAGAACGTTTTCCAGTCCGTCTGATTCCCTTGCAGCTTGTCCCAAGGCTCCAGAGAGTTCATTTCCGTCCTCTACCATTTGAAGGAGGGTTAACTGCTTCTGAGCTTCTGATAGTTCATTGAAGGACTTTCCATAGAGCTTATTCGCCGCTGCATTACGAGTGGTTTCTGTCGCAGAAATACCCAGAGCTGCGTCATTTTCATAGTTTCCTTTGAGGAAGGACTGCAGGTTTTCGGTGACTTCTTCGATGGATTTGTCGTAAAATGCTGCCCCATCAGCCGCTGCTCTGGTGGCACGAGTGGTCAGATCCAAAGCCTGAGCCGTATCCATTCCAGAGGTTTTGGCAAAGGAAGCCATTTGAGTGAAGGAGCCTTGAAGACGCTCTGGAACAATGTCCATCTCTTCCCCAATCTTATTGAGGGCAACCTTAGCAGCATTCTCCATATCCCCAAATACGGTAGAGAATTGGGCATTGCTGGCTTGAAGTTGAGCTGCCGCAGACATGGACTCTGTTCCGACTTCGAAGATTTTCTGAGAGATGTCTGCTAGCTTCTCACTGGTCGCTTGAAGTGCCTCAGCCCGAATGGTGTCAGACATGGCTTTCATGCCATCCTGAGCACCATCGGCAGAGGATTTAGTCTCATCCATCTCGTTGTTCAGGTTATTGAGTGCGGTCTTTGCTTGATTCAACTCAGCTTCCATCTTATTCGCTTCAATGGAATTCTCACCATATTCACTCTTTGTCAGGGCTAGTTGCTTTTCGAGATTGGAAATCTGTTTAGAAACAATTTCTGACTGTGCTCCAATCTTTTGTTGAGCTATAGCATTGCGTTCTGCTTCGGAACTATTGGATGACAAAGCACTTTCTTGTAACTCAAATTGAGATGTGACCTTGTTCATCTCACTTGCTAACTGCCCCTGCTCCACTTGGAGTTTATCTAATTGTTGAGCCGCTGAACTACTAGCTCGACCGTGATTCTCAAGTGTTGATGACACATCAGCTAACTTAGTTTCATAGGACGTTAGCAGCCTTTGAGTAGTTTCCACCTCACGTTGAAAGGCACGGTACTGGTCTGCCCCAATATCTCCAGCCTTAAATTGAGCTTCCACCTGTGATTGGGCTTGACGGAGCGTTGCCAATTTTTCTTTGGTTGTCTCGACTTGTTTTGCCAAGACTTCCTGCTTTTGCGTCAGAAGAGTGACATTTCCTGTATCAAACTTGAGAGCCTTATCAATCTGTCTTAGTTCTTTGGTAGCTTCAGATGCTTGTTTGTTTACACCCTTAAGTGCATCTTGTAAGGGTTGGGTATCGCCACCAATTTCAATCGTAATTCCCTTTATGTTTCCAGCCATAGTCCCTCCTTTCTACCATCAGAAATTATCAAAATCAGCTTGAGTTGCTGGGCGTGTTTGAGAAGTTTCTCGAGTACGCATCTCCACATAGTCCGTTTGGTAGTCAAGTGCCATCCCAATAGAGATATGTTTTAAATCGTCAATGGTCAGACCAGTCTCCTTACAACAGGAGAAATAACTCTCTACTGTGAAGATTTCTTCACTCGCTGTTTCTGTTTCATCTGCTTTTTTCTGGTTGACATCCCTTGGTTCAACATATTCATCAAGACAGGGGCTACTTCCTGAACTGGAAATTCTTCCATCTCCATATAAAAATCCACAAATGGTTTCACTCGTGGATTGGCTGACTTCGCAAAGACCCAAAAGATTCGATGGAAAAATGTCATATCAAAATCAGACAGAATAGAAACATCAATATGATGTGCCTGTAATTCCTCTCCATCTTCTAACTGGTCAAGTTTTGCTAAGATTGCTTGACTATTGACCATCGAGAATAAATCTTGAAAATAGTCCTTACCAAACTGCCCTTTATAAGCGATTGGGGTATAGGCATTGGTTGCTAACTCGTAGGTCGTGCCTGCTATGGTAATACTTTCTCTCATTGCCTTCTCCCTTACCTACGAGGTTCAAAAACTGCCTTGAACCAGTTTTCACGAATCTCATCGCTCGTTTCCTCCGTTGTACGTCTACGTACAACCTTATCAAGTGGGCGAGGGCTGGCAGTAAAGGTCAACTCTACCTCATTGATATCTGAACCAGACTTGGTTTTTGAACCAACAGTCGGACGAGATGCGTAACAATAATACAAAACGTGTAATGTTTCTTTTTTATCCCCTTCGAAACGGAACATCAACGCAAAATTTTTCTTTTCGCTGTTTGCGATTTCTGAAATGGTATTTGTCGTCGCATCCAACTGCTCTCCGAGGACTCGAGTCAAAAATTCCTGCGTTAGAAGAGCAACTTTTAGTGTTCCTTCGTAACCATCGTTTGACTCCGTTGTATAAAAATTGATATTGTCTGCCTTATAAGAACCCTTGTCTCCTGTTGGTTCAAGGGTTAATTCTGCAGCACCACGAAGTCGTTCTACATTGCCGTATGTCAATGTACCATCAGAACCTTCGCTTGTAACTTCTGCCCAATGGACATCTTGTAGTCCAAAGGTGACCTTATTCTTTTCAGCCATATTATCCTCCATGTAATGTGATGTAATAGGTTATTTGGTAGAGTTTCTCTGATGAGATATAGGTCTCTACTTTTTCAAAATAAATAAGGTGGCTGTCAAATAATGACTCCACCTTTTGTTCAGTTGCTAAATCTTTCTTAGTGGTATAGAGTTCCAATTGCAGATTATTTTGCTTATGATAAGTCCAATTGTCTGCACCATGATTATCTGAATCAGTGACCAAATAAACCATATACGGTGGTCTTGGATGACTCCCTTCCTCAAAATGATGGTATGCAAGAGGAAACTGTAATTCATTGAGAAGGGTGTACAATTCGCTCAGTAACATGTCATATCACACTCGCTTTCTCAGCTTTTCTTCTAAGGATTGTATCGCTTGTTTCTCAACAGGTGCGATATGCTTAATTCCCTCAACTCGCCCACCAGAGCTCTTGACATGACCATTTTCTAACAGATGCGTCAGGCCTGGCGTTCGATTATGAATGGTCTTGGTTAGACCTGTACTGGTATCAATCGTTGCTTTACTCTTCCACCCTTTGGCATAGGATCCACTCTTTCTCGGTGACGTTGCTTTCAAGGTTTCAATGGATTCATCTGTGACTTCCTCTACAACTTCACGCATCACCTCTGCGGTATCCTTTACATACTCAGCTAGCTCATTTGCGATGGCAGTTTCAAGTGCATCTAGTTCAATTCTAGTCATAACTCTCCTCCCTAATGGCGACGATGTAAATC
Source organism: Streptococcus pluranimalium (assembly GCF_047785705.1). GTDB lineage: Bacteria > Bacillota > Bacilli > Lactobacillales > Streptococcaceae > Streptococcus > Streptococcus pluranimalium_A. The sequence goes on from NZ_JBLOJV010000007.1 coordinate 21,872, forward strand.
AGTTGCCTTGGCACTGTATCTCCATCAATAGACTCAATCTCATAGGTTTGACCACGAAATTGAATGTGAGTCGTTAAAGAATGAAGTCCAAGAATTGCCTTTTCATACCTGAGGGTGAACTGGACTTTCTCTTGTTCCAGTTTCGTCACACTCCCATCCCTTTCGGTCAAGGTGAGAGGACGACAAGAGCACCACCGGTCAAATAAAGGTATCCATGTCGAAGTTTCATTGCCAATCTCATCTTGAACAATCTGTCGAATCTGAAATGACAAGCGTTCTCTCAAGGGTGCAATCTTCATCAGAACACATCCTTTCGTTCAGCCAGCAGCAAATGATAGAGAGTCTCTTTCAACTCCTTATGATTGGCATCTTCTCTGTGTTCATAAAGATAGGCAACCCCATATAGGATTGCCGTCTTTAGAACTTCTGAATAATTTGATTGTCGCAAAATATCTTCACAGAGTTGTTGACTAGTTTCAAGCAACTGCTCAATCAGCCCATCCTCATCCTCGTGTTCCACTTTGAGATACTGTTTTGCTTCTGCTAAACTAACCATGACTACTTAGCCTTTACTGTTAGTGTCTTCACGGCTTCAGTTAGGACTAACTTACCATCAACACGTTGTGAAGCAAGAAAACCAATCTGTCCATTATTGGCATAGAGTTCGTTCAAACGTTTGAAGGTCCGACCTTGACGGTCCGCAATCCAATAATATGAGAAATCACCAAATGCAATGGCCTTGTTTCCTGCTTCAGGAAGTGGGGCAAAGGTTGATGTATAGTATGGACGATTTAGAATCAAATCTGGTTGTCCAGCTTGAGTGGATGGCTGCCAGATGTAATTGCCATTATTGTCCTTGAGTTTACGGATAGCTTTGACAGTCGTATCATGTAAAATCCAAACTGCATTCTTACGATATGGTGCTGGTAGAGAATGATACAGTTCAATCATGTCATCAAAGGTAATATCCTTTGTAGCAGTCGTTGGACCTGTAACTTCTGCCTGAGTAAAGATACCTGTCGGTTTCTTAGAACCATCCCCAATCAAGAATGCCTTTTCTTCTTCCGTTCCAATTCGACGAGCAAATTCAGCTGTCATATAGGATTCAAGGTCAAAGACTGAATCGTTTAGCAACTCTTCTGAAATACGAATGGCAGTACCAATCTTATGAGAGTCGAGTGTCACCTGACCAAAGTTTTCTTCTTTTTCAGGGTAAAGTCCATTTTCATCCATCCATGATGCTGAACCATGTCCTGTCACAACAGGAATCTTACGCTCACCACTAGATGTTTTGATAACAGTCGCAAGGGTGCGGAAGAAATTCTCTTCTTGTAATCCTTGAACCAGTTTCTTCTCATACTCATCAGGAACAAGATGACCACCTTCGGTATCTTCCCCTACTCGAAGGACGTCTTTGACATCAAAGAAGTGACGCTTACGGACACTTGTCCAAAAAGTCTTGGCATAGCTATCTGAAGCCACACCTTTCTTTTCCTCTTCAGTAGTCTTGTTATTCAAAACTGTAGTGGGCTGCCCAATTAGAGCCTATGAGGCTGGTTGAGCAAGTTCAAGGTCAATCTTTTCTTTGTCGCTCCAACCGGGCAATCTCTTGATTGTAGAGGTTGATTTTTGCTTCCATGTCATCATAGCGTTTAGAATCCTTCTCTGATACCAGTCCGTCTTCTGAGCGAACAGAATCAAGGAAGGTTTTTGCTTGTTGCCAAGCTTGGTTACGTTTTTCTTTCAATTCAAGTAATTTAGACATCAGTTCATATTCCTTTCGTTATTTGAGCAAATTCAATCGTTTTTCCAACTGATTGATAGGGATTGTATTCTTTGGTTGTTGGACTTCAAGTTTCGCCTGCATTTTTACAAGTAAATCTTGTTGGGCAGCAGTTCGACTAAAAGAATAACTCTCAATATCCATTCCATGTTCCCCTTGTTTGTCAAAGAGAATCTTGTCCGCAAAGCCCAGTTCAACAGCCTTTTTGGCATTGAACCAAGACTCTGAATCCATTAGATGCGAAAGCTTGGTTCTTGACAGTCCCGTTCTTAGTTCATAGGCATTGATAATGGATTCCTTAATTTCTCCCAACATTTCAATGACCTTCTGCATGTCCTTGGCTTCACCTTGTGCCACAGTCCAAGGGTTGTGAATCATCATCATGGCAACAGGACTCATAGAAACCGTTGTACCTGCCATGGCAATGACACTAGCAGCACTTGCGGCTAAACCATCAATCACTACATGGACATCACCTTTGTAATCCATCAGCATGTTATAGATTTGAGCCGCCGCAAAAATATCACCCCCTGGACTATTAATCCAGAGGGTGATGTCTCCGTTTCCTGCATGTAAATCATTTTTAAATACTTGTGGCGTGACTTCATCGCCAAACCACGTCTCATCAGCAATCTGTCCTTCTATTCGAAGTGTGCGACCACTATCATCTTCTGTAAAATTCCAAAACTTATGCATCCGTATCCTCCTCAGATTGAGTTTCTTGTTCTACCGGTGCTTGTTTCATAAAGCAACCCGCATCCTTCAATTTCGTCATGTTTCCATTTATCAAGTAGAGATTACCTCCTTCCTCATCTGAGAGGAGGTTTAAGTCCTCAAGTTCACGTATATCATTTGTCGATAGCCAGCCATTTTGTCTCCCAATCGCATAGCCATTCATTCGACTCTGATAATCACCACGAAGAAGACCATCCACATTAAACTTCACAAAGTAGGTTTTCTTTTCTTCGGGTAAAAGAAGAGACCTCTTGAAAGCCTGTTCGAGACGAACTACCCAAGGGTCTAAGGTATATTTAACAAATTCTAGAGATTGTTGCTCAATGTTTGAAAATGAGGATTTCTCCAAATCGCCAACCATATGAGGTGGAATGCGGTAGAGCCTTGCAATTTCATTAATTTGGAATTTTCTAGTTTGGAGAAACTGGGCTTCTTCAGGTGGAATGCCTACTTGAGTGTATTTCATCCCTTCCTCAAGAACTGCCACTTTATGGGCACTGGTTACCCCATTGTAGACTGCATTCCATGAATCTCTCACTCGTTTGGGATCTTTGAGAATACCTGGGTGTTCCAAAACGCCACCAGGATTTGCACCATTTTTAAAGAATGATGCCCCATAGTTTTCCGTAGCCAAAGTCATACCAATAGCATTTTTTGCAAGGGCAATTGGAGAATAGCCAATCAATCCATCAAATCCCAGACCTGGAACATGGAGAACATCTTCTGCTTTCAAAATAGCATCACCCTTTTCCTTAAAGTTAGGATTTTCTTCTGACTGACGCTTGTATTTGTAATAGAGCTTACCACTCTCGTCTCGATGAACAGACATCTTATCTGGTAAAAGTGGGTAAAGACTGATAATTTGTCCACTCCTATCTCGGATAATCTGGACATAGGCATTGCCCCATATCAATAGATGGGTCATCAAGGTTTCTCTAAAGATAAAGGATGACATCTCAGGGTTAGGTTCATCATGCAAGAGAAAATAAAGGGGATGTTCCACCTTTTTCTCCTTACCAGTTGCCGTTCTCTCATAAACATGAATGGGTAGTGAAGCTACCGCTTCAGCTAAGATACGGACACAAGCATAAACAGCAGTCGTCTGCATAGCTTTAAACTCATCCACATTCTCCCCACTGCTCGTTCGTCCAAACAGATATGAAAAATCCTGACCTTCATAACTATTTCGTGGTTTATCTCTAGCACGCTTACGTCCCAGTAAATCTAGTAGTCCCATAGTTCCTCCTTTTGAGTACGAAAAAAGCACCTCGATTGAAGTGCTTATCGTTTATTCTTAGATGGTTTTCATCTCTCCTTCTTCAAGAAGATACCATGTTCTATCACTTTCTTGAAGTTATATCCTCAATAAGAAAAGTTTTAATGATTCCGAATGTATTCTAAAATTGCATCATAATCTAATTCTGATGAAGCTACTCCAAGTCCTAGCTTCACTACTTCATCATCAGTCTGATTTAACACAATGCCATTTAATTCTAGGAAAATAATCATGACAAAAACTCCAATTCACTTGTTCCCATCAAGGTAGGCATGATTATTAACTAGCGAATAACAAAGTCTAGCAGCCTTTTCTTCAATACTTGGATACTTCTCAACACCAAAATAAGTACTAAAAGCTGAAGATAGTGAAGATTCTATTAAACCAACATCCCTAACACCATCTAAACCCCCAGTAGCTTGAATTAACCTAGTGTGTAATTCAATAACCTGTTCAACAGTTAATACTTTCATTTTGCCAATTCCTTAAATGCATCAAGATGGCGTGATAAAACCGAAGTCGCAACTTCATCCAAAGTTGATTGTTCAACAACCGTAGGGCTTGCCTGTTCCTCTTTAATTAGACTCTGATAGTCCACTAATACATACTTTGGGGTGTTATTTTTCAAAATTACTGCAGTACCATTCGTATCGACCATACGAGCTACCTTAGAAAAGTTTTGATTTGCTTCAGAAATAGAGACTAAGTTTTCAATATTGATTTGCATGGTAATATCCTCCTTTTCTCTATTCTACCACTTTTTAGGATATATTCAACCTATTTAGGTTATTTTCATCCTAAAAACTTAAAATACCACGTTCATCATACACACTTCCTTCATCGATTTGATGACGAATACAACGGTCCAGTCCCATAATGAGTGCTACAATACCGTCAATCTTCTCGACTGACTTTTCCTTATCAGGCTTGATATTACCAGCAGGGTCTTGTCTCATGACTACGTTTTGTCCCATCCATTTCAGAACTGGATGCCCACCATGTTGAATCTTGCCTTCCATCATAAGTTTATAAAGTTCCTTTGATGGTGGACTCATATCCTTGTATCCCTGACCGAAAGGCACCATGGTCAAGCCCATCCCTTCTAGATTCTGAACCATCTGTGTCGCATTCCAACGGTCATAGGCTATCTCCTTGATATGATAAATTTCTGACAAGTCTTCAATAAATTTTTCGATAAAACCGTAGTGAACAACATTACCCTCTGTAGTTTTGATGTAGCCCTGACGCTCCCAAACATCATATAGAACATGGTCACGTCGACATCTCAGTTCCAGTGTATCCTCAGGTAGCCAAAAGTAAGGCAGTACGATATAATTTTCCTCTTCGAATCTAGGAGGAAATACCAAGACTAAAGCTGTTATATCTGACGTACTAGAAAGGTCTAAACCTGCATAACAACTACGACCCTTGAGGCTTTCATATTGTATAGGATCATTTCCCTTGGCATAGACATGTTCAGGAATCCAAGCCACGCTGGAACTTGTCCACATATTTAGACGAAGCTGCTTAAAGACATTTTCTTCTGCTGGGTTATCAAGTGCCTGTTGGTAGGCTTCTCTAACACGGTCAATACCAATAGTATGCCCTAGTGAAGGGTTGGCTCTTCTCCAGTTTGCTTCATCATTCCAATCATCTTCATCGGATAATCCATAAACCACTGGATAGAATGACGTATCCTTCTTTCTACCATTCAGAATATCCAATGCTTTGGAATGCAACTCGTATCCAAGGGGCTACTCATCTGCACCATCTGCTTGGCCACATCAAACACGATTGACGCTTGGTTTCGGTCACAAGCCGCACCATAAACTTCCGCACTGGCTTCATTATCCGCATATAGTAGATAAAGAGCGATAGCCGCTGCTAGCTCAGACTTACCATTCTTCTTTGGAATTTCTATGTAGGCTGTTAGGAATTGGCGATTGCCATCTTCCTTGACAATTCCAAATAAGTCACGGACAATCTGTTCCTGCCACGGCAACAAATCAAATCGCTTTCCTGCCCACTTGCCTTTGGTGTGGGAGAGGTTATTGATAAATGTTACTGCCCTATCAGCCTTTGCCTTATCATAGTGTGAGGTTGGAAGCATGAATGGACTTGGTTCATAATGATAGCTCATAAAATTCCTCCTAACAAATCTTCCATTTCATCACCAGTACCAACTTCCGTATCCATCGTTGCTAGACGGTTACGGGCTGAAGGTGTCAAACCAAATTGTTCACAAAATTTAAGCATGATTTTGAGGTTGGTCTGGCTGATAGAGACTTGAAGGACTTGTTGGAGATAGCCATTAGGAGTTTTGATAATGGAGCCATGCTTGGAAAGGAACTCTTCTGCCTCTTTCCAGCGTGCGTAAGCTTGACAATATCCTGCAAATGCAGTCATGTCCATTTCTGTTAAAATTCCCATTTGTTCGAGAATTTTTCCCATCCGTTTCCACTCCTTCTTTGCATCATCTTCAAGCCACTGTGGGCAACGTGGGGCTTTTGAGACTGGTCTAACCTCCCCCTGTGGCAGAGGGCGTTTGCCTGGGTTTCCCTCTAAGAGCTTTAGAGGTGTTGGTTTTGGTTTGCGTCCTCTTTGTGCCACATACTCACCTCCTTTAGGACAAAAGAAAAGGCCTCAATTTTGAAGCCTCATACCTATTATTAAAAAACATCCTCATACTTTGGCAGAGTCTCCTCAACGGTTTGTTGGAGTGCCGTCCCTGCTTGACCTCTAATAGCTGTATCAATCTGAGAATTGATAGTGTTCAAAGCCGTCTGTGTGTTCAAAACAATATCCTTGCCATCTGCCTTAAACTGTTTTTTGACCTTTTTATAATCACCACGAATCAAACTGGCTTGGACATGGGCAGCACGCTTTTGCAATGAGCGAATAAGCTCACGCAATTCCGCATCACTATCATCTTGTGTATAGTAACTAGTTAGTGTCGTCATCTTCTTCCCTCCTCAAACCTTGTAATTCTGTCTCTAGTTGATCTTTTTCTAAATGGAAACGACGCATTGCCGCTTGCTTTTCTTCCTCTAAGTTTTGAATCGATTGCCTATAGACCTGTTCTGATGCCTCTTCTAATCCTTGAAGGTCTCGATAAAAATCACTGGCTTCATCAGGATGAGCTTGATAGCGATTCAGAAGCAAGCTCATCTTTTCTCTCTCCTGTTCCAGTAAATGAGAGAGTCGACGGCGACGGTCGTCTAAATCAACCGAGCGTTCTTCCAGTAGTCGCTTATGACGATAATAACCTTCTTCTTTTTCCATCAATTCACGCTCTTTTTGACGGATAATAAGTGTTCGTTCTTCTACAGACTCTCGTGCCATGCGCTAAACTCTCCTGCCAATTTACCATCTAAAGCTTTCTTTGACTCAACAGCCTCATCTAGCTTGGTTTTTAAGGTATCAAATGCCGTAGACAGTTTTTCCATCTTCTTGACTTTTTTCTGCGTATAATCATGAAAGTCACTAACAATTTCTTGGTGAGTCACACCATATGAAGCAAAGATATCTCTGACTTCCCAAGCTGACAACTCAGAGTAGATAGAAAAATCAACCTTGGTCCAAATAGATTCTACCTCAGCGTCCGCCTTGGTCTTGAGAGAGGTCAGTTCATCCAAACCTGCCTTAGCCGCATCAGCCATGGATTTACCAATCACATAACTTTGAGCAACATCAAGGAACTGTTCTTCCTCTCCGAAACTAAAATTATTAGTCGACCATTTAGATTGGAGTCCTTTAAAAGATTGCATCGCCCAAAAATGGGATTGAAGAGCACTAATCGTAGTTTCAACAAGAGGCCTACCCGTCTTCGGATCTATAACTCGGCCAGTCTTTGAATCAAGATCATCTTCCCACGCCTTTATATCATGATCATCTCCATCTAACCAGCGAATTGTGCCAAAACTATCATCATATCCTGTAATATATGGATCATTACTATCATTCCAAGCTACCACACTGTCTTTTCTTCTACGATAATCAATAAATAATTCAGGATGTGTTCGGATAAACTCCTGCTCTTCTACTGTTAAAGAACTATACCGAAACCACGCATTGAACGTCGTTGTTGGAATACCATACTTAGCTCCTGCTTTTATGACATAGGACCCTTGACTATAACCTGATAGTTTAATAATATTGTAGTCTTCTTTATTTTGTAGCTCATCTATCCAGCCATCTAAAACACTATATTGTGGTGAACCAGATTTGGAAAAAGTAGCGATACCAGCTGTTATTAAATCACGTGATGTTTTATATTCTGAAACTTTTAAATTCCCTATTGGATCTACATGAATACGAGATATTCCAATATCCTTTGCATTTGGATCAGTACCAGCCACAATCACCGCTACGCTGTTATAATCAGGTTTACCGTTAACTATAGGCGCCACTGCCATACCATCGAAGCCAGTCTTTGAATCAACTTTTGTATCAACGACTTGAAATTGTTGAGAACTAATCTCAATGATATTTTTTTGGTCAGAGTTATTAGGTTCCTTGACTATTTGCTTCGTCTTGTTACGATTTGAAAAATCCTTATTGACACTATAAACATTTTTATCCCAATTCAATTTGTTTAGTTGTTCATCAGTATACTCAAATGTCATTATTCAACTCCACTCTCTCCATTAGAAAATATTATTCTTACTTTATTTTCTGCTTGTGTCTGACCTCTTCTAGAATTCAAAAACTTCCATAATGCATCAATCTCCTCATCTTTATCACTATACATTATTCCGTCGAAATTTTTATCGTATGTCAAATTATGATTGATTCCATATGTGATTGATTGATCATCTTCAAAAATAATATTAACAGTGCAAGACCATGATCTTGGCTTTTCAGAATAATACGGCTCACTGAGACGAATTTCTTCAATATCTCGATAACTATTTTTCAAGGCCTTAACTAGGCTCACTTCATACTCACGGTTACGTTGTTCTTCTTTACTCAGTTGCTTATCACCATTCAAACTAAAAAACATCACTAATCCCCCCACTACTAAAATACTAGCTACAATACTAATCAGTCGTTTCATCTGATAGACCTCCTTGTACTTCTATTATACATTATTTTTAAAGTGTAGTAATAATTTTTAAGTCCTTATTACTCTCTATGTTTCTGTTAACATACTCATCGTCAATAAATGCTTACGTGTCATATGAGCCTCCGATACACTATTTACACTGAATTGAGAGCATTATCTTAGTTTTTTATTAAATTAAAAAACTTCGTTGATTATTCTTGCCGAATCACTCGCTCAATCTCCTCAATCGTTAACTGAAGGCTTGGTTCGAGATGAAAATAAGAACACTCGTCCACATACACATCAATCTCTTCTTTTGCATCTTTTCGAGTCATTAAAGCAATCACCTCTTCATGGGTTAAGGGAACTGGCTGTTTTCCACTATCAAAGACAAACCCATTATAACCATGAATCAGATAGTCATAAATCACTCGGATAAAGGCCACCTTCTGAGGTTCTACAATAACAACTTGGTCTATTCCATATAAAACATTCAGGCAACTGCCATTTTCCCACTTAACTAAGAGTGAGCCAATGTCATCCACTCCAATAACTGTACCAAGTGTTCCTTTAGGAACTGGATGTGGATCATCCAGTTTTACTAATCTAACCTTTGTACCAACCGGATAGATTGTCTTTAGGTTATTGAAAATTTTTGTGTCCATGTTATTCTCCAAACATATCGAATGCCCACTTGACAGCGTGACCAAGATCCGTAACAATTATTGATTCCTTGTATATGCGGTTAAGTCGGCATTCAAATAATTCAAATTCTTCAAGGCTATCAACGATTTCATAAATCTCAACTTCTGTTCCTTTATATCCATTCGATGCAACGATGACCCAATCTTTGTAAGGAATGATGCTTTCCGTTGCTGGATAGATTTCGTAAAGTTTTTCAAGTGTTGGTGTCATAGTTTTGTTCTCCTCTTCCTTTGTTGTGTACATATTAACTCTAAAGGAAACATATATCCAGTCATTTCTCGATTATTTTGATGATATTTTCGATAATTCTTCGCTTGCTAGAATGGCACATCCAATGGCATAGACAACTGTTACCGTCACTCCATTTCCAGCTTGTTTATACAGTTGGGCATCGGAGTTTACTGCCTGGGCTTTCTCGAATAAATCATCCGAAAAACCTTGTAGTCGAAAACATTCTCGAGGGGTTAAGCGTCTGATTTTTACAACTCGATCATTCCAAACCACAGCGCCCATTTGACCACCACAGGAGAGGTTATGGGCGATTCCTTTCCCAACTCTTGCTCGTCTCGTTGGAGAGTTGGGATAAGATAAATCCACCGAATCTCCAACCTCTGCAACTTGATAACCTTGCTTTGTACCATTTCTGACCTTGATACCTTCAAGAACGCCATGGCGGTCTTGAGAGGTCAATGTGAACATTGGCTCATCCTGTTCCTTGATCCTACGTCCATTTTGCCGCTTGTTGATTCGATTTGGTGTCAGAATGGGTTGAATTTCGAGTACTCCAGAATTCATCGCAGTCCGCTTTGTAGCTCCAGCAGTATATCGTGCGGTGATACATCGTGCCTCATCTGTCAACTTTGGTTCTGTCAAAGATTGGTCAATAAGATAAAGACCTGTCTTAGCACCCAGTCCTCCACCCTCACCAACAAGAGTTGTAGCAATTCCACTCGGGTCATAGACACGATAGCTTTGCATGCCACCTACAAGTTGCTTAAGATGGCTACCGCTTTCTCCGCTGATAGGTAGTACTTTTCGTCGACCTCTGCTTCTAAGATGTCCGAGAGTGTAGATGCGTTCTCGATTTTGGGGAACTCCGTAGTCTTTTGAATTGAACACTTGCCACTCGAGGTCGTACCCTGCTTCATCCAAGATAGAGAGATAGTCGAGATAATCTCGTCCCCCGCCACTTGATAAAAGTCCCTTAACATTTTCAAGGAGTATCCACTCGGGTTTATCTTCTTCCTCTTGGCTTTGGAGGATGTCAACAAATGTAAAAAATAGTCCACTTCGCTCACCGTATAGGCCTGCTCGCTTTCCTGCGATAGACACATTTTGACAAGGGCTTCCCGCACACCAGAGATCTGCTTTTGGAAGTTGTGTTTGGTCAATGCTTGTGATGTCGTCATGAAACCATTCTCCTTTCGTGTCGTACATTGCTTCGTAAGATTTTCTTGCAAATTTATCCTTTTCACAGTAACCGATACATTTGAAACCAGCTAATTCCAAACCACGACGAAAACCACCCACTCCTGCAAAGAAATCAAGAAAAGTTAAGGTCATACCGTCTCCTCCATCATTGAATAGGCTTCATCAAAGGTCAAAGTCTGGCCATCACGCAATACCGTCACGTTGTCATTTCCTGTTGACTCTATAAAACGTTTGACAATGACATCCACAAACTTCTCATCCAACTCAATGCCGTAACAAACCCTTCCAGTTTGGTCTGCAGCCATTAGGGTTGAACCAGAACCAAGAAATGGATCTAGGACAAGCGTTCCTCGCATCGATGAATTTTGAATAGGATAGGCCATGAGCGGAATTGGTTTCATCGTTGGGTGGTCTTTACTAGATTTTGGACGGTCATATTCCCAAATGGTTGTTTGTTTACGGTCACTGAACCATTGATGTTTTCCCTTTTGTTTCCAGCCATAAAGACAGTTATGAGTAACAATTCCATCTGCAATATAATGTTCATATTTTTCAACAGCAAGAGAATAAACAGGTCCACTGAATCCTTTTGTAAGAACCTCATCAATTACGCCCCAGTAAAAATTTTCTCTCGTTTCCTTTTCATAAGTTTTTGGAATTGGAACTTGCATAATTTGAGGGATCAGATTACAAGCATTGATGCGAGCAGTTACTCGTTTACTAAATGCCTCATGTCCATTTCCTTTGTGAATGAGTGGGTATTTGATATTTCGACCATAGTCAACAAGCAAACGTCTAGCATTATCTAATTGAATTTGGCTATCCAAGTTATCATAAATCATATCGACATGATGAGATGTGCGTTGAGTTTCTTTCTTTGGAAGTCCTCTATCCATTTCCCAATGAGTATAAGGAATACCGTACTTGAGGGCTAATAACTGTTCGTGGCACTGGGCTGTTACTTTATCATCAAATACATCAATGACCCAAGCCTCTTCACCTTTCTCTCCACGAAGTCTCGTTTTCAAACCAAATCCCCTCGAGTTATAGAGTTCAGTAATCCCTACACGCCAACGGTCTCCTTTACGCATAAGATAGGTACAATAATTGTTTTTTGTTGATTCATTAAAACGAACCGAAAACTGATGGTTATCCGTAGCCCACGTTATTTTATTTCCAATTTTTATACCGTATAAGGTGCCATTATAATATCGAGAAGCTGTTTTTATCTCATAGCCACCATTACGCATCCCCAGAATTGTTCCTGAATAGGAATTGTAACTAATGACCCTATCACCATCCTTTAAGTCTTCTATTGGAACGGGACCATTTATAGTTTGAACAATCGTACCTGCTGGCTGACATGGTTCATGTTGCCACTGATAGGGACTACGTCCAAGAACTAAGGAGTTCTTCTTCCAAATGCAACACCCACTGAGGTAGAATCCCGCCTCTTTAAATGCCTTTCGGAAGTTCAGTCCTTCTGTATCCGCATGGAATACATAGATTGAACCATCAGACTCCATATGTTTTTCTACTTGAGTGAACATATCAAAAAGAAACTGGTAAAAGTCACTATCAGGCATATTGTCATTGAGAATCTTTCCAGCTGTTTCTTCTACATCAACATTATAGGGAGGGTCTGTCACAACCAAATTTGCCTTTTTATCACCTAAAAGTTGGTCATAAGTTTCAGCTTTCGTAGAGTCTCCACAAATCACTCGATGCTTACCAAGTTGCCAAATGTCCCCTCGTTTTGAAAAGGTGGGTTTCTTCAATTCCTCTTCAACATCAAAGTCATCATCTGATAGGTCTTTATCATGAACATTCGACAGGATATCGTCAATTTCTGGTGGTTCAAAACCAGTCAGGTCGAGATTGAAATCCGATTCCTGTAAATCCAAAAGCAAGTCCGCCAAAAGTTGGTCGTCCCATTGACCGGTGATTTTGTTAAGGGCAATGTTCAGTGCCTTTTCATCTTCTTTAGATAAATCGACAATGACACATTTGGCGGTTTCATAGTCTAAGTCCTTCAATACAGTTAATCGTTGATGGCCACCAATTACCGTCAAGTCTTTATTGACGATGATGGGGTCAACGTAGCCAAACTTGAGTAGACTTTGCTTAATCTTTTCATACTCCTTATCACCCTTTTTAAGTTTTTTTCGAGGATTGTAGGAGGCTGGGTGTAATTCAGACAATCGAATTTCTCTAATTTCCATTGTTGGTTGGCTTGTCATTGGTTTCTCCTTTATAAAAGCGTGATTGAATGTAACACGAATGGCTACAAAATTTCCTATTTGGATTGGCATAAGATAAAAATGACCTGCCACATTGCTGGCAAGTCAAATCTTCATATGCGGTTTTTGATTTATCGTGTTCGTCAGAATGTGTTGTCCACCAAACCTTACGACACTTATCCGAACAGAACTTCTTTGGTCTTCCTACTTTATGAATTTTAAGTGTTTGATAACACTGAGGGCAACGGAGTCCATCAATCTGGTCGGCTTTTGCCATTTGCTTTGTCGCCGCTCCATGACCAAGCAATGCTGGATTTCGTTTACAGTATTTTTTAACAGAATCTCTAGATAGTCCTGTAGCCTTACCGATTAAGCCATAGCCAAGACCTTCTGCTCGCATTTTCCAGATTTGTTTGCGTTGACTTTCGTCCATTTGTTTTCCTTTCCAGCAAAAAAGGACTAAAAACAACTATTTTCTACATTGTTTCTAGCCTTTTTCACTATTTTATTACCAAAATGACATACTAGGGAACGCTACATCCCCACATTAGAAACGTGATAACGGTGGGAACAAACGTAATAATTGAGCGATTTAAATGTACCCACTTGCGAATTTTGCGAAATTGCACGTTTGAGGGGGCGTCGGTCTTAGTCTCCCAAGGGTTTAGAGATTTTATCCCCCCTCCCCCAATGGGCGAAAAATGAGATACTTTTGTAACGAAACTCCAAGACTAAAATCGATACGAATACTCCACATAACGATCAGTCGTCTTAGTCTTTCTGTCATGACAAGACTTACAAAGTGCTTGCCAGTTGGTTTGATTCCAAAAGAGTTCTTGGTCACCTCGGTGGGGTGTGATATGGTCAACGACCGTTGCCTTGGTCAGTCGACCTTTGGCTTTGCATTGAACACAGAGTGGATGAACTTTTAAGTAACGAAGTCGTGCTTTGTTCCACTGGGCATTGTATCCTTTGGCTTTGGTTGACTTGGAATCCAGTTGGTGGTTTGCTTTATGGTTCTCACAATACTTCTGACCATATGATACTAAGTTAGGACAACCATTTTGTTTACAAGGTATGCTTGGTCTTCGTGGCATTTTACTTCTCCCAAGGTAGATAGTCTTTCGTGAAATGTCCAAAGCAAGTTGTCTCGGTGTAGTCTACATCCAAGAGATGAAGTTTCTTAATGATACCTCCTGGTGTTAAATCATACCGCTCACGAATCATTCCTTCCAGTTGTTGTGTGGTGTAGCGACTGGTTCCAAAGGTTTCTACGTAAACCGACACAGGTTCTGCTACTCCAATGGCATAGGCAAGCTGAACTTCACAACGTTTGGCATAGCCTTCACGAACAATATCCTTGGCAATCTTTCGTGCCATGTATGCGGCTGAGCGGTCAACCTTGCTTGGGTCTTTTCCAGAGAAGGCACCTCCACCATGATGTGCGAAACCACCATATGTATCTGCCACAATCTTACGTCCAGTCACTCCTGCATCCGCAAATGAGCCACCAAGAACAAAACGTCCAGTTGGATTGACTAGAACTTTGAAATCTAGATTCTGACGATAACGATGAGCCACCGACATCATGGCTTCCATCACAATTCGCTTCACTTTGTCAAGGTCAGCCGTTTCGGTATGTTGGATGGAAACTAAAAATGTATCAATCCGTCTCTTCTCATAGTCGTAGGATACCTGAGCTTTAGCGTCCTTTCCAAGTAAGGGGTGACCAAGTGACATCAGTTTCTCAAGGACTCGAGTTGCTAGAACATAAGGAAGTGGCAGGTACTCAGGTGTTTCATCTGTCGCATAACCGAACATCATTCCTTGGTCACCAGCTCCACCATTGTCTACACCTTGGGCAATATCGGAACTCTGAAGTCCAAGTAGGTTAGTTACCCGAACATTCTTCAAACCTAGTGGCTCGACAACCTGTCGAACAATGTTCTCGAGATTAAAGTAATGTTTAGTAGAAATTTCACCAGCTACCACAACATGGTTATCCTTTATTAAAGTCTCAACTGCCACTCGACTTGATTTGTCATACTTGAGACACTCCGTCACAATAGCATCTGAAATCTGGTCACAGATTTTATCTGGGTGTCCAACCGACACTTGTTCACTAGTAATAATCATAATTCCTCCACGCAAAAAGCCCAACCCTCGGGCTAGGCTTTGGTTTATTTTACTGATTGTCGGCCTGCTTCGTAGGCTCTCTCCAATGCTCTTTTGATTCCCCAAACCGAAACATCGTAGAAATCGAGGTTGTCACTCCAACGTTTTTCCAAGGTTTCAACTAGTAGTTCTTCTTTAGCAATCTCTGTTAAAAGTGCATTGAGTTTTTCTTCTTGGCGTTTTGTCATTGTATTGTTCTCCTCTTCTTTTGTTGTGTACATATTAACTCTAAAAAGGAGATATATCCAGTCATTACTGGGTATTTTTTATCTTTTTTGACATCTTAAGTATATCACAGGTCTAGGTTGAAAATCAGTACTAAAACAGTACAAATTTAGTGCTAATGTAGTGCTAATTTAGTACCAATTTAGTGCAATCGACCATCACTAGATAGGAATGTGATAATCTTCCACCTTAAGTTCAAGACTTTTTGATGTCCAACGATAACACTTGCGTAATTGTTTTAGAATCTTACGCCTACGATAAGCAAGTGTTGAATGGCTGATTTCATAAATCTCTTCTAGTTCAGTCCAACTCTTGCCTAAGTAAATTAAATCATTAGCTAATGGTTTCAAATCCTCAGGCAATAACTCCATAACAAACTCAAAGTAATAAAGATCCATTTTTAAGCAGTAATAGGTATTAAGCAAACTACTGAGGTACTCTTGATTCTCTTGTTCTTGTTTTTCTCTAAAATTAAGGGAAATCAGCTCACTACGACCATGGTTTTTACTTTTCTTGACCATTTCTTGCTCTGACTTCTCAAATACTAATGACTGAATCACACTATCCTCTGAGATTGGTCGATAGTTGAGCAATTTCTCTTGAACTAACTGTAACTTCATTTTCATGTCTTGATAGTTCTTAGCAATATAATCCACCTTATCCATCTGCCCCTCCTACTTGTGCTTTTACAGCTGCAATCAGCCGTTCTTGTTGTGCATCTTTGTTTTCTAGTGCCTTGAGGATTTCCTCATCAATCGTTCCTTCAGTCACAATGTGTTGAATAACAACTGTCTCAGCCTCCTGGCCTTGACGCCAAAGTCGTGCATTGGTTTGTTGGTATAATTCCAAAGACCACGTTAATCCAAACCAGACCAAGTGGTGACCACCTTTTTGGAGGTTCAACCCATGACCTGCTCCAGCTGGATGAAGTAAGCCAACTGGAACATTTCCCTTGTTCCACTCGCGAATATCTTCTTCTGTTTTCAACACCCGACTCTTCACCTTGAGTTTTTCTAAACGACCAATAATCCGAGCCAAGTCATGTTTGAACCAATAGGCCACTAAGACAGTTTCTCCATTTGCGGATTCAAGGATATCTTCTAGGGCATCTAGTTTCTGTTCATGAAGCGGCACGACTGTATGATCATCAGAATATACAGCACCATTGGACAACTGAACTAGCTTGTTCGTAAGACTTGCTGCATTGGCAGCAGTTACTTCTAATCCATCCAACTCTGATAAAACATACTCTTTCTTAAACTGACTGTACTTTTCTTTTTCCTTTTCTGACATACGCACCAGCTTCTTGGTTGAAATCAAATCAGGCATATCTAGATAATCTAGAGCCTTCATGGAAATGGTAATATCACTAATCTTGTCCTGAATTTGACACTCCGCATAATCCATAGGGATGTATTCATAAACAATGTTTCCATTGCGACGACCTTCTTCAAAGTAGCGACTACGAAACTCACCAATGAATCGACCAAGACGTTCTCCTCCGTCAATGACTTTAAACTCAGCGAACAAGTCCATTAGTCCGTTTGAACTAGGTGTTCCAGTCAAACCAACGATACGTTTCATGTAAGGACGCATTGCCATGAAAGCTTTGAAGCGTTTGGACTGCCAAGACTTGAAAGAACTCAATTCATCAATCACTACCATATCCCACTTAAAATAGGGACTACATTGTTCCACCAACCAAGGGAGGTTTTCACGATTGACGATATAGATATCCGCATCTTTCTGAAGAGCTACTTTTCGTTGCTTGGGAGTACCCACGATTTTCGAATACCGTAAGTGACGCAACTCCGCCCATTGCTCAATCTCGTCACTCCAGACCGTGTTTGCAACACGAAGTGGGGCAATGACCAAAACCTTAGCGACTTCAAACCTATCAAACATCAGCTCATTCACCGCAGACAAGGTTGTAGCTGTCTTTCCCATCCCCATGTCTAAGATGACCGCTGCATTAGGGTGACTTATGATGAAGTCCTTGGCGACTACTTGATAGTTATGTAATGTCAATTTCATCTAGCACATCTCCAATCATCTCAATGTGGTCAAGAACATAAACCTTAAAACCTAACCGCTCAAACAGCCTATGCCTTGCTTCCTGTAATTTCCGTGGCTTTCCACCAGGCGCTTTTACTTCCACCAAGCCAAACTTGCCCTTTGGTAAAAACACCAACCTGTCTGGCACACCAGAAAAAGATGGTGATACCCACTTGGGACAAACTCCACCACGCTTTTTCACTTCACTCACTAACTTCTGTTCTACAATTTTTTCTCGCATAATAAATCCTCTCGTCAAAACATCGCCAAGGAAAAAGTGTATCTCACGATAGTCAGTTACATTACTTTCCTATATCTCTTTTATCTTTTTTATTTTTTCTTATATCTAAGTTATAGAAAAGACCTACTAAACCTGCACTTTAAATCTTCCTATGGCAACTTTTGTATGTGACATTCTCGACATGCACTTTTCAACCCCAGTGTAAGTCGTGACAGTTTTGTATAAACTTTTCTCTTCACTAAAAATAGCAACTTTTAGCTACTCTGATAATCGCTCTGTGACTTAACTATCACGACATGCACTAACACCTCCTATTGCTAGAGGCAACTTTCACTGCTTTACACATTTAATCAAGGAAATCGTCATCTAATTTCAACTGTAGACCTTTTACCATAACACCCTTGTTTGTTCTTTTTTTGGTGAAACCAGCATTCGCAAGAGCTGTGTAAAAATCCGTTGTGCTGCGCGTGTACTCATTGATACCAGCACAATAAGCTCGATAAGCTGAGTAAAGTTCTCCTGATTTCTCAGTTAATTGGTCGCCGATTTCACAACAATCACCAAGAAACTGTCCCATCCAATCATTAGCTTCTCGATAGGCAGACACAGATTGAGCAACAACCTTTGGCAGAGTTAACTTGAAATTGGCATTGATTGCTTTCTCTGCACCTTCAATAATCCATGACATAATTGCCTCGGATGCTTCCTCGTACAGGTAGTCCGCAAAGTTTTTGATATCTGACCGACCTGTGATTTTGGCATTAAAAGGAATGACAATCAGACGTCTCCAAATCCCATCATCGTTCGCACCTACTTTTGGTAGATGGTTGGTGTAAAGAACTAGCGTGTGTGATGGCACAAAATGAAATGGTGCCTTGTACTTCTTCTCAGCTAAGATTTCATCTGTCGAACAAAGTTGTTTAACCATTGAAGTGTTCAACCGCATTCCCTCACTCATCTCAGATGCAATAATAAGACGTTTTCCTTTTAACTCTGCCATTTCAGGGCTAACATTTCGTCGGACACTCATGGTTAGAGCATCTGCCGATAATTTGCCTGAGTAGTTGCCCAGCACTCGTGCAATGGTATTCCAAAAGGTAGACTTGCCGTTTGCCCCACTGCCGTAAGCGATAATAAGGTGCTCTTGGTAAACCTTACCGATAGCAGCCATACCCACCACCATCTGAACGTAGTCGATTAGTTCTTGATTACCACAAAAGAAAGTTGCTAGAGTCTCTAGCCACAAGCCTTTTCCCTTATCGCTTGGCGAAGCTGTTGCCATCTTAGTGATATAGTCAGTTGAATCATGATCTTTTACACCAGCTAAGCCCTGGGATAAGTTAATGGTGGCTTTAGGAGTATTGAGCAACATTTCATTGTTATCAAACTCAGACACACTCATCCGAACCATGTGTTTAGCGGTTTTAACGATAGCTGAGAGATGGCGATAATCACGATATTTCATGACAAATTTATGGAAGTCAAATGCTTTCTTGTACTCCTTAAAGGCTAATGATTGACTTGGTCCATCAAGGGCTTTTTCAATGGCTTTAACCCCCTTAAAAATCAGCTCCTCTGAAATACCTGTTTTGATGAGCCGTTTTGTCTTATCCTCTAGGTTGGCATCTGCCACTGCTAGTTGCTCATCCAAGAAAACATGAACCTGTCGCATGGCCAATTGCTCATCCTCCACCCAGTGTTTCCCATTGAAAGCAAGATAGTCAGTCTCACGAGTAAAAGCAATTCGGTCTCCATATTCACGAGCTAACAGTCCTGCTTCACCAATATCGGTATAGTCATCAGGTCGCATGGCTTCTCGGTTATAGGCCTCAGGTGATACATAATCTTGTGACTGCTTAATGGTTCGATTGTAAAATCGCACAGCACTACCCCAGATGGAATCTAACTCTGCTTTATCAAGTGGTGGTACACATTTCTGTGCCTGCTCATCAAAACCATCCCTAGCTTCTTGGGTCACGCCTAACCGTTTGACAATCTTAGCTGCAAATACAGACATCGTTGAATTACGACTCCCTTGCTGGATCGGTCCACTTGGAGGAGTATAGAAGTCTGCATCGAAATCTTCCTCGTCATCAATAGAAACAGTTTGAAACAAATCTTCATCTATAGTTAGCCATGAATCATGCCATATAACCTGTGCATTTGGATTTCCAAAGAAGAAACGTGCCGCATCCTTGGCATTATCATCAAAAAACTTGTATTGATTACAAAGTTCTTCCTTCATAGCTACGTAGACATCTTTATCAGTTACCTCATTGATTTGGAAGTAAATATGATATTTTGGTCTTGGAGCTTTTCCTGCCTTTGCCTGCATATGACTTCGACTAGTTACCAAGGCAAAATTGTAATCCGCAAAGATTTCTTTTAATCGCTCGACCGTCATCCATTCATCTGGATTTTCAGAATGGTCATTATCAATATCCATGACCAAAACGTCCGACTTAATGAAATTTGCATTTGAGCGTGTATTGTTTAAAAACAGCCCTGCCACATGGTCAAATTGCGCAACAGTTTGTAGCGATATTTCATCAGTAATAGTAACTTGATTGGGATAGACCGTGGTTGTCTGAACCCCATTCTGTCCTGAATGAGATAAGGTAAATTGCATTATGCACCCTCCATATTTTTGCAGTAATTTTAGAAATATATCTTCTTAACTTACTAAGTAAGAATCTGACAAATTTTTCCGCTCTTTCAGAAAAAAACATTCAAAAAAATAGAAGTTTCCTATTAAATTGCACAGGAAACTTTTTTGATATTCAAAAATTTTTTCAAATCTAACGGAAAAACATCACTTGGTTCTACTTAGTAATGTGTAAGAGGTATGTCTAAAAAAATCTCTTGCAAAGTGGAAAATTTAATAAAAACCTTACTTAGTAAGATAGGAGGACCAAATATGGTAAACGGACCATACATCAAACCTGATGAAGACGTAGCTGATACTCTCATCGCTATCAGCGTCATCTCAAAACTACTCGCTAAAAAAATTATGGAGGAAGAAAGTAATGAGCAAAATGAAAGAACTGAATAGACTAATTCATGATATGGAAGAAACCGCAAAGTACTACCTTCGATTGGTGGATGAGTTCAAAAAACTCCTATCTACTGATGATGAAACAGTTCCTGAACCAATATCACCCAAATCTGAACCACAAAAGGAAATTCAATTGGAGGATGTCCGTGCAGCCCTTGCGACCAAAGCTAAAGACGGGTTTAAAAATGAGGTTCGCGCTCTTCTAAATACTTACGGTGCTTCTTCTCTATCAGCTCTTGACCCTAAACACTTTGCGGCAGTCCTTGAAGAAGCTGGAGGGATTGGTAATGACTAACCATGCCATTCTATCCGCATCTGCTTCACACCGATGGTTGAACTGCCCACCATCTGTTCGATTAACAGAAGATATGCCAGATGTAAACTCTGAGTTTGCCCTTGAAGGTACGGATGCTCACGAGTTATGTGCTTATCTAGTCGAGAAAGCTTTAGGTAGGAATGCGCGTGATCCAACTGAGGATTTAGCATATTACAACGAGGAAATGCAGTATTGCGCAGAAGAATATCGCAACTATGTCATGGAACAAGTCGAGAAAGCTAGAGGTTACTCTCGTGACCCTACAGTTCTTGTCGAACAACGACTGGACTTTTCTAAGTGGGTACCTGAAGGATTTGGAACTGGAGATTGCCTTATTGTGGCAGATGGACTTCTTCAGGTTATTGATTATAAGCACGGACTTGGTGTTCTAGTTGATGCAGACCATAACCCACAAATGATGTGTTATGCCCTCGGTGCTCTTGAGATGTTTGATGGGCTTTATGATTTTGATAAAGTCACCATGACCATCTTTCAACCACGAAAACATAACATATCTACCTTTGAGATAGAAAAGACTGAGTTGCTTGAATGGGCTGAAAATGAACTCGCTCCAAAAGCTGAACTTGCATTCAAAGGTGAGGGAGAAATGGAGTCTGGTAAACACTGCCAATTCTGCAAACTCAAGAATGTCTGTCGCAAACGTGCTGAGGATAATTTGGCACTAGCTAAGATGGAGTTTGCAAAGCCAGAAACACTAGATAACGAGGACATTGCAGAGATTTTGCCTAAACTAGATTTGTTGATTTCATGGGCAAATGACATCAAAGCATATGCTTTAAATCAAGCGACCGAAGGACATCACATCCCAGGATACAAACTGGTTGAAGGTCGCTCTGTTCGTAAATTTTCAGACGAAGCTGCCGTGAGTCAAGCTGTGATTGAAGCTGGCTTCGACCCTTACGAGAAGAAACTGCTCACTATCACTGCCATGACCAAACTCCTCGGCAAGAAAACCTTTAATGACCTCCTTGGTGGTCTCATAGTAAAGCCAAGTGGTAAACCAACACTCGTTCCAATTGACGATAGCCGTCAAGAGATGAACCTAGCAAAACATGAATTTAAAGAGGATTAACTATATGACAACTAAAGTAATTACAGGACCAAACACTCGCTTCAGCTACTTAAATGCCAATGAGCCAAAGTCGATTAACGGTAGCACTCCCAAGTACAGTGCCTCTCTCATCATCCCAAAAGAGGATACCGTAACCATTAACAAAATCAATGCCGCTATTGAGCAAGCATACAAAGAAGGTGAGTCAAAACTTAAGGGCAACGGTAAATCTGTACCTGCATTATCTACTCTGAAAACTCCACTTCGTGATGGTGACCTTGAACGCCCTGATGATGAAGCATACAAAAATGCTTACTTTGTGAATGCCAACTCTCCACACAAACCTGGGGTGGTTGACGGAAATCGTCAAGAAATCATTGATACATCAGAATTGTATTCAGGCATCTACGGACGTGCTTCTATTACCTTCTACGCATTTAATTCCAATGGCAATAAAGGGATTGCTTGCGGTTTGAATAACTTGCAAAAATTGCGTGATGGCGAGCCCCTCGGTGGTCGCACTCGTGCTGAAGATGATTTTGCGACAGAAGACGATGATGACTTTTTGAACTAGAAAGAGAGAATTAGATTAATGATGTATACTATTTTAACTTGTACTATTATGAGCCTCTGGGTGCTTATCGGACTATACTTCGGATATATGACCATTAGAGATGACATTCGAAATGAAATGGAACGAAAGGCAAAGCAAAATAAAGAAAAACTTAGTCAAACACCACTCAGTCGAAAAAACAAATAGAACTCAAGGTGGCAGTACTTCTGTCACCTTTTTCAGAAAGGACAAACTATGCCAATTAAAGAGATCAGTATAGACATCGAAACTTATTGTGAAATTGACTTACGAAAATCTGGTGTCTATCGCTATGCGGAAGATGACAGTTTTGAAATCCTTTTGTTTGCGGTATCTGTCGATAATGGACCAGTTACTGTATATGACTTAACTAAAGAGAAATTTCCACAAGATATCCTTGAGGCCTTGGTGAATGATAGTGTCATAAAATGGGCATTCAACGCTTCATTTGAGCGAATTTGCATATCCAACTGGCTCAAGAAATATCATCCTGAATTCTTATCAGATGGATTTCTCTCGCCTAATTCATGGAGATGTAGCATGATTTGGTCCGCCTATTTAGGACTCCCACTTTCCTTAGAAGGGGTTGGAACAGTTCTCAAACTTAAAGACAAAAAGATGAGAGAGGGGGCTGACCTCATTCGCTACTTTTGCGTACCTTGTAAGCCTACCAAAGTCAATGGAGGGCGAGTTCGTAACTTTCCTCATCACGCGCCTGACAAGTGGGCTACCTTTATCGATTACAACAGACGTGATGTTGAGGTCGAATTGGCCATCAAGGAACGACTGAAAAACTTCCCAGTACCTGATTTTGTTTGGGATGAGTACCTCCAGGATCAGATTATCAACGACCGAGGTATTGGCATAGATGTTGATTTTGTTAAAGCAGCAATCAAAATTGATACAGAGAGCAAAGCTCAAATCCAAGAGGAACTGAAAGCTTTAACAAGTCTAGAAAATCCCAACTCTGTTCTACAGATGATTGGCTGGCTACGTGAACATGGAGTAACTACAGATTCACTCGACAAAAAAGCGGTGAAAGAACTTCTCAAAATGGTTGATCATACGACTGCTCAAGTTCTTAAACTTCGTCAGCAAGCCGCCAAATCAAGTGTATCCAAATATCAAGCCATGATGAACTGTGTTTGTAAGGACGGTCGAGCAAGGGGGATGTTTCAATTTTACGGAGCTAACCGTACAGGTCGATGGGCTGGCCGTTTGGTACAGCTTCAGAATTTACCACAGAACCATCTTCCTGACCTAGAGGAAGCTAGAGAACTTTTCAGAACAGGTGACTTAGAAGCTACTGAGCTACTCTACGACACACAAGATACCTTATCTCAACTTATCCGAACGACCTTTGTCCCTAGTAAAGGAAAGAAATTCATTGTTTGCGACTTTTCAGCTATCGAAGCTCGAATCCTGTCCCACTTGGCAGGGGAGAGATGGCGTAGTAAGGTATTTGAACTGGGAAAAGACATCTACTGTATGTCCGCTTCTCAGATGTTTGGAGTACCAGTTGAAAAACACGGACAAAATTCTGAATTGAGACAAAAAGGGAAAATTGCGGAACTTGCTTGCGGATATGGTGGTTCAGTCGGTGCACTCAAAGCCATGGGAGCAATTGATATGGGACTATCGGAGGAAGAACTCCAACCACTAGTGAACTCTTGGCGACAAGCAAATCCCAATATCGTTCTCTTATGGTGGGATGTCGACAAAGCGGTTAAGATTGCTGTAAAGGAACTACTTCCAACATCTACTCAAAATATTCAATTTGAAGTCAAAAGTGGCATATTGTTCATCACCCTTCCTTCTGGTCGCAAACTAGCATATATCAAGCCAAGAATTGGCGAGAACCAGTTCGGTGGAGAGTCTGTCACTTACGAAGGAACTGGAACTGCCAAACGTTGGGAGAGACTAGAAAGTTATGGTCCAAAATTTGTTGAGAACATTGTCCAAGCTATCAGTAGAGACATTCTTGCATTTGCTTTGAAACAACTAAAAGAATTCAAGATTGTAGGACATGTACATGATGAAGTTATTATAGAATGTCCAATGGAACGAAAGCTTGATGAGATTGCATCGTTGATGGGGATAGCACCAGACTGGATGTCTGATATTAACCTTCGTGCCGACGGATACGAATGCTTATTCTATCAAAAGGACTAGCAAAAAATCGCCACCTCAGAAATTGAGATGGCGAATCTGTTATTTATTTAATTCTTTGTAAAGCTCTAACCCTTCTTTCTGAGTATTTTTTACTTTCTTATAGCCAGCAGATTTCTGTACTCCTAGCTTTTCAAAGATTTCCTTATTTTCATAACCATCAAATAGCAATTCCAAAATTTCTGGTGCTTGAAAATTTGATTCTACAAGTTTTGATTTCAAAAACTCAAATTGATCCATGAATAGATAAAGCTCAATCCCATCATCGATATTTGGTAAATCTTGTTTCTCTGTGAATGCTTCCCAAGATGAAATCTTAGGGGCATTTTTACTAGGCTTACGAAAATCTTTGAGATAATCATTAACTGAGTTATTATACCACCAGACCATCTGTTCATAATCCTCTTCTGCAACTGGAACAAAAGCAGTTAGTATTGGAATACCCATGATACGACATTGACGAAACGTACCACGTAGCAACCCTGAATGGTGTGAGGTCATGTTGTAATCCTGTACAAACATAGGTGCTAGTACTTCACTTTCAGTTGGATGTACTCCAGTTGATGAAGATTGAGCTTGACAGTAGTTGAAAAAGTTGACATTGATTGTCATGATTAATTGGCTTCCCAGTTAATACCGAAAGCACACATGACAAATCAAGGCATGCAAAAAATATTCTTGACCGCATAGTTACTTTCCTCTATGTTATCGGTCAGCTAACCTCACAGACTGACTGTGTAACCCTATTTCATAACTTTGAGGTTCGCTAGGATCAGTAGCAAGTCATGAACTAGGTTTGTTTATATTTTTAGTATCTCACACAAATAAAAAAAGAATCAGACTCCTTGATGTCCGATTCACTAACCTTCTAAAAATAATACTTTCCCATAAAAATGACTAGGATACTTGCCAAATTGAATGCAAAAAGTACAAAAAACGAACTAACTTATGTCCGTTTTTTAGATTGAAATACCAATTTTTTCTAAAAATGCTTTGACTTGGGGAACTGATTGGCTATGCAATGTATTTAATACCAGTTGATAGCGACGGTGAGTAATGTTACCTGGATCTAATTTCCACTTCGATTTCTCTAGCAGATGTTTAGAAATACTGGGTGGTAGGTTCAGGTATACACAAACGAGAATAAATAATTCTAAGCTACCCTCTCCTTTGAAAAGGCGACTAATTTGTTTTTCTGTATAATTAAGTTCTTCTCCAATTTCTTTGTAAGTCACCTTCCGCCATTTCTTGACAACCTTCATCGAAGCTTCAAAATCGTTAGATAACTGATTATAAATCTGATCCTCCTCTTCCAACTGCTTGATAAGGGCTTGTTCTTGTTTTTCCTTGGTCGAATTTTCATAGCCATTGTGATAGACCAACTCAAAGGAGATATTACTGAACTGAGCACGGTTCAAGACAAAGTCTTGGTAGGTAATCTCATTCTGATTGCCATCTGCACGGTGATACTCAAACAGCAAGGCGCACTCATCTAAATGATACCGTGCCTCTTCTGTAAGAACTAAATTTCCCCATTCATCCTTTGTCACAAACTTTGGCAAGTTCATGACCAAATGAGATTCGATGTAAACATAGAGACCTGAACTCAACACCTTTGCGAACGATTCATCCTCTTCCATCAACCGCTCCAGTTCAGCAAGTGAAATCGAAAAGGTCTGATTGTTCTTGAGTTCCGTATCTCCGAAAGCAAAGATAGGAAGGTAAGCACCATCAATGTATTCTAAAATACCTTTTGCTTCCCTAAAACCTAATTCAACCAATCGAATTTTAGCAGACTGACGGGATACTTGAAAGAAGTCAGCCAACTCAGAAATCACATGGTCCAAAATAGAAAGATAGCCAAAATGAGAGTAAGTTTTCCAGTCCTCTATCAAAGAATTGGCTTTCTTAAGAAACATCTCCTTTGGCATGAGGATTCGAGGAGTAATTGACTTTGCTTGTCTCTCCAACCAATACCATGCAGTCTTCGTATCACTATAGACAGATTGATCCGACTCTAATAGGTTCTTCAAGGCAAAATAGTGCCTATGTTTATACCAATGGAAACACTCGTGTATAATCGTATTACTGAGACGACCAGCATTGCCATGATTAGTCTCATAAAGAACCGTCCCTTCCGCAACCATGCCAGTATCTTCTTTGATTGACTTAAAATAGGTCCTTCCTAATACCTGACCGCAGCTACCAAAAGCGTGGGGTTTAGCTTCCAGATTCAATCGTGATGCCACATCAAAGGCATCAATTGGCATGGGGCTAGCAAGAGCTTCTGGATAAATTTCACGAAGAAAACGCTCCGCCTCGTCCTCATAACGAGCAGATGAAATATAAGGAATCAGGTCTTGCCTCAAAGAATTTATCTCATCATAATTGTCTTTCACACCAGCCCTAGCTTTTACGAATAGTAAGTCGTAGCCACTAGATTTATGAAAGGACAAATAGTAATCCAGTGTCAGCTCTGAAGTCACCTGACACCAGTCATCATAACCATCAAAGCCAAAACATCCTTCCGATTCTACTTGAAGACTAACATGAAGTAAAATTAAATTGGCAGTCTTTAATCGAGGATGCACGGAAATCACACCTGCACGTTGATAAAAAATGTCGTGAACAACCTTAAGCCCAGGGGTTGAAGTCACTGTAAAGAGGGACTTATTCTCCTCCATAAGACGTTTAATATCCTCAATAACCGCTTTTGAACAGTGCTCAATCACAAACTTTACAATCGGCATACGAAACCTGCCTTCCATTTCTCTTGAATTCTATTATATCCTATGATATAATATTGTCAAGTTATAACTTGACAAAAGAGGAAGAAACCATGTTTTCAGCCAATAAATTAAAAGAACATCGATTAGCAAAAAAACTATCTCAAACCACTATCGCCAATCAACTAGGAGTTACGAGAGCTACCCTTTCAGCTTGGGAGACAGGCAAAACTGTCCCCAATAAGAAACATCTCAAGGAACTGGCTCAAGTTCTAGACATCAAGCCTAGTGACCTTCAGGAAGAGCACCCACACATAACCCTCTACAAACAGCTAAACAAAGTCAACAAAAAGAAGGTCGATGAGCTAACTCACGACCTTCTCAGGGCACAAAAAGTTGTGCCTCTCTTTAGTGTACAGGTTCTTGATAATATCGCCCTCTCTGCAGGCAACGGGGCTGGTTTCTACGACGAATATGAGACCAGAGAAGTCTTTACGGACAAGGACTACCTATACGATGTGGCAACTTGGATCACAGGGCATTCCATGGAGCCGGTCTACCAAGATGGGGAAGTCGTCCTCATCAGAGAGGGAGGCTTTGACTACGATGGGGCAGTCTACGCCATTGCCTGGAATGAACAACTTTACATCAAGAAAGTCTACCTTGAAGACAACGGCTTCCGTCTGGTCTCCATCAATAAGGATTACCCAGACAAATTTGCCCTAGCAGAGGATGAACCAAGGATTGTGGGGAAAATAGTTGGGAACTTTATGCCTATGGAACAGTAAAATTCCTTGAAGAAATTAATTCTTCAAGGGATTTTTGAGTATTTTATAAATACTTCCTATCCAACAAGTAATTGATGTAACTCTGAATAGCTAATCGAGTTTATAATAATCTGGGAATCGGTCTCTTTAGCACCTTGCTTGATAATCGCCCCAACCCTTCTCTGAATGGCAAATCAGCAATAACAGATTCTTCATTAGAAGTTATAGCAGTATTCTAAATTTTGTTACCTGTCTACCATCAACCTGATACAGATTTTTAGGATATTTAAGCAATAGTATCATATTATACAATAAACTCAAAAAGAGGGCAAATTTGCCCTCTTAAATCAACCATCGAATCCCAAACTATCTTTTTAAAGAAATCCAAAAATATCAAAACAAATACTCTCGAAGATAGCCAGCTTCTAGCATAATGTAAACTACTATGATTAAAAACTACATTTATCTAGTAGCAACTACTCTTTTTCATTTGTTATTTCTAGTAATGTGGGATCTATGATCAACTCTCTCTACATCAGTCGCAATCCCTGTAATAGTTGTTAATCCATGGATTCCTAATAATTTAGGTTCCTTTTCTAGGATTTCCCCATTTTCTTTACAGAAAAAATTAGTTTTGAAATGAATTTTAAAAATCCAAAATCAATGGATTTTTCTTCCTCAGTCAAAGGAATATTTGATATAGTGTAGAAATACCCCTTTTTCCAATAATCATCACTTACTATAACAGGAGGAATTAATAAATTATCATAATCAGGTATATCTATCATTGACTTATCTCCTAATCAATGAAGTTGGGGTTCCTAGAACAGTTACTCCGCAATTCTTTTTAGCAGAAACTCTATAAAATCACTTGCATAATATTCCTCATCCCTAAAGACAGGTAACTCATTATTCAAAGAATCTTGATTTTGGAAATAAAACATACCATCTTCACATTCGCAAATGACCAATTGATCAGAACTACTAAAACCTTTTTTTATAAAAACATTTCCTCATGTTGGGGTCCCGAGCGCCTACGAGGAATTTGTATCGATAAGAAATAGATTTAAAAATTTCGCTGTTTTTTTCTAATTTCATTTTGAGGTGAATTAATTGGTAGTTATTAGAGGTGCCCTATACCTAATAATTTATCTCCATTCCCTTTAGTAACGTGTAACTTTCCAAATTTAAAAAAGCGACTCATAGAATTATTTCCTCCCGTTAAATAATAGATAACTATTAAAAATAGACAATACTTGCTCATAAGTAACGGTACTTAAATCGTTTACTTTGGCGTATTTCATTGCTTGATGAAACTGATTTTTAGTAAACAGTTGACGATATTCTCGATTGACCCATTTTGAAACAAAGTACGTATATAGCTTCCAATATTTATCTGGAACATCTGTGGTATGGCGGGTAAGTTTTATTAAGACACTGTTTACTTTTGGTTTAGGATGAAAGCATTCCGCTGGCAGCTTAAGCAATTGCTGAATCGAGACTTGAGTGTGCAAGAGCAACCCTAGTGTTCGGTGAATATCCAAGGTACGCTTGTAGAATCCTTCTTCAACAATCAGATAGATGTCAGACGCACGGCTTTCAAAAACCACTTTTTTAATAATTTGTGTGCTTAAATGGTAAGGAATACTCCCAACAATTTTATACCTCTGTTTGTTAGGGAATTGAAACTGTAGAATATCTTGGTGAATTAAAGTGACACGAGTATTCAGTTTTAATTTTTCTGACGATAAGTTGAATAGATGACTGTCTAATTCAATAGACGTTACCTGTTTACTTATTTTAGCCAGTTTCGTCGTTAAATGCCCTTTACCTGTTCCAATTTCGTAAACGGTATCGGTTTCTTTTAAATTCAATTGTTTTATTATTTGGTTGAGTACTTTTTCACTCGTTAAAAAATTTTGAGAATATTTTATATTTTTGTTCATGTAATCTCTCCTGAAGTGATTGCATCTATAAACAAATACAGAAGTTAAACGATTTGTTTGTAATTTTAGTTATCTGTTTAAAAAGTCATAAGATTAGTCACTGGTAGGAATTAATCTAACGTATTTATTTATCTGCGTAATCACTGTTTTTAGTCTGTTTCAAAACAGTAGATGTTTTATCTACATTACGCATTTGGAATACCAACATGACGAATCCCTCCTTCTTAATTACAAATTTTTAGCATCTAATTTAACTTCAATTCCTATTATACAAAATTTTAGCTTTTTTTGCTAGGCTTTTTTTTTACATTTCTTTAATTTTCAAATTTTCCCCACTTGTCAAGTCAAGTGCAACAAGTTCATTGATAACTAGAGTTCCAGAGGTTAAGCTGTTTGGGCTAGCCCAAACAAAATATTTGCGGTTTTATACTTGTGAAGTCGTCTAGGTCTGTCATTGATAGCAGAGACGTAGTGATTGAGTTCTTCTGTCGTTAGTGAGTTAAGAGAGACACCTTTTGGGAGAAACTCTCTCAAGAGACCATTGAAATTTTCATTTGTTCCTCTTTCATGAGAAGCATAAGGATGGGCAAAATAGACTTCCACACCTTTTAAGTCTGACAAGCTACTGAACTCTGAGCCATTGTCCGATGTGATAGAGCGAATAGGGTACTGTGATAGTAGGCTCTTAACAGCCCTATTGATAGTTTCTGCTTGTTTATTAGCCAGTTTTACAGCGATGGCAAATCGTGTTTGACGCTCTACTAGAGTCATGACAACAGCTTCCCCTTTGGTCTTCTTGCCAAGAACCAAATCAATCTCCCAATGTCCAAATTCAGAGCGATTAGTAATAGTTTCTGGACGTTCTTCAATGGATTTTCCTAAGATTTTCTTCGTGGCCTTAGGCCTTACTTTAGACCGTTTTCGGATGCACACCATCTTAGGTAAATCAATCGGTTTAACCCTCAACAGTCCGTCTTTGATGTACCGATACACTGTCTTGGTGGAAGGGATAACTTCCAGTGGATGTTTTTCTCGGTAAGTTTGAACAAAGCTATCAACACTGTGACAACGAGGTTTCGTTTTCAGGGCTTTCTCAAGTTCCTTGAAGAATGTCTGGGAGCAGTATGATAGTTTATGATAGGCACTTTTTCGACGATTGATTTCATAAACACGTTGACCACTATCTGGAAAGTAAACCGTTGAGTAGATTCGTTTCCCGTTCTTATCTTGAACCTGAGAAACACTTCCTCGTTTGATTTCACGACTGATGGTTGAGCGATGACGCCCAAGCAGACGAGCAATCTCAGAGGGGTTCTTACCCATCTTGAGATAGGCGCTGATTTCTCCGCGTTCAGAGGCTGAAAGGTGTGAGTATAACGATTTTTTGGTAGAATGATTAGTGGACATGTTCATCTGCTTTCTATACTGAGTTGGGGAATTCTAGTATATCAGACGAGCATGTCTTTTTTGTTGCACTTCATTTTACAACACGGGATTTTTGTTATTTATTGTTACAATTGCAAATTTCTTTTCAGCTTCTAAATTAACGCCATACTTCTCGCTAAAATATAGTGGGTAATTACCTGTAATCTTTTCTACTATTACGCCGTTATTTATTCTAAGCCTTTCTATCAAAAATACCCTATATTTAATTCTTTCCTTCTAAGGAAAATATCAATACATCAATGTCATAAAATAGAGAATAAGCGAGTACATCTATGGTTGCTCAGTTAGCTGATTATTCTCAACCAACCATTTTCTGTGCACAACACTCTCAACAAACCGCTGATCATGGGAAATCAAGAGGACACTTCCCTGGTATTCCTGCAAAAATTTCTCCAGAGCTTCGATGGCTGTAATGTCCAAATAGTTTGTAGGCTCATCTACAATTAAAAGATTGGCATCCGATAACAAGACCTTGGCCAAGGAAAGCCGAACACGTTCACCACCAGACAGATTTGCTACCTTCTGCTGGGCCTTATCGTAAGAAAGTCCCAACATGCCCAATAAATTGAGAACCGTTACCCTATCTTGAAGCGACGTCGAGCTAGCATTCACAAAGGCTGTTTCTTCTTCATTGAGACTTGTCAAACCCTGGGAAAAATAAGCAATTTTTAATTTTGGATTGTAATAGCCTTCTAATTCTTTTGAAATCAATTTCCGAACAAAACTTGTTTTTCCACAGCCATTTGACCCCACTAAGGCTAACTTCTCTCCAAACGTCATCCCTATCTGAGGGAAATCAAATAGATGCACTTCATCCATCAAAACTTGACCTGCTTGCAAAAGAAATAGTCTATGTAAATCAGTATCTAAGGCCCCTTTTGATTCCATTTTAATATGAGCCTCCCTTCTGGGCTGACTAACCTTTTCCAACCTCTCAATCCTTTTCTCTAACTGTTTAGCAGACTTAGCCATTGACTTGGCTTGACTATCATAGGAACCCATCATAGCACTAACCTTCCACTCTGAGGAAGAAATACCTTTCTTTTTCTTCCCCATCTTCTGAGCCTTGACCTGACGCTCTTGTTGGGCTTTTTTTAGTTGAGCGACTTTTTTCTGATAGGCTTCATAGGCCTCCTGCTGTCCTTTTCGCCTAGCTCGGCGACTTTCTACAAACGCCTCGTAATTTCCTGTATAAACCTGAACCTTTCCTTCTTCTAAATGCCAAATGTGACTGGCTATTTGATTGAGAAAATGCCGATCATGACTAACAACTAGTAGACTACCTCGATAGCGTTTGATTTGTTTGATTAGCTTTTCCTGGTGTTCTTGGTCCAGATTGGCAGTCGGTTCATCCATGATTAACAACTGTGGTCTTTGGGCAAAAGCCTCTTGAATAGACTTCCAAACCTGTTCCCCACCTGAAAGCGAGCTCCTTTCCTGTAACTGGGGTACATAAGCCCAGTCTGCTTTTACCTCAATCTGACCGGCAAAATCCCTATCCAGTCCTAGTAAGATTTTCAAAAAAGTAGACTTGCCAACACCATTATTTCCAACCAAACCAACCTTTTGACCAGTTTGAAGGCTCAACTGCTGGATTGTAAACAAACTACGTCCCGCAAATTCCTTCTCTAATTGAATACATTTCATTACTTCCATATAGACCTCTTTTCTTCACAAAAAGGGCTTCTATTCTTCAAAAAATGACACAAGAAAAAAGCCATGCAAAACATGACCTTTTCCAATGGAAAAAGCCACACGAATAGTAAGCCCTTATGAGCAGTCTTATCCCTTGTGTAGTCATTTAGTTTATCTTTTATTACTTAGACGTAAGAGGAAACATCGTTTCCTTATTTCCAACTTCAAACACTCCACTGGATTGTTTGAACTC
The DNA here is from genome assembly GCF_047785705.1 of Streptococcus pluranimalium. Lineage (GTDB taxonomy): Bacteria > Bacillota > Bacilli > Lactobacillales > Streptococcaceae > Streptococcus > Streptococcus pluranimalium_A. The sequence continues at coordinate 55,759 of NZ_JBLOJV010000007.1, forward strand.
GCTTTGCCGTACTTCAGTACAGCCTGCAGCTTTTGGTGCGAACATCATTCGCTCTATTTCCGACCTCCAACAGTCTATTCCTAGACTGTTGGAGCAAGTACTAAAAGCAAACTAAATGACTAAATTATCAAATAATTGATTTTCAACAAGTTTTAAGAACGACTAATAAGCAGCTTAATTATTCATGTAACTTCACCTCACGTATTTTATATATTTATTCTAAACAAGTTCAATGAATTTGTCAAATCATTAAAACGCCATGCATCATACAATACTATTTATAGTTACTAAAAATAACCGTAGGAAAATTTTTTCAAGATTAAGAAATAACTTTCCATCAAAAATAGTAATCCTCTTCATCTTCATAAAAATATTCATCATCATCTGGGTAGTTATTATCGAATTCTTTCATCAGAGATTTAATTAATTCTTCTCTGATTTGTTCATTATTTAAGCTCCAAACATAAGCCGTAACTTCCTCAAGCCTTTGCTGTCGAAAAGCAGAATATTCAGCTTGCCATTCTTGGTGACGTTTTTCTTTTTCACGTTCTTGCTCTTCCCATTCTGCAATTACAGCTTCAGCTTGCTCTGGAAAATGGGAAAAATATAATGCAACCATGTGTTTACAAATTACTCGTCTTCCAGTCGCAAATGGACAGGTACAGATTGATTTTCTAGGATGATAGATATCTATGATAACATCATAAATCTTATCCTTAGAACCACTAACCTGCCCCTTATAAATCCCCTCTCCAACTTCTTCACTATTCAAGGTACATTTACTTTGATAATAACCAAATCCTCTACTAAAAGAAGCTTGGCTGGCTAAATGAACCAATTTTAAATCATCCCAAATACTCATAGAACTGCCTTCCTTTATTAGTTAATTATTTCTAAAACCCTAGCGTATTTCTTGAGTTTAAGCTACTAATAGACCTTTGAAACAGCTTATTTGATTAAATGTTACCTACTCTATTTCCCCCTCTAAATTTAAGAATATTAAACATTTCGTCCTGATGGATGTGCGCCAATTTTTGATCCCAAATATTATTATTTTGTCCCATCATTTCAGCCATGATTTTCAACTTCAAACTCTGCGCAATAATCCCTGGGTTTGTACTTGCTTTTCCGACAGGCATTGCATTATTAAAAGTAGAATTACCAGATACCGTAATCAAGGCTAAATTACCAAAGCAATTCAGATCTGCATCAGCCCAAGGGGACAATTCAGTTGGATGTTGAGGGTAGAAATGTTCAATTGAACTTCTAAACTGAAATTGCCAGTCATTCGATAGCGGATGTATTATTTCATGACCATTGAATGAGTAGCCATCTCGGTAAAGCAAATAATCTAAATAACTAAATACGATTCGTTCAAATCCAAATCCAGAAGCCGTTTCAAATCTAGTTGCATCAACTTTTGATTGAGCATAATTTTCAAGAATCTCTAATACATCTGCATTTTCATCATTAAAATAACTCAATAAGACCAATGAAATCCAATGCATTGTTTTTGGAGAAGTGTATGTTATACGTAAAGCAGATTGCAAAGTTCGAATCTGTCTATTTCGATTATCTTCATCTCCACCAAAAGTTCCGATATATTTTGGTTTGTCTCCTTTGGCATCACGATATTTTTCGAGCCTTTGTAACGACCATTTACCTATTTCTTTGTAATCACGTGCAAATTCACGCTTTAACACAAATTTGTCGAACAATACGCGTGCTTTTAACATCATGAATAGAAAGTGCTTAGCCGACCGCTCATCTGCCCAATTGTTCTGAAGATTAATTAAAAAATTCTTGTCATCCAAACTTGAATCATCATCCGCACTTGATCTCGTAATTGCTTCATTGACTTGCAACAAGAAGTTTGGGAAAGAAATAATCGACTCAAAACGTTCATTCTCTAGCTCATCACTTGATGTTGATTCACTACTCATCACTCTCTTACCTTGAAGTATTTCTTCAAGAGTGAATCTTTCTTCCATTACTGCTTCATTTTGATAGCAACCGATTAATGAATCAAAGTCAACTATCCTATCAGACAAGCTACTCCAATCATCACTGAATATCTTATCTCGTTGCTTTTTAGGATAATTCATTTGAATATAAGAGTCCATATTGGAACAATATTCCCAAATATCACTAGCTATTTTCTTAGCTTCTGGTGATGAAATTTTTGATAAAATGTTTGCTTTAGCAATGTTATGCAATTCGAGTTGCTCACCACGCGTATTCATAATTTCAAAATAATGGTTTAAGTCAATTTTAGCAGGTACCTGTACACGGATAAGATTCACCTTATCCAAACGTTTGATGATTTTTTCTTTTTCTGCTTTCAGACCTGTCTTCTCAAAATAATCATCAATAATTTTATAGCCCTCTTTAATTTCCGAAGACTGCAACTCATCAGTTAATTGGTTTATATTGGGTAATGTTGCTAGCGTTCTATTCGCCTTATCTCTAGCTTCAAAACGTAATGCATCATTAGCAAACGTCATACCTAAGTATCTTTCTAGTAAAAATAAAGTCGTCAAGCGTTGTTGCCCATCAATGACTTCATATAAGTTATTATCCTTCTGATTAACGATTAAATTACCTAAAAAATAATCATCTTTAGTACTCATAATATCTTCAATTAACTGTTCAATTTGGTCAGAACCCCATGCGTAATTTCGTTGATAAATTGGAACCTCATAATGAACATCAGAAAATATTTTTGAAACTGGTATCATTTTTAAATGATTATCCATGATTACCACCCATTCCATTGTTTAATTAATTCATAAATTGCTTTGTAGCTACTGCTTTGAAGATCGCTCTCTTCTACACTTTCTAAGAATATGGATTTCAATTCTTGCGGGTCATTCATTTCACTCATTATAGAAAACACATCTTTACCCAAATTAATCCGATCATGTTGACCAATTGCATACTTATTTATAGTTTGTGGATAAATAGCCTTCATTCGTAATCTTAATGAATAACACCAAGTGTATAGCTGATGCATGACCGATTCATCGATTGTTTCAAAACCAAACCTATCAGCATAAAATAGCAACGAAGCCTCATAAAGTTGTTTTATGTAAATGTCACCAGTTCGCCTTCCAGGGACTTCTTCTTTTTTATGGTAACGATCAATTTTATTTTTAACTCGTTCCAATAAAGCTGAATAATGTAAGGTCCACTCAAAGAAGCGTTTTCCGGCAATAATTGGTTGGGTTAATTGAAATTGGTTTAATTCCCCAGAACTGAGCAATTCACTTGAACCACTCGAATTAACTTGTTCAATGAAAATATTACTGGCTTTATGATAAATCGCATAGTTATAAGTATTCGATTGCTTGATTCCTTTGAAATACTGAATTTTATCAGATGAATAATGTAGCCCATCCCTGTTATTAAACCATCGAATGACTGGATACAAATAATTTCTAAACAAATCCTCAAGAGCATTTTGATCCGTATCTTCCCAATCAGAAATCAATCTGATTTTTAACTGCTCAGAATCTCGAGCCATTTCTCTCAAGTGGTACGATTTCAATAAATCATGAGGCTTGAGTGCTTTTCCACGTGAATTTTGTGAATCAAAGAATTGAAAGGCCTCCTGCTCACTATCTGTCACAATCTTTACTACAGTACAATTTTTTTCAAGAAACTCTTTATATTTTCTTTGTTCTTCCTTGGTAAGTTCATTTACTCTCTTTTGGAGTAATTTATAATTATTGTAAATTGCATCACGAGATGAAGGTTTATAATTTTCACTCAGAAGTTTTTGGCTTTTTTCACCAAGCGCATAGAGTAAAATAGATAAGGTTGTAGTCCGTTGCTGTCCATCAACTAGATTATAATCGTAATGTTGGTTGTTATAATTCCATGCCCTATGCAAAATAACCGAACCTAATCTATACTCCTCAATGCCTAACTTATAAGCTCCATAGGTATCTGCAAAAAGGCTATTGGTTGAACTAGATGACCAACGATATGGACGTTGATAATCTGGAATCTTTAAATTGATATTCATTAACTCATTTACGCTGATGATTTTTAATTCATCTTGAATTAACGTCAAAATACATTCCTCCTTATTGAAATCTAACTCCGTCATTATAACACATACAAACCTTCAAAAATCCGCAATTAATAGTCAGAGAACACAAGAAATAAATTGATTGATAACGATTCATTATTGCCTGTTGGTCGTCTTATCTGTATTGAATTCACATATCAATGATTTTCTAACATGATATTTGTTATCAATCCCCATTGAAGTCGTTCCTGTAATTTACTACCTACTTCTAAGTCTTTGGGAGCGACAGTTGATGAAATAATCAGCTGTTTCTTGTTTACTTCAATCAGCATGGCTAGTTGTTCCTCAAGTATGGCATCTTTGGGCATTAGATTCAAATCATCTATTAAGATATAGTCAAATTTAGAAGATGTGAGATTTTTTACTAAATTATTGGTTACATTTTCTGCTGATAATAAGATTACCTCCTTTAATTCAGATTGTAGTGCGTTTTTTGTAGCATTTAGTAAATGTGTTTTTCCTTCTTTACCGTATATATAAACCGGATTGTAGTAATTCTTATCCTCAATAACAGTCTTTAATGCAGCTAAAGCCCAAGCATTTCCATCATGGACTGAAAAATTCTCAAATATTTGATTTTTATTGACTGGTTTCATCTTTTATACCTCATTTTTTGATAAGTTTATTATAAAAGACTCCATGGACAATATTTGTCCAATCAAATCTATTTGTCATAATTTTGCTGCATTCTTATCAGAAAATTCTTCATATCATCTACTAACGTTGCAGGAGAAAGCACTGTCAAAGCATCTGCTTGACTCAGCAGCCATCGTTTTAATCCTGGTGTGTCTTGACTGATAAATTCAACGATAACTCCTTCGGACGTATGTTCAATAATCCTAGCGGTTGGAAATTGATCCGTTACAATGGTAGGGTCATAGGCAAATTGAGCTCTAATCGTCAACTCTCGTCCCATAAATGAATCAACACGTTTGTTCCGTACTTCTCCATCACGAAACTTCTTCCCGTAAGAAATCTGGGGTTTCTTTTCTTTTGATACTTTCCAATCTATTATTCTATCCAATTTTAGGGTCATATATGACTCGTAAGTCAAATTATATGCCACAACATAAAAATAATGTACATCATAGTAAAGGGATACAGGAAGAATGGTATGCTGCTTTTCACTATTGTAAGGAGATTGATATCGAATGTCTAGAACTAGCTCTTTTCGTATCAAGTCCGACCATTCCCAGATTTTATCAATTCGATTTTGAGTATCTGACAATGGCGCATAATTTAGTAGTTCGCTCGCAATAATTTGAGAAACCTCTTTTTGTTCCTCTTTAGAAATTAAAGCTAGCAAACTATCGATCAGAGACTGATTTTCCTCTTTGTTCAAAGAACGGTTTTCTAATAAAATCTTTGATATGACCAAAATATCCTTTTTATTAAATAAGGATTTCCCTTTTAGATAACGGGTATGGTATTTTGCATCATAGGCAAGCTCCGCTGCAACTATAGGCTGAGATTCCAAGTAATGACCTAATAGAGAAAAATCTCTCTGTATTGTTTTTTCACTAACTCCAAATTCATCGGCTAACTGTAACTTAGAAAGATGAGCACCTGACTGCAAACGTAGAAAAACAGTTAGTAAGCGTTCTTGATCGTTCATATTTACCTCGATTCCTTAGAAACATTATAACATCTCTAACAGTTTATATTCAATTGTTACCACCATTTACAGAAGCAACCATTTAGGCGATTTTGAAAAGTCGGTAAATGAAAATAGAATTGGATAATTTCATACTATCACTTCTACTCACTCTGATACTTCCCAACCACATAAGAAAAAGCCTTGCAATCAAGGCTTTTCATTATCCCTTTCGTTCAAAGGTTCCTACTCTTTTACGAGCAGAGCAACACACTCG
>NZ_JBLOJV010000070.1:0-2917 GCF_047785705.1 Streptococcus pluranimalium
CTTACATTCTAATTCACCGATTTTTCGATATATTGCGCCGATTAAAAAAGATGAATATGAATTCTAAATAGAAATGTTGAAAATAAGCGTCGTGTAAAAATGTGATTGACTATGGAAAAAGTCCGTAAAAACTTGACACCATCTGAGCTGTGTTCGCTCATTGACAATTTCATATGGGAGATGTATAATACAATTGATAGGGGATACCGGGCACTATGAATAAGAATTTAAACAAATTTAAGGTATTTACTTTAGTTATGTTACTAACTGTAATCATGGTTTTTTTTATGTGATGCAAGTAAATGCAGAAGGAATTTTGTGTGCTAAAGGTGAAGAGGTTAACAACAAAATAGAGGAGGTTATTGTTTCTCACACGAAGAAAGATTATAATGGTGCGTCTGACAATTGGCAGGTCAACAATTATCAATATGTATTTTTGGCAATGTCAGGCACAATTAACAACGAAGTGGGAGACATTAGAGAAGGCGATTATTTCACTGTAAAACTGGATGAGAGACTTCGACCTAACGGAATTGTAGATGAGGATATTGTTTCTGCGCTAATACTGTATTTGACATATGAGGATGCCGGAAATGAATTTTTGCTCGCTGTTCCTGATTATAACAAATCAACAAAAAACGATACGATATATTTTTACCAAAAATATTGAGAACGTGAAAAAGACGGATTTTAAGTTGACTTTTGCGGATTATCCTGATCTTAATAAGGCAACTGATAACGGCACTTATACTTTTACGAGTTTATATGCCGGTAAGGAGTATTCATACAGCAGGAACAATAAGTAAAAAAGATGTAAATAGTCTTACCATGAACAAATGTGAATATAAAAGAAGACGGTGTAAACGCTAACTATGTTCACAGGGCATATGCAAGATTTTATAATTTAGAAAATGACGATGAGATTAAAATTTCATGGACAGGAAGCTCAGTTTTTACTGATTCAACCAGTTTTAAAATTTACGGCGTGTCTGAAGCCTTTGTGGATAGTTACGGAGTTGATGTAAATAAGTTGGAGGATGTAACTGATAAATTCGTAAAAAGCGGTTCTAATGTAGAGTATAAGGCAAAGTCCGGTGAATTGGGATATGAGAATTTCCTGGTCGAACTGAAAAACGATTTTAAAGTTGAAGAAGGAACCACATCTCACGTAGGATTTAACCTTAACGAAAAAGGGAGCGGAGTTACAACCAGTCTGTTAAAAGACTACTTGACTGCTGTGGCTAATGCGGTAAAGAATAAGGAACCGATTCCGTGTAGAGAGGTACGTCAACTTGAAATTACAAAAGTGGATTCTAAAAGTAATATGGGATTGGCAAATGCAACATTTGATTTATTCTTGGTAAAAGACGGCTCTGCTCAGGTAAACCTATAAAAACTGTGACAACAGGGGCTGACGGTAAGGCTATAATTGATGAGCTGGATTATGACAAAGAGTATATATTGGTTGAAACAAAGGCTCCTAACGGATATGTTTTAAATAAGGAACCTGTAAAAGTTAATGTAAAAGATTTGGATGAGGGTGAAGCCGTTATAAAGCTTTCTGTTAAAAATGATAAGGATAACAAAACTAATCCTCCTGCAAATGTTCCTACGGTAGTTAAGAAATATAAAGCTCCGGAAACCGGAGATAGCTCCAACATTAGTTTTTACTTGGTGACAGGCGTTGTTGCCTTGATTATGTTGCTTGGATTGATTAGTAAGAACCATAGAAAGAATAATTGATTAGTCAGATGAATTAGAATGGCTTACACATAGCTATTTCTATATTGTAGTGTAGTTAGAGGCAAAATCAAAGCACTTCAAGCAAATACTTATACTTGGAGTACTTTTGCAGGAGGTTGTATATGAAGAAGAACTATATTTTATTAACAGCGTATATGATTATAATGGGAATAGGACTTTTTATCAGTAATCATTTCTTAAATACTCCATATAATTCAACGGAGTTCAGCAGGAAGTTTTTGCCGTTTATGTTTATATTAGCGATATTGGTTTTGTACTACGGCATAAAAAATAAAAATGAATTAACCTTGCACTCAGAAAGCAAGCCGAGCTATGTATTTTCAGCACTTTTGTTCATCCCAGTAGTAGGGTTTGGACTATATTCAATTGTCAGAGGATTTAGTCCGGATTTAGCATTTGTTATATTGATAATAGATACTGCTTTGATTGGAATAGCTGAAGAAGGCATGTACAGAGGGATATTGCTTGGTGCAATGGCGAAGAAGATGAATCCGGCTCTTGCCATACTGCTGTCTTCAGTGCTATTTTGTGCATTACATTTAATAAATGTTATAGGAGGTCTATCAGTCTCCGAGCTAATGGGACAACTTGGCTCAACCTTTGTTATGGGAGTGTTCTTAGGAGCTATGTATTTGGACACACGAAAAATACTGTTCCCTATAATTTTCCATTCTCTTTGGGATTACATATTGCTCAGCGGTAGCCTTGCAGAAGTTCAAATTCTGCCTATAGTATTGATAGGGGTATATGTTTTAGAGGTGGTTATTTCCCTTGTAATAATAATTAAACTTCTAAGGAAAAAAGAAAGGTTTTTCAGCTAGTAAGGGAATACAATTTTATATGCTTCTCCGACATTCAGATTGGTCGAGGTGAACGAAACTTAATAAAACTGAATTCAAAGATATGAGGCGATAGAAATGGAGTATCATACCCCAAAATCTATCGTCTTTGCTGGTGTCCGAAGTTAAAAAGAGAGGGATGCGAAAGCGGAATGTGATTGTTTTTACCACCAATCCTCCTTATGAGGTAGGCGCTCTGCTGGTGAAAGCCTAGAAACCTTTGAACGAAAGCATATTGAAAAGCCGTAAGCGCCCAATAACGAGGTATCTAGTCATCCTCTCACTCCTCAAGTATACTGTTATTAGAAAACAGC
>NZ_JBLOJV010000071.1:0-2734 GCF_047785705.1 Streptococcus pluranimalium
CCCAAATTCGGTATCAAAATCTGGATAGAGGTCGGCCCGTTCACGAAGGTCTCTACGAAAAGATTGCCTTCCACGCATTTCTTTCTTGCCGTTTGGTTTTCGTTTCCCTTTCCAGGGCAAGTCTTCTTTGTCAAAGATATTACGATCAGCCAAACGATAGAGTGTTCGCATAGAACAGGGAATAGCATCGGGATAAGTTCCTTTAATGACATCAAGGCTCCAATCACGTTCTAAATAGTGTTGAATAAATGCCTGCACAGATTTTGTCAACTGTATTTTACGACGTCCACAACGCTTTTTGTTCGCTTTGTACCGCTCGTAGTATTCATAGGCTGAATGACCTGCTTCAAGATAGTGTATGACGTTATAAATGATCTGTTTTGATCGACCCAAAGACGCAACAATAGCACTGACTGTTGCACCTTCTTGGTAGTATGCCTCTATCATAACAAGTTCATTTGTGGTAAGATGAGTATAGGTCATTTATCTTAGTTCCTTTCAGACAAATGTGGTGTTTATCTGAGCCTAACATAAATGGCTTTTTTCAATGGCTTTTTTCTGTCTAGCTTAATTTTACAAATTGGGAAAGGAAAAAGAGAAGTTATGCCTAAGTTATACGGAAGTTTAGAGGCTGGAGGCACGAAATTTGTCTGTGCTGTGGGGAATGGTGATTTTCAAGTAGTGGAAAAGACACAGTTTCCAACCACAACACCTTCTGAAACGATTGAGCGCACAGTTGAATTTTTCAAGCGTTACGAAGAAGACTTGGCAGGTATTGCTATTGGGTCATTTGGCCCCATTGATATTGACCAACAGTCGCCAACTTATGGCTATATCACAACGACTCCCAAAGAAAACTGGGCTAATATTGATTTGGTAGGATTGATTGCTAAAGCGTTTAAGATTCCCATTTACGTCACAACGGATGTGAATAGCGCCGCCTACGGGGAGGTGTTGGCACGCGAAGGGATTGATCGTTTGATTTACTATACGATTGGAACAGGTATTGGTGCAGGGGCGATCCAATCAGGTCAGTTTATTGGTGGTCTTGGCCATACTGAAGCGGGTCATGTATATGTGTCTCGTTATTCTCGTGACATAGCTAATGGGTTTCAAGGGACTTGTCCTTTCCACAATGGCTGCCTTGAAGGTCTCGCTGCAGGGCCATCGCTTGAGGCTCGTACGGGTGTCCGTGGAGAGTTGGTTGCTCCAGATGCGGATGTTTGGGATATTCAAGCTTATTATATCGCACAAGCTGCTATTCAGGCGACCCTTCTCTACCGTCCACAGCTTATCGTTTTTGGCGGTGGGGTTATGGCTCAAGAGCATATGCTAGGTCGTGTATGTGATCAATTTGCGATGCTCCTAAATGGCTACCTGACAGTACCTGATATCGCAGACTATATCGTGACACCAGTAGTTGCTGAAAATGGTTCGGCGACACTTGGAAATTTTGCCCTTGCTAAAGCAATGGCAGATCAGACAGTGGTTTAATAGGATTATTTTTTAAGAGAGACCGGGACAACTGTTCTGGTCTCTCGTTTTTTTTATGCTTTGAGGGAAAATCTTGTTTTAGGGACTTTCCAGCGTTAGGAGCATCATTTGCCTTGAAAGGCTTATGAAAAAACGTTATAATGTAACGGATTGATAGCTAGTATAGTGAGTGAAACTAGAGAATTTTGAATCCACTATAGCTAAGCTATTTTGAGAGGGAGATAACATGGCTAAGCCTTTATTTTTAGAACCAGTGATGCAGGAGAAAATATGGGGTGGCAATCGCCTAGCAACAGAGTATGGCTATGTCATCCCGTCGGACAATACAGGGGAGTGTTGGGCTATTTCAGCTCATCCAAATGGCGTTTCCAAAGTCAAAAATGGTCCCTATAAAGGGATGGGATTGGATGACTTGTATCACCATCACCCAGAGGTTTTTGGCAATCCAAAGACGGCTGTTTTTCCCTTGTTGACTAAAATTTTAGATGCTAATGAGTGGCTTAGTGTGCAAGTCCATCCAGATGATGAGTATGCCATGAATCATGAGGGTGAGTTGGGTAAGACGGAATGCTGGTATATTCTGTCAGCCCAAGAAGGTGCTGAAATTATTTATGGGCATCAGGCGAAGTCAAAAGAAGAGTTGAGAAAAATGATTGTCGTAGGGGATTGGGACAGTCTGTTGACAAGAGTACCTGTTAAGGCAGGTGATTTTTACTATGTTCCCAGCGGTACCATGCATGCTATTGGGGAAGGTATCATGATTCTGGAGACGCAGCAGTCTAGTGATACGACCTATCGGGTTTATGACTTTGATCGTAAAGACGATGCTGGTAATCGTCGTGAACTCCACTTGGTGCAGTCGGTTGATGTCACCTCGATTGGGGCTCCACAAAACACGACACCTGCAAGGCTTGCTGTTGGTGGTCTTGAGACAAGGCTCTTGATTTCCAATCCCTTCTTTACCGTTTATCACTGGAAGATTAGCCGTTCAGTCGCGATGCAGCAGACAGCTCCCTACTTATTAGTCAGTGTTATTGGAGGAGAAGGTCATATCACCGTTGATAATGGTATCTTTTGTATTCGTAAGGGAGATCATTTTATCCTGCCTAATCAAGTAACTTCTTGGGAATTTGATGGTAAGGTTGAAATGATTGTCAGCCATGTTGGGTACTAATCAGGTGATGTTTGAGCAAGATGAATGGATTAAGGATAAGATGATATCATTAAGCTAAGAACCTGT
>NZ_JBLOJV010000072.1:0-2733 GCF_047785705.1 Streptococcus pluranimalium
AGCGACCTTGATGGCTTCCTTGATCTTGGCTTTCTCGTCCTCAGAGACGTTTGTCGCGTCTTTGACTGGGACTTTGACAGGGTCTTGTTTGCCGTCTTGGGCGGTTTCAGATGCGGTTTTGCCCACGATAGCTGTCGCTTTTGGTGAGTCTTTCTGGGTTGGTGACGTTTGTACTACACCCACTGTTTGACCAGCTGTCAGTGGTCTATCAAGTGTAACCGTCACAGCTGTACCAACAACTGAAATCTTATCAGCTTCCACTGGCACGTCATCAATCGTCACAACCACTTGAGACTTGTCTGTCGCTTCGGTTTTAAGCGTGATTGCGATAGTGCGGTCATCGCTGTCGATTGGGGCAATGACAGGAACCTCAAGGGCGTCATTTTCACTCACCAAGTCACCTTTTGGAATGACGATTGGCGCGCTGCCGTCTGGGAAGGTAATGCGAGCACTTCCATCTTGAGCCACGTCAATCGTCTCCGTACCTGGTAGGTTTGGATAGGCGACCTTGATGGCTTCCTTGATCTTGGCTTTCTCATCCTCAGAGACATTGGTCGCGTCTTTGACTGGGACTTTGACAGGGTCTTTCTTGCCATCTTGGGCAGTTTCAGATGCGGTCTTGGCCACTTGTGCCACCGCTTTTGGCGAGTCTTTCTGGGTTGGTGACGTTTGTACTACACCCACTGTTTGACCAGCTCTTAGCGGCGCATCGAGGGTAACGGTCACAGCCGTACCTGCCACCTCAATCTTAGAGCTATCAACTGGCACATCATCAATCGTCACAACCACTTGAGACTTGTCTGTCGCTTCGGTTTTAAGGGTGATTGTGATAGTGCGGTCATCACTGTCGATTGGGGCAATGACTGGGACGTCAAGGGCGTCATTTTCACTCACCAAGTCACCTTTTGGAATGACGATTGGTGCACTGCCGTCTGGGAAGGTGATGCGAGCACTTCCGTCTTGAGCCACGTCAATCGTCTCCGTACCTGGAAGGTTTGGATAGGCGACCTTGATGGCTTCCTTGATTTTGGCTTTCTCGTCCTCAGAGACGTTTGTGGCGTCTTTGACTGGGACTTTGACAAGGTCTTTCTTGCCTTCTTGAGCTTTTTCAGAATCGAGCTTTTGACGGACGGTTTTGGCTTGGGGGTAGGTTTTGACGTTTATAGAGTCATCTCTATAGGTCAGGGTGACATCTCCGTTGGTTGCGACTTGAATGCCATCTTGACCGTTTTTGAGGAGGGCGATGAGATTGGGGTTTTTAAGCACAATCTCTGCCTTGACTGCCGCCTGCTCGTCTGGGTTTAGCTGATTAATATCACCGACTGGTGTTGGTGCTATCTCTTGGAGCTGACCCTGAGAGTTGACTGCCATTGAGTTAGCTCTGAGAGTGATTGTTCTATTAAGGAAATCATAGCTAACATCGTAGCCCTTCGGTTTTTTTTCTAGACTGAAGGAGAAATTTTTAAATTTAGGGCTATCAAATATATCAACCCCCTTATTTCCTCCTGACAAGTCCTTAGTCTCATATCTTGGAACATCCCAACTGACAGTGGTAGATCCACCAGATACCTGTTTGCTTTCTAATCTTCTTACTACATCACTATAATATTTTTCAAAAATACCCTTAACTTCAACTTTGATATTTGGATGAGGTGAGACATTGTTTCCTTCCCAATTAATCTTAACAGTATACGGAACAGATTTTAGAACATAAGTATGATATCTAGTTAAATTTAATTGGTTTTCGTTTCTGTAATCTAGCTCTCCCCTTGCAGCTTCAAAGGTGATTTGACTGTCTTTTTTCAATACCAAAGTCACTGCCCCTCGAATATTAAAACTCATTTTTTTGGGAATAGAGAAGCTGACTTTGTCACCTAAATCAGTCATCTGAACAGTGTTACTTCCATTAACCAGAATCGCTTTGATGTCACTTTTTTTATAAATTATTGTTTTTATACTACTGTTTTGATCATTCGTAGGAGCAAACAAGAAGGTTTCCGCATTAGATGTACTCACCCGATAGGTAGCCTTAGCATTAACCATATCTAAAATAATGCTTTGAGAGTTTGTATCCAATGTAACCCAAGAAGAATAGTGTTCGGAGAGATCCAAAGGTTCTATTGCAGTAAGCTCCATTTCAACTGACTGATCCAAAATGTTATAGCTACCGCCGTCTGCCACGTTTCGAATTTTAGAATCCATAAAGTGAGTCGTTCCTATTGAAGGAGTCTTAAAGGAAAAAGAAGGACCGGATAGTTGATTTCTTTTATTGCGAAAAGGTCTTAAATCATCTGTTTGATAATATCGCTTACCCTCACTAACGGAGTACATTTCATATAAACGGGGTTCAAAATTGTCCTTTCCTTCTTTTTCTCTATTCGTTCTACTAATGAAAAAATGACTAGCATCCCCATACTTGCTCAAGAATTCGGAAGTGAGCAACACTCCACCGCGCTGTCTCTGTTCATATCTTTCTCCATATTCAGTGACATTTAAATGATCTGTTATCCCTGTATCATAATAGTCAATCCCCATGGCTTCTATGGTTTCTCTAGAGACGGGAATCGGTGCAGGGTCTGCCTCTCGACGCACTCTTTTGCGATCTGGCTCGGTCTTAACTTCTGATTCCAGTGCTTCTGCGGCTGGGCTTTCTGGTGCTGGGCTCGAGGCTGCCTCAGCTGGTTGGACCATCTGTGTGAGGGGGACTTGTATAAGGGTCTTGGTCCCATCTGG
>NZ_JBLOJV010000073.1:0-2543 GCF_047785705.1 Streptococcus pluranimalium
TCTATTGTAAGGCTACAGTTTCTAAGTTAGCTATTTTTCTTTTTTGTTGACGAATTTGTAACTCTGACAAGATAAATTCTATCCGCTCACAGCAATAAATAATCATTTCTTGATTTTAACTCTATCAAATAAATCACCCCTGCGAAACTCTTGCCAGTATTGTTTATCAAATAACTCTAAAGCGTCTTCTTCCTCTTGGGTTAGTTCATAATCTTTAAAGCCGCTTACCTACCAAGCTCTTATCAGCCTTTCCAAAACCAATGACCAGTAAATCATATTGTTCTATAACATGCTCCTTTTCTTTTTTTCAACCTTAGTCTAGCAAAAAAGAAAATTTGAGACACAATTCCGTTACGGCTCTATTATGGAGTCCAAGTTGCAGGAAAAACATTACAATAACTGAGAAGGTTTAGATAAAAAATACACGACAAACGCATGAAGAAAACTTCGTTTTCAGAAAGCGCTTTTCTAGACAAATAGTAATTTTTTAGATAAAATTTGTGGTATAGTTTATATGATATGAACAAAGTAGCGCCGATTATCGAAATATTTTCAACAAAATTTCTGAAAAAATGCATGTAGCTAGAAAATAGTTTCATGTATTTTTTTCATGCGTTTGGCGTGTAAAAAATAGGTGAACTATAGACAAAATGCACCCATATTTGATACAATGTATCTATACACTAATTTATTAATACAGAAGGGTAAAACTATGAAAGAAAAATTTCAAACGTGTAAAACCTATATTCCAATCATCTTAGCAACGATTGGATTTGTCAACGGTTGCAAAATTATCTTTGGAGAATTAGGTAAGCCAAATGGCATGGAAGCTAAATATCCTCTCTTTCTCCTAACCATTTCCTTGGTCGCTATCTACCTCATTCCCCTACTAGTACTGACATATTACTTAGCTAAACGCTATAACATTTCTAAACAAGTTATAGGTCTTAGCTGGCTTTTAGGCTTAACAAGTAGCATCTCTTTTTCTGAACTGGGACATACAGCTATTGGATATTTCCTACTCGAAATTGTTAAAGTTAGTGATAATTTCCTAAAAGACTGGGGCGCAGCTATTTCAGGTCCATTGGCAGAAGAAATCGGTAAAGGGCTAACTGTTCTACTTGTACTACTTATTTGTAGAAAAATGACACTAAAAAATGCATTGGTAAGCGGAGTGGTTGTTGGACTAGGTTTCCAAATCATGGAAGACATCACCTTTGTATTTAGAGACATGTTCATGAATAAGTTAGACGGCTTTGAAACCATTCTTGAACGCGTTGGTCAAGCTGGTTGGGCTCATTGGGTTTTCACGCTTCTCTTTGCCATTGGCTTAGTAGCCCTTCTCGCGAAAAATACAGGTATGTCAAAAGCACAGGGAGTATTTTGGATTGGTGCAAGCTTTGGAATCCATTTTCTCTTTAATTCACCATTCAACACTGGTATCTTCCAGACAGTGTTTCCTATCTTGAGTATTTTACTTGGCTTATTTGCCTATCGAACGGTTGAGAAACTATCTGAATAGACAAAAAAATCCGCCTTTGAGCGGATTTTTAATAGTACGACGGGCATGTTGTACATCTGAGGTGAAAGTCCTCCGCGGGCACCCGCTACCGGTGAACCCAATAGCGATTCCCAAGCCAGACTATCGTGAGGTAGCGGGGAGAGGAAGGGATAGCGAAATCGTGGCTCTACGAACAGAAACGTGATATTAAGGCGTATATAGCGGATGAGGGGGCTAGAAACTCTAAAGTCCAAATAGGTAGTCGTAACCTATATGCGTAAATCACGAGAGTAAACGAGGAAAGATGTATGACTTATCCCGTGAGGTCTCATGAGCGTCAAAGACGTAGTAACAACGATTCATGAGAAGTCAGCAGAAGCCATAGTAGCGATTAAACTTCTGTAATGGAAGTGGAGCGAAGTGCTGAACAACTAAATGATTATCGCTCAAATTAGAGTTGTCTATTCTAATTCTTGGTCTGAAAAGACGGTAGACTGAAAACGTAAACGATGGCTATTGTTCATAAATATAGGACAGCACAAATAGAACGACTCTACAGAATGAGAGATGAGGGAGTTTAGGCAATGTCATTAAGTTAAAGATTTAATCTATCAAAATCCCTATTCCAGAGTGTCACTTTTGTGGTTCTGTTTAGAATAGGGTTTTAATTGACAGTATTTAGGGCGCACAAAAGTAACCGTTTATCACCCTATTTTTGCTGTTATTATGGTACTCTATAAGTGAAACTTACTGGCGCTTGGCTTTTAATCTTTCTCGGAAATGTTCGATTGACTCGGATAATGGATAAATACTTGGCAATGTAAGTTCTCAATTGGGAGGAAGTGAGTGTTCCTCTGAGAAATTTTAGACAGGCATAAGCAGCGTCTGAAAAGTTGATGCCGTAAACTCTTTTTGTCTTTGATTTTTTGATGACAATGTGTGAGGTTAGCCATTTACAAAACCCAATTTGTAAAATTAAGCTAGACAGAAAAAAGCCATTTATGTTAGGCTCAGATAAACACCACATTTGTCTGAAAGGAAC
>NZ_JBLOJV010000074.1:0-2469 GCF_047785705.1 Streptococcus pluranimalium
GACAATATTTTTGAAAATGTAAGTTTTCAGATAGATACAGATTGGAAACTCGGTTTTATTGGAAGAAACGGACGCGGAAAAACTACTTTCTTAAATTTATTGCTTGGCAAATATGCGTATTCCGGCAATATAAGTTCTACAGTTAAGTTTGAGTATTTTCCTTATGATGTGGAAGATAAGAGTCTATATACAATTGAAGTAATGAAGAGTATTTGTACGGAATGTATGGATTGGGAGATTTTTCGTGAAATATCATTGCTTGATGTTCAAGAAGATGCTTTATATCGTCCGTTTAATACATTGTCAAATGGTGAGCAAACGAAGGTCCTTCTTGCAGCTTTATTCCTTACAGAGAGTTGTTTCCTGCTTATTGATGAACCTACAAACCATCTTGACATCGATGCACGTAATGTGGTGCAAAACTACTTGAAACGCAAGAAGGGGTTTATTTTGGTATCTCATGATAGAAGCTTACTTGATCAATGTGTTGACCATATACTATCTATCAATAAAACGAATATCGAAATCCAAAAGGGAAATTTTACTTCTTGGTGGGAGAACAAAACGTTACAAGATAATTTTGAACTGGCAGAAAACAAGAAACTCCTTAAAGAAATAGGAAGGTTGTCTTATGCAGCAAAACGTAGTTCAAACTGGTCAAATAAAGTAGAAAAAAGTAAAAATGGAACAACAAATTCTGGTTCAAAACTGGATAAGGGTTATGTTGGACATAAGGCTGCAAAAGCGATGAAACGTGCCAAAAATATTGAGTCAAGACATCAGGAAGCCGTTTTACAAAAATCAGAACTGCTCCACAACATTGAACAATATGATGACTTAAAAATTTCACCACTTGAATTTCACAAAGAGTGCTTAATAGAAGCGAATGATTTATCATTGTCTTATGGAGATAAAGAAGTATGCAGTAATCTTAATTTCAGAGTCAATATTGGTGATAGAGTTGCCATTATCGGAAAAAATGGGAGTGGTAAGTCTAGTATCCTAAAATTGATTAATGGAGATGATATTAAATTTACCGGAAATTTTATGCTAGCAAGTGGACTAAAAATTTCTTATATTTCGCAAGATACTTCATATTTAAAAGGTAATCTATCTGAATTTGCCTATAATAATAAGATCGATGAAACTCTATTTAAAACGATTCTTCGTAAACTGGATTTTAATAGAGAGCAGTTTGATAAGAACATGGTGGATTTTAGTGCTGGTCAGAAAAAGAAAGTACTAATTGCTAAAAGCCTTTGTGAAAGTGCACATTTGTATATATGGGATGAGCCATTGAACTATATTGATATTTTTTCACGTATCCAAATTGAAAAAATGATTTTGGAATATTGTCCTACACTATTGTTTGTGGAGCATGATGATGCTTTTTGCAATAACATTTGTACGAAAAATATTAATTTAGGTTTGTAGAGATTTTGAGTTGCCACAATAACTAAAAGATATTTACATGAAAGGGTGAAGAAATGTTAAAACAAAAAGAATTAATTGCAAACGTTAAGAATCTTACTGAGTCAGATGAACGAATTACAGCTTGTATGATGTATGGATCGTTTACCAAAGGAGAAGGTGACCAATACTCTGATATAGAGTTCTATATATTTTTGAAAGATAGTATAACCTCGAACTTTGATTCATCCAACTGGTTGTTTGACGTAGCTCCGTACTTGATGCTTTATAAAAATGAGTACGGAACAGAGGTAGTTATTTTTGATAATCTTATACGTGGGGAATTTCATTTCCTTTCTGAAAAAGATATGAACATAATCCCCTCGTTTAAAGATTCAGGTTATATTCCTGATACGAAGGCTATGCTTATTTACGATGAAACAGGGCAATTAGAAAATTATTTATCAGAGATAAGTGGTGCAAGACCAAATAGACTTACTGAAGAAAATGCTAATTTTTTGTTGTGTAATTTCTCTAATCTATGGTTGATGGGAATCAACGTTCTAAAAAGAGGAGAATATGCTCGTTCATTAGAACTCTTATCACAACTTCAAAAAAATACACTACAACTTATACGTATGGCAGAAAAAAATGCTGATAATTGGCTAAACATGAGTAAAAACCTTGAAAAAGAAATTAGCCTTGAAAATTATAAAAAGTTTGCAAAGACCACTGCTCGATTAGATAAGGTAGAATTATTTGAAGCCTATAAAAATTCTTTGCTATTAGTTATGGATTTGCAAAGTCACCTTATTGAACAATACAACTTAAAAGTTACACATGACATTTTAGAAAGATTGTTGAATTACATTAGTGAATAGGAGAGTAACGTTATTCACAGTATTGGGTACTGAAAATTAACAGCATACCTCAGTTTTTCAAAAAACAGCGAAGCCTATGGATATGTTCCCGTCTACCGATAGTGCAAAAAGTGTCGTGGATATGTTTCCGAGAACGGACATACACAAATGACATTCATTCTGTCCTCTCAATCCACGT
>NZ_JBLOJV010000075.1:0-2404 GCF_047785705.1 Streptococcus pluranimalium
AGGTGTTGCTGCTCCTGCGGTTGCTACAATAGCTACTAGACTATCCGCTACAATTATAGTAAAATCACTTAAAGAAACTAATTCTTCAAGTGATTTTTTCTGTAGGTAAATAATCTAAATTTATTGGTTTAGGATTAACTACCCCGTCTATCAAACGTGAGAAAAAAATCTCATCTGTAGCATCCATCACCTTTTTCGTGAAATTATTAACATACAAAATCGGAATAAATTCAGAACCATTTTCATCAAATCCTGTTAAAAAATATAAACCGTAATTAATTTTTCTTGGATTTTCTAAACCAACTGTCCATTCTGAATCAGGAACTTTTAAACGAAATACTTCTCCAAGATACACCCAACAATTAATAAAATCAATCATATGTTCTTTTGTATTTTCAATTCCGTTATTCCTGATATATTTTGCAAAATCACCTAAGCTGTCCATACTTAAATCCAATTTATAACCTTGATTCATAGCCTTCTCAGTAATTTCTTCAAGTAAATCATCTATTGAAAAAATGAATTCTTCTAATTTTTCTAATTCTTGTGCCTTATCTAGTTTCATGTTTAACTCTTTATAAAATCAATCAATTATAGAACCAATAAAATAATTAATATCATAGTCATCCAACGCCTGTAAAAATGGCTTTGAAGCTCCTTTTTCCAAAACATAGTTAATCTCTACAAAGTTTATCTCGAACGTCCATTAAGATTTTTCCCAACATATTTTTTCCCGAACCATCACCACCATCTCCCCAATATTTATCATTTATAGTATGTTCAATAATTTCAAGATTTTCTGTTGATAGTAATAAATTTTTCAATATTAAGTTTTGAGCGAACTTTTGTTCTACAGCGTAGGACATAACATCTACTTTTATTTGCTCCCAATTCTCCCTCAGTGGATTCATTCTATTCCGTCCCTCAATAGCAGCAGCCTTTGGATTAGAAAGTAATCTAATTTTTTCCCTAAGCTCTTTAGACTCAAATTTTTGAGCTTGGAAATAGTGCTCACTTGTCGGCCAATATAAACCAGAATCATCAAAAAAACCAAAAGGAGCAAAATTCGAAAATTCACCAAAAGGTTCATTGATTTTATAAAATTTTACATTTTCCATCCTAATGTTCTCAAACTATAAAATATCATTTCTATCTAAAGAATATTTATTTATAAAATTCTCCACAAAATCTTTATCGTAAAGATTGATTATCTTCAAATCACTTTTAATACGCCATAAGAAATTTACTTGCTTTAAAGTTATTTTTTCGAGATTTTGCTTCATCAATTCTATAATCTCTTGACTAGTATTAGAAAGTTGTAAAAATGTAATTAAAGGATCTAAATCATACATCTCTAGGAACGAATCTTGAATAATTCTTTTTATGTATAGATTGACTTTATTATCTACACCTTCCTTCTCTCCTGCACCATTATTTATCCAATATAATATCAAATTATCTAATATATGTTTATTAGTTTCATCATATCCATATATTCTATTTATTATGTACCCCTTTAATAAGCCTTTATCAAAAAGTTCAGTTAAACAATTAAAGCCACTATCATATCCCCAAGCGGTTAATAACATGGATACCTCAAAGAGATATTCTCCGTGCTGTAATAGCTCCTCTAATTGTCTTACTCTAGTAGATGAGATATCCTCTTTTTCTAGTTCAGATGCAACTATAGCATAATCTGCCCCTTCTGGTATCTCATATAATAATTTTCTAACGTACTCTTCTTGCATATTTCTCTCCTTATTTATAATATATATATTGTTTAGGTACTATTCCTTTTATCAATACTTCACCATCCCTAATAATATTCTGTAGATCTGAATTCGCCCTATTTAAGCCCCTCAAATTATTAGGAGTTGGATTGTTCGTATATCTTATCTGAGCTTGCTGAACTCTATTAGTAAATTGACTCACCAATTCATCGTGTGTAATAATTTCAACATCACTTATACGCCCAGCATCAATATCCAGTTGTAACTTACGTGTTTTTATGGATATTTGCTGATTTCCATAATGTTTAGGACTATTAGAAACGGTTAAATCTGTAGTAGAGATATACGGAGATTCAGATGAATTCCCACCTCTAACATGACTTACAGTACTGCCGGATCCATTTGGATTAGCTGGTACAAGATTACCGTCTCCATCAATATAGGCTTTAGGTGCTCCTTTAAGATTACTTTGAGAATAAAAATTGTTATCAGAACGGGAAACTACTTTAGGCACTTCCTTACTTGGTTTATTCAAACTAAACTTCCCTGCCAAGGAAGAACCTGCCGAAGCACCTGCCATACTAGTTAAAAATTTAGCCGCATTGGCCTGTGAGTCACTGGCTCCTAAAAGTTTAGCTCCGTGATAACCAAGTTCTCCTCCGCCCCATGCTCCT
>NZ_JBLOJV010000076.1:0-2279 GCF_047785705.1 Streptococcus pluranimalium
AATCAACCCCATTACTGGTAAGCCAGCAACGGAAGCTGAAATAACAACTGCTAAGCTATATACACCAGTTAAAGTGGTTAGTAATGTATTAGCTGTTGTCGCTTTGTTAAAGGGACCTGGGCTAGTAACTAGATATCAAACATCAAGGTTTTCCAACCTAAAAACAACTTCTGATGTCGATTTGCCTAAGAATAATTCCCAAACGATAGCAGAAGTCACTGAACAAACTACTGGTAATTATATTTCCCCTAGATCTAGTAGAATCAACTCAGATTTAGTAGAGGAATTGGCTAGTCAGAATGTCAAGTATAATCCAGACGAGATGATTATCATTGGTAAAGACTCTTCTGGGAAGATACTATGGTTGGAAAAAGGAAACGAGAGAGCAGGGTTAGAGCATATTATTTCTAGACACGGGGACGAGTTTATACAAAAGGGTATTCCCTTGGATTCTATTCCGGATTATCTAATGGATTCGTTGGAATACGGTGAATTAATTGGTTACCAAGGACGAGGACAAGGACGGCCAATTTATGAATTAACTGTTAATGGAGAGGTAAAAAGGGTAGCTATTACAGTTGGAGATAATGGATTTATTGTTGGAGCTAACCCTGTGTCGTCAAAATAAACATAATATAAGGAGTGCTTGATGAAGTGTATAAAAGTAAGTTTTGAATATAAATGTTTTCCGCTCTGGATTTACGATGAGTCAGGTGATTTTTTGGACAATGACTTGCCTGTCGAGCTAGTAAATGATAATGAATTAGATAAAAAACTGAGAGCTTTACAGTCGGTATATGATGGGTTATTTATTAATGAAAGTAAGCTCTTTAAATTTAATGGTTTTGCAGACCGTAAGGCGGAAGAACAATTTTATAAAGAGATTGATATCATTGTAAGAGAGCTGAGAGAAAAAGTTGGTAGAGCCTATGAGATTATTGTGAAAAATGTGATTTAAAAATAAATTTCTCTCTTATTACCGCTTTGAAGAACTAATGGCAAAGCAGGTCATTGACTAGCGTGACCCACAGTTTATGGAGAAGCTTAACGCTCATATCAATGAAACGGGGCTAAATCCATTTACAGGCAAACCAGCGACGGAAGGTGAGAAATTTGTTGCCCAACACTACGGCTGGGTGAAAAGTAGTTCGACCACCATTGCGACAATGTCAGCGGGAGTCTCGGATTGGTCTGATTTAATGGTTGATATCGCAAGAGGTCGCTTAGGTCGAATGATTAATGAAGTTCCGACTCATAATCTTACTGTGGAATAGCAGAAACAGATTTCTTCAGTTCAAAAAGGCAGCCAATTATCTCCAGAATTTTATTTTTCTAAGGACTACTTAAGAGAGCACGAGCAGTTATTTGGAAATGGAGTAGCAAGGATAAGCAAAAGTGATTATTTTTTAAAGAAAACAGGCTATATGGGAATTGTTGATACTGATATTTTAAATGAATTACCTGCAAAAGAGTATGTGTTTCCAGTTGAATATTTAGATACGATTGTTCAGTCTTCAGGAGGTGATATAACTTATCTTGAACGGAATTTAGGATTAGAAATCGGCTCTTTGGGTGAAAATCCTGTTATTATGAAAGTCAAACAAGGGAATTATTCCGATTTAAGCATTCCTAGTGGTAATGAATTTGGTGCAAATGACCAGTGGATTCCGGGCGGTAAATTGCCGACTGGTATTCCAGAAGCAGTAATAGATCCTGTTTCTATTGAGAAAGTTGAAATAAAAGAGTGGAGTAATTATGTTAAAGAGCAACTTAAACCTTATTGAAATTAACGATAAAGCATATTTACGATTTTACCAAACGGAAGAAAAAGATTTAGTTTTTGTTGAATGGGAAGGAGCGCATGGCGATAGGCCAATTGCTCCAGTTACTTATAGAGATTACTTAGATTATAGAGAGGGAGAACGGAGTGGTTATGATATAGTTGTAAAGGCTCAGACAGGTATATGGCCTGCAAAAACTGATGAAAAATACCACACGGAGTTGAGTTTTCTTCTTGGAAATTTACAACTAGTTCATGATGTCAGTTTGCCCAATAATCCAGATTTATTTTCAAAATTTCCTGAGTTAGAGGGACCTTACAATAATTGGTTATCACGTAAAAATAATTGATTTTTACGGGTATTTCTAAGAGTGGAATAAAAATTACAATATACTAGTATAAATATGGGGAAATTATTTCTGTTTTTCCTGATAATCCGTGGCCGAGGTTGATAGTACCAGCCTTCACGAAGACCAACTGGTTGACTTGATTGCCAAGA
>NZ_JBLOJV010000077.1:0-2150 GCF_047785705.1 Streptococcus pluranimalium
GGTGTAGGTGATGGTGACGTCACCGGTTGGGCTGACGTCGATGCCATTTTCGCCGTCTTTGAGGAGAGCGACTAGGTCTGGGTTTTTGAGGAGGATCTCAGCCTTGATGGCGGCTTTTTCTGGCGCTTCAAGGGCGGTCATGTCATCAACCGTGGTTGGGGTGATGGCTTGGAGCTTGGGCTTGTTGACCAAGGCCAGCTGCTCTACCTTTTTAAAGATCTGGGTGTAGGGAATGCGGTCTTTAGAGAAATCATCGTATGTCACGATGATGTTGCCCTTCTCATCAATGGTGACCTGGCTATCAATGCCACCTGCGCCTGTCTCTCCTGAGACTCCTTTTAGGAAATGTGGCGTGTCTTGGTTGATGGCCTTAAAGTTGGCTAGGGCTCGTTGGCGGTCTTCTGGGCTGATGGCTTCTAGGTCTGGCACGCCAATGGGCTCGCCTGTGACAGGGGTGATGCGGGTGGTGTAGGCGATGAGGGTAAAGGTTCCCTCCAAGAAACCATTCGTAGCGTACATCTTATCCTGAAAGTTTTCTTTCACTGTACCGTCTTCATTATAAATACTTCTTGTTTCAATACCAGGGACAGGAAATTTGAACATAAACATACCTGGTTCTTTGGCAAGCATTAATTTACTACCATCAGCATCAGATCTGTAGTTATTGAAGTATCTTCTCATAATCTCATCAGGAATCTCCACATAACTTAAAGCATTTTCCTTTGGGTCACTCCTACCTTTGTACTGCGGTTTAAAATGCTCTCCGTATACGAAATTCAAAAATAAGCCCTTTTCAGGTAGATAATTATATGAAAAATTAGATCTTAATGGTTTCAGCAAATAAATATCGGTCTTGTTTTCTGCTACGTTTATTTTTTTAAATGAGACATCATTAAAAGTAAAAAAAACCTCATCAGTTATTGTTGGCAATAAAAAGGACTGATCATTTCTATCAAAAACAAGATTAGGTCCATTAATTAACATTTTTTTTCTTTTAAAATAGTTTCTATTTTGAAAACCTGAGCTAGGAAGCCCTAAACCATACCCATCTGTTTTATAACTAGCTGAGAAAGAAGTATAGAAGCGATATGCAGAAAGATTCTCATAGTCTAAGCGTGTCCTCACATCTTCCTTGTGATAGGTGACTGTGTTTAAGTCTGGTGAGAAAGAGATATGGAGTTGGTTTAGATTAATCGTCTTCTCCCATCTTCCGTCACTAGTGATTAATATGTCGTCGGCTAAGTCAGATGAATGAAAAGGACTCATATCATTTTTGATATACCTATTGTCCATTCCTATAAAATCGCCCACTCTTAAAGTTCCGCGCAAAGCAAGTCTTTCTCCTGGCTTACCTTGACCTCTAAGGGTTAGGGTATTAGCCTCAGCATCATAGTCCTTTGGCAAAATTTTATCCATCCACAATATTTTCTCGCCATCAACTTCAAGCGGAACATCCACAAAGATTTCTCCCTTGGTCGGAGTCGTCAAAGGTTCAGCTCGTTTCACCCTCCTCTTGCCTTGCGCTGCTTCTGCTGGGGCTGCTTGCTCTGAGCTGTCAGCGGGGGCGCTTTCAAGAGCGGCTGGGCTTTCAGGGGCTGAGGGTGATTGGGATTGGTCCAGTGTTGAGACCGTTTCAGCTGGTTGGACCATCTGTGTGAGGGGGACTTGTATAAGGGTCTTGGTCCCATCTGGATAGGTGACTGTGAGGCTGACGTTGGTGGCGTGTAGGCTTGGCTGCCCTTTGGCAAAACTAATGCTGGCACCTTGGGCTTTGAGGTCAGCGCTGTTGGTTAGAAAATCCTCTGGGGTGAGGGAGGCACTAAAGACCAGTCCTGTCTTGGCGATAGGGTCTAGGTGGGGCGCTTTGGCCTCCACTGCCACTGGCTGTGGGGTTGGGGCTGGTGTCGGCTCAGAGGGCTGAGTAGCTAGGGGGTCCTGGTCAGGCTGGGCTGTGGCCCCTTGGTCTGCCGCCTGGGGACTCTCAGCTCAAACGCTAAGACTGGGTGCCGATAGGGCGATCCCCGTCGCTAGGACCAGGGAGCAGCCGTATAAAAAGGTCTTGCCCTTTTTGTACATGCGCCAGTTTTTGGGCTGGGCATTATGACGGTTAAAATACATAAAAATCTCCTTTTGTAAGCTAGGCTATTGGC
>NZ_JBLOJV010000078.1:0-2105 GCF_047785705.1 Streptococcus pluranimalium
AACAGATGTAGCCATTGTCGAACTACTTTTTACCCAACCATAATGTTTGGCAACAAGTTTTTCACCTTCTGTCGCTGGTTTGCCTGTAAATGGATTTAACCCCGTTTCATTGATTTGAGCATTCAACTTCTCCATAAACTGTGGGGCACGCTAGTCAATTGGTTCTTTAGCCATTAACTGCTCATAGCGATAGTAGGTGTAAAGCATAAGTGCTTTCGCTTCTTTATCAGAGCTTAAGTTTTTGACATTATACTCTTGAGATACCAGACCGAGATAGCTATACTTAGCAACCAAATCTCTGAGTGAAAGTTCGTCAATGCTATACTATTTGTCAGGATTGTTTAAAAGATAGCCAATTATCATAAGGATCTTTTAAATCAGGAAATTTTAAAAATAGATTTGGATTATTAGGCAAACTGACCTCATGTACTAATTGTAAATTTTCAAGTAAAAAATTTAACTCCTTTTGATACTTTTCATCTGAAACAGTAATGTTAAAAATATGTGATATCAATACTGCTAATATTGCTATATGAATTAAAATTCGATTTTATTTCTCCCCATTCATAAATACTATCTATTTCAATATTAAACATTGTTAAAATTGTATCATGACGTATTTTTCTCTGGACTTCTTGTTCAGGTACGATAGAAGAATCATTAATAATCAACGAAACGGAATGCAGTATTTCTTCCTTAAAGAATAAACTTATAATAAAAATTTCATCGAAGATTTTTAGATTTCGAAGATAAAACACCCTTTTCGAATCTTGATTAGAAAAATAATTAGTTTGCCTAAAATCCTCAAATGTCATGCCTCTAAATAGACATAAACCTTCCTCAAACATAACAGTCCCATATTTTTATCAATCATTTATTACCTCACTTTAACTTCACATTCCCAACTTCACGAACGAGTTCGTCAGCTATTAATTTATCAATATTAGGAACAAATACTTGTGGTAACTGACCTTTTCCAAATTGCAGATTAGCTTCCACTATGCCATATGCTGCATCTACCTCAGTTTCAAATACATAAGCTCTAATTGTCTTTCTATATCCAAAAATAGGATGCTCCTCAACTTGTAAGCCTTCAAATGATTTTGCAAACAAATAAGTTTCCAGGGGTGTCCAATAATATAAATAAGTTATCAGGATTTTTGCTTACAACCATCCATTGGCTTTTAAAAATTTATCGGGTATACGTAACTCTATTTCTTGTTTAATTTCTTCTAAATACTCTTCTAACCCACCACCAGAATATGTCTTTTTTGCTTTAGAAAGTCTAATTGGTTGACTCCCTGTATCTATTGAAATGCCTATTATATCCCTCTCATAATTAAACACCAAAATAAAATAATTATACGCACAGAATTTTATTTTAAATGCCCTATGATCAGGGGCTTCAACGATATCATATACACTAATTCCATCAATTCTATCTGAAAACACTCCTCGAAGCGCTTCGGAAATAGTTCGAGCTAATAAAAGTGTATCACTTAATTGCATACCAATAATCTCCAATCTTATATAATTCTTTATAATCATATTTATCTTGTAAATAATCCCATTCCCAATTCAGAGCACTGTCTGAATAATCTAAAGGGTTATGTGAAAATCGTATTTCTTTTTGACCTAATACTGCATCATCAAGAGCTGGTTTATTAAACAATTCAAACATTTGCTTACCTTGATCATCTAAATTGTACTTTTTTGTTAAGGTATTCCAATCATCACCTAAATCAAAATAGGTCGTGTCGCCTGCTTGTACAATGTAAGAATCTGGCCCAGGAGTAGTCCAATCTTGTGTTCCATCTTCCAAAATAGTTGGACGATATTTCCCTAAAGTTAAGGTATCTGAATCCTTATTATGAATACTTTTTTTGCGATACATCTCATATTCTTTTAAGGGAATTTTTCCCTCTACCTTGCCCTTTATAATCTTTAAATGTCCAATTTCACCATTTTTCCAATTTTGATACTTAGTAACTACCTTCGGACCAGCCAACAAAGAAATAACTCCTAAGATATTACTACTAATCTTAATCGGTGTGTATAGCTTAGCAGTTGTTATTTCAGCTTCCGTTGCTGGTTTGCCAGTAATG
>NZ_JBLOJV010000079.1:0-2071 GCF_047785705.1 Streptococcus pluranimalium
TCCAACTGTTTCTCCCAAAGGTGTAACGTATTTGTACTGATCCCAAATAAAGCACATGCTTCTTTCTTAGCATGCCCTGATTGGACATAGTTAATAACACGTTTTCTAAAATCAATTCTGTAAGCCATAACTCTAGCATGACAAATACTAATTAAAAACTAAAGCACTATAATTGGTAATAAGATTGAACATATGGGGAATACTTCTAAAGAATTTTTAGAGACCATTGTAGAAGATGAACATTTTTTAGGGTATTTACCTAAAAAAGAATTGTTAGCTAAAAGTTTATTATTGGATAAGGATATTTTTGAGCAGCAAGAAAATATGTCCACTTCAGAGAAAACTAGAAATCAACAATTTTTCAATAATATCGAGTATTTGTTTAATAAGATACTTAATGTATTGTGTTGCTCATAATTTTAAAGAGGAGAAATATATGGAAAACAGATTTACAAATTTCAATAAAGTTAAAGAAGAAGTAAAGGGGTCAGACTACAAAACAGAGGTAGTTATGGAAGAAGAGAAGAAAAAAACATATTCTTTTACTTTATTGCCGTCTGAAAGACAGATGCTGAAGGAACTTGCAAATCAGTCAAGTATTCGAGTATCAGATTCACAATTTTTAGGAAGTATTATAAGAGAAAAGTACAATGAGAGATAATGGTAATTAATTTCAATTTTTGAAAGACCTTAAACTTCTTTTAGGAAATGTGATAAAAAAATCAAAATGACTACTTTAAAATTTTCATAGGGGTTTGGGGAAGTAATCCCCAAGAATTAAATATTATCAGCTCGCAAAAACCTAAAATTAAGAAAATTTTATTAGAAAGCTAAGGTCGTATATTATCCGAAGGTCAATTGATGTACGGTTAGGGAAAATTTATATATGGTGGATGAACTAAGGCTGTTTCGTAGAGAAATTAAACTTACTAGAACAGAGAAAATGAAACTAGATCGCATGGTACGAGAATCAAGAGCAAATAATTTTTCAGATTTTGTTCGTCAAAAGATATTAAAAATTTCCCCAAGAATTGAAGAAGTTGAATATGTTTTAGAAAAATACTTGAAGATAGAGATATTACGAGAAGTTCAAAGAATTTGTAGTAATTTGAATCGTATCACTCTTCAGGTAGAAGATGCTGATTATATTACCAGAGAACATATAGGAATTATTTTAACATGTGTTCAAGAATTAAATGCTGAAATTGATAAAGTTGTACCCTTGAGTAAAGAGTTTAGAGAAAAATATATGTAGCCGGTAAGAAAGGATTATTTTGTTTTTGATGGAGTATAGTGAACGGTTCTATTTGAAATAAAATATTCTTTATGATAAAATCAAATAGAAAACAAAGATGAAAACAAAGATGAAAATAAACGAGGAAACAAACATGACGATTTTAGCAGAGAAAACAAAAATAGTAAATTTTAGAGCAGAGCCAACATTAGCTGAAGAAGCAAAAGTGATTGCTGCAGAACACGGGACGAGTTTAGGGAAAATTTTACAACTTTTTTTGAAAAATATGGTAGCTACTGGTAAAGTAGATTTACTTTCTGAAGAAGAGTTAGAAAAAGAACGTCTTTTTAAAGACTTACAAGCAGAAGTAATGAACAATGTTAATGAGATGAATGCTGGTAACTATATGTCGCTTGATGAATTAGAGGAGAAACTTTTTGGATAAGTATCAGGTTATTGCTCCAAATGAGATATATGAGCAATTGAATGAAATTAGGACATATATTAGCGAAAAATTATTCAATCCATCTGCCGGTGATAAGGTTTTACGTGAAATTGTAAAGGGTTTAAGGAGCTTAGAAGTTTTTCCAGAACGCGGTTTTAATGCCGATGAGCGATTTGGGAAAGTAGTGAATCCAGGAGCAATTACTAGAGGACTTCCTCTGAAAAAAGAATATATCGTTCTATATGATATTGATAATGATAGCAAAATCGTTAATGTCCGCTACTTGTTATCTACTAAGAGTGACTATATAAAATTATTAAAGTGAGAAATTTGAAATAGAAAAGCGGTTGCTAAAAATAAAAAGAGCCTGAGACAAAAGTTCTTCTTAGCTC
>NZ_JBLOJV010000008.1:0-61422 GCF_047785705.1 Streptococcus pluranimalium
TGTTAAATAACTCTTTTCTGCCTAACAAAATAACCACAGCTAGAAAAAGATCTCTAGCTATGGTTTTGTTTAAAATAAGGTCGCTTCTTGATTCACCTGATCCAATAACTGTGTCACGGTCACTCCCAACAGCCTAACACCAGATGAAGAGCCCTCTAAGGCGTCATAAAGAGCATGCACTTCTTGCTCAATACGCTCAAAGGATTGACTCGCCATCTCCAAGGTATGACGTTTGGTGATGGTCGTGAAATCAGAGTAACGAACCTTGATCACCACAACCTTTCCTAGTTTGCCGTGTTCACACAGCGTTTGAGCCACACGATAAGCATTTTTCGACAGTTCTGCCTTGATATCAGCCTCATGATAGAGGAGTTTGCCATAGGTTCGCTCACTCCCGATAGACTGACGGATCCGATTGGCTCTAACAGGCGAATCCGAAATCCCACGGGCTTTGCGATACAAGTCATAACCAAAACGTCCAAAATGATCGATTAAGGTCATCTCAGATAACCCCAGCAAATCCTTCCCCGTCTCGACACCCAGCTTATGCAACTTTTCAACCGTTTTTTGACCGACACCGTGAAATTTTGCGATGGGCAATCCTTCTAAGAAAGTTTGGGCATCCTTTGGTAAAATCACCGTTAAGCCAGCTGGCTTCTGAAAATCAGAGGCTAATTTTGCTAAAAACTTATTGTAAGACACGCCTGCTGAACAGGTTAGCTGTAATTCCTCCCAAATATCATGTTGAATCAACTTGGCAATCTTGACAGCAGAGGTTAGGGCTAGTTTATTGGTCGTCACATCAAGATAGGCTTCATCGATAGACATAGGCTCAACCAAATCGGTATAACGCTTAAAAATAGCTCGAATACTAAGTCCAACCTCTCGGTATTTCTCATAATGACCCGCAATAAAAATCGCTTGGGGACAACGTTCATAGGCTTCCTTAGAGCTCATAGCCGAGCGAATTCCAAATTGCCTCGCTTCGTAAGAGCAGGTGGATACCACTCCTCGTCCGCCAGTTTCCCTAGGATCCTTGGCAATCACCACGGGTTTGCCTTTTAAATCAGGGTTATCACGAACTTCTACGGCTGCAAAAAAAGCATCCATATCAATATGGATAATTTTACGGCTGGTGTCATTGATGAGTGGAAAAATCAGCATCTGCAATCCTTTCTAAAACGATATCATGAGACAAGCCGTAGGCAGTCAGAGCATTTAGCACTTGCTGAAGCTAGCCAGTCTTTGCTTGATGAGAGACATCAGTTTCCCACGATTGGCAATCCATTCAATACGCTGATCTTTTTCGTAAGTACGATTGGTTAAAAAGATAACCGCTTGCTGTTGCTGACGATTGGCCATGATAAAAGGACCTGTATAGCCCGTATGGTCAATCCAGTCTCCATCTAAGTGCCATCCTAAAGCACGCGTCTGATGACCAGGTGGGCTAAGATTTTCCCATAAACTTGCGGCAAACTCATCTTGCAAATAATGCTCTAAAAACGTTTTTAAGTCCTTGACTGTCGAAAAAAGACCAGCCGACCCAGCATGTTCCCCAAGAAGGCTAGCCTTGGGATCATGAACCCGTCCTCCTCTAATGCCCTTGATGGTCGGAACGGCTTGTTTTCTCGGTCCAAAACTGGTCTCGTGCATTTGCCAAGGCCTAAAAATACACTCCTTAAAAAGCTGGCTCAAGGATTTCTCTGCCATCTCCTCCAGCATAAATCCTAATAACAAAAAGTTAATATCCGTGTAACGAAAGGTTTTATCCGACGTTACACTAATATGATTGATCGCCACTTTCAGTTCTTTGGCGCTCAAACGATGGCGATTAGGAATAAAGGGATCAATCCCAGAATAATGTGTTAAAAGCTCACGAATACTCACCTGTTTCTCATGAAACCTCGGGTAGTGAGCCTGTAAGGAATCACCAAGCCCTAGCTTGCCCTCTGCAATCCAAAAGGCAAGGATGGTCGATACCCCCACAACTTTAGACACGCTGGCCAAATCATACACCAAACCTGGTGAGACAGGGCTTATACCATCAATCGTCCCCAGATAAAAGGTTTCCCACTGCCCGCCATGATAAATCGCTAGACTAGCACCGTGGTAATGCTTTTGGGCGATTTGTTGCGCTATTTTGTTCAGAATTTTTTCCATAGGCACTTACTTTGTAAACCAAATATCAATCTTACTCGGATCTGAAATGACCAGAACACGTGCCTTTTTATCCATATAAGGCAGCACATCCTTAGCTACTAAGGCATCGTATAAGGTCACCAAGTCATAGGTAGCTGGCACTTGAAATTCCAGAAATTCAAGATCCCATGTCAGCTGTGGTTCAATCGTCAGATCAGGTCCTGTTGCTGGCTCAAAACTCATTTGAAGAGGTAGTTGTCCATCAAAGATCTCCTCATAAAAAGCCTGATTAAGACTTGGATTTGGAACATTTAAAACCACTTCTTCTACATGAAAATCAGATAGGCCTTTAAAGTCCTGATCTATCGTCAGATCAACAGCATTTACTTCCTCCAAGTCTTCAATGGATTGCTCCGCATGAAGTAAAAAAGCATCTCCCTGTGGTGATATCGCTTCAAAGGCGTAGCCTTCTTTTCCCTTAAAGAGATAAGACGTCTCAACTCCCCTAGCCAAAAGCTGCCCGATCTCAAAAGCATCAGCCTTAATCACCAAGCAATTGAGTTTTTTACTGCCTTTAACAGCTCTTGTGCGATAGGCTGGTGATTCCTCTATCACTAGACGACTCTGTTTAGCATGATGTCCTGCTAAAAAAGCCAGAGCATTTTCTTCACTGATCACTTTCATGCCAAGATGTTTTTGTAAGAATGCCAAGTTTAAGTCTTTGTCTTCAACTCTTATCACAGGCGATTTGAAGGTCATATCTGAAAATAATGACATAGTGTCCTCCTCATTCTTATTTATTGTATGCGAAAATCATTTTTTTGACAAGAAATTATCGGTTTGTAGACTCCTAATACGCCACAAAAACGTCTCAAGGTGTGACAAGGACACATTGTTGTGAGATTGAAAGGTAGACCTAAAATTGAGACTAGGAAAAATCCTAGCCTCAATCTGATTAGTATGACAAATAAAGTACTGAGGAACACTCTCAGATACAAGCAACAAACCCCTTGGGTAAGTGGTTTGTTATCCCTTAATCAAGTTACTTGATTAAGGATGATGGGGATAGTTTTGCTTATAGTTAGAGATCTCGGTTGGACTTCCCCAAACGTAGTGACCTGGTGACATTTCAACCATGCTTGGTTTTTCTGTACGATAGTCATGCTGATCTGGGTCGTAAATCACCAATTCTTTTTGGCGTTCCAAGATAGGATCTGGGATAGGAACTGCTGATAATAATGATTTGGTATAAGGATGGATAGGATTGCGGAACAACTCTTCTGTCTCAGCCACCTCTACAATAACTCCCTTATAGATAACAGCAATACGATCTGAAATAAATCTAACAACTGATAAATCATGGGCAATAAAGAGATAGGTTAAACCAAATTCTTTTTGCAATTCTTTCAACAAGTTGAGAACCTGAGCACGTACTGAAACGTCCAAGGCAGAGATAGGCTCATCAGCAATAACAAAATCAGGACGCATCACCAAGGCTCTAGCAATACCAATACGCTGCCTTTGACCACCCGAAAACTCATGAGGATAGCGTGTCAAATGCTCGGGTAACAAGCCAACGTCACTAATCATTTTTCTGACTTTTTCCTTACGGTCTTCGTCATTTTCATAAAGGTTAAAGTTATAAAGCCCTTCTGAAATAATGTAGTCAACCGTTGCACGCTCATTAAGACTAGCAGCTGGATCTTGGAAAATCATCTGAATCTTACGAATAAGCTCTTTCTCTTTTTCACGCGATTTTTTCCCATTGATCTTTTCACCTTCAAATAAAATATCACCCGAACTGGTATCGTTTAAGCCAATAATGGCACGACCAATCGTCGTTTTACCTGAACCAGATTCACCAACTAGAGAAAAGGTTTCCCCCTTGTTAATGAAAAAGTTAGCATTTTTGACCGCGACAAATTTCTTTTTTCCTTCTCCGAA
The DNA here is from genome assembly GCF_047785705.1 of Streptococcus pluranimalium. Lineage (GTDB taxonomy): Bacteria > Bacillota > Bacilli > Lactobacillales > Streptococcaceae > Streptococcus > Streptococcus pluranimalium_A. Next base: position 4,084 of record NZ_JBLOJV010000008.1, read on the forward strand.
GGAGATTTCTAAATCTTTAATTTCAACTATTTTTTCAGACATTGTCTCCTCCAGTGTTAACGAAATTTTTCTGATATTTTTTCATGAAGATCCTGAATAGCTTCTGGTTTCTCAACTTTTGGAGCATCTGGATGGAGTAACCATGTTTTAGCCCAGTGTGTCTCTGTTAGTGAGAATTTTGGCGCATCTTCTTCAAAATCAATTTGCATAGCATAGCGTGATCTTGGTGCAAAAGCATCACCTTTGATAGGCTTGTACAAGGACGGTGGCGCTCCTGGAATGGAAAAGAGAACACCAGTATCATCAGCTAACTGCGGCAAACTTGACAGCAAGCTCCAGGTATAAGGGTGCTGAGGATTGTAAAAAATATCCTCAACAGTCCCATACTCCACAATATCACCTGCATACATCACGGCTACCTTGTCAGCAATACTAGCAACAACACCTAAGTCATGAGTGATGAAGATTGTTGTAAAGCCATATTCAGCCTGCAAGTCTTTTAGCAATTTGATGATTTGCGCTTGGATGGTCACATCCAAAGCCGTTGTCGGCTCATCACAAATCAAAATATCTGGTCGACAAGCCAAAGCAATGGCTATAACGATACGCTGACGCATTCCCCCAGAGTACTGAAATGGAAATTCTTTGAAGCGTTTTTCTGCCTCTGGAATACCAACACTCTCCATGTAGCCAATGGCTAATTCCTTAGCCTCTGCCTTGGATTTTTTCTGGTGCTTAATGATAACTTCTGTAATTTGACTACCGATCGATTTGATAGGGTCAAGAGAAGTCATCGGGTCTTGGAAAATAGTTGCAATCTTAGCTCCACGAATATCTGCCCAATCCTTATGGTCTTTTAAGCTAGACAGCTCCTTACCTCTATAAGAGATCGAACCATTAGCAATACGACCGTTACTCTCAAGCATCCCTGTAAAAGTCTTTGTTAGAACCGATTTCCCTGAGCCAGACTCACCAACCACAGCCAAAACTTCACCTTCAATCAAATCAAGTGAAACTCCTCGGATAGCTGTTAGCACGCTATCGCGCACATCAAATTCAACAACAACATCTTTTGCACTTAAAATAATATTATCTGTTTTTTTCATCTTATCCCCTATCTATGAGAACGCGGATCGCTGGCATCTGCAAGGTTTTGCCCTACGATATAAAGCGGTAAAGATACCATGATTAAGGTTGTTAATGGAATCCAGAAAAGATAAGCATTATCTGTTAAGTATGTCGAGTAGTTAGCAATCAATCGACCAAGACTAGGCTCTGAAATAGGCAAGCCCAAACCAAAGAAAGATAGGAATGCTTCAAATGAGATATACATCGGCAGCATTTGACTAACCAAGGTCATGATCACTGATACCAACTGGGGCAAGAGGTTTTTTAAGACTACCTTGGTCATCGGTGTCCCCAGTGTGCGACTCGCCAAGTTGTACTCTAAATCACGATAGCGTAACACCTGCACACGAATGCTATAAGCAATCCCTAGCCATCCTGTCACACAGAAGGCAAAAATAAGGTTCCAAAATCCTGCACCAATCGAGTAAGACAAGACAATCACAATCAATAAGAAGGGGATATTAGAAATAACGTTATACACTTCTAACATAATACGGTCAAAACTCTTTGACACCCCCCAAATACCACCAACCAAAACACCAATGACAGTGTTAATCAAGGTTGCAATGACAGAGATTAAGATGGAGTTTCTAGCACCATACCAGACACCATCAAATAAAGATTGTCCATTTTTATCTGTCCCAAACCAATACTCACCATTTGGCCAGATAAAACGTTTTGAGAAGTCATTGATGTTACTAACATCCTTAAAGTCATAGTTGGCAAAGATTGGATAAATAAAGCTCATCAAGATGATAGCAATCAAAATCACAAGCATTACCAGTGTGGATTTATTAGCTAAAAATTGACGAAAAACCGATTTCCAATACGAATAAGCCGGTGAATCAATCGCTTCAGCAGCTGAGGCATCTAATTCTACAAATGTAAATTTATTTTTATCGATTTGAGCCATTATTTACCTCCTTTTGAAGTCAAACGAATACGTGGGTCAAAAATCGTCATCAAGAGATCACCCAATAGTAGAGAAAAGACTGATACTACCGTGAAAATAAACACCAAACCAACAACCATTGAATTATTGGCAGCGCGTACAGAGTCAATCAGCATCTTACCCATACCTGGGAAGGCGAAGATGGTTTCTGTCAAGGTCGCACCAACGATTGTCATAGCGATAGAAGTTGGAATCCCATTTGAGATCGGCACCATCGCATTTTTAAACAAGTGTTTTTGTGAAATCTCTGCTTCTGAAAGACCTTTCGCACGAGCAAAGCGAACATAGTCACTAGCCTGTTGGTCAACCATATAACGACGGAACCATACCACAATACCAGGCACACTTAGAACCCCTAAAACCATTGATGGTAGGACATAAGACAGCGGACTAGATGCCCCCAAAATTGGGAAACTATCTGGTAAACCAATCATACTACCAAAAAAGCGAATGATATAAATGGTCGCCACACTCGGTAGGGCTAGCATGAAGGTCATTGTCCCTGTGGAAAGACGGTCAAACCAACTATCTTTATAACGAGACATTAGCATTCCTATCGGCAAGCCCACTAGATAAGCGATGATCACACCAATCACTCCAATGATAAAAGAGTTTTTCAACATTGATGGCTCACTATAATGGTTTTGAGTGGCTGTGTAAGCATCGTCTTTCCCAAACTGACGCTTGGTCTTTGTGTCTGCCTTAGATGGTGACAAGTAGGTTCTTGAGTAAATGTTTATCGCTGAACGACGTGTCTGACCATTTGGGAAAGCAACCTCATTTTGCAAGGTTTTCCCTTGTCCCTGGGTAATGATACGTGCCACAGGCTGATTCGCATAAGTCGGGTAAGAAGTCCCTAAATTCAACTTGACAATGTTTTGATGCACAAAAGGAAAACTGCCATTAAAATAGAGTAAATATTTATGACGCGTTCCAGACCCCACCAACGCTGGCCCAACAGATGGATCATTCTCAAAGCGCACATAACGCTCTAAGTTAGGATTTGAGGCATCCTTGACTTTCCAAGGATGATCAACATCAATCAATTTAGAGTAGAAATGCCAAACACGCTCAAAGATGGAAATGTCTCGTGTCGCGTAGAATTCCTGACTGTCTTTAAATTGCTGTAACTGCCAGTTGCCTTTTTTAGCCTCTAAAAAGGATTGATAAACCTTTTTATTAGCATCCGTCGGCTCTGTTGTGACCGTTTGATCCACTTTGGAAGCTTCGACTTGAAGCTCCTTAGTCGTCATGTAGTCAATGTAACCCATTCGTTCAAAAATCGTATTTTCATAATCTGATTTTTTGTCTGGAGTTGTAATCATTTTATTATAGTTGGGATCATTTTTAAAAATTAAACTCTTTGGTACCAAGGTGTAAACAATCGTATAAACCAAGGTTGTTACCAAAAAAATAGAAACTAATGATCGCAAAATACGCATTAAAATATATTTTTTCATTGTTTTCTCCAAAACTTGAAAGAACTTTCTCTTGTCTATAGAGAAAGCCCTTTTCTTGTTTACTAAGCTTTATTTTGCCACATGATCAGCTAATTCTTTAGTAGCTTTTTCATTTGATTTTTTGCTTTCAGATTTCCAGTTTTCCAAAGCTTTTTCGTACTCACTTGTTGTAAATGGCTTATCTTGAACTTTTTGGTGTTTATAAACGTAAGTTCCACCTTTGTTACCTACCCATGAGAACGGTGCTGTAAATGGCTGGATACGAGTAATTCCTGGAACACCACCTTGTGAGACTGTTGGGATCATAAGAGCACTGTCACTCAACAAAGCTTGTGCCTTAGCATACTCTGTATAGCGAGCATTGACATCGTCAGTAATCTCAGCTGCTTTATCAAGCTGTGCTTGATAGTCGTTCAATCCAACTTTATTGATTAAGTCTGTGTTTTTACTATCAATCCCTAGACGCATTGTTGATGCGGCACTTTCTGATGTAGAGAAGATGTCTAGGTATGATGATGGGTCTAGGTAGTCAGGAGACCAACCTGAGATAGCGATGTCATAGTCCATTTGGTCTGCTGACTCAGCTTTATAAGTAGCTGCTAGGTACTCTTCTTCAGATTTTTCATGGATATTGATCTGAACGTTTTCTTTACCAAGGTTAGACTCAATAGATTGTTTCAATGATTTAGCACGTTGTACCGCTAACTCATCTGTTTGAGCAACGACTGTGTCGATTTGGATAGGGTAAGAAACGTTTGAACCTAGAGCTGATTTTGCTTTTTCAAATTCAGCTTTGGCTTTTTCTGGGTTGTAAAGACCATTTTGAGCGTCTTTGAGGCTAACGTCTTTCCACTCATCACCAAGAGCGTCTAGGTCTGCTTTAACAACATCTCCGAAGTCTTTACCATCGATTTGAACAAATGCTGGTGGTACAAGCGTGTTACGCAAGGCTTTATCTTTAGCCTCTTCACCAGCTACTTGTGAATTCCACGACGCACGGTCAAAGGCAAAGGTTACAGCTTGACGGAAATCTTTGTTTTGAAGGGCTTCTTTAGTGTCTTCGAGTTGCTCAGCTGACTTCTCTGTTACCTTGCTAGCTGTACGGTTAACGTTGAAGAAGTACATGTAAGTTGAGGCATTTTGTTGACTGTAGTAGATGTTGTCACCAAACTCTTTAGAAGCTTTCTTGAAGCTTGGTTGGTTAGGGTAAAGACGAGCATAGCTATAAGAACCGTCTTTAAAGTTGTTAAAGAGTGAGTCAGGGTCTGATCCATCATAGTAAGTCAACTTAATGTCTGTGATGTGAACGTTGTCAGCATCCCAGTAGTTATCATTCTTAGTCATTTCAACGGATGACTTAGAAGTGATGGCACTCAACGTATAAGCTCCGTTATATAAAAGACTTGATGGATCTGTTGGTGAACCAAAGTCATCACCTTTTGAAGCTAAGAACTCTGCATTGACAGGGAAGAGAATGCTATAAGTTGTCTTAGAGTTCCAGAAACTTTCTGGTTTATTAAGGGTATATTCGACTGTTTTCTCATCAACAGCTTTGATACCGACATTGTTGAAGTCTGTTTCTTTGCCATCAACGTAGTCTTTCAAGCCTTTGATTGAGTCTTGAACAACATAGAGAGCATCTGATTTTTTATCAGCAGCATGCTTAAGACCTGTGATAAAGTCTTGTGCTGTTACTTTAGCATACTCTTCGCCATCGGCAGTATACCAAGCAGCATCGTCACGAAGTTTGTAGGTATACGTCAAACCATCTGCCGATACTGTCCAATCTTTAGCAAGAGATGGTACAAGATTACCGTATTGGTCGTTCTCTAAAAGACCATCTACAAAGTTGGTTGTTAAATCGCTGGTCTCCGCACGGTTTGCCAAGATATAGTCCAACGTTTCTGGATCACTAGCATAGATATAGTTATATGACATACTGTCAGCGTTTTTTGAAGCTGATTGGCTGCCACAAGCTGCTAAAACAGCTGTCGATACAAGTGCTACACCGGCTAAAGCCAATAATTTTGTTTTACTTGTCATAAAGTGTCTCCTCTATTGTGTTATTCTTTTTTCACAATCAATATCCCAAAATAATGATTTAAGGTATTATATCATAAATATTTCTTAAAAAAAAGAGTTTTTTGTCAGAAAATTCCACATATTACCACTTTTTTTGTTAAATGGCTAAAAATGACTGATTTTAAAAGGTTCTTTGATGAACTGGAGTAATCAGTTGTCTTGAGATTGCTCTCTGATATTTATAGTCAAATCATCTGCATCAACAGTGACGTGAGCGCCAATAGTAACGGTAAACAAGGGCTGAGTGTGCGCGAAATCAGTGTCATAAAGAACTGGGATTTCTTGCAAAACAGGGTGTTTATCAAGAATATACTGCAACAAGTCAGGAGTCATCTGACATTCCTTAGGAAAGCGCCCCAAGACAAGGGCCTGTGGGCTTGGATAAACCTGAAGAATGGCAGCTAGATGACGGTCAAAGTCAAGGTAGTCATCCTCTTCGGCCTCCTCTAGGAAAAGAACGTACTGTTCAGGCTGAGGAGCATAAGGCGTCCCTCTCAAGAGACTAAAAGTCGATAAATTGCCACCGATTAAAGTCCCGCTAGCTTTTCCTGCGTTGTAACATTTCCACTCTGTGGGCATAAAATGGCGGGGCTGGGTAGGATCGTACCAAGGATCGCTAGACCACTCAGGACTAGGCTCTAAGTCATAGCTTGTCTGCCCTAGAGCCTTTAGCCAAGCCCTTGACTGATACTCTTGTCCTTCTTTCATTTTAATGCTTGGTCTTAAAACAGGGTTAAAAGTTGAAAAAAATATCTATACCTTCTTTGGTCGCCTCAACCCTTGATATTACAAGCTCTACAGCCTGTTTTTGTGTGTCGTAGTCAGCGGTCAGTATGTCTGGGAATGCTAGAAATGTATCTATTTTTTTGCGTAATTCATCTTCTCTTGTTGTAGCTGACAAGAGTTTTATTTGTTCTTCCATAAACTCATTTTCGTTTAGTAGTGATTTTGATTGCTGTTTTAGATCATCAAGAGTGATAAGGTCATTCAAATATAGGTCGTTCAATTTGGATAGTTTTGAGGAGTTTTGCTTTATCTTTTTTTCATAGGTTGCTATTTTGTTATGCAGCTCATTGTCCTCAGCTGGTTTGATGTCTTTTAACTTTTCAGGATTTTGTTGTAACTTCGCCACCTCATTCAAGATGTACCCCTCCAGAACAGATTGTTTGAAACGTGGGTTTGTACACTCTCCTGTACCCCTAGACCGTGTGTTAGGGCAAAAGAACGAGATAGAACGTATGCCTGTAAGTTTGTTCTTCTTATCTTTCTCCGACTTTAGGTGTGCTCCACATAGACCACAGTAACAAATTTTAGAGCCGATATATTTTCTTTGAAATGGGGGAACCCATTCAGCGTTATGATATTTTGCCAGTCTCTTTTTTCGTTCAAGCTGAGCAAGTTCAAAAGTTTTTTTATCTATGATGGGTGTGTGTTTAGCTTGGTAAGTTTGCCCCATATATTTCATCATTCCACAATATACAGGGTTGTCAATGATGACTGTGACAGCGTGATGTTTCCATTCATGATTTTTGCCATGATAACTCATTGAGTTCAGTTTTTGCACAATTTTATTAACAGAGGCCCCTTTTAGAAACTCACTATATATCATTTCAACTATCGGAGCTTTAACCTCATCTAGCTCTAGGTCACCTGTTTCTTTGTTGTAATCGTAAGCAAAGGGAGGCATTCCCCAAGACATAGCTTTCCCAGCTTTCGCTCTACCGATTTTCCCCATCATCATTCTTTCTGCAATATTTGCCCTATCTAGTTCAGCGTATGCTGATAGCATACCAAAAACCATTTTTCCAACTGGGGTAGAGGCGTCAAAGTTCTCAGTAAAGCTGACCAACCTAATTCCATTTGGATTGAAAACATCTTCTACAAGCACAATATTCTCTTTTTGAGAGCGTCCAAGCCGTTTCAAGTCGTATATGAGTACAATGTCGAATAATTTTCGTTTAGCGTCTCTAGTGAGTCGTTCTATCTCTGGCCTGTGCATATTTTTTCCAGAAATCCCTGGATCAACGTACACATCATAAAGAGTCCATTCTTTCAATTTGCAGTAGTTTGTCAATAAGTCAACTTGTTCATCAAGTGAATAGCCATCATCTACCTGTCCTTGTGTGCTGACACGGACATAGATAGCTACTTTATTCCTATCCATCATAATAGTACCTCTTTCAAAATTTCCTAAAAAATGATAAAATGGGTACAAGAAAAGAGTTCAAAAGACACTATCTTTTGAAAATCTTTCTTGTAGCTAGCCTCACGCTCTGAGTCGCCAAACTTTGAGAGCGTGGGGCTTTTTTTATTTACTCAAAATCATACTCAAGCACGTTAGTCATGTGTGATTGAGCTACTTTATTTCCTGCCTGATCGTATGCAGTGATGAAATATGATTTGTCTTCTTCTGTTTCTAAGAACACAACCATATTGACAGCTCTGCTGACACTATTCAAGACCTCAGTTTTCTCTGTGTCCGATAGTGTTGAAAAATTATCATTCACAGTAGCGTTAATAGCTCCATTGTCTTTGAGTTTGATTTCATAGATGTAAGATGTCCACTCATATCCATCATGACCGTCCTGATTGAATTGTACTGACTCATTGAAAGAGTCGGTAATCTTGACATTCATTTCAGCTACATCATAGGCAACTTTTTCAGAGCTTTGTTCAGTTGTCTTAGTAGATGAGCTTTCAGATGTTGAACTCTGCTCAGTAGTGGTAGTCTGAGTAGTCACTTGAGGTGTTTCTGTCTTAGGTGCAAGACCTAGAGCTTGCAAAATAAACCCAAGAGCAGCAAGGGCTAAAAAGCCCACTCCAAACAATTTCAATTTTTTCATGATATTCTCCTTTTTGATTATGGTTTATAGATGTCTACGACTTCTCCAATAGTTCTGATGTCATCATCTTCTGTCAGATAGATTTCCTCATAGCTATTGTTTAGACTTTGTAGGTACCAAGCCCCACTATAGTCACGCTTTAACTTTTTGACAAAGTTTTTGCCGTTTACCTGGAAGATACCAATATCATTGATGTCCACCTGGCTTGTAACTTTGATAAAGAGTAGATCATTATCCTCTATCAATGGTTCCATGGAGTCGCCGGCCACTTTTGCGATCGTGTCATACTTTTCAGGAACGTCATTGGCACGCAGTCTGACCTCCATGTGCAGATTATCCTCTTGGAATGTACCACGGCCAGCAGCAACCAGCCCCTCAACGTAATCAGTGACATAGTCCTCGTTATCTTCTGATTGGAACTTATCAAAGATAGATGTTACTTTAGGGCTCTGTTGTTCTTCTAGTTGTCCTTTTGCAAAATCAAGAACTATACCTTGCCTATCATGCTCAAGTTTTTTATATATAGACAAGATTTCCAGATTGTCGTTTGTAGTATTAAGTTTTCCTTGTTGTGTAATTGCTAGACCCAGAAGATAATCAGATGTCACATTGAAAATCTCTGCTAATTTTTTTAGATCTTTTCCTTTTGGAAAATTTTCATTTTTTTCCCACTTTGAGACGGTGGTGTAGGTTTTCATTCCAAGTATTTCTGAAAGTTCAGTTTGGGTCATATTGCGGCCCTCTCTCAACTTTCTAACTCGGTCTCCTAGTTGTTCCATAGGATAACTCCTTTTTTACGATTTGATAAGTAAATTATATCAAAACCATGATTATAAATCAACTATATAAGAAAAAAGTTTTAATTAAAGTATGAAATACACAAATATTTCAAAAAAATAGAAAATAAATCATAAAAAATACTTGACATAAGATTTTTAATCATATAAAATGTAATCATCATCAAGAAAGGAGCTGCTCAAGATGGTTACGATTGCAGAATTAAGAGCTAAACATAACAAAATGTCACAGCGTGAGCTAGCAAAAGAAATCGGTGTTACTCAAACATCAATCAGTAACTGGGAAAAAGACCAGACAAAGATTGCAGGAGAGCACCTTATCAGCTTAGCCCTGTTTTTCAACATTTCTACTGATGACATTCTTGGTATTAAAAAGAAAGCTACCTAAAAATTTTAAGCTATATATGATTTATAATCATATCAAGAAAGGAGTCTTTATGAACGAACTCATCAACGTAACGCTAAATGACAAACATGAGCCTATTGTGTCAGGTCGGCAGTTGCACAAAGCACTTGGAGTAAATTCAAACTACACAACTTGGTTTGATCGTATGACAGACTATGGCTTTGTAGAAAATCAGGATTTTGTTTTGCTTTCCAATTTTGGAAACCAAACAGGACGGGGTGGACATAATAAAGTTGACCACATCATCAAGCTAGATATGGCCAAAGAAATTGCAATGATCCAGCGTACTGATAAGGGCAAACAGGTCAGAGCTTACTTTATCCAGATTGAGAAAGACTACAACAGCCCTGAGAAAATCATGGCAAGAGCCTTACTCATGGCAGATAAGAAAGTCCATCAGCTAGAGGCACAGATTGAGGCAGATCGTCCTAAAGTACTGTTTGCTGACGCTGTGAGCGCTAGTAAGTCATCTTGTCTGATTGGTGAACTGGCTAAAATTCTGAAACAGAATGGGATTGATATTGGTCAAAACAAACTCTTTCAGTGGTTACGAGATAACGGCTATTTAATCAGTCGTAGAGGTGACTCTTGGAATCAGCCTACACAGAAGAGTATGCAACTTGCTTTGTTTGAAATGAAAAAGACAGTTATCAATCATTCTGATGGTCACACGTCAACAAATACAACAACTAAGGTCACTGGCAAGGGTCAACAATATTTCATCAACAAATTTCTCAATCAGGAATACTTGCCAAGCTAGAAAGGAAAGACTATGAAAGAAGAAATTATCAACCTACAAAAAGAAACAGTTTCGTTTGCGCTGGAAACAATGAAATCCACAGACAAAAAAGACCCTGCGTCTGTTGCAGCAGTCGCAGAGCTTTTGAAAGTGGCACATTCTCTAATTTTCAGTCTTTAGAGCATTAAGAATGTGTTGAAACTGTTCGCCCACATACTCACCAAATTCTTGTTGATAAGTGTGGTCGTGATTACATTTTTGAGCATAGCTTTTATACAGTTCCTCATGAAGAGAAATGGTAATATCGACAGCTAGCTCGCCACGAGTTTTACTCATCAGCTTATCCTCCTTTCGTTGGGATAAGTCAATTATATCAAAAAAGCCCCTCTGGAACGGCAATTCCATTGAGGGACTAGCAAAATACTTTACGAGGTAATTATATCATGTCAAGAAAAAAAGAACAATGGACACCCAAGGTTACTAGCTTTCGCAAGGTAATTGTTGACGGTGAGGAGCAATGGGTAGAGTTTGATCCAGCAACTTATGTCATTCCAGCAGGTCATCCATATTATGACATCATTGTAGGAATGCGAAAGCATGAGCTACGGAAAGGAGCTTAGTTTATGAGATATGCAGTATATTATCAGGAACACTCACGAAAATTATACCTCTATCAATAATGCTTTTACACAAGACAAGCTACTTGAACCTGCCACAATCGGAATTTTGACAGTAATACTAACCAATAAGCCTGATTGGGTCGTATATCCTGAGGAGATTGCTAAAAGGCTTGGTGTTAGTAGAAGAACGATAAATAGGCACTTTCAAAAATTGGAAGAGGCTGGATACATGAGGACAGTAAAGTATAGTTTTGGTGGAAATAAAGGAGCAAGGACATTTAGATTTTTCTCTGATGTGCCCATAACTGACAGCTATTTTGATTATCTAAAGGACAATCTTGAGAAAGAGTTATCCACAAGCGAAGAATAACACCCATCTTTGCACAAGGCAAAAATTGCCCTGAACAAAATTGCCCTGAACAAAATTGCCCTGAACAAAATTGCCCTGAACAAAATTGCCCTCTAATAAATACTAACTATACAACAAGTACTAACTTACAACAATCTAAGCCTTACGGCACTAACTTAGTAATAAATACTAATTTACAAAAAACTAGTAGTAATAATAAATAAAGAAAGGGATAACTAAAGTTATCCACAGGTAAAAATCATGATTGACAAAGACAGAATTATCCGAGACCAACAGAAAAAGATTGAGCGTATTGAAAAACTCCAAAAAGAGCTACACGCTATCTCATTATTTGGACTGGTTACGCTAAAGGTTGTGGGTATCACAGATGAGAACGGTACGCTTGAGGTGGCAATGGACGCCATGCATAAACTTTCTCATGTTATCGAAGATGTGTTAGAGGGTATGGAGCCTAAGAAAGCTATCAAGGAGACAATGACATCATTTGAGAAAGATGACGAGGAGGAAGACTAATGCTAGAGAAATTGAAACGATATTTTGGACTAGATGAACTGTCAAAGGCTGAGCCAACTCAAACTGATAGTACTCTGATTGAGCTAAAAGCCCTCAAAGCTGAGAACCGCAGGCTTAAAGGACTCATTGACTCAAAAAATGCCATACTACAAGAGCTGTCTCAGGAAAATATGGCTATTGGCCGTGACCGTCAACAAATGGCTGACATCATTGCAAGGCAACAGCGACTGATTGACGCTTATGCAACTCTATCATCTTGAGGAGGTAGGGCATGGACGGTACTTACCCATGGTTTGATTATGACCGTGACTATCTACAACCTGAGGAACCAAGACAGGTACATGATCCTGATGAATGGGTATTCAGAGGCGGTCAATGGATTTATGTAGGAGATAACTAGCCTATTGAAAGAGAACGCTATGAAGACAATGCTTACTGGCGGAAACGTTACCTAGAGCTTTGTTACGAGCTAGGAGAGATTATCAATGAGCAACATGACAAGATAATCTCAATTACCAACGAAAACAGACGCTTAAAGCGTGAAAATTTTAACTTGAGAAAGACGAAGAGGAGAAAATCTTGAAGAAACGATTACATTTAAAAAAGTTTAAACAGCGTCTACAAGATGACATGATTGCTAATGTCTGGGATGGTAGTCATCAAGATAAAAGACGAATCATGAAGATGAACCATCTTCAAATGATTAAAGAATTACATGAAGAATGGCGAAACCAAACAGGTTATTAAGAAAAAACAAGGAGAAGAAAATGACTAACAATCAATTATCAACCCAACAAGCAAAGCGTGACATTGCTATTGATACTAGTGTTTGGACACCACAGGACATCAAAAGATTTTTTGACCCACAAAATTTACTATCTGAAAAACAAGTAGGACAAGCCTTGTCTCTCATCAAAGGACGAAATCTGAACCCTTTGGCTAATGAGGTCTATATTGTAGCTTACAAAAACAATAAGACAGGCGGTGTTGAGTTCAGTCTGATTGTCTCTAAAGAGGCATTCCTCAAGCGTGCTGCACAAAGCCCAAACTATGAGGGTTTTGAGGCTGGTGTTGTTGTTATAGATGAAAATGGTATCCAAACTGAACGGAAAGGCTCACTAATCTTACCAACAGATAAACTTGTTGGCGGTTGGGCTAGAGTGTATCGTAAAAATTTCAAGGTACCAGTTGAAATCTATCTATCACTTGCTGAGTATAACAAGGGGAAAAGCACCTGGAACTCAATGCCAGCAACAATGATCAGGAAGACAGCCTTAGTAAATGCTCTGCGTGAGGCATTCCCTGAGGATTTGGGAAATATGTACACGGAAGATGATGGCGGTGAAACTTTTGACCGTATCAAACAGGCGGAACCTGTTGAAAGCCGTGAGGATGTTATGGCACGCAAAATGGCACAGATTGAGCAATATAAGCAAGAACAGGCTCAAAAACAAACTGAAAAAGTGGACACAAGTTATCCAACTGATGATGTGATTGATCCTGATGATGAACCAGTACAAGGTGAGCTACTGGAAGATTTGGAGTATTAGGAGGGCAACATGCAAGAATTACAAGCAAAAGTAACACAGGCACAGGTTGAAATCATTGACCGTGAAAAGTTTGAGCAAGGTATAGCTGATGTAGTGGCTAAGTATGAAAATTACACGGTCACGGCTGCAACCATTAAGGATGACAAGCAAGTTTTAGCTGATCTACGCAAACTCAAAAAACAAATCTCTGATGAGCGTATCAAGATTAAGCGTGAGCTATCACAGTCAGCTGATGAGTTTGACAAGTATATCAAGGACACCAGCGAACCAATGGACAAAGTTATTAATAAGATTGCTGCTGATGTCAAGGCTTTTGAAGAACATCAAAAAGCTGTCCGTCTCGATACTGTCAAGAGCTACCTAGCTAACAAAGCGGCTGAATATATGCTGGACCCTAGACTCTTTGATGAAAAATCCTTGGAATACATTAAGGCCTCAGACTTTATGGCTGATGGCGTGACCCTGAAAAAAGTCACAATGAAATCTCTTGAAGATATGGTCACCTTTGAATACCAAAAACAACAAGAGCACGAAAAAGAAAAAGCTGCCATCTCTGGACAATGTGCTGAGTACGGCATGACTGATCAGCCGTACATCCGTATGTTGCAGTCAATGTCTTTGGCTGATGTAATGCAACAAATCATGTCAGACTATCTCTTTGAGCAAGAAAAGCAAAAAATGCGACAAGCTGAGGCTGAAAGAGAACAACTTTTGGCAGAGCAACAAGCCAAACAACAGGCACAGGCTCAGAAATCAACAGAGACCCCAAAAGTTGACCCAGAAACAGGCGAGATTTTGGACGGTGGGCAATTATCCCAAAATGAGCCTGACACATACAATATCAAGATGGGACTTACTGTATTCTTTAAGACAGTTGAAGAAAAAGATCGTTTCAAAGAAACTCTAGTAGCTGCTGGTTTTGAATATCAAAAAAATTATTGGGTTCCTGAGTTCGGTTGGATTGAGCCTCTCAAGCAGGAAGAGCTCAAAGATAATCTCAAAGTTAGGGTGGTGAAACGGCGTGGAAATTAGACATGTATCAGATAGCGTGGCTATCTATTCGGACGGCAAGAGGCTACAAGTTATTCATGACTTAGGTGATGAGTTCGTCCTTGATTTTGGGTATCAAACTGAGAATGTAGTCAATATTGACGAACTTAGTCCAGGTATTATTGGTAGAATTGTGCCAGTTTTCAAAGTCAGCGGTTTTTGCTCTAGGGACGGAGGGGGTATGCACAGCTTACGCTGGGCTATCCTCCAATTCCAAATATTTGAAAACTACATCAAGGACAATCAGGCTGATTTGCTTGAGTGGTATAAAAATCCAGGAGGGGAAGATGTTCAAAGTTAAGGTTAGATTTAATGATGGCTCATCACTTGACTACACCAGCAAAGACGAGGCAGAAGAAAACAAAATCAAGTACAGTTTGGATAACGATGTGCCGTTGGCAATCGTAGAAAGTAATAGAACAATAATGATTGTTCCTCAAAATATTATTTTTGTAGATGTAACCAAAGTATAAAAACAGCAAGAAACTGATACAAAAGGGATGGGTTTTCTAATCAAGTGTGCAAATTGTGGTGAGCTATCAACAATAAAGACAAAAGACGCTAACCAAAGTGTCTGTTACAAATGCAAAGGAGAATAATAGTGATTGAATTAGTAATATTAGCAGGTTGGACTTTCCTATGGTTATGCCTAGGGTTCCTACTGGGTGAACGCAATGCAGGAAAGGACAAGTCAGATGATTAACAATGTTGTACTGGTTGGAAGAATGACCAAGGACGCTGAACTTAGATACACGCCATCTAATGTAGCGGTAGCAACGTTCACTCTTGCTGTCAATCGCAACCGAAAAAATGAAAATGGTGAGCGTGAGGCTGATTTTATTAACTGTGTCATTTGGAGACAGGCAGCCGAAAACTTAGCAAACTGGGCTAAAAAAGGTGCTCTGATTGGGATTGTAGGTAGTATCCAAACTAGAAACTACGAAAATCAACAGGGTCAGCGTGTCTATGTGACTGAGGTTATTGCTAATCAGTTTCACATGCTAGAGAGCCGTGGTCAACAGAACCAGAGTGGTTCTTTCCAAAATGGAAATAACCCACAGGGTGGCACTTTCTATCCAGGAGGCTCTCCACAGTCTGAGTTTGCAGGAGGGTCATCAGGAGGTTATCAGTCTCCATTTGGCAACTCAAACCCCATGGACATCTCTGATGATGACCTGCCTTTCTAAACGATAATTTATAAAGGAGACAGACAAATG
Organism: Streptococcus pluranimalium; assembly: GCF_047785705.1. Lineage (GTDB taxonomy): Bacteria > Bacillota > Bacilli > Lactobacillales > Streptococcaceae > Streptococcus > Streptococcus pluranimalium_A. Next base: position 19,811 of record NZ_JBLOJV010000008.1, read on the forward strand.
GCAACATCACAAACTTACTTTTATGTTTTTAGTCAAAATAATTCTGGTGGGTACTTTGTAACGGACGAAAATGTAGCGTCTGAGATCATCATTGAGGCTACAGAGGAAGTACTGGCTATGGCACGATTGGATGAAATCCTAAGCCAAAAACCAGAATATACAAACTTTTGCCCTTGTTGTGGCATGCGTTGGTATCCAGAATATAGCGACGTGTATCTCCGTTATTGGGTGAGTGATGAACAGTATGAAAAGTTTGAAGCAGAAAGAGACGGACATGAGGCTATGTTTTATCCTTTAGAGGGAGAGCATAGACTTATACCGTGGTTGAGGTATGGTATGTATAACTATCTGCCTAGTCCAAACTTTGAATGAGTATGAGGATAATATGGAGTGGGTAGACTGGGTAATGTATCAGCCTCAAACCAAAAGCGATATTATCACCAAGATTGAAAATGACGGATACACCTACCCTCGTTATGACAAGTCAAAAAATGGTGTGAAATTTGTAATGTGCCTGGAGTCAATCAAAAATGACTGTCAGGCAGTAGGGATCAGACTAAGTGAGGTTTATCCTCTACAAACAAAACTATTTTAACAGGAGAAACAGAATGACAGATAAAATCAATGCAAGTGATAGCTTTGAATTGGAGTTCTCACTCAAAGATAGGACAATCACAGTCCTTGGAAGTGGCAGGAGTAATTGGGATGTTAGTGTAGAGTATCAAAAAGACGATTTTGAGCCTACACTTGACCAAGATGGAGGCATGTTTGAGCCTAAGTACAGGTTAGTTATGATTGCCAAACCTAAAAAGGAAATTTTGCTAGACACACCATCAAAAGCAAGCTCACTGTCTAAAGACGCTGCTGAAATCAAGAAATTGTTTGACTTTATCAAGCTGAACAAAGAGAATTTCTTTGAAAAATTAGGTCTTAAAGGAGTCCTTGAGGAATGAAATTAGTCTTGAATATTGAACCTAAGCCACAATCACGGCCAAGGTTTGCTAGGCGTGGGAGTTTTACCACAACCTATGAAGACAAGGGCATGAAATCATGGAGAGAGCGTTGTAGGTTACTTATTGCCAATCTCTACATGGGGCAGCCTATTCTTGAGGGAGCACTGAGGGCAAAGGTAAGGTTTTTCATCAAGCCCCCTCAGTATATCTCCAAGGTCAAAAAGAACCAGCAAGCCCTTATAGATGAGACTATCCCAGTAGGTAAAAAGCCTGATGTGGACAACTACGAAAAGGCTCTGTATGACAGTATGTCTGGCATAGTCTTTAAGGATGACGGTCAGATTGCTTTGCATGATGTCGGTAAATTTTACAGCCTCAAGCCACGAATTGAGGTAGAAGTGGAGGTCATGGAATGAAAGACTATCAACCATTACTATTTTTTGGAACTTTATGGCTCATCATATTACTTGCGGCTATGTTGAAAATTAGAGAGCTAAGTCATGAAGTGGCTGAATTAAAAGCTAAAGAACCCATCATCATCTACACCGTCGATAATGCAGGCGGTGTGATGGTTGGGCAAATCACAGACAAGGAAATCATAGAGGGACGCTACACGGTAACTGCTCATGCCTACGGTAAGTTTCTAGTTACAAAGGAACAGTACGAGGCTATCAAAGTTGGTGACCCGATACCTGATTATTTGAAGAAGAGAGGAAGTTGAGATGAGAAATCTTTGGGAAGAAACTATAGAAGTTCTAAAAAAACACGGCAAAACTTTTGATGGCGTGAGGTTTATTCAAAGCAATGATTTCAAGATAACAAAAGAAAACTTTGAAAAGGTGGCTAAAAAAACTAACTATGATAGTGGATATGGCTCTGCCAACGTAGCAACTGACTTAGTTGTAGTTGGCAAAAATTGGTGGTTGGAACGTGGAGAATATGATGGGGCTGAATGGTGGAACTACAAAGAAAGCCCTAAACAAGTCAATGAAGTTAGAGAAATCTCTCAACTTTCAGGAAGACTTTGGCCGACATTAGAAGAATTGAATAGTTTAAAAAATCCAATGCAAGAAAGGTTGGAAGAACTGAGAAAAGGAGCACTGAAATGAAACCTAGAAAATATCCGTACTCAGGAAGGCTGAGACTAACCAGGAAAGAAATGCCACGGTTTGTAAAACTTGGCTCGATTGCGTTATGTAAAAAAATGATAGATAGTATTGAGGGCATTCGTAGCGAGAACAGCTATGTTACTGTATTAATTCTCAAAATACCCAAACCATTTTTATCCTATGAGGAAAAAACAATTAAGGTACGTTTGCCGTTCGATGAAGTCGTAAGCATTTTGAATCAATACTAAACAAAAAAGTCAAAGCACTCTCTGCCCTGACTGTGGTAAATAACTCACATACATTATACCACAAAAAGGAGACATAGAGTGAACAAGGCTAAAGAGTTACTTGATGAACTACAAAATTTGGATGAAGAGATACAGAATCGAATTGATGAGCTTGCTAATCTTGAAGCTAGTTTGCTTTCTAGTCCTAAAATGAACGTGAATAAGGTTCAAGGTGGTCAGAAGATTCAATTAGATGAACGTTACATTGATATTTTTAGCATGCAAGATTCCTTAAAAGAGTATATGAAGGATGCTACTGAAGAAGCTATCAGACGCAGGATTGAATTGAGTAGGCTGATTGATAAAATGCCTAAACCTGCAAGTCGAACAATTCTAAGGATGGTGTATGTTCAGAAAGCAAGCGTATATGATATGATTGAGTTTTTACAATGCAGCAAGACTACTTTCTACAAAAAGAAGAAAGATGCAATCCGTGAACTAGGTGCTGTAATTGACAAAAGTGAACTAAAGTGAACTAGTCTGTAGCGCACTGGTCAAACAATCGTGCTATTATAGTATCATCAAGAAATAAGGGTAAGGCACCTATGAAGTGTCTGCCCTTTTCTTTTTTCAAAACAAATAAAAGCAGGAGGTTTAGGCTTGGGTAGAGCAAGAGACCCCAACCGAGACAAAGCATTTGAAATCTATTCAGAGAACAATGGAAACATTGAACTGGTTGAGATTGCTGAGCGTTTGGGTGTTTCAGCTGGCACTGTCCGAGGTTGGAAAAGTAAAGACAAATGGGAACCTAAAATAAAAGGAACGTTCCAAAAGAAAAATACGGAACGCTCCAAAAATCCAAGGGGTGCTCCAAAGGGTAGCAAGAACGCTCTAGGACACGGAGCCCCTAAGGGAAACACTAACGCCCTCAAACATGGTCTGTTTGCTAAGTATCTGCCACAGGAGGTGTATGAGATAGCACAGGAGCTATCAGACAAACAGCCAATAGACATACTCTGGGAAAACATTACGCTGACCTATGCTAATCTACTGCATGCTCAGCGTATTTTATTTGTCCAAGATGTGGAGGATAGCGATACCTTTGTTACTAGCACAGGCAAAGCTGGTACAGGCTATGAACATCATACGGCATGGGATAAGCAAGGGAAAGCCCTAGCTGCAATAGCAAGAGCCCAGTCAGAGCTTAAAAGCATGATTAAGACCTATGATGAGTTGACACGCTCATCACTTGTCACAGAGGAGCAACGCCTGAGAATTGACAACCTCAAGGCACAGCTTGGCTCAGATGATGAAGATGATACGGTCATTACTGGATTTACATTTGATAGGAGTGAGTACAATGGCGATACTGAACCTAGCAAAGTTGATTAACCCAGTATTTGATGAGGTGCTCTTTACACCCAAGAGCCATATTGTGTTAAAAGGGGGGCGAGCCTCTACTAAGTCATCTGTTGTCTCTATTGATCTAGTAAATGACTTTATTAGTGACCCTTTGGGTAATGTGGTAGTCCTACGGAAAGTGGGAAAGTACCTGAGAATGTCTGTCTATGAACAGATAAGATGGGCCATTTATGAGATGGGGCTAGCCAATCAGTTTAAGTTTGGTAAGTCACCGCTACAGATTACCCACAAGAAAACAGGTACAGCTTTTTACTTTTACGGTGTAGATGACCCAATGAAACTCAAATCACAGAAGATAGCCAAAGGCTATGTCATGTCTGTATGGTTTGAGGAATTGGCAGAATTTGCAGGGCGTGAGGACATTGATATAGTTGAGGATACCTTTATCCGTCAAGAGTTGCCTGATGGTAAACAGGTCAAGGTCTATTTCACATACAACCCACCACGCAACCCTTATGACTGGATAAATGAATGGGTAGCTGAGAAAGCAAGTGACCCAACTTACCTGATACATCACAGCACCTATCTTGATGATAGGCTAGGCTTTTTGTCTAGGCAGATGAAAGAGAAGATAGAAAGGTACAAGGAAACAGACCCTGACTATTACCGCTGGATGTACTTAGGAGAAGTTGTAGGACTTGGTAATCATGTTTATAACATGAACTACTTTAAGCCACTACACAGCCTGCCTGATGATGACAAGCTGATAGGTATATCATTTGCCCTAGATACAGGACACCAGCAATCAGCTACGGCCTGTGGGGCTTATGGATTGACTGCCAAAGGTAATGTTATCTTGCTTGATACGTTCTACTATTCACCAGCTGGCAAGACAATCAAGAAAGCACCTAGTGAGCTAACTGTGATGATCCATGACTTTATAGACAAGGTCATGAAACAGTACAGAGTGCCTAAGCTCAAGATGACTATTGATAGTGCGGAGGGAGCTTTGAGAAATCAATACTTTAAGGACTATGGCGAACGCTGGCACCCAGTGGCCAAGAAGAAAAATCAGACCATGATTGACATGGTTATCAGCTTACTAGCTGAGGGACGCTTTTACTACCTTGACATCCCTGCTAACAGGGTATTCGTCGAGGAGCATAAGATGTACCGCTATGACGACAAGACTATCAACTCTGATGACCCTAAAGTTATCAAGGAAGAAGACCATACGGTAGATGAGTTTAAGTATTTTGTCCTAGACAACGCTAGGGAGCTAGATTTGAAAGCCTAAAGGAGCTAACAATGGGAATAGTACAAACTATCAAGAATTTCTTTACAAGGAGTAAGTATGTGATGACCACACAAAACTTAACTAATATCACAGACCACCCTAAAATAGCGGTGTCTAGTGCAGAGTATGACCGTATCAGGGAAAATCTCAAGTATTTTGCAGGGCGTTATCCACAGATTGAGTATAAAGATAGCAACGGCACAAAGCAAAAGCGAGATTTTAACCATTTACCAATAGGCAGGACAGCCTCTAAGAAGATTGCAAGCCTAGTCTTTAATGAACAGGCTGAAATCAAGGTAGATGATGAGAAAGCTAATGAATTTATTCAGGACCAGCTACAGAATGACCGCTTTATCAAGAACTTTGAACGTTACCTAGAGAGCTGTTTAGCTCTTGGTGGACTTGCTATGAGGCCCTATGTAGATAAGGACAAGGTAAGGGTAGCATTTATTCAAGCCCCTGTATTTCTGCCTCTCCAGTCAAACACTCAAGATGTTTCTAGTGCTGCTATCATCACTAAGACAATCAAATCAGAGGGAAACAAGCAGAAGTATTACACACTGATTGAGTTGCATGAATGGAGCAAAGATGACAAGTACACGGTAACCAATGAGCTCTACAAGTCTGATAATCAGAATATTGTGGGAGCTAGGGTACCACTGGCTGAACTCTATGAAGATTTGGAAGAAGTCGCTGACTTGAACGGTCTGAGCCGTCCATTGTTTACCTATCTCAAGACACCTGGAATGAACAACAAAGATATTAACAGTCCACTTGGGCTATCTATCTTTGATAATGCCAAGACTACGATTGATTTTCTTAACACTACCTATGATGAGTTCATGTGGGAAGTTAAAATGGGTCAGCGTAGGGTGGCGGTTCCTACTCAGATGATTAAAACTGAGTACAACACAGATGGTGAGAAAGTCACAGTCAAGCGTGAGTTTGAAACAGGTCAGAATGTCTATGAACAGTTTGACTCTGGAGACATGGACAAGGGTATAGGTATCACAGACCTTACAACCCCTATCCGCTCTGATGACTATATCAAGGCAATCAATGAGGGTCTGTCCCTCTTTGAAATGCAGATAGGCGTATCAGCTGGCATGTTTACCTTTGATGGTAAGAGCATGAAGACAGCTACTGAGATTGTCTCAGAAAACTCTGACACTTACCAAATGCGTAACAGTATTGTCAGTCTAGTTGAGCAATCCCTAAAAGAGCTGATTATCTCCATGTTAGAGCTTGGGAAAGCCTATCAACTCTATAAGGGCAATATCCCAGACATGGACGCTATCAGCATTAACCTTGATGATGGTGTCTTTACTGACCGAAATGCTGAGCTTGACTACTGGATTAAGGTAGTTAACGCTGGCTTTGGTACTGATGTCATGGCTATTGAGAAAGTGCTCAACGTGACCCCTGAGAGAGCTAAGGAAATCAAGGCTGAAATCAGTGGCAATGCTATCAGCGAGGCTAACGACGGCAGGAGTGATGAAGATGTTGAAATTTATGGTAATTGATAGGCTGAGGCGTTTATTTGGAATAAAAAGCCCAAGCTGGCTAATAACTAAAGGACTTGCAAGAGCTTATGAAAGAGAAGAAACCAATCAAGCTCAATGATGAGCAGCTAATGCTTGACGCTAGTCAGGTTGCAGACATCTATCATCAGCTTACTCTGGATCTATTTGACCAAGTTATAGACCGTATCAAAGAGCGTGGTTCTGCCAGTCTTGATGACAATCCCTATATCTGGCAATTAGAGAAGATGAATGAGATGGGGCTGCTAAATGAGGACAACCTCAAGCTCATTTCAGACCGCTCAGGAATTGCTGAGGAACAGCTAAGGTATGTCATCCAAAATGAGGGCTATCAAATCTACAAGAACACCAAACAACAGCTTTTAGAGGCTACTGGTGGTGGTGATTTTGTGACTAACAGCCTCATACAGACTAATCTTGCAGCTTATGTCAATCAGACCATGGGAGATATTAACAACCTTATCAATACCACGCTACCAAAGAGCGTGAGAGAGGTTTACCAGTCTATCATTGAGGAGGCCACAGCAAAAGTTGTCACAGGTTTAGCAACATCAGACAAGGCTATTTCTGATACAGTCATGAAATGGGCCCAAAAGGGCTTTTATGGCTTTACCGATAGTCAAGGGAAACATTGGAAAGCTGATACCTATGCTAGACAGGTTATCAAGTCAACAGCTTGGCGTGTCTATCGTGAGGTCAGAATGGCTCCAGCTGAGGAATTAGGGATAGATACCTACTACTATTCCAAGAAAGCCACAGCAAGGGAAATGTGTGCCCCTCTACAACATCAGATAGTCACTACTGGAGTTGCTAGAACTGAAAAGGGTGAGCGTATCCTAGCATTATCAGATTATGGATACGGATCAGCTGGAGGATGTCTTGGTATCAACTGTTACCATGAAATCACACCTTTTGTGGTCGGTGCTAACTACAAACCTGATTTACCAGACAATCTCAAAGACTTAACGCCTGAACAGGCTATCGAAAACGCCAACGTACAAGCCAAACAGAGAGCCCTAGAGCGGTCTATCAGACAATCCAAGGAATTTCTGCATGTTGCAGAGAAACTTGGAGACCAAGAACTGATAGACAAGTATAAGAACAAGGTCAGGGTGCAGCAGGGAGCTATGAGAGACTATCTCAGACAGCACCCATTCCTAAACCGTGATTATTCTAGGGAGAAATACTACTACAATGATGATACGGTTAAAAAATTGTATAAATCTATTGACAAACGTTCTAAAAAGGAGTATTCTGAAATACTACAAAATTTGGGAAATAAAGCACCCAAGTCTTATAGTGATTTCAAGTCATTAAGTGGCTCTGAGAAAGAGTCCTTGAGATACGACAATAGGATTGTCAATTATTTCAAGGGAGATATTCAAGAGAAACTGTCTGAGAAACAGAAACAGCAGGCAGTAGAGGCATACTTTAATTTCAAAAATGACGGTATAGTGTTTGGAGACCATGCGATAGCACGCTACATAGAGCGTATGAGACGCAATGATGGTACATTTACCTATAACTATGAAACGGTTAAAACAGCCTTTTCTCTACCTCCTAACTATGTATCAGAACAGAATGGTAGACTTGCTAGATACTATAACGGCATTCTTTACATTACTGAACCTGATACAGATATTGTAGTGACTATGATGAAACGTAAAAAACTGAAAGGATTTAAGCCATTATGAAATACAGTCAGCAAGTATTAGACATGCTCAATCAAGCAGTCAGTGGTCAGATTGATAATTTTTGGGATTTTTCCTTTAAGTTTAACGCTCTTTTTGGAGAAGATGAGGAGTTTGCAGAGGCTTGGGACAATGAAAATCCTGAAATGTTTGACGTTCTAAACGACTTTGAGCTAATGATGTTTTTAGAGGAACATGATCCAAGCGATAAGCAAGGTTTTATCAACTTTCTAACGCCTTACTACGAAAAGGCAAAGCAATTAGTAAAACTCAGTGCTTAGTTCAATCTAGGCACTTTTCTTGTACCCAAAAACAGGAGGAAACCATGAATAAACGCATTAAGAAAAAGAAAGCATTTGAGATTAAAGTAGCAGCACTTACCGCTCACGCTGTTATTCTTGAGGAGTCTATCAAATCTCTAAAACGTGAAAATGATAACTTACGAGATATTGTTGAGTTAAACGCACAAGCCACCAACAACCGTTTTGATACAGTCGAGGCGGACATTAAAGCTCTCAAAAAGACGCAGAAAAGGTCTTGGTTTAGTCGCAAGTAAGGAGGTGATCACTCATCTTGACTGGTAGGAAAGACTACTTGAAACTACTCAAAAATACTTAAACCGTCTGGATTTCCAAACGGTTTTTATTTTGCCCTGGATATGGCGTAAAAGTGTCTGTATCTCAGTCCCTCGTGACGTAAAACAAAGGAGTTAAGACATGAGTCTTAAACGTGAGATGTTGGTTGACGCAGGTATCACAGATAACAGCGTGCTAGATAATATCATGCAAGCGTACGGTGCAGGTATTGAAAATGCGAAAGCACAGGCTAAGTCTGAGGTACAGGCAGAAAACGACAGCTTAAAACAACAGCTTGAGCAACAGAACCAAGCTATCAAGGACTTGCAGGCTAAAGAGGGAGCTAGTAAGGAAAGCAAGCAGCAGCTGGCAGACTTACAGGCTCAATTTGACCAGTACAAGACTGATAGTGAGACTAAACTTGCTCAGGTCACAAAAACAAACGCTGTAGCCCTTGCTTTGAAAGATGTGGGAGCTTACAACTCAGAGGACTTGATGAAGTTCATTGACCTAGACAAGATTGAGCTAGGGGAAGATGGAAAGCCTATCTTAGAGGACACAATCAACAACCTCAAAGAGTCAAGCCCTTATCTATTCCAGAGTGGAGATCCACAGCCTAACCCTAAGATTTCTGTTGGAGGCAATCCAGCCGCTGGTAGTGGTGATGATGGTCTTTCAGCAGAAGATAAAGCACTGTTTGCAGGCTTTGATAGCGTGTAAACCCAAAAAAGAAAAGAGGTAATTTTACATGGTAATAAACTATGCAGCTAAATTTGATAACAAAGTTGATGAACGCTTTACTAAAGAGGCCCTCTCAACTGGCATTATCAACCAAGATTTTGATTTCACAGGCGTTGACACAGTCAAGGTCTACTCAGTTCCAACATCAGGAATGAACGATTACAAGACTACAGGACAGAACCGCTACGGTACAGCTGAGGAACTTGGTAACACCGTTCAAACTATGGTACTCAAGAAAGACCGTTCTTTCACTTTCACCATTGACAAAAAATCTGAACAAGACACTAATGGTGTCATGGAGGCAGGTAAAGCTCTTGCACGCCAGCTCTCAGAAGTTGTTATCCCAGAAGTTGATACCTACCGCTTTGCAACTATCGTAGCTGGTGCAGCCCCTGAACACATCAAGACAGCAGCAATCACCAAAGATGACGCTTATGAGGCAGTCCTAGATGGTCAGGTAGCTCTTACAGACGCACTCATCCCAACAGCAGGCCGTGTCTTGCATGTATCTCCTAAGTTCTACAAACTTATCAAACTTGACCCAACCTTTGTGAAAAACTCTGACCTTGGGCAAGAAATCACAATCAAAGGTCAAGTAGGTATGATTGACGGCTTGCCAGTTGTCCTTACACCTACATCACGCTTGCCACAAAATGTAGAGTTCATCATTGCTCATCCTGTGGCAACTACATCTCCTGTTAAGTTGGAAGACTACAAGATCCACGACAACCCACCAGGAATTAACGGTAAACTCGTTGAGGGTCGTATCCGTTATGACGCTTTTGTCCTTGACAACAAGAAAAAAGCTATCTACGTTCACAAATCAGCGTAAGGAGGTAAGTAATGGCTAGAAAGAAAGCTGAGGAAACCACAGAGGAAGTGGTGGAAACACAAGAAGTAGCTGAGGAAACAACAGAGGAAGTGGTGGAAACACAAGAAGTAGCTGAGGAAACCACAGAGGAAGTGGTGGAAACAGTTTCTATCAAAAAGTCAGTCACTTTAACTAAAGATGGGGTATCATTTACCCTGTCTGACCCTATCATGATTTCAGCCTTTGAGAACCAAGGCTATGAAGTGGAGGAATAACGAAAAATGGCAAAATTCAAAGCAACATCAAACGTGGTTTTTGTTATTGATGGCAAAGAAAAGCATTTTGATGAAAATGGTGTATATGACATGGAAGTAAAGACAGCTGAGGAGCTAAATGCTAAAGGGAAACTTACTCACCCCAAACTCAGTCCATTCTTTGAACGTGTCGAAGAAGAAAAAGCAGCAAAGGCGGAGAAATAACACCGCCTTTTTTAATTGGAGGTGGTTACTATCGCTTATTTAACTGAAAAAGAATTTGAGGACTTTGGTTTTGATGAAGTTGAGGACTTTGACAAATTACTAAAGAGAGCTGAGGTGTCTGTCAACCTCTTTCTTAATGGTTTCTATGACTTTGTGGACTTTGAGAAAGAAATTGAGCACAGAAAGCAGGCTGTCAAAATGGCAACAGCTTTCCAAGTGGCTTATCTGGACGCCAGCGGTATCATGACTGCTGATGACAAGCAATCAGTAGCCAGCGTGTCGCTTGGTCGTACCTCTGTCAGCTACAGAGACACTTCTCAGACATCTTTGGAAAGTGCTAGGTATAATTTATCACTTGACGCTCTGAACGCTCTGAAAGGAGCAGGATTTGGCTACAGGGGGGTAGGTTATGACAGACATTGACAAGCGTTTGTTAGTTGATACTGTGACAATCCAAAAAACCACAGAGGAATTAGATGGCTGGGGTAAGGCTGTATTAGCTGATCCAGTCACTCTGAGTCATGTTAGGTTTGATAGACAGTATCAAGTCCAAGGGACGCAAAACAACCGCAAAGAGTCCAAACCTAGCCTTTTGTTTGTGTATCCTAAATATTGCCCAGTAGTCCTAGACAAAACCTTTGAAAATGCCATAGTCAAAGACGGAGAGACAGAGTACAGGGTTACTACTGTAGTTCCTGTCAGCTATCCTCATAATAAGAAAATCTTTTGTTATGAGCTGGAGTGTATCTGATGGGGACTAGCGTTTCTGTCAAAATTGACCTAAAAGGCATTGAGAAAAAGGTATCATCATCAGCCTTGGCCAAAGGTAAGCTAGCTATTGCTAATCAGATGATGATTGACATGCAACCATTTATCCCACGAAAAAGTGGAGAATTAAGTGGTAGCGGTCAAGCTACACGAGATGGGGTAAGATACCCTGGACCTTATGCAAGAGCCCAATTTTACGGATCTAGCTACAACAAGCGTAGGAGCTTTACTTTTAGCCGTTACACCACTCCTGGAACAGGTAAGCGTTGGGATTTGAAAGCCACAGCATTACACGTTAAGGATTGGGGTAAGACTGGTCTTAGAGCAATGGGAGTTAAAGCATGAACAACAACGATTTTTCAGAAGTCCTTAGAGATTTCATCAACACACTAAACCTACCTCTGACTTGTAGACTTGATTACTTGTCAGAGAAAGAGGGCTTAGTCCTCTATCCTTTACCTGGTGGCAAGGTTGAAAAAGAGTACATGAACGGTAAGCAAGATATTAGTCTTGTATTTGAAGTGGCAATCAAAACCACTGATCACCAAAAGACAAGCTCTATCCTGTGGGCTATCAACTATGCTCTTGCTGATTTCAACCTAGAGCTACCTAGTCAAAATAATTCATATCAATTCAGAGGCCTTGAAGTATCACAGCCATTCCTTAATGACCGTGATGACCAAGGCTTTTATGTTTACATGCTGGATATTACAGCACGTTTAGAAACAAATGGAGGAAATTAAATGCCAAAAATGAAAAATGCCAAGCGTAAACACTATGTAGCGCCTTGGTTATCAACAGCACCAGCAACCGAGCCAGCCGCTGACGCTTGGAAATGGCTTGCTGACGGTGTCACTACCGCTGAGGTTGAAAGTGACGAAGAAACAGATGATGTAGCATACTACAACGGTGACGGTACGCCAGAAACTACCGTGGTATCTGTCAAATATGGTTATACCTTTGAGGGTGACTATATCAAAGAAGACGCAGCACAGAAAATCATTGCTGATATGCGGTTTGCTACTGGTGAACAACGTAAAGTATGGTTTAAGGTAGTTGACGCTGACGGTAAAACTCAATACGTAGCACCTGCCACGGTCTCTGAAATCAAAATCGGAGGCGGAGAGGCTGCTGAGTATGAGGCTTTTGAGTGCACTATCAGCTGGAACTCAGTACCTAAACAATCTGCTGTAGTCGGTGGATAAAGTAGCTTAGGGGAGTGATTGTGCTCCCCTTTTTATTTTTGATTAGTAGGAGAAAAACAAAATGGTAGTAATTAAAAAGCGTAACAATGCAATCCCTGTAGATTTTGGTGAGTTCACCCTTGAATTTGTAGCCAATGATAAGAATATCCACAAGATGGAAGCTATCGGCAAGAAACTCAAAAAAGAGGGCGAAGAATTAGCCAAAACAGAAGACAGCAAAGCCTTTGAAGTGCTACAAGGCATGGTACAAGAGTCATGGACTGAGCTTTTTGACAAAGAGGCTTATGACAAGGTTTATAACTTCTCTGACGGCTCTACGGTCGATACTATGGCTTACTTGCTTGAGGCTATCAATGGTGTCATCAATGAATGGGAACAACGTAACAACGGGGACGCTCTCAAAAAGTATTTAGGTGACTGATATGCTGGACTTATCAAGGAAATTGACAGATGAGTTAGTCCTTGGTGATGATGTGTATCCAATGAACATAGCTTTTAACAAGGTTTTGAAAGTTATGGAGCTGATCAATGATGATGAGTTTGATGACATCTACAAGCCTTATCTAGCTATTCAGATGTTTACTGGTGTTGATTTTACGGAGGCTTTAGCCCCTGAACAAGCAACGGCTATCTTTAAGCTAATTTTTGAGGAACACATCAGAATTATTTCAGCTAAAGAAACCGCCCCAGTGCTTGACCTAGCAGGCAATCCAATCAAGAGTAAGATACGCTCTAAAAGTCAATCAGAAGACGGTGAGCGACTCTTTAGCTTGAAGTATGACGCTGAGTATATTTACTCATCATTCATGCAGGCATACGGAATTGATTTGATTGACGCTCAGAACAGCCTACACTGGAAAAAGTTCAACGCTCTACTAAATGGGCTCCCCAGTGATACTAAGTTTGCTGAGGTGCTCAAAATACGCTCTTATAAGCCACAAAAAGGCGATAGTAAGAAGTATAAAGAGAGTATGAAACGGCTCAAGAAAGAGTATGCACTGCCAAAAGATTTTGACTACTGATCAGGAAAGGAGAGAAAACTATGGCAGATGGTTCAGTTACTATCAAGGTTGACCTAGACGGTTCTAGTGCCCAGTCAGGAGTCAGCAAATTAAAAACCTTGTTAGGTGGACTAGAAAGCACAGGCTCAAAAGTTGGGTCTGTTTTTAAGTCGGTTTTAGGAGCTAACCTGATTAGTTCTGCTCTCACTACTGGTATAGGTGTCGTTACTGGTGGTATCCGCGACATGGCTGGTGAGTTAACTAGCTCACAAAAATCATGGAAGACTTTTGAGGGAAACCTACAAGCATTTGGTCGCTCTCCTGAGGTCATCAAAGCAGCTAAGACTGAAATGCAAGACTTTGCCACCAAGACCATTTACTCAGCCTCTGACATGGCTAGCACTTACTCTCAATTAGACGCAGTAGGGACTAAGAATGTTGGTAGCTTGGTTAAGGCTTTTGGTGGTCTTGCAGCCTCAGCAGAGAACCCAGCCCAAGCAATGAAGTCATTATCAACCCAAGCAACACAGATGGCAAGTAAGCCTAAAGTTGCTTGGATGGACTTTAAGATTATGATGGAACAAGCTCCCGCTGGTATGGCGGCAGTTGCCAAAGAGATGGGCATGTCTACCGCTGAACTGGTTGCAGCCGTTCAAGATGGTAAGGTCAATACAGAGGAGTTCTTTGACGCTATGAACCGTGCAGGGAACTCTGACGCTTTCCAAAAGATGGCTACGGAGTTCAAAACAGTTGACCAGGCTATAGACGGGGCAAAAGAAAGCCTGTCTAATAAGCTCATGCCAGCCTTTGAGAAACTCAATCAGTTTGGTATCAAGGCGGTCAATGCTCTATCTGACGCTCTTGAAAAAATCAACTTTGACAAGCTAGCTGATGGTTTAGGTAAGTTCCTAGACGGTATTAACGTTGAGGGCATTATCACCAAAGTCAGCGACTTTATTTCAGAGCTGGTGGCTAAGGTTCAAACGTTTTGGAGTGCCTTTGCTAACACTGGGGCAGTAACGGCTTTTGTCGGTGCTATTCAGAGTATCGCAGGGGCTATAGGTCACGTTTGGGAGAGCTTGACAGCTACAGAAGTGCTGACCACTTTGGGAACAGTGCTAGGGAACGTGGTTAAGTGGCTATCTCAGGCTGCAACCGCAGTAGCTGACTTTATTTCAGGCTTAGACCCTGGAACTATTCAGAATGTAGCTACAGCCATTGTGGGAATTGGTACAGCTCTACTAGGTATCAAGGCAGGGGTTAAGATTGCCAAGACCCTTAAATCTGCCTTTGACTTTGGTAAGACCCTAGTATCATTGGTTAGCAATATCCTAGGTCTTACTGCTGCTCAAGCGGCTAATGCTGGTGCAAGTGCTGCAATGAGTGCAGGTAATACCGCAGTCGGAACAACAGCGTCCGCTAGTGCTGGTTCTGTCATGAGATTGGGTGCCGCAGTCCTTATGATTGGGGCAGGGGTCTTGATGGCAGCCGCTGGGGTTTATGTTTTGGTTCAGGCTGCTATGCAACTTGCCTCAGCTGGAACTGGTGCACAAATTGCAATGGTTGCTATTATAGCAGGTATAGCTCTGTTAGCAGCGGGAGCAGCTGCACTAGGTCCAGCGTTGACAGCAGGAGCCGTAGGTATTCTTGCCTTTGGTGCAGCCGTTGCTCTTATCGGTGCTGGTATTGCAGTTGCAGCGCTTGGTATTTCAGTCCTAGTCACGGCTATTGCTGATGGCTTGACTAAAATCATAAACGCTGTATCTGCTAACGCTCCACAGATTGTAATGATTATCCAGGCTATGGCTAATGCAATCAGTACAGCAATGAATGGCATAGCTGGAATTATCACAGCCATTGGTGGAGTCATTGCAACAGCTTTACAGGGCATTGCTAGTATCATCATCTCAGTTGGTGTGTCTATCAGTGTTGCTGCTCAGGGTATCGGTCAAGGTATCGCAACAGCCCTCAGTGGAGTTGCAGGGGTTATTAGTGCTGTAGGCTCTGCTATCAGTGCAGCTCTGCAAGGTATCGCTAACATCTTTACCTCAGTTGGGCAAGCAGTCTCAACAGCAGCACAAGGCATAGGCAAAGGCGTTGAGAGTGCTTTTAATGGCTTAGCTAATGTCATCAACTCAGTAGGAAATGCTATAAAGGGCGTCCTAGACGGTCTTGCCAATGTGTTTAACTCTATTGGTAACGCTGCTCAAAAGGCAGGGAACGGGTTCAAGCAGTTAGCGCAAGGTGTGGTAATGATTACCAATACAAACCTTGGAGACATGGCAGCCTCTCTAGCAGCGGTTGCTATTGGAGTTGGTAAGATTTCAGGAGCAAGTGCTGGCATGGCTAGCGCTGGTGCAGGTATGAGGTCTCTTGGACAAGGGCTAAGCATGATACAGTCCAGCGGTACTAGTGCAGTATCAGTCTTGACATCAATGGCTAGCTCTATTCCTAGCATTTCATCATCAATCACAGGGCTTGCCCCAGCTATGACTACAGCAAGTGTAGCTATGAGTGCCTTTGCTACATCAGTCATGGCCTCTTTTGCAGGCTTGGCAGGGTCAACTGCTAGTATTTCTGCTTTGCAAGGTCGATTAACGGCATTGTCAGCCTCAATGATGATGGCACAAGCTGGATCTGCTACAATGTCAGCAGGTTTTTCAGCGGTCTCTGCTGTTATTGGTGCCCTTGGTGGCATACTTGGAACAGTACCAGCTAGATTTACAGCTATTACCACATCAGCAATGATGGCACGGACATCAATCATGCAACTAGCTACATCAGCTCCTATGGTTGCCTCAGGTTTTGCCAGCATTTCAAGTGCTGCAACATCAGCAATGACTCAGCTAAATTCTGCTGTACGCTCTGCTATGACACAGGCAGTATCTACCATGCGTTCAAGTATGCAACAGATGGTATCTGTTGTAAGGCAGTCAGCTGGTCAAATGACGCAAGCAGGACAGCAGGCAGGGCGTGGCGTTTCAAATGGTGTGACAAATGGTATCCGTTCTGGCATTGGATCAGCTACGGCTGCAATGTCTGCCATGGTAAACGCAATCCGCTCAACAGCAATGGCTGGAGCTGGAGCTATGCGTGGAGTTGGTGCTATGATTGGGCAAGGTTTGGCTCAAGGTATGTATTCAGCTTTGGGAGCTGTGACAGCCGCAGCTAATGCCTTAGTAGCACAAGCCGAGAGAGCAGCACAGGCTAAAGCTAAAATCCATTCACCATCACGCCTGTTTAGGGATAATGTGGGTCGATACATTGCCCAAGGTATCGCTGTAGGTATTGAAAAAAATACCTCTGATGTGACTGACAGCCTAGCCTATGTCCAAAAAGAGATGTCAGCCTTTAAGTTTGGTGCTGAGGAGTTGCTTGGCTTAGGCAATAGTTCTCTGTCTAGTCAATTCAAGCTCAAATCCATCACAGAGCGTGCAGAAATGAGCCAAATTGAGATTATCAGAGACCAAGCAGACCAAGCACTCACCAGAGCTCTTGAAGTTGCTGAGCAAGCCGTCAAGCGTCCTGTTAACATGGTTCTTGATGATGGTACTCTTGTTGCCAAGATTGGACAACCAATGACGAACTACCAAAATGACAAAATTAAGATTGATAACATGATGAGGGGGATTGTCTGATGAATAATGACACTATCACTATTAACGGATTTGACCTCTCTGAGGTTATCCGAATTATTGAAATTATCCGCCCTGTTGGCAATGAGCGTAGCATTGAAACCAATGACGCTCCACTCTTGGGAGTGAATTTGCAGGAAGTAAGAACAGGGGCTAAGTTTATCAAGGTCAAGTTTGCCATGCAAGAAAGAGATGGCATGACACTTGAACAAGCTAAACACACTTTGGCAGGGGTATTCAATACCTCTGAGGCTGTCAGGATTGTTATCTCTGATGAGCCTGATAAGTATTATATGGGACTTGTTACAGGCTCTGTGGACATGGACAATGTGACAAGATGGTTCCAAAAGGGAGAATTTGAGCTACTAATACCTGACGGAGTAGCCCATAGCACCACTTACCGTGTTTTCGATAATGGCACAGTATCATCTGACAAGATTGTTTTCAATCTGATCAATGATGGCAACGTGCCAGCTTTCCCTGTGGTTACAGTCAAGAATAATGCCGAAAATGGCTACATTGGTTTAGTCAATACCAGCGGTGCTCTTGAGGTTGGTGACCGTGAGGAGGCTGATACTGTACAAGCTAAACAGTCTGAGCTACTCTTTGACTACCGTGACAGTAAAATCACCAATGGTCTTAGTGCAGCCGCAAAGAACGTGGCTATTTTGAATGACACATCACAGAGTTTGAGAGGTACCGTGGCAAGTGTGGACTGGTCAGGACGCAAGCATTTGTTTTTACAAAATGCAGGAGGCACGACTGGAAATAATGCAGGTAGTTTGACATGGAATATCCCAGCAGATAGCTCAGGAGCTACAGGCTCTTTGAATGATTACATCTGGTGGCGTCAAGTTTTTTGGCTTGGTGCCGCTAACCAATACGGCTTTATCAAGCTGACCGTCTCTGATGAACAGGGGCGGTTTTTGTATGGAGTGGAAACCTTTAAGCGTTACAACGGTCTAGGTTGTGAGTATAACTTTATGGCTACTGACGGTAAAGGTGGGTTCAACATGATTAAACAGTGGACTTTCACAGGGACTCACTTAGATAGCCAAAATCCATTCAATGAGCCTAGAGGTTGGTCAGACCTCAAGCGAAATGATGACAAGGTAACCGTCTTTTGGTGGGGTTCTTACAATACTTTTGTTATTCCTGAAATCAAGGGTAGAAAGTCAGCTAAAGTCCATGTAGCCTTTGGGGCCTTAGGTAATAAACCATTGGTAGCTAGGATGTACTTGGACAGTATTTTTTACCGAAAAGACTTTGTTTCTGTGACAAAGGATATTCCTAACCGTTATCCGATTGGCTCAAACATTATTCTTAATAGCGAGAATGACACAGTTACTGTGGACGGATTGGAGCGTATTGTGGACATTGTCCACGGCTCCACGTTTCTTACTATTCCACCTGGCAGGTCTACTCTTGAGGTCTATTCCTCAAGCTGGGTCAGGACAAAGCCCACAGTCAAGATAGAATTTGAAGAAAGGTACTTATAGCTTATGTTATTGACAATCCATGACGCAAGTTTGAGAAAAGTTGCTTTTATTGATAATGATAAACAGGCTACGCTGAATTATTTCAACGATACATGGACTAGGTACCTTGAAACAGGTTCTAGTACATTTGATTTCACAGTATTCAAAAAAGCCATCATTTCAGATGTGGGGCGTAAACGTGCCTACAACTATCTGAATGAGAAAGCCTTTGTTTCATTCCAGTACAAAGGCAAGACTTATCTACACACGATCCGCAAAATTGAGGAAAATGAGCAAGTTATCAAGTGTTATGGTATCAATCTGAACCTTGAGCTTATCAATGAGTATGCAAATCCATATAAAGCACCTAAGGCTATGACTTTCAAAGAATACTGTGACGCTATGGACTTGCTAAACTTTACATTCTTGAAAATTGGGGTAAATGAGATTTCTACTCAGAAAATCTCTGCTGAGTGGGAGGGGACAGACACCAAACTCAACCGTCTACTCAGTCTAGCTAAGAAATTTGGTGCAGAAATTGAATTTGACACTCACCTTAACGCTGATAGCTCCATAAAGTCTTTTGTTGTCAATGTCTATCATGAGAATGATGACGATCATCAAGGAGTAGGGCGTGTCAGCCCTACTATTTTGAAGTATGGCAAAAACCTCAAGGCACTTACTAGGACGGTTGATAAAACTAATGTCTACAACATGATTAGACCAACTGGTAAAGATGACCAAGGTAACACGGTCACTATCTCAGGTCTTGGTGCATGGTCTGTCAATAACTCTAAAGGGGAACGTGAATTTTATCAGGCAGGAGAGGGGTTATATGCTCCTCTTTCTATGCAGATGTATCCAGCAGCCTTTACAAGTGGCACAATGGGTGACCAGTGGATAAGAAAGGATATGACTGTAGAGAGTTCAAATCCTGAGGTTATCCGCTCAACAGCGTACCGAGAGCTTAAAAAGAACTGTTATCCAGCTGTTACTTACGAGGCGGAGGGATTTGCTGACCTTGAAATAGGGGACACTGTCCAAGTTTATGATGACGGCTTTAGTCCTGTTCTATTGCTTGAAATGAGGGTGTCTGAGCAAACCATTAGCTTTACCAATCCTAAGAACAACAAGACAACCTTTTCAAATGCTAAGGCACTTGAAAATCTCTTATCTCAGGGTATTCAGGAGCGTCTAGATCGTATGATTGAAGACGCTAAGCCTTATACCGTAAAGGTCTCCACCAATAACGGCACAGCCTTTAAGAATGGGCAAGGACAATCAGTTGTGACACCTACTCTGATGAAAGGCAACAAGGTCATCAATAGTGGCTGGCGTTGGGTTGTCAACGGTGAGATTAAAGCAACTAGCCCTACATATATTGTCAAAGCTGCTGACATCAATCAGACTATGGTGCTGACTATCGCTGCATGGATTGATAATCAAGAAGTAGCCTCTGAACAAATCACATTCCTAAACGCCTCTGACGGTCTAAAAGGTGATAAAGGAGACCCTGGACCACAAGGCTCTCAAGGTGAGCGTGGTTTGCAAGGCTTACAGGGTATTCAAGGTCCCAAAGGTGACCAAGGTATCCCTGGAGCTAAGGGAGCAGATGGACGAACTCAGTACACCCACATTGCCTATGCTGACACTGACTCTGGTAGTGGTTTTAGCCAGACTGACCAATCCAAAGCATATATAGGTATGTATCAAGATTTTATTGCTACCGATAGTACCAATCCAGCAAGTTACCGCTGGTCACGTTGGAGAGGTGCAGATGGACAAAACGGTAGAGATGGCGCTCAAGGAATACCAGGTAAACCAGGTGCTGATGGAAGAACGCCATATTTTCACCGTGCATGGTCTAACTCTGCTGATGGCCGTGATGGCTTTAGTACATCAGATAGTACTAACAAACGTTATCTAGGAACTTTGACTGACTTTACTGAGGCAGATAGCCAAGATCATACTAAGTACAAGTGGACGGCACTATTTGATAACACACAGCTTGGTAGCCGTAATTTTGCATTATTGACGGCAACTCAGACAAACGGAAATCAAGGGCGAATTTACACATTATCAGGAGAGGCTCTCAAGTGGCTAACCACTCAGCAGCTTTTTCTTACGTTTGATTATGTTGCCTCAACTGATGTCAAAGGGTTTAGGCTTAATCGTGTTATCAAATACAACAATGGTACTGGTGACCAGTGGGATTTCACCACTAATGACAAGGTTCTAGGTAAGCAATACATAGACACTAGTTCAGTTAAAAGTGGTACATATTCCCAACCGTGGCAATGGAAATCCTACACGAACTCCAGAACTAGTGACCTCATTAAGGAAATTTTCTTAAATCTCAATTTTGAGAGTGGTTCAAGTGGTACAGTAATCATCTCAAATCTTAGGGTCAACACGGGGACAGTATCAATGGACTGGATACCAGCGGTTGAAGATGTCAGTAATGATATTGACAGCAAAGCTGACCAAGTCCTAACCCAAGAGCAACTTAACGCACTAAATGAGAAAGCAGGTATTATCCAAGCTGAATTAGAGGCTAAGGCTAGTGCTGATACACTGGACAACTGGATTAAAGCCTATCAAGACTTTGTCAAAGCTAATGACACGGCTAGGGCACAGGCAGAAAAGGATTTGATTTCAGCTAGCCAACGTGTTTCCACGATTGCTAAAAACCTTGGAGAACTTTCTGACCGCTGGAATTTCATTGATACCTACATGAGTTCATCAAATGAGGGACTGGTGATTGGTAAAAATGACGGTAGTTCAAGTATGATGTTCAATCCAAATGGCCGTATTTCCATGTACTCGGCAGGGGTGGAGGTCATGTATATTTCTCAAGGGGTTATCCATATTGAAAATGGTATTTTCTCCAAAACTATTCAGATTGGACGGTTCAGAGAGGAGCAGTACCATCTCAACGCTGACATGAATGTAATTAGATATGTTGGATAAGGAGGTAAACAATGGCTGAATTTTGGTCAAATAATGATAGAGGTTATCGGATTAGATTGTGGATTGACCAAACCTCACAAAATATCGCAGGGAATAGTAGTCAGGTTAGAGTTAGACTTGCTCTTTTGAATACTACTACAACTTTTGCTCAGTATAATTGCTCAGCATATGTTGACTTAAATGGTCAGAGATTGAATTGGTCAGGTGCTCCAAGCATGACAGGGTATAATTCAACAATCATGCTGATTGACCAAACTATTACGGTTGGGCATAATGCTGATGGTACAAAAACATTTGGTTTGATGGCGAGTTTCTCAGGTAGTGGTGGTTGGTCACCGGGCACTCTTACCATTGGAGGTAATGCGTTTACTCTTACTACAATCCCTCGCTCAAGTTCGGTAAGTGTCAGCTCTGGTGTTATTGGTAGTGCAGTTACTATCAATATCAATCGTCAAAGCTCTAGTTTTAAGCACACAGTACGCTATGTTTGGGGAAATAAACAGGGGACAATAGCAAGTAATGTAGATACATCTACTACTTGGACTATCCCTCTTGATTTTGCCAACGATATTCCAAACTCAACAAGTGGGACTGGCACAATCTACGTCGATACTTACTCTGGTTCAACCAAAACAGGGACGCAGTCAACGATACTCACAGCTAGTGTGCCAGCTAGTATAAAACCAACTTTTACAGGGGTTACTTTAGCTGACCATAACACAGCGGCCCAATCCTTGATACCAGGTAATACTTTTATTCAGGTCATTTCTAATATCAAGGTCACTTTTGATGGTGGTGCAGGCTCCTACGGATCAACTATCACAGGCTATAAAGCTGAGATAGTCGGAAAGAACCAAACAACCAACGTGAACGGAGGCACATTGGGTATCATGAACTACAACGGAACCATCACAGTCAGAGCAAGTGTCTCTGATAGTCGTGGTCGTTGGTCAGATACTAAAGATGTATCTGTGACTGTGCTTGAGTATTTTGCTCCTGCCCTTAGCTTTAGCATTGCAAGGACAGGCTCAACATCAAGTACATTGACTGTCACACGAAATGCAAAAGTAGCTCCATTGTCAGTAGGTGGCGTACAAAAAAATACCATGACACTCTCTTTCAAAGTTGCTAGGTTAGGAACAACTACCTACACGGCAGATACAGGCCCAGCAGCTGGTTCATGGACGAGTTTAGCAAGTCTTACCAACTCACAGGCTAACCTATCAGGGAGCTATGTAGCTAATCAGTCTTGGGTTGTCATTGGCACTCTTGCTGATAGATTTACTCAGACTGAGTTTGCTGTAAATGTGGCTACAGAAAGTGTGGTCTTTTCTTATGACCGCTCAGGGGTTGGTGTCAACAAAATTAGGGAGCGTGGAGCACTTGATGTCAACGGAGACATCTATGCTAATAACAATCCAATTCAGCAACACCGTATGACTCAGAATGACGGTCGAGCATTTTCAGACCCTAGTGGGACTTGGGAAACAACTGTTACAGGATTTACCATAAAAAACACAAGTGGTCCTAATCCAGCTGGCGATTGGGGCTTATTACAAAATATATGGTCAGATACCAAAAAGACATTTCAGTTATTTTTTGGGTTTAATGGTCGTATTTTCACAAGGCAGTCCTACGACGCTAATAGCTGGAAGTGGCGTGATTGGAGGGAGTTTGCTTTCACTGATCACCCACTATTACAAGAGAAACCTCTCAGGACTGTTACACAAGGTATGCCGTATGGTCTAAATGCCACAATAACAAGGAAAGACAACCTAGTGACAATTACACTTAACAGACGAATTACAAATATTGATGTATTTGAATATCGTGAGATGTTAGAAACTATCCCAAGTGGATATAGACCAACCGTAGAAGTTCACATGGTTATTGTGCCAAATTCAGGCTCAGTTACAAAATCACCATCTGTATTGCATTTTTCATCTGATGGAAAAATTAGATTTACAAATGGAACTAGCGGACAACATGTGTACACTGGCACTCTAACCTATGTCACTAATGACCCTTATCCATAAAAGAAAGGAAATACCATGAAATTTGAATATGGTTCAAAATCACAAGAATATGACGCTAGTGGTACAGCGTCCGCCACCAAGGTCATGCTAGTTAATTCAGATGGTGCTAGCGTGCCTATTTTTTTACCTCCTGACAAGATTGACTTATCTAATACTGAGCTACTTGAGTTAGCTCTGGAAGTCATCTATCAGGAAAACTTTCCTATGCGTGCTGAAAATGAGAAGTTCAATGAGATTGGCGAAAAAATCGCTAAGTATGATGAGCTGATTGAGAAGTCTCAAAAGGCAATCAAAGACCTTGAACAAGCCACAGAGGAGGCAAAGTTAGGGACTGTTAAGAATGAGCAGGCGGTCAACAGGGCTGTATCTGAATTGACAGAACTTGTTATGGGTGTTCTTGCTAGTATTTCTCCAGTTGAAGAAGTAGAGGAGGGAACGCATGAAGAACTTACTGAGTAACCTAATCTTAGGTACTGCTTTAATCAAGAAAGGAACTTTTACAATGAAATTCACTAAAAAACATCAGATCGTCAAATCTTGGGTAGCTCTTGTAGTTGCTGGAACTTATACCGTTGACCAAGTGCCAAAACTTTTCAATCTACGAGAAGTAGTAGTTGAGGTGCTATCAGAACAAGCTGCTGAACCAAAGGAGGAGTAACATTTGAGACCTGAATACCAAATGCTGATTACCATTGGAGGTTTTGTCATCACGGTATATGGTTTCTATAATGTGTTGAAAGCTAAGAGTATTGAACAAGCTACAAAGGTCAATACTCTTGAGCTTAAAATCTCTTTCTTGGAGCAAACCATCAAAGACCATACACGGCGACTAGATGACCATGATAAACAAAATCAGGCCCTTGTTGCCATGACCGAACAGATGAAGAACTTGACAGAGGATGTCAGAGAGTTAAAGACCATGATCAAAGAAAGGAATTGAAGTGATGAAGATTAACTGGAAACTACGCTTTAAGAATAAAGCTACTCTAGCTGCAATCATTGCCACAGCAATCTTGCTAGCTCAACAGCTAGGCTTGAAATTACCTGATAACATCAATGATGTAGCCAATACAGCTCTTACCTTGCTTGTATTACTTGGGGTTATATCTGACCCTACCACATCAGGTCTGTCTGATAGTGAGCAAGCCATGAACTACAACGTTCCAAAATAGGAGGCATAGCATGAGGAAATTGGGAAAAATTATCTTGATAATTTTTGGGGCACTATCATTAGTGCCTCTTTCTTTTTTGCTCCTCATGCTTTCCCCTTTTATTCAAATTTTTCTAAAGGAGGAAGACAATGGCAGTAAATATTGAGGCAGCTATTGCCTGGATGTCAGCACGAGTAGGCAAGGTTACCTACTCCATGGATTACCGTAACGGTCCAGGGTCTTACGATTGCTCCAGTTCTGTCTACTACGCTCTGATGAGCGCAGGAGCTATCTCAGCAGGATGGGCGGTCAATACGGAGTATGAGCATGATTGGCTTATCAAAAACGGATATAAGCTCATTGCAGAAAATCAAGACTGGGACGCTAAGCGTGGTGATGTCTTTATTTGGGGGAAACGTGGACAGTCAGCAGGGGCTGGTGGTCATACTGGTATTTTCGTTGATCCAGATAATATCATCCACTGTAACTATGCCAACAACAGCATTACCATCAACAACTACAATCAAACAGCGGCAGCTAGTGGTTGGATGTATTGCTATGTTTACCGCTTGGCTAACCAAAGTACGCCCTCAACATCAGGAAAAACCCTTGATACATTGGTTAAAGAGACTCTTGCTGGAAAATACGGAAACGGAGATCAGCGGAAAGCAGCTCTTGGTAATCAATATGAGGCTGTCATGGCAGTCATCAATGGCAAAGCTACGGCACCTAAAAAGACGATTGACCAACTGGCTAAAGAGGTAATTGCTGGTAAGCATGGCAACGGTGAAGACCGTAAAAAATCCCTTGGTCCTGACTATGACGCAGTCCAAAAACGTGTAACTGAAATCCTGAAAGGTAGCACATCAGGAAATACCCCTAAAACGCCCTCTGACGCTCCAAAAAGCGAGGTGGTAAATTCCTCCACTGAGACTAAAACGGAAGAAACTGAGGCAACTGGTAAAGTGACAGAGCCAAAAATTGTCAAAGAGGCAGGTGACTTGTCCTTTAACGGTGCAATCCTGAAAAAATCTGTCCTTGATGTTATCCTTGCTAAGTGTAAGGAACACAATATCCTACCTAGCTACGCTATCACCGTTCTACACTTTGAGGGGCTTTGGGGCACCTCAGCCGTAGGTAAGGCAGATAACAACTGGGGAGGCATGACATGGACTGGCAAAGGAGAGCGTCCAAGTGGTGTGACTGTCACCCAAGGAACAGCAAGACCAGCTAACGAGGGTGGACATTATATGCACTATGCCTCTGTAGATGACTTTCTCACAGATTGGTTCTACCTGCTACGTTCAGGAGGTAGCTACAAGGTATCAGGAGCTAAAACCTTTAGCGAGGCTATCAAAGGCATGTTTAAGGTTGGTGGTGCAGTCTATGACTACGCTGCTACAGGCTATGATAATTACCTGGTAGGGATGTCAAGCCGTCTGAAAGCTATTGAGGCTGAAAATGGATCACTAACCAAGTATGATACTGCTACCGTCAATAATGTCGGTAGCACAGACAAGATTGAGGTCAACATTGAGGGGATTGAAATTTCTATCAATGGTGTTACCTACACACTTTCAAAAAAACCAGTTTAAGATAAGACACAGAAAGCCCTTAGGTTGTTACACCTAAGGGCTTTTTTTCGTGCTCAAGATACAGTAGGAAACAGAAGAATACAGTAAAAATACAGATTTTTAGATATTATTTTCGATTTTAATTCAAAAAAACAAACTTTTTGCGAATTAACAGATAGGAGGTAATAAACTATGTTACATTATGACGAATTAAAACAGGCGATAGATGGAGGATATATTACAGGCGACAAGGTCAACATTGTCAGAAAAGAGGGTAAGGTCTTTGATTTTGTTCTTCCTGATGAGCCTGTCAGACCTTGGGAGGTAGTAACCTCTGAAAGTGTGGCAGACATCTTGAACGAATTAAGACAACAAGAAGACCTTTGATTTTTCAGAGGCTTTTATCAATTCCCCTGTTTTATTGCTAAGTATTTTAAAACTAGAGTAGGATGGCCCCATATACGTCTGCAAGCCGGTTTGGGCATAGATAGCATTTAAGATCGCTGTTGTATCTGAATAACCACAGATAGGCTTAGGATGTTTAGCGATCAAGTCATAATCCAAATAAGGCAAGAGTTCATTTGAATTAAAACCACCAATGGTTGCTAAAATGCCATCAACTGATGGATCCTCAAAGGCAGCATGTAAGTCTGCTAAACGGCTTTGGATTGATGCCGATCCTAGGATGTCATTTTCTGAGTAATGCTCCGAAAAAGACAGCGTAAAACCGAGTGCTTCTAAGGTCTCCTTTGCAGCGTTATTGGCTTCAAAACCACCAATATTTTCAATAGAGGATGACGGGCTTAAAATCCGTAAATGTGCTCCTGGTTTTAGAATCATCTTTTCTCATCTCCTTATCAATCATTTTATATAGAAAGTTGCTAATGGTATAGCCCTCCAAATCAGGCTAACCAAAATCATCGGGCTATCAAGCAAATCCTTTTCGAATTGGATCATCTGCGTAAGCAGCACGCGCACCTCCAATTAGTTTTGGTCGGCTGGCTAGAGCTGTGACGTGCGCCCCACCTAGTTCACGCTTTAGCGGGCGCAAGGGAACTTGCACGTGCTTCACATGCATCCCAATGGAGGTATCCCCTATATCAAGCCCTGCGTGAGCAACGACAGTTTCAACCTCAACAGGATCTTTCATGTACTTAAAGGCAGCCAGCTGTCCGCTACCTCCTGCATGCAAGGACGGCACAACGTTGACAATCTCGAGATCTTTTTTAAGGGCATAGGAACGCTCAACAACCAAGGCACGGTTGAGATGCTCGCACCCCTGTACAGCCAACTCAATCCCTGCCTTACCAAGTTCTTCGAGAAGGGTTTTGACAATCATCTCTCCGACTTCTTGACTAGACGCTTGTCCAATCACCCCACCGACAACCTCACTAGATGACAAGCCTAATACGAATAATTGCCCTTTCTGGATGGATGAGCGGTCTAGGATATCAGTCACAATATAACGAGTATCAGTAACCAAATGATCAACGTTCATAATATCTCCTTTTTCATTGATATAACCCTAATGTCATTAACGTCATAACAGGTAAGAGAGGCTAAAATTCTCTTTCAATAATGACACTTTTCCTATTTGCATGAAAGGTTACTTAGAGCTTTCGTTTAGCAATAGCTTTGTATAAGATAAAGCCCAAGCCCATCCCAAAAACGTTTTGAAGGATGTTCCCAAAAATCTCTGCTAAGGCAGCACCTAAACCATAGCCTAGCAACAACGCTGCTACGACATACCAGCCTACCATGAAAAGACTAGCCAAGGATAAGCCTAGCACACGCTTTTTGCCAGTCCAACCTCCAAAAAAGCCCTGCGCGCCATGTGCAATCAGGCTGTGGATCATGTACTGAGGGTAACCCAAAAGCATATCAATCAAAAAGCCTGACAAGCCACCGACAATAGCACCTGATGTTGATCCTAGATAAAAGGCGGTGAAATAAATCCCAGTATCCAGAAGGGTCAAAAAGCCTGTCGGGCTAGGAATGTGGATATAGGCCATGACAAGGCTTAAAGCCGTCAGGATGGCCAAGAGGGTTAAGTGGCGAAGATTAGTTCTGGTCATGTGGTGTTACTCCATAGTCATTTGAGTGAGCGATAGCTTGGTAAACAAAGATTTTAGCCGCATGACTGGCTTGAGACACAGTCAATTCTTGAGCTAATCCACTAGCTATTGCTGAAGCAAAGGTGCAGCCTGCACCTTGATTGTTGCGATCAAGAAGAGACGACTGTAAGAAGGCCACTTGTCCGTCTTCTCTTACTAAAATATCGTAAGCTTGGTCTTCTTCCAGTCTTGCACCGCCTTTGATAACAACTGACTTTGCTCCCATTTGCTGTAAGGCTCTAGCAGCACTTTCCATCTCAGCCAAGTTAGAAATACTCTGTCCAGACAAACGTTCTGCTTCTTTGAGATTGGGAGTAATGATGGTCGCATAAGAAAAAAGCTCTTGCAATTCTCGACTCATTTGAGAAACTTCTTGGTCAGCATTTTCCTTAAAGACCAGAACGGGATCTAAAACCACAGGAACTTGTGGCCGTTTGTGAATAAAGCCCTTGACAGCCCTAACTATCTGGGGGGTTGGTAGGAGACCGATTTTGATAGCTGCAAATGGCACATCACTCAAGCTATCCAGCTGTTTTTGAAAGAGATTATCATCTGTTGGAATAATCTCAAAACCATCATCACTTATGGCGGTCATGCAGGTTTGAGCCAAAAACCCATAGAGTTTATGGGCTGAAAAAGTCGCTAAATCCGCTTGAAAACCACCACCGCTTAGGACATCATTGCCTGATATGGTGAGTATGTAGTTCGTTTTCATAGGTAATCTCCTTGAGGTAAAGACCATTGCCTGCTGCCGTTGGCCCAGCTAGGTCACGGTTTTTTGATGCCAGAACCGTCTTGATCTGACTGACTGGCATGCGACCATTGCCAATTTTCAACAAAGTTCCCACCATGTTCCGAACTTGCTTGTAGAGAAAGCCGTTGCCAGAAAAGGTAAAGACAAGAAAGCCTGTCTTTTGAGCCACTTCTACGGTCGCCTTGGTGATTGTTCTGACTTTATTGTCAACAGCTGTACCAGCTGCTGTAAATCCTGTAAAATCATGAGTTCCTACCAAGTCCTTGATAGCCTCCTGCATTGCTTCTACATCCAAAGGATAAGGATAGGCCGTCGCGTAGTGACGCATCATAGGGTTTTTAGGTCGCCCTGTGTCTACGAGAAATTCGTAAGTCTTGCTGTGCTTGGCATAGCGGGCGTGAAAATCCTCTGAAACAAGGGTCACTGCAACTACTGAAATGTCGTCAGGACACTGGGTATCCAAACCAAAGCGCAGCTTTTCCACATCACGTGTCTGGGGCAAGTCAAAATGAATCACCTGCCCATAGGCATGCACACCAGCATCTGTGCGTCCAGCCCCATGAATCGTAACAGGCTTGCCACTATTTAATCGAGAAAGGGTCTTTTCAATTTCTTCCTGAACGGTCCTTGCACCAGGCTGTCTTTGAAAGCCTGAAAAAAGCCTGCCGTCATAAGAAATAATCGCTTTGTATCGTGTCATAACCTTGATTATAGCAAACTTTGTGCATTTCTCAAAATCAAGGCACAGATCAAAAAAGAGGAACAACCAAAATCACCAGCACTCATGCCTGTGATTTCAGCCTTCCAGCCTTTTGAATCTTGTGAGAAGTTAGGAACTCCCCTCTGGCCCTAACCTTGTTTAGGACTTATGATACACTAAAAGAAAACGATTATAAGAAGATTCTTCTCATGAAAAAAGTTGTCAACATCATCTTAATCGCTCAAACTATCTTATTTTATAGTACCTTTGTTTTAGACTTCTCCTTGCTATTCCCCAATCACTGGGCGACACTTGTTGCTTTTCACATCAACCCGATACTGTCTCTCATAGGACTGATACCAGCCCTATGGCACAAGCGTTAGCTGGCGATATTAGGGCTTATACTTTATTTCTGTTCCTTCCCTCTATATATGATCGCTGGCTCTGTCTTGGCAGAATTGACGATGGATTGGAGCAAACCCCCAATGTCCCTTCCCCTTGAAATCATTCTAGGCGTCTGGGAAGTTTTTTTACTTATCGGCGGTTTGGGCTACCTTGTGCGCGGTAAAGCAAAAAGTAAACTAGACGACTTCACCTTCGGTCTTATTGACCTACCACCCCTTCTGTGTTGGATGATTGTGACATTCTATAGTGTTCATTAGGCTTAGGGATTAACGAGGAGTGGGTCAGTTGATTGAGGTTTGATTTGACAAAAATCTCTCATCACATGGCTCGCTAAAATAGGCAAAAATAAGCCTCTTTACTTAATCAGATGACGAAAAACGTTCTTTAGCAAATCCTAGAGCAATGTAGGCAATCCGATCTTTCGCCTCCAGATCTGAGTGGTTACCAAGGGTTCTTTCATCCCAAACTTCCGCATCCAGATTATCAGCTGAATAGAAAAACTGGAAGTGATTGATGCCCCTAAAATCAGCCAAGGCAGCAATGGCAGAGCATTCCATGTCGACACAAACGGCTCCTTGGGATTTACGCCTTGCCATCTTATCAGCCGTTTCTCGGTAGATAGCATCTGTCGTCCAGACCTTACCTATAGTATAAGATACCTGCTGACGATCTAAAAAGTGCTGAAAGTCTGCGTCAAAACCTTGATTCACTGCAATCTCATCGCTAGGAAGAGCGTAATGAAAGCTCGTTCCCTCATCTCGAAGAGCTGCTGTTGGAATGATGATTGAGGTTTGCGAGATACTACTATCAAGAACCCCACAAGTCCCAAAAACAACCAGATTTTTCATCCCCATGACAATCAAATCTTCAAGAATGGCGACACAACCCGCTGCACCAACGTAGGCATTGAAAAAACCAAGTTTGTGACCGTCAAAGTCTATTTCATAAATGGGGATATCCAGATTAGCGACACTCGTTGTCACCAAATGCTTATGCGGCAGCTCCTGCAAAATCCGCTCAAAGGTCCCTCTGGCAAAGCAAGTCACTACCGTCTCAGGAAAATTCTCGATAGGCTCATTGACCATATCAGGATTGATGATGGCTTTTTTGTTGGTATCAAATGCTTCAAGTAACATAGACAGATCTCCTTGGGAAAGTTTTAAGATAGTTTACCATAATTTCCTAAGATTTCAAGAGTAGCTAAGAAAAACACCTTGAACATTAGTGCTTTCACTAACATTCAAGATGTTTTATTATTTACTAGAGGTCATCGATAGCGTCTTTGACTTTATCAAAGAAACCTTTTTTCTTTTGCGGGTTAACCTTCTCACCCCCTGCTTGCGCAAAGGCCTGGAGGGCTTCTTTTTGAGCATCATTGAGCTTGGTTGGGGTTACAACAGTCATGGTCACGTGTTGATCGCCTTGACCATTGCCACGCAAACGCGGCGCTCCTTTACCCTTCAAGCGGAAGGTCTTTCCAGTCTGCGTACCGGCAGGGATGGTCAATTCGACGTCTCCATGTACGGTTGGGATATCAACCACATCTCCCAGCGCAGCTTGGACAAAGCTGATTGGCATCTGGTAGTAGATGGTTGACCCTTCACGTTCAAACTTATCGCTCTTCATGACATGGATAAGGACAAAAAGATCACCGTAAGGACCACCATTATGGCCTGCCTCACCTTGGCCTTGAAGACGAATCTTCTGGCCAGTCTCAACGCCTGCTGGAATGTTGACCTTGACCTTATGATTTTCCTGCTCATGACCTGTTCCACGACAAGTGGTACATGGGTCTTTGATTTCTTGACCTGTTCCATGACAGACATCACAAGCGATTTGGCGACGCATCATCCCCAGTGGGGTCTGGGTATCAACATTGATGACACCTTGTCCATGACAGCGACCACAAGTCACAGGACGACTACCTGGTTTTGCACCATTACCACTACATGTTCGACAGATAGTCTCACGACCATAAGTGATTTCTTTTTCCACACCAAAGATTGCCTCTTCAAACTTGAGGTTGACACGGTATTGGAGATCACCACCTTGACGAGGCGCATTGGGATTGCGAGTTGGACCGCCTCCGCCAAAGAAACTTGAGAAAATATCCTCAAAACCACCAAAACCGCCACCATCAAAGCCGCCAAAGCCACCAGCTCCGCCACCGAAACCACCTTGAGCACCAGCTGGTCCAAACTGATCATAGGCAGCACGTTTTTGGCTATCACTTAGAGTCTCATAGGCTTCTTGGACATCCTTGTATTTTTGTTCAGCGCCAGCTTCTTTATTGATATCCGGGTGGTACTTTTTAGACATCTTACGATAGGCTTTTTTAATCTCGTCTGGCGAAGCATCCTTAGACACCCCCAAACGATCGTAATATTCAGTATTATTCATAATTCATGATACAAAAGGCGTTAAGAAAACCGTATGAAAATAGAAAACTGACACAGTGTGTGAAACACACTAGGAAGTTTATCTTTTTCACTAGGTTTTTAGCCTGTGTTCGAATAAACGAACTTGCATTCCTTTCTGTAATTTCATCTCAACGATAATAGGAAATCATTAGAAAATCCTGATTTTCGAAACGATTTATCTTTGTCACATCGCTTTTAGGGCGGGTTCAATTCCTTTCTATATAAAGGTATTATTAAATTCCTAAAAAATAGGGATCAAGTCCTTACGGTCTTCGATTGCTTTGTTGTCTCATATTACCCAAAAACAGAGGCTGGGCTGCAACCTCTGTGATTGGATTTATTGCTACGATATAGAAGAAGAGAGCCTCTCGTTATTTTAGCCAAATTGAGTTCGAGCTAAGAACTTCGGAAAAAAGATAACTTTCCTGTCGTTCTTTCACGCTCTCACAGCTTACGACATGAGGAAGCAAAATCGATAATATTTTGCTGACGAGTTAGTAAGACACCTAGGTTATCCGCCATAGCGGTAACCGTTAACTGATGAGCTACTTGAGTAGCCATTCTGAACTCGACTCTCTTTCGAATTTTCAAGCTCGAGATAAAAGGTGACCTGAACCTGACACTCGTTTCTTGATTCTAGCGAGTGGGATAAAAACGTTCCCCAAACCTAACCAACTTCTTTCTGGTTTTCAAGAAGTCGGGCTAAAATAGTCCACAGGACTATTTTACTTCTCCGTAAACTCTCCGTCTACGACATCATCGCTTGCATTTCCTGCAGTTTCGGCACCTTCTGCGCCGCCAGCTGCTTGTTGGGCTGCGGCTGCTTGTTCGTACATTTTAACCGCAAGAGCTTGTGCTTTTTCATTGAGCGCTTCAAGTTTAGCTTTCATGTCCTCAAGGTTACCAGATTCTTGCGCAGCTTTTAACTCGTCAAGAGCTGATTGGGCTTGATCACGTTCAGCATCAAAGCCTTTACCTTCCGTTTCTTTGATGGTTTTTTCAGTTGCAAAGATAGCTTGGTCAACTTCGTTTTTAAGGTCAACTTCTTCTTTACGTTTAGCATCAGCTTCAGCGTTTGCTTCGGCATCTTTCATCATACGGTCAATCTCTTCTTCAGAAAGGCCGTCGTTTGATTTGATAACGATTTGTTGCTCTTTTTGAGTACCAAGGTCTTTAGCTTTAACAGATACGATACCGTTTTTATCAATATCAAAGGTTACTTCGATTTGAGGGATTCCACGAGGAGCAGCAGGAATATCAGTCAATTGAAAGCGTCCAAGTGTTTTGTTGTCTGCTGCCATTGGGCGTTCTCCTTGAAGAACGTGAATATCAACGGCTGGTTGGTTGTCTGCTGCTGTTGAGAAGACTTGAGATTTAGAAGTTGGGATAGTTGTGTTACGCTCGATCAGTTTTGTAAAGACTGCACCCATCGTCTCAATACCAAGTGACAATGGTGTCACATCAAGAAGGACAACGTCTTTCACATCACCAGTGATGACACCACCTTGGATGGCAGCACCCATAGCAACAACTTCATCTGGGTTCACAGATTTGTTTGGTTCTTTACCAGTTTCAGCTTTAACAGCTTCAACAACAGCTGGGATACGGGTCGAACCACCGACAAGGATAACCTCATCAATCTCAGAAACCGACAAACCAGCATCAGAAAGGGCTTGGCGAACTGGTGTTTTGGTGCGTTCTACAAGATCACTTGTAAGATCATCAAATTTAGCACGAGACAATGAAACCTCTAAGTGAAGCGGTCCAGCGTCACCTGCTGTGATAAATGGCAAGCTGATTTGGGTTTGGGTCACACCTGAAAGGTCTTTTTTCGCTTTTTCAGCAGCATCTTTCAAGCGTTGTAGCGCCATCTTGTCTGATGAAAGATCAATGCCATTTTCTTTTTTGAATTCTGCCACCAAGAAATCAATGATTTTTTGGTCAAAGTCATCACCACCAAGTTTGTTATCACCAGCAGTTGCAAGGACATCGAAGACACCGTCACCAAGTTCAAGGATAGATACGTCAAAAGTACCACCACCAAGGTCAAATACCAAGATTTTTTGATCTTGATCTTGTTTGTCCATACCGTAAGCAAGGGCAGCTGCTGTTGGTTCGTTGACGATACGCTCTACCTCAAGACCAGCGATCTTACCAGCATCTTTTGTAGCTTGACGTTGCGCATCATTAAAGTAAGCTGGAACGGTGATAACGGCTTTTTCCACTTTTTCACCAAGGTAGTCTTCTGCGTAACCTTTAAGGTATTGCAGAATCATTGCTGAAATTTCTTGTGGTGTGTATTCTTTACCGTTAGCAGCCACTTTTTCAGACGTTCCCATTTTTGATTTGATCGAGATGATGGTCTCTGGGTTTGTTACGGCTTGGCGTTTAGCGGCATCACCGACAATGATTTCACCGTTTTTAAATGACACCACTGAAGGTGTTGTGCGATTACCCTCTGGGTTAGCGATAATTTTGCTTTCTGTTCCTTCAAGAACGGCAACAGCTGAGTTAGTTGTTCCTAAGTCAATACCAATAATTTTACTCATATTTATTTCCTCTTTTTATTTTTTTTATAATGCTCGCTTCCTTTGCTTCATTACTGATGCTAAAAAGAAGCGGTTTCTTGTTTGTTATCATAGTTTAGTGTCATTTCGGACAAGACGTTTATTAAGACGTTAGTTAGTTGTAAACCACTACCATGGCAGGTCTTAGTAAGCGCTCATGAAGTTTGTAGCCTTTTTGAAAGACTTCTGAAATACTGTCTGCTGGATGGTCATCATCTGCCGATAGAGTCTGCACTGCCATGTGGAAGTTAGGGTCAAAACGATCTGTCTCAACCTCTTCGACACCCTCTTCTTTTAGGGCTTGAACAAGGCTATCACGCGTCATTTCAAGGCCTTTTTTGACATCCTCTGTCAATCCTTCAACAGCAAGCGCACGTTCCAAGTTGTCTAAACTTGGTAAGATTTTTTTAGCCAAATCTTGTGAACGGTAGCGTTGCAAACTTTGACGCTCTTCACTGGCACGACGTTGAATGTTTTGCATCTCTGCGTGAGCACGAAGGTACTTATTTTCAAAGGCATCAGCACGCTCATTAGCCAAGTCCAGATCTGACTTTTCAGAGAGTGTTTCTTCAGTTTCTGGCGTTTCAGTCACTTCTTCAGGAACTGCTTGCTCGTGATCCACTTCCTCGCGGAGATCATCATTTTTGATATTTTCTGACACAATGTCACCTCTTTTTTTGTAATGAATGATGTTATAGTCAAATGAATTAACTTTCAGACAAGGAACTGATACGCAGACAGCACAAACAGCTTACTAAACTGTTTAAAGCTGGAGATGAGACAAGCAAATCTTGTCTCATAAGAGTAGGGCAAGTTCAAAGCTCAAAGCCTCATGATAAGGTGTTGAGGTCTGAGCCTAGAAATCAAAAAGCGAAGCGTATCAAAGTTAATTCAAAAGACTATAGGTTTTAGTCGGTTGTGTTTTTTTCTAAAAGCCTAATGAACCTCATAGTGGTTGCTACTGAGATAGCGATAATAGTCCGCCAACTTCAAGGCTAAAACACGGCTTAGGATATTGATCAAACTCATCATGCGACGATAATCCATCTCAATCGGTCCAATCACACTCAACAAGGCAAAGCCACGATAAGGAATCAAGAATTGATGTCGTATGACGGTTAAATCAGCAAGGGCGGGCTCACTACTGTCTGCCACCTGAATGGTGGTCGGCTCTTCCTCAGACAAGCTACTACGCATTTCCATAGCCACCTTGACCTCATCGTCAAGAAATTGATAAGTGCCTAGATCAGCATAGTTTAGGGCATTGACCTTGCCTGAAATAAGGATGGTCTCACGAAAGAGTCCTTGGAAGATGTAATCAAACAAGCCCATCATATTCTCTGTGATTGTAAAATACTTATGGATGATTTGAGGAACTTCCGTTAAGAGCTTGTAGTGAATGTCCAAAACAGCCTTGCCAAGAAAACGCTCATTAACCAGTGTCTTTAAGGTTTCCAAATCCTTAGCCAAAAAATGCTTAGGAATAGCAAACTGCACCGTCACTGGCTTGGCATCGTCCAACATCATGACGGCCAAGGCATCATGATTGGATAACTGCACCACATCAAAGTGGGTCAGTCGCTGGTGCTTAGGCGCAACATCCAAAATCACAGATGTGTAGCCCGTCAAATCAGCAAGTAACTGACTGGCTGTCCGAAAAATATCCTCCAAGCCGAAGGCTTCATAGTCAAAAGCCTTAATCACTTGATAGACATCTTGGTCATCAATATTGTCTAAGGACAAGGAATGCTGGACGAAGTACTGAAAGCCAGCACGACTAGGCAAGCGCCCACTAGAGGTATGGGCTTTTTCTAAAAAGCCCATCTTTTCCAACTTAGCCATATCATTTCGAATGGTAGCTGAGCTGGAGTCAATCGATGCTTGAAGGGCCTTGGAGCCAACTGGCTCACGGATTTGGGTAAACATGTCAATGATTAAATTCAAAATATCATTTTGCCTTGCTGTAACCATGAGACCCTCCTTCCAACCTTAGCACTCGACTTAAAGGAGTGCTAATTTATATCTCTATTATACACCTCTCAAAAAAGAAGTCAAGTAAAAAATACAAAAAATTAGCACTCTTTTTTACAGAGTGCTAATTTTGGTTTTGGTCATATTTTTCAAGATTGTATTCTTTGATGATACGTTCTAACTGATTGGCGTAGTCATCGTCTTGGGTATAGTCATAGCGATAAAAAGCCTGTGCTGCCACACTGACACTAGAAGCTGTGGCTAGGAGATTATAGAGGTCCTTATGGGCTAAACTGCCATCTCTAAGCCCCTCCAAATAACGCTCCAAGGCATAATCCCATGACGGGTAAACAGCGTAATTTCGTTTGATTTCTTTGATATTGCCTTCGTGACGCTCGGTATTTTTCAGCCGAATACTATCCTCACCAGGCTTTGCTAGCACAGCAAACAGATTATGATATTTGGCAGCTAATAGGCTTTGACCAAAATGTGAATCATGAGCAGCTTGTGCAATCACAATAGAGGGTCTAATACCATAATAAGTCGATAATTTTTGCACATCAGGTGCTATTTGTTCAATGAAACGGGCATTATCCATGCCAGTAGCTACTTTTTTCTCTGCCGATAGACTGCTGTAATTCAAGGCCAGTGGTACTATACCAACCAGCACAAAGACACCCAGCAGAATCATGACAAATGAGAACTTAAATCGTCGTCTCAAGGCTACTTTTCCTCCAATTGCTTGATATACTCTTCCAACGTCATATCATGGTCGGTCATATAACGCGCGGATGCTTTTCCCACATAGCGAAAATGCCAGTCCTCATATCCAACTCCTGTAAAGGCCGTCTTACCTTTGGTAAATCGAAGAACAAAGCCATAATCGGGCGCTATCTTTTGAATTTCTGACATGATGTCAGGGTCAGCCTGATTTAAAGCATCGACAGTGCTCATATCAATGGCAAGGCCTGTCTGATGCTCGCTTGCACCGCCTGGTTGGGAATAGGTTTTAACCAAATTTTCGGCTTCCTTATCGCTCAAGCTAGGATTATTTGCTTTTTCTTGATTGATGTAATATTGAAACAAGTCTTTTTGATAGTCGACACTACGATAGCCTGAAATCAAATGAAAGGCTGGGTCAATGTCTTGAGCTGCTCTTAGAAAAGCCAAAACAGGCTGAGCAATCCTTTTATCAACAGTGATGCTATCAACGCTTACTAACTCTGGATAAAATTCAGGTGTCACATGCTCTCGATTAACCAAAATCAACTCCCAATCAGACGGCGAGACCTGGGGCAGATCTGCTTTGGACTGATGCTTAGACACAGTTGTCTGATCAGTTTTTTTCTGAGCCGTTGTGACCTTTGTTTGATCAGGACTAGCTTGAGACTGATCATGCGTTCTAGCCCAGACAAGAAGGCTCAATATCGCAAGAAACAAAACACCCATGATGGCGAGAGAACCTTTTGTTAGTCTACTTCTCATTAGCGGTTATCAGCTCTCTTCCTTTTTGACGGTAGGATAAGTCAGCTACTTTTTCAATCGTGAATTGCCCATCTTTATAAGCAAGAACCGTCACACTACCATTGTCGATGTCAGGCTTTTCTTGAGAATGATCAATCAACCACAGCAAGGTGCCAATGGTCATGCCATGACTGACAACGATGGCATTGCCACCTCCTTGAGCCTCTATCTCTTGAGCGATAGCCTCAAAACCGTCATAAATACGCTTACTCAACACTTCCCAAGGCTCTGCCCAATTGGCAGTATCTACCTCAACAATGCTCTGGGCAATATCAGCATACGATAATTCCTCTATAGGACGACCTTCCGCAAAGGCAACCGTCCTTGGCAGAACCCCCTGAAAAAGCTCTCCGTCATAGCCTCCATCCAAGCTCCCAAAACACCATTCCCGAATGCGTTTATCTCTCTGATAAGGCAAATGCTCATTATGAGTTTCACGAAGAATGATCTCCATGGTCTGCATAGTGCGACCAGAATCACTTGAAAAAGCTGCTTTAAAGGGAATTTCAGCCGCCTTTAAACCCACACCAAGCTCACGAATACCCTCTTCTCCAAAAACCGTCAAAGGACTATCAGACCAGCCTTGAGCCCGGCCAATGGTATTAAACATGGTCTTGCCATGCCTTGCAATATACAATCTTGTTTCTGTCATGCGATCCTCCATGTCCTACTATTATACCATAAACTCGCCATACGAGGCTAGCCTTCAATTAGACTAGCCACACTCACCTAGTCCTGGATTTTTGCATCAGTCCTAGTCCCTTGTAACACCCATACCAAAACAAAAAAGAAGGGATTGATGGACATCCACTTCTTCCTAGTGCTATTTTGACAGACTGTTCAGCATCTGCTCAAGGTGTTGGATAGACTTATGACGCCCTAGTAGGTAGATGGTGTCGGGCAATTCTGGTCCATGCATCTCACCAGAAACAGCGATACGAATCGGCATAAAGAGATTTTTCCCTTTGATACCTGTTTCTTTTTGAACTGCCTTAATCTGTGGAAAGATATTCTCCGGCTGAAAATCAGCGTCTGGCATGGCTTCAAGTTTCGCTTTGAAGGCTTCAAGAACTGTCGGAACTGTCTCACCTGCCATGACTTCTTTTTCAGCATCCGTTAATGCTGGGAAGTCTGAGAAGAATAGATCTGTCAAAGGGACAATCTCATCAGCAGCAGTCATCTGCGGCTTGTAAAGTTCTACTAATTTTTCAGCCTTATCCGTCAAACGACCAGCTTCTTCAAGAAATGGTTTACAGAGTTCGAAGATCTGGTCCAAGTCAGCGTTCTTGATATAGTCATTGCTCATCCAGTCCAGTTTCTTTTGATCAAAAGCAGCTGGAGACTTGCTGAGACGGTTTTCATCAAAGAGCTTAATCAACGCCTCACGTGAGAAGATTTCATCCTCACCACCAGGATTCCAACCTAAAAGGGCAATAAAGTTAAAGACAGCCTCAGGAAGATAGCCTTTTCGACGGTAATCCTCAATAAACTGAAGGGTGTTGGTGTCACGTTTTGAGAGTTTTTTCCCTGTTTCAGCATTGATGATCAGGGTCATGTGCCCAAATTCTGGCGCATCCCAGCCAAGGGCTTCATAGACCATGAGCTGTTTTGGGGTGTTGGCAATGTGGTCATCCCCACGAATAACATGAGAAATCTGCATGTCATGGTCATCCACAACGACGGCAAAATTGTAAGTTGGATAGCCATCTTTCTTTTGGATAACCCAGTCGCCACCGATATTGCCCCCCTCAAAGGCGATATCGCCTTTAACCATATCTGTCCATTTGTAGATAGCTGTTTCATTAACTGCTAGACGAACGGTCGGGACAATACCAGCCGCTTCACGTTCTGCGATGTAGGCTGCTTTTTCATCTTCAGACATGCCTAAAAATTCATTGATGTAGCGAGGAGGCTCGCCAGCCTGCTCTTGACGTTCTCGTTCAGCTGCCAGCTCTTCCTCTGTCACGTATGACTTATAGGCCTTACCGTCATCAAGCAATTGTTGGATATACTTTTGGTAAAGCTCTAAACGTTCGGACTGACGGTAGTTATCATGGGTCTCAGGACTTTCATCCCAGTCAATCCCTAACCAACGTAGGTTTTCAAGCTGACTGCGTTCACCATCTTCAACGTGGCGTTTGCGGTCAGTATCTTCGATACGGATAATGAACGTGCCACCGTGATGGCGAGCATAAAGGTAGTTAAAGAGCGCTGTACGCGCATTTCCAATGTGTAAAAGTCCAGTTGGACTGGGTGCGTAACGCACACGAATAGCGTCTGACATGTCTGTCTCCTGTATTATGGTAATCAATAGCTGTAGGCAATACCAAGATAGCTGATCTTGCCAATCTATACTATTATAGCATAAGTCAGCTTTGTCAGCTAAAGAAATGACGAGGAGATTTTTGACTAATGTAGCCTTACAATAGATGTGAGACCAAGTAAAGCAAAAAAGAAGCATCCTTGATATGATAAGACTAATACCCACTCATCAAAAAAGGAAACTTCTCATGGCTAGTATAACACAAAACCTTAGATATTTGCCACACACAG
>NZ_JBLOJV010000080.1:0-1921 GCF_047785705.1 Streptococcus pluranimalium
AGTGTAGGTCAGGGTGACGTCACCGGTTGGGCTGACGTTGATGCCGTCTTCGCCGTCTTTGAGGAGGGCGACTAGGTCAGGGTTTTTGAGGAGGATCTCTGCCTTGATGGCGGCTTTTTCTGGCGCTTCAAGGGCGGTCATGTCCTCAACTGTGGTTGGGGTGATGGCTTGGAGCTTGGGCTGGTTGACCAGGGCCAGCTGCTCTACCTTTTTAAAGAGCTGGGTGTAGGGGATGACGTCTGTCGAGTAATCATCGTATGTCACTGTGATGTTGCCCTTCTCGTCAATGGTGACCTGGCTATCAATGCCACCTGCGACTCCTTTTAGGAAATGTGGCGTGTCTTGGTTGATGGCCTTGAAGTGAACTAGGGCACGCTGGCGGTCTTCTGGGCTGATGGCTTCAAGGTCTGGCACGTCAATGGGGTCGCCTAGGGCAGGAACTATCCTATAAGTAAAAATTGAAACATAAGAATTTAGCTCGTTATCTGTCAGTGTTCTCAAAGAAAAAGGAGCCTCGTGAAGTTCTCTTTTTTTAGCTACAATGTCAGGTACGGTAATTTTCACAAGTAAGAAGTCTGGAATCTGTCGAATTTGACTGCCCTCATATTTATAATATGGCTCTAACAACCCCCAGTCCAGATACCCTAAAGATTGCTCTCGAGATGCTTCTGAGAGAATTCTCGAATCATGTCCAGAGAATAGTTCCCTATAAAACAGTCCGACGTATTCAGATGTTAGCTCATATTTTTTTGCGCTGTTAGAATCAACGTATCTGGAGGAAACATCAACTGGGTCGGTTTGACGTTTAAGAACAATGTAAAATTCAGTCTGATTCTTCTTGAATTTTCTGACTATTACACCTTTCTTAACTAACCTATGACTGGGATTTACGTCTGCTTCTAAAGGATTATCAAAACCATTCAACCTATTTCGTGACTTATGATAATATAAGGACTCCTTGTCCCTTTGATTATTTCCCAAAGAATAAGTATTCGACAAATAATAGGCATCAAACGAAATTGCAATGTTATACGACGAAATTCGATCTACGTTGGCATTTACATACTCTTTAAGCTTTTCATTGTTATAGGTGACATGGGTTAAATCAGGTGATAATCTGATATTATTCGAGGTTAAATCTACTGTCTTTTCCCATTTTCCTTGAGGAGAGATTTCTACTTCAAAGCTCATTTTTTGATTAAATCCCATATCACGGATATAAAATTGAGGGGCTTTTAAACTGAACGGGACTTCAACTTTTACATCAATTCTCAATCTCTCCCCTGGCTTTCCTTGACCTCTCAAGGTCAAGGTGTTGGCATCAGAATTGTAGTCTTCTGGTTTAACAGGATCCACAAGTAAGAGCTTCTCTCCCTCAACCTCAATGGAGTCTGTCCCTATGACTTCGCCTTTTACAGGGGTAGACAAGGGTTCGGCTCGCTTCACCCTTTTCTTGCCTTGGTCTGCTTCTGCTTGGGCTTCTGAGTCTGGTTGCGCTTGACTGTCAGCGGGGGCGCTTTCAAGAGCGGC
The DNA here is from genome assembly GCF_047785705.1 of Streptococcus pluranimalium. GTDB lineage: Bacteria > Bacillota > Bacilli > Lactobacillales > Streptococcaceae > Streptococcus > Streptococcus pluranimalium_A. The sequence goes on from NZ_JBLOJV010000080.1 coordinate 1,531, forward strand.
TGGGCTTTCTGGCACTGATGCCGCTGCCTCTGCAGCTGGTGCTGGGCTTGAAGCTGCCTCAGCTGGTTGGACCATCTGTGTGAGGGGGACTTGGATAAGGGTCTTGGTCCCATCTGGATAGGTGACTGTGAGGCTGACACTGGTGGCATCTGGCATTGGCTGTCTTTGGGCAAAACTAATGCTGGCACCTTGGGCTTTGAGGTCAGCGCTGTTGGTTAGAAAATCTTCTGGGGTGAGGGAGGTGCTCCAGACCAGGCCTGTCTTGGCGATAGGAGCTAGGTGGAGCGCTTTGACCTCCACTGCCACTGGCTGCGGGTCTTGGTCAGGCTGGGCTGTGGCCCCTTGATCTGCCGCCTGGGGACTCTCGGCTGAGACGCTAAGACTGGATGCC
>NZ_JBLOJV010000081.1:0-1683 GCF_047785705.1 Streptococcus pluranimalium
ATGCGATTAACTGGCCTTCAACGACTGGCGTGCCATTGGCTGGGCTAACGGTGACCGTCAAGTCATCCTTAGCTTTCGGATTGTTATCCGCGTCATCTGGGATACCGTCGTTGTCGTCGTCGGTGTCATCCTTATCCGGCGTACCATCATCATCGGTATCACGGTCAATGGTCACGGTAACTGTTTCTTTAACTGGCGCATCATCTGCTGGGTTGGTGACAGTGACTGGAATTTCAACCGTCGCTGTTTCCGCAGTGCCTACGAAGACGATATCGGTTGGGGTTCCAACAAGCTGTCCTTGATCGTCGACACGAAGACCATTGGTCTCTGTGCTTGCAATCACGGAGTTGGACTTGCTTGGTGTGACTACCTTGACTGGAACCACTTCTTGCTTGTCAGTTACACGAGCGGTATCTACTGTCTCAACCGTCAGTGCGTCCTTAGCTTTCGGATTGTTATCCGTGTCATCTGGAATACCATCGTTGTCATCATCTTGGTCATCCTTGTCCGGAGTACCATCACTATCGGTGTCGCGGTCAATGGTAACTGTCACAGTTGTTTTAACTGGTGCATCGTCTGCTGGGTTGGTGACAGTGACTGGAATCTCAACGGTCGCTATTTCCGCATCGCCCACGAAGACGATATCGGTTGGGGTTCCAACAAGCTGTCCTTGATCGTCGACACGAAGGCCATTGGTCTCTGTGCTTGCAATCACAGAGTTAGCCTTGCTTGGTGTGACCACCTTGACTGGAACCACTTCTTGCTTGTCCGTCACACGAGCGGTATCTACGGTTTCAACCGTCAGTGCGTCCTTAGCTTTCGGATTGTTATCCGCGTCATCTGGGATACCATCGTTGTCGTCATCGTTATCCGTCACATCTGGCTGACCATCTTTGTCAGTGTCACGTTGAACAGTGACTGGAACAAGAATGTCTTTGGTTTCTTGACCAGCTGGTGTGTCAACCACAACCTTAACGGGAACGTTGATGGCACGTTCGTTTTCGTCTGGTGTCCAATCTGTAATGACTGGGGTCCCGGTTAGGTTACCAGTGCCATCTACAGTCACACCATTCGTTTCGGTACCAGTGATGACTGCGTTTGGTTTGTTTACAACAACTGCTGGACGCGGTGCGATTAACTGGCCTTCAACGACTGGCGTGCCATTAGCTGGGCTAACGGTGACCGTCAAGTCATCTTTGCCTTTCGGATTGTTATCCGCATCGTCTGGGATGCCGTCGTTGTCATCGTCTTGGTCATCCTTGTCTGGCGTTCCATCACTATCGGTGTCGCGGTCAATGGTAACTGTCACAGTTGTTTCAACCGGTGCATCATCTGCTGGGTTGGTGACGGTGACTGGGATTTCAACGGTCGCTGTTTCCGCAGTGCCGACGAAGACGATATCGGTTGGGGTTCCGACAAGCTGTCCTTGATCGTCGACACGAAGGCCATTGGTTTCTGTGCTTGCAATCACGGAGTTGGACTTGCTTGGTGTGACTACCTTGACTGGAACCACTTCTTGCTTGTCCATCACACGAGCGGTATCTACGGTTTCAACCGTCAGTGCGTCCTTAGCTTTCGGATTGTTGTCCGTGTCATCTGGGATGCCATCGTTGTCATCATCGTTATCCGTCACGTCTGGCTGACCATCCTTGTCAGTGTCACGTTGGACGGTGACTGGAACGA
>NZ_JBLOJV010000082.1:0-1567 GCF_047785705.1 Streptococcus pluranimalium
GGTGACGGTTTTACTGATTGGTCGATCGACAGTGCTGTGGGAAACGCTGACTGTGAGATTGACTTGCGCTGTTTCAGACTCACCTTGGAAAGTCACGCTTGTCGGTCTTCCTTCTAGTTGCCCTTGGGCATTAACCTTGAGGCCATTGACGGTGTTGCTAGTAATTGTCGCGTCGGCCTTGTTAGTCGTGATGACCTTAACCCCAGTGACCGGCTTTTTGTCAAGCACTGGGTTTGGTTGATTGACCGCGACCTCTAGTGGTAGCTCTTCAAGAATCTTGAGCGTTACACGCGCCAATCCACCTGTACGATTGCCATAATCTGCCATCAAGACCCCATTGTAGACTCCTGCTGTTTGGCTGTTTTCTGGCATGTTCCATAGTTTAAATGTTGCATTACGAGGTAGATTTCGGGCATTGGTCAGATAATCTGTCGCAGTCGGCAAACGGTCACCCTTAACGATGGTTAAAACTTGTGTCTCTGGCTTGGCCACACGACCGTACTGTTTGACAATATCACGAACGTAGAGCCAGTCGTTACTACCATCCTCGTAGTTGAACAATACTTTACTGTCCGACGACACTGTTATTCTGGTGTTTTCAGGAAGTGGGTTGTTTTTGGTTTCGTTGATGAGGGGCAGGAAGGTTTCAAAGAGTTTCTTTTCCTCCTCTGTGATACTATCAGGATTTTCAACCGCCAAGTAGAAGTCAGGACGAACAGGGTTGTAGCCGTAGGTTGTGTACTCCTCAGGGCGTTTTTGTATCACCGCACCATACATTGTTACGACATCACTTGAGCTGTCTTTATACGTAATAGTAACATAATTAGGATTATAACTTGAAGGCGAAATAGAATATATATCTTTTACCGGAATGTGTCTATTCGCCCTAAACACAGCTTGAACAATGGCATCTGTCTCTTCTGATGTTAAAGAGTTAATGTTAGAAACCTTTAATCTGAAATCGTCCGGGGCTGGGGCTTTGGCATCGTATTTATCAGCTAGGGTTGAAGGTCTAGAACCTGTCACCGCACCATACAATGTTACGACATCATGTGAGCTGTCTTTATACGTAATAGTAACATAATTAGGATCAGAACTTGAAGGCGAAATAGAATATATATCTTTTACCGGAATGTGTCTATTCGCCCCAAACACAGCTTGAACAATGGCATCTGTCTCTTCTGATGTTAAAGAGTTAATGTTAGCAACTTCTAATCTGAAATCGTCCGGGGCTTTGGTATCGTATTTATCAGCTAGGGTTGAAGGTCTAGAACCTGTCACCGAACCATACAATATTACGACATCACGTGAGCTGTCTTTATACGTAATAGTAACATAATTAGGATCAGAACTTGAAGGCGAAATAGAATGTATATCTTTTACCGGAATGTGTCTATTCGCCCTAAACACAGCTTGAACAATGGCATCTGTCTCTTCTGATGTTAAAGAGTTAATGTTAGAAACCTTTAATCTGAAATCGTCCGGGGCTGGGGCTTCGGTATCGTATTTATCAGCTAGTGTCCCTAAATTCAGCAAGTCCGCTCCTGGAATATTATCTATCTCTGCC
>NZ_JBLOJV010000083.1:0-1505 GCF_047785705.1 Streptococcus pluranimalium
CACGTTGAGACGTGTGTTTTATTGTCCCACAAAAGTGCAGACGATTTTATCAGTGTAAAAATGGAGTACGCAGACGACCGAAAAATCCAGCCAGATCGTATCACCTACAGGCTTATTCAGGAGTATATCGAAGAAAAGTACGGCTTCAAAGTTCACACTGCAAACATTGCAGAGGTCAAAAGAAACTTAGGCCTGCCGATGTACGACGCACCAAACGCAGTTGAAGAACTAAAACGCCCATATAAACCAGCACCAGAATATAAAGTAGAAGCTATTAAAGACGCATTAAGGCACTTCAAGGTCATAGATTAAAGTAAAGTACCCTTTCAGCAGATCATTACTGTTGAGAGGGTCTTACTTTTTCAGAAGCCGGCCAATGTAAGGATAGCCCTACAAGATTGCGGGTCTTTCTCTTCGAGCCATGTTTCCAGATTGCTTATAGCGATATCCTTTTGAATATGGATGCTCTCTTCAAATCGATATTCGATTGCACATGTAAGGATATCAACAGGTTCATCAAGAATCTTACCGCCAAGAACTGGGTATTCGTCAATTACAATCCAGTCAGGTGGGAGACCATCAAAGAGAGCCTGCGGATACAATTCCCTAAAGTGAATCTCAATTTCCATAGCTTCGATCTCACCTTGTTCTTTATCTGGGTAACAAGTGGCATAAGATACATCGAAGCCTCTAGTGAGCAGCATCTGAACGACATTGATGAGTTCAATATCAACAGGAATGGTCTTATCGGCGCATTTACAACAAGGCTTCGACCAAATTTCACTGTATAGCTCTAAACATCGTGGACACATCGTCATCATACAATCACTTCCTTCACCAGTTTATAGAAAGTAGTTCTTTTAAGATTAAGTGCCTGCATAGTTGCAGTTGCAGTTTGCTCGCCAGTGCGGTGATATTTACCGCCGGGTACACTGGAATAACCGAGGTTACAAGTCTATTGTTTGGAGATGCGTCAGCCGTTTGGAGGAAAAAGGATCTGAATGTACTGCCCCTACCATAAACGAGGAAACATTGCAGACAGCAGTGGTCAAGGCTATTAACGAACTTTTGGCTAACAAAGAACCCTTCCTCCAGGCGTTGCAGAAAAACATAGCTACTATACTTAATGAAGAAAATGATAATGCCACCAATGATATTGATAGCAAATTGGAAGAATTACAACAACAGCTTCTTATCCAAGCAAAATCCAAGAATGACTATGAAGATGTGGCTGATGAAATCTACCACCTTCGAGAATTGAAGCAAAATGCACTTGTTGAAAATGCAGAGCGTGAAGGAAAAAGGCAACGAATCGCTGAAATGACTGATTTCTTTAATGAACAATCCTGTGAGTTAGAGGAATATGATGAGCAGTTAGTAAGGAGGCTTATAGAAAAAGTTACGGTATTTCATGATAAGTTCGCCGTTGAATTCAAATCAGGAGTCGAGATTGATGTAGAAGGGTAATCTTTAGAAAGAGAACAGAAGAATTATATTGGATTTTT
>NZ_JBLOJV010000084.1:0-1368 GCF_047785705.1 Streptococcus pluranimalium
TCTGAGATTGTCGCGCCCTTACTATATCAAGGGACAATGACGGCGGAACTTTTTACTAAATGGTACCAAGAACACCTATTGCCATCCCTATCAGGAACTCATGTCATTGTTATGGACAATGCGACTTTTCATCCCAAGAAAAGATTGGCTGACCTGTCAGTAGCGGAAGGTCATTTCTTTCTCCCGTTACCGCCTTACTCACCAGAGCTTAATCCCATTGAACAGTTTTGGGCTATCTTGAAGAAAAAAGTGACCGAGTGACTAAGATTTGGTCACTTGATGCAATCTTGTTTGGAATACTACTTTAAAACTAAATGGCTATAAAAAGAAAAAACTACATTTTCTACACCAGAGTAACTTTAAGCTAGTCATATCAAGGGTTTTGGTGATGTAGTTTCTCAAATAATATTACATCAATAATTACACTGTGGGCAAAAACCACACCATACCCTATTTTTGTTCAATAGTAGCAAAAAAGAGCTAAAAACAATGAAAATCATTATTTTTTAGCCCTTTTTTAGCCCATATTTTGAATAAAATAACGAAAGTGTACCCACCTATAAACCCTATCTTATCAAGGTTTATAGACCAATTTAAGTCACAATTGATGTACCCCCTCCCCAATTTTGCGAAAACGCACGTTTGAGGGGGCTGCGGTCTTTCATGCCTTTCATCTCGGAGATTTAGCCCCCTACCTCCTTGAAAAATTTGGAGAACTTCTTTCATGACCTTTACACTTAGAGTCAAACAAATTACCATACCTTTCAACAATAATCTCTCTAAAAGACCTACAATGGATTTGACCGAATAATAATAGACTTATTCTATAGCTATTGAATAAAGAAAAACATCAACGTAATTAACATTCCACCTACTCATTGTATTCAACAAAGAAAAAGGCTTCACTGAAACCTTTTTACAAATCAAACTGCTTCCTTCATAATACCTTCAAGATAGTCGTCCAATTCAGAACCAACGAATATTTTTTCCTTCTGACCTTGGTCCGAGAAGATACCAAGTGGTGTCTCGATAACCTTCAAAGCCTCAATATCTGAACGATACAATCTTTTTGTATAATAAAATTTGTCAGTCCGTTCGAATACCAGCTCTTCTGCTAATTTTTGCTCTTGCCTATCAAGAAAACTCAGTGTTATTTCATAATGTTCTTCAGTAACTGCAAGATGATTTAGAGCAGTGTGTAAATTGTACCAGCGATTTTTGAACTTAACTTGATATGAAAGCTCGTAAAGATAGTCTAGTTCTGTAATGTCAAGTAGTTTTACAAAATGGTCACTATGCTTCCTCCCTAAAACATCGGTATACTCTTCGAATCCCTCTTTCTGAATTTTACTACCGATCATAAATTTA
>NZ_JBLOJV010000085.1:0-1337 GCF_047785705.1 Streptococcus pluranimalium
TTATCGTCAGAGGTTGCTTTTGTCAAACGATCACACATTAGTCGGCTTTTAAGGGCTTTATCATTTTGTGAATACAGGTTCTTAGGGTATTCTGGCCTTGGGGTTATTTTTCGCCAACCATGACGTTTCAAGAGGGCGTAAAACGTTTGACGTGGTACTTCTTGTCCAATTTCTTCTTGATAAGCTTCAAAGAGAAGCGTCGTCGTCACTAACTCCCCAGTATCTAAGGAACTGTCTAGTATTTTCTTAAAAAATGCCTGCTCTTGTTCAACGGTTAAATAGTTACGGTGTCTCCCACCGCGTGTTTCCTTTACGATAGCAGACAGGCCTTCATAAAAATACTTATCAACTTGATTTTTCACTGTTTGTGGAACATAGCCAGTCAAATCAGCAACTTTTTGAAAGGACAAACCTTCTGAACGCAGAAGAATAGCATGAAGGCGACGATGGTAGGGCGCATAGTTTGAATTTTTTAAGGCGTCTTTTAATTCTTTTATATGGCTACTTGTAAATACTTTTGTCATAGTTTTATTATAACATCTATTTTTGGTTTTTATTTAGTATTAAAGTTTGCCCAAAGAGACAAGCTAGATATCCACGACTTTACACAAGGTGTTAAAATAACTGGAGTTGCTCCTAAAAAGTCAAAAGATGAAAAGTACATTCATAGTAAAGCTGACTATATAAAATTGTTAAACTATTTGAAAAAATCGCTTGTTACAAAAACAGTGTTGCACCATACTTCCTTTACATTCAATTGAAAACAGGTCTGAGTTTTGGAGAAGTCCTGGGGTTGACTTCGGACTGCATCAAGTGGGAAACATCTGAAATCTATACTTACAGGCGTTATGATTCAAATCATCGACGATGGACAGACGCAAAAATACCTGAATCCATTCGTTATGTCCCAATTGATAAAGAAGCTCTAGAAGTTCTTAAAAAACATCTAGAAGAACAAAGCAGATTAGAACTTGATAATACTGACAATATGCTTTTTGTGAACAGGGCTTATGGAGTTCCTTCCAATAATGCCATGAATAAGTTTCTACAGTCTATACTGAAAGAATTCGATATTCAACCTCAAAATATGACTTGCACAGGAAGCCGTCACACTTACGCCTCAATCCTCCTCTCAGAAGATATAGATATTTGGGCAATTGCTAAAAATATGGGACATAAAGATATCAAGCAAATTACAGAAACCTATGGTCACCTTATCAAAGAAACAGCGGAGGTTGAGAATGAAAAAGTCAGAGAAGCACTTTATAATATCAATGCAGTATAGTCCAAAAATTGATAAGGTTGAACAAACCCAAATTGTCAAATTAAGTTAGACT
>NZ_JBLOJV010000086.1:0-1266 GCF_047785705.1 Streptococcus pluranimalium
CACGTTATGCTTTGTTAAAAGCACAGGGGCAGATGAGTTTACAAGAAAAGGAACATCTTGACACAATGTTTGCAAATCTGGCTTTGAAAGATAAGGCAGAAATAGATGCGATGTCATTGCATGATATTACCGAACTTAAAATTAGCGTTCTTCTTCCGAGAAAAGGCCTAGAACTGGGTTATGCTTTTGCAAATAAAGAAGAAAAAGCACGCATAGATTATTTATATTATCGCTTTGAGCAGTTAATGGCGAAAGAACCTATTGACTAGCGTGACCCACAGTTTATGGAGAAGCTGAACGCTCATATCAATGAAACGGGGTTAAATCCATTTACAGGCAAACCAGCGACAGAAGGTGAAAAACTTGTTGCCAAACATTATGGTTGGGTAAAAAGTAGTTCGACAATAGGAGCAATGGTCATAGATGGTGTGCTTGATTACTCTGATTTATCTGCCTACTTTTTGACTAAAGGCAAGATTCCAAGTGCAGTTTACGATGATATCAGAATAAGGAGTATTCACAATCCCAATTCGGATGAAATGACATTAGGAAAATATCGTCCAACAATTCTTCCTGATGGAACTAAGGATTGGAAAATACCAGGTCCAGATTCGTATATTGTAAAAGCGGAAAATACGACCTACTTTAGCTTAGGAGATGAATGGGATAAAATTACTGTAGAGTATGGTTTAGATACCCAAGGAAAAGAAATGTTTAAATATTTTAACATCCCTGCTTTAGATGATGCGGTCATGGAAGGAAAGAAGATTCGATTTTCACATGATCCGACACTTCCACAATATGAGGGGCAAGCAATTGACTGGGAATGGACATATTTGAAAGAAAAACATGGTTATAGGGATCTTGATTACATAGGAGGATATTGGTATGCAGATAAATAATATGTTGGAATTGGCTAGAGAAATAAGGAAAAAAATCAGAGTAGTTTTTGATGATAAAGTAGACACTATTGTGGTTTATGATATCATAGAAGATGCTAATCATCGTTCTTTTAAATTGAAATTTATTGCATATGACTATTTTGGTATTCAGTTTAGTTATGAGTTAGGTTTAATGGGTTTCTCAATTGTGTTAAATGACCAATTTGGTATTTCTCTTTCTAAACATAAGTACGCTTATAGTGAAATTGAGGATTGGGATAGTTACTTACGAGAGATTATGGCAGAGATTGAATGTCGCATTCCTGATAAGTATTTGAAAGAAAAAGGTTGGTCTGACATCAAGTCCTAATTTAGAAAGTAAGCT
>NZ_JBLOJV010000087.1:0-1223 GCF_047785705.1 Streptococcus pluranimalium
CTCCCAAATTGATGATTTAGATTTTGCCTATAATAGCGGTAGATTGTCTGGCACTGATAAAGTTAAATTATCCAATTGGGATTATCCACCTAGTGCTGATTTGTATAATAAGTACAAATCGGTGTATGATAATCCTAAATATTATAATCAATCTACAGGTGCAATACATTGGCCAGATGGAGACGGTTTTGCATCTATTCCTAAGGATATGATTTTGAAGCCGAGTACTCGTATTGATAGATTTGGTAGTGACTACGGTACATTTACTTCTCCTGAAGGAACACCGTATGCACAACGAGCTGTTGCACCTGGGACAGATTCTCGTCCGTATAGTGTATTTGAAGTTTTAGAACCTCTCACCGTAAAAGGAGGAGAAATTGCTCCCTGGTTTGATGAGCCTGGTGGAGGCATGCAATATATGCTTCCTGACACAGTAGATGAACTTTTAGATCAAAAAATATTAAGGAGAATTTCACCATGACAATACTAGAATTAAAGCAAGCATTAATTTCTTTAGGAGTTCCAGAACAATTATATTCTATCCTGCGAGGCGGATTACCAAATGAAGTGTTATGCTTGGTACAAAATAGTGAACAAGAGTGGGAAGTTTATTATAGTGAACATGGAAGGAAAGTTGGAGTCAAATTGTTTGAAACGGAAGCTCTTGCATGCGAATATTTTTTAAATAAGTTATCTAGATATGCAATAAAGTGACTATGCTAGAGAGCAACTTAGAAGTTATGTGGAGGGGATTGTAAAACCAGGAAGTAAATATGATACGTTCTCGGGTTTTGTTTCCATTGATTTACATTCAAGTAGTCTAAAAACATTGGACGAGGTTTTTGAGGGTAATCGACTTGATTATCATAACACACCTTATCATCCAGATCTTGATGAAACTTATGCTAAAATCAATTTTGATTTGGATCATAAAGCACGCCTAGATATTCCCTTATCAGATCCTAAAGTTGACGAATACCCTTTTACAGGGCGAGGGTTTACTGGGTCTGAGAATATTGTGTTGCCTGAGTTTGAAATTCATGAGAATATCAAGTATCACTACTAGAACGGAGATACGATTACTATTTATGCTAGTCAATCAGGCGATATTATCAAACAATATGTTTATGATGGTGAGTTTAAAATTTGGTTACAAAAATAAGGAGAACTAGTATGTATGCCTATTATAAAGGGGAATTATTCTCTACACATAACGTTAAAGG
>NZ_JBLOJV010000088.1:0-1192 GCF_047785705.1 Streptococcus pluranimalium
CTCCCAAATTGATGATTTAGATTTTGCCTATAATAGCGGTAGATTGTCTGGCACTGATAAAGTAAAATTATCAAATTGGGATTATCCACCTAGTGCTGATTTGTATAATAAGTACAAATCGATGTATGATAATCCTAAATATTATAATCAATCTACAGGTGCAATACATTGGCTAGATGGAGATGGATTTTTAGAAGGTACTATTTCTAAAAAAATGATCCCGAAAGGTACAATTTTTAAAAGAATTGGTTATCCAAGTGGTGAATTTCTAGGTAATACGTTAGATTCATTTGAATCGAGATCTTTAGCTCCCCATAGCGAAAAATCACCTGTCTATTATTATAAATTGATGGAAGATTTTGAAATGACAACTGGGATAGCAGCACCTTGGTTTGAGCAACCAGGAGGTGCCGTTCAATTTGTGAAGTATGACTCATCTGGAAATAAAGTTAAAGTACAGCAGTTAATTGACGATTTTGTTATTGAGGATGTAACAAATATATTAGGAGGTGATTAGCATGGTAGAAAAACTGATTTTTAAATTTTTAGAGACTATAGATGTTCAGACATGTGTCGTAAATAATCAATTAATGGCCTTTAAAGGTGATATTGAAAATACGATTGTCTGGTATTGTGATAAGAAATTACATCGTTTTATAATTGAGGAATGTCACCGCCAGGATCGAAAAGAAGTTTATAGTAGCCACTCTAAGACAAAAGCAGAAATAATGTTTTGTGCAGTGGTTGATAATTTTTTTAATAGAACCATTGATATAACTGTTCAGCAACAATTAAAGTTATTGCTTCAAAATAATAATTTTGAAGCTGTTGAACGTGTTTTAGCAAGGAGTTTAAAAATAGATAGTTATAGTTTAAACGAGATTAAAGAAGATAAAGTTTCGTTATTATTAAATTCAGAGGTAGCTGATTTATATTTTGGAGAAGAAAAAATTTTATCCGAAATTAGTTTACTACGGGGCTACATGTCGTTGTATAATTATTCGAAAAAAATAGAAAGAGGGAAAGAAGTATACCAAGAATTGATTTCAAAAAACAATGATGAGGTATCTTTATCTGAATTTCTAAAAATTTATATTACTTCTTCTTCTTATTAATAGAGACCAAAATTTAGAAGAAGCTGGATAAACTCCGAGCTTTTCATAGGTCATCGCCACAGATTTTTAGTGCTATC
>NZ_JBLOJV010000089.1:0-1148 GCF_047785705.1 Streptococcus pluranimalium
TGAGCCAGGCGAACAAGGTCCAGCCGGTCAAGACGGGGCAAAAGGCGACCGCGGAGACACAGGCCCAGTAGGCCAAGATGGTAAAACACCAAAGTTAAATGTTGTAAAAGAAGGAAATCAAACTATCGTTCATTTCTATTACGACGACAACCAAAATGATGTGCAAGATTCAAATGAACCAACCATTAGTACCATTACCGTACAAAATGGGAAACCAGGTCAAGATGCACTACCAGTTGGCGTGGATACATTACGTATTGAACAAAGTAAATTAACCATTGTAACGTTCTATTACGATGTAAATCGTGATGGTAAATTTACACCAGGTATTGATGACATCATTACAAGCGAAATCATTCGTGACGGAAAAGCAGGTGCTACTGGAGCGCAAGGACCAAAAGGAGACACCGGAGCGCAAGGACCAAAAGGAGACACCGGAGCGCAAGGACCAAAAGGAGACACCGGAGCGCAAGGACCAAAAGGAGACACCGGAGCGCAAGGCCCAAAAGGAGACACCGGGGCGCAAGGCCCGAAAGGAGACACCGGGGCGCAGGGACCAAAAGGTGACACAGATCACCAAGACCCAAGAGGCGAAACCGATTCGGTAGGCTCAAATGGCAATGCTGCCAGCAGTTTGAAAGGAAGCGCAGGCATAACGTCAGATAGAAACACAAGCAGAACACCAATAGCAACTCCAGAATCTAGCCCACTTGGTAAAATTGCTGATAAAGACTCCTTTATTCCCTTATCTACTGTTTCAACTGTCTTGAGTAATCCGAAATCTATTGTGAATCAAGAGACAGTCTCAAATGCAGTTATCAATAAACGCCTTCCTGAAACCGGTTCTCATGAGCAACTTCCATTTACTATGCTATCAATTTGGATGACATTAGCATCTGGTACATTGGGTTTAACAGTCGTTAATAAGAAAAGAAATAAAGAATAATTGTATAATCTGTAGATTTAAATCAAGATTATAAGTACTTGGTTTCTTATTAAGTGATATACAATATATTAAAATACCCCATATATACGGCTCTTTGTCAACTGTAGTGGGTTGAAAAGCTAACACCGAGTCTGAGACAAAAGTCCTTCTCACACAACCAAAAAAGCAACGGTTTTGATGCCGTTGCTTTTTGCATTAAAGA
>NZ_JBLOJV010000009.1:0-60158 GCF_047785705.1 Streptococcus pluranimalium
CCTCCCGATAACTATTTATTATCAGTATACTTTTTAAATAATCTGGACTATAATAGGTCTGTTATCATTTCAAATAGGGAGTTAACTATGAACCATTTAGAAGCTTATCTACATCATTGCCAATATTATAAACGCCTCAGCAAACATACTTTACGGGCATATAATACAGACCTCCAGCAATTTTTAAATTCTGACTTCTCCGATGTGACAGACTATCTAAATAATTTAATATTAAACACAAAAAAGACTAGCACTCTTAAACGAAAGATTGCTAGTCTTAAATCATTTTATCAGTACTTGGAAGAACAAAATCTTTGTTCTGAAAATCCTTTATTAAGATTCAAGTATCAATTTCGATCTGAGAAAAGATTGCCAAAAACAATACCTTCTCATGAATTGAAACAACTGTATCACTATTTAGAGCATCAGCTAGCTCAAGCAAAAACAAACTATGCTAAAAAGAGATCCTGTCGAAACTTATTAATCTGCCTGCTTCTGCTCGCAACCGGATTACGCATTTCGGAACTTTGCCAATTAAAGCGAGAACAACTTAATTTCAACTCAAGGACGATTCAGGTAATCGGAAAAGGCAATAAGGAACGTTTACTCTATATTGGTCATGAGAGAACCTTTCAGTTATTATTAGATTATCTCGCAACTGATTTCCCCCATCAAACGACTTACTTATTCCCAGGCAAAAATCATGACGAATACCTTAAAGAACAAACCGTCCGACGACTATTAAGAACTATTTCCACAACATTGAAATTCTCTAAAATCATTACTCCACACATGTTCAGACACAGTTTCGCAACCATGTTGCTAGATGATAATGTTGATATTCGCTACATTCAACAACTTCTCGGGCACAGTTCAATTGCAGTAACTCAGATTTACACTCATGTTTCTTCGGCAAAACAACAAGAAATCCTAATCCATCACAATCCCCTCAATACCATAAACTCATAATCGCTCTGATTTTTTATGCTTCCTAAACTGCTCTATTTTTTTCTCTAGCTCATCTGTTTTCAGTTGTGCTCTGGCTTCTTCAATCTGTTCATCAAGACTAAATTCAGGGGGCTGTATCGTCTCTGGTATCAGATGGTCTGTCTGAGCGAAAGCGCCTCCCTTGCTATCAAAGACCAGGTCAAGTAGTCTCTCCACCTTTACCAACTCTTCCTCAGTCATGGCTGATAGGGTGTGAATCAGAGACTTGAATCGATCACTGGAGGGCCGACCAGTTGCTTCCTTTCCGAATAGTTTTCTAAACATTTGCTTTGCTCCTTCTCATTGAAAAACAGCCCACAAGGGACTGTTTCCTAGTTAAGACTATCAATGGCCATAAGAATAGCCTTGATGGTTTTCACGGTTGTTTCCTTTTGAGACACCTGTTGCTGAATCTGCTCCAGTTGCTCTTGGTAGTTCTCCAGCTCCAACTGATGGCCACTCAATAGCTGAGTAAGATGGGCCTTGTAAGAGGCTGTAATATCATCTTCTGAATCGTCTGCGACGGAGTTTCCTGTTCTAGTTTCACTTGCTCCTGGGCTTTTAGCTCTGGGGCTTGTTTCCCCTTATGAGCCGCAAAGGCTGCTGCGTAATCAATTGACTCACTGGCTTTCTGCTCTGGAGCTGGTTTACCAAATAGTGCTGCAATCTTAGCTCGTTCTTCTGCTGGGCTAGTTGTTGGTGTCTCTGTTGCCTCTAACTGGCCATCAAAAGCCCATTCTTCTGTCTTAGTCATGGTCTATCCTCACTTCTTCATTATTTTTCTGACGGGGTCTATCACCTTGGGATAAGGACCCAAATGCCTTATCTAAGGCCTGGTCAAAGCTCAACTGACTGTGAGCTTGCCTAGCCATAAAACTACTAAACATGGCTTCCTGGAGCTGTTGTTGGAGCTCATCTAAACGATTCTGCTCCTTTATGACCCGTTCAGTCTGTTTAGCCACCTTATCCTCTAAGCGAGCCACCTGGCTCATACTCATAGCGTTTCCTCCTTCATCTATTTTTTCTAGCTTATCAAAGCCTTCTTGATTTTTTCATCACAGGTCTAAGCTCATGGCAGAGCGGACAAGTACGGGCCCGTTTGGCAACTCTGCCTTGACCTGGGCAATCATGTCTTCCAGTTCCGGCTCTTTGCCTTGCCTGACCAAAACATCGTTCCAATCCGCCTTGTCCTGACCTGAAATAAGGGGTGGTAAATCAAGTTGTACGGGAAAACTCTGCTCCTTAATGTTAGCCACAAACTCCCGTCCTGCTTCATCGTTATCAACGGCCAAGGTTATATAGTACTTTAGTTTTTAATTAGTATATATTATACTAGAGTTATGGCTTACGGAATTGATTTTAGAAAACGTGTTATTAACGACGTCCAATCAGGGCATACTAAGAAAGAAGCATGTGCTTTATTTGGAATCAGTACAAATACGTTACACCTTTGGGAGAAACAGTTGGAAAAAGAGGGGCATTTGAATCGTAAACCACGTTCTAGGAGCCCTCGCAAACTCCCTTTAGACCAACTGGAAGAGTACCTTGTAGGCCGAAATCTTTACTGTTAAGCACCTGCCACTCGACATGATACCCCAATTCATAAAGCGTAGTGAGGATTGTGGCGAATATCCGTCCCTGGTCGTGACTGAGTAACCCCTTGACGTTCTCAAAAAATAGATAAGGTGGTTGGATTTCCTTGGCACATCGAGCAAGCTCAAAAAAGAGAGTGCCTCTAGTGTCTTCAAATCCCAGTCGTCCCAGTCGTCTGCCTGCGAGAGAAAAGGCTTGGCAAGGAAAGCCCCCACAGAGGACATCCACTTGTCCTCGGAGCTGCCTGAGTTGGTCGTCGGTGATTTGGGTAATGTCATGGTATTCTAATTCTCCTTCTGTGTCGTGAATGGCCTGATAAGACCGTCTAGCGAATTTATCTATTTCGCAAAAACCAATGCAGGTATGGCCTTGACTTTCCATCCCTAAGCGAAAGCCTCCAATCCCTGCAAAGCAATCAAAAAAGTTCATCTGTTTCTCCTTTCGGGTATCAAAAAAGACCTTACTTCCCGTAAAGCCTTTGTTAGATATGGTCCTCCATCTCTGGAGCATTGATAATCTCAACCACCAGACTGATGATTCACACAATAAAAATGCCTAGTGCAAGTTTCCACCACATGGTTCTCACCTTCTTTCATCCTGCCAAGCGGCGTTCCTTATTCCACTCTGCCAGAATCCCATTAAAGACATAGTCTGCGATGACTTCGGCCGTTCTAGCAAATCGCATATTCTCCAGAGCATACTGGTAGCGATTATCAAAATGCCTCATGGCAAACTCTGCCGCCCCCTGTGTGAACCCCTCTCGAATAAGCTGGTCGTAAACCAGGCCCCAGATATACTCTTTGTCATAGACTGTCGTTTTTTCAACTTTCCGTGTCAGGACCCTCTCCTCCTCGTCCTCAGAAAGAATTTCAGTCTCACTATATTCAGTCTCACTAGTGGCTGAAATTGAGACGGGGCCCGTCTGATTTTGAGACTGGCCCCGTGTTTTTTTTTTAACACCACCCCCGTCTGAATTTGACACGGGGGTCGGTTCATGTTCCAACTCACCAAGATAAATCTTGTTTGCGAGCCGTCCTTTTTCACTTGATGACTGTTGGACTTCTTCAATAAGTCCAAAGTCTCGCAGTGATTTCTTAATAGCCAAGAGTTTTGACTTTGAACAGCCTAAAAGTGCCATCAATTTTGAGTTAGAGTAAATCAAGTAGATAAAGCCCTGCTCATCTATCCAGCCCCTACTCAATGACAATTCTAAGCGATCTTTTAAGACGGCGTAAGCTACTTTGACTTCCAACTTCATGTCCTTGTAGCGCTCGCTCTCAAACAAGAGTTTTGGGAGCTTGTAATAACGCTCTGAGGTCTGATACTGATTAGCGGTAATGCGTTTCATGATTGTCCTCCAATACTTTGATTTCAAGTTGACCTCTTGCGGTGATATTAACCAGACCACTTGTTTCTAATTCTTTCAGGATTTCTTTCGCTGTATGTGGTGTTACTCCCATAGTAAGCATAAGGTAGCCAACGACACCAAGTCGAGTTGATTCTATAAGTTCCACGATTTTCCTCCTTGTAAAATAAAAAGGCAAGAACACTCTAAACTGTTCTTCCCTAAGCAATAATATATTCTCAATATCCAAATAATACTTCAAAAATTACTGATTTTGAGTCACCAAAAAAGTCACCAAATTTTACTTACTATTGCTTATTATTGCTCAATTATCAAATACCAGTTACTAAATCAAATAATTTTGATAGAAAGTAAAAACCCTTATAGTTCAAGGGTTTTGCAGTCATTATTCATAAAATAATAAGTCCGATTTTCGGTGATAAATATCATAGCTCCCATTCAACCATTGAATAATTGCCATTTGTGTAAAATCCTTTCGTATAAGGGTTTTCAACTATCATATTTAGAAATCTGATATCAGATTGAAATCACTACCTTTCATTATAACACGATTTTTTGGATTTTACCGTCATTGGTTTCTTCTATCAGGAAAAAATACAATCGCTGGTCTTGATGTCTTTTATCATGCTATTGTTAACCAAAAATCAAGATCAGATAATTAACAACAGATATAAGAACTAATAAGCCATTATTCAGAAGATGGACAACAATCGAGTCAACAAGGTTTTCACGACGAGCATATGCCAAGTAAAAAATCGTTCCTAGGGCAAAATACATCAGAAATTCGATTGGATAAGTGATATGTAGCAAAGCAAAAATGGAAGTACTCACTAGCCATGTCACCTTTTTAGAATGGCTTTGAAAGAAATAGCGACTAAAAAAGCCTCTAAACACAAGTTCCTCCATAATCGGGGCAAAGACACCGATAGCGACATGAAAAGCAATAAAATATAAGGGAAACATCTGGCTAAGTTGCTCATTAGTAGCCATTAAAGCTGCATCGTTAGCTGACATGGCATTACCCGTGATGATTTGGATTAAAAAAGTTCCTGCAATAGCGATCAGGCGAGTGGCAAGATAAAAGAGGAAAGCAATCCCAAAATCTTTCCAGGTAAATGGTAATTTAGTGATCTGATCTTTGCTCTTATATTTTTTCCAAACCATAACCACTATGGCACTAGCAATCAGTAAATAACCAAGGCCAGCAAGCCATTGCATCGGCGCTGGCGTTTTGTCTTGAGCTGCAATCAATGCCATCGGAAAGAGATTAAGGGTTAACACCAGTAATACCAGACCAATAAATTTAAGTATTTTTTTAAAACGTTTCATTATGTAATCCTCCTGTTTCGTTCTGAAGTGACTAATGCTTGAAAATCCTAAAGCTAGCCAGAAAACCAGCCTAAGACGTACAAGATTAATCGCAGTTGTATGGTTTGTTTGAGATAGATGGGTATTTTCTAGCCCATTTGAGGGAAGTAGCCAAAGAAATGGTTGTTGAAACCAGAGCCATCGAAGCTAATAGGAAAGATGTAGGCTGTCTCTTCATCCTTCTCTCTAAGCGATAAGGATACCACAAATCGAACGCTCTATTTTCGCATTAAACCAACTTTTTTAATATGCCCAAATTATGACTTTTTCTTCAAGTTTATAACTATGTGTTCATTATAAGTACCTTCCTAACAAGTGATCCTCTTTGATATACTGCTGCAAAATAATCATTATATTTGACGGTTTTTTTTAGTTAATCTTCTTTTGATAACTTACATTTTTTTACTATTTTTCGATCGAAAAGCGGGAGTATCAATCCTATAATCAACCCCATTAAAAATGATTTTATATCCATAGACCTACCTCCAACATGTTGTCCCATAGCCATTCAAAAATAAATCCGCACCGTTCTTGCCACCACCTTGAATGTCTGTCAACATCTCTTCTGATAACATTGGTAACTTAGTTACTACTTTCCTCATTTTTTACCTCTTTCTGTTAATTCAATATCGCTTACACATAAGATATAGCCCATTACATATCCTCAACGTGAGATAGACAAACATCAACAATTGCAGCCATACAGTGTGAGCTAAATAGCTCTTGAATCGATTGATAATGTCTAAATAAGTCCGTTTGCTTTTAAGAGTTTTAGTGATTAGCCAAAAAACAGATATCTCAAATAAGCAGTGTTAATTCTGAATAAGGGCGGTTTAGTAGTACTCCTAAAATGCTGATAAGGAGTGTAGAGATCACTATGGGCAATAGTAGCTTTTTAGCCATAGAGGTTACCCTTCACATTCTACGTCTTAATCTAACTATTAAAGAATCAGTGGATTCTAACAATCGCCCATGTTACGGTACAATATTGTGCTCCTAAAATAGCTCCAACGTCACTTTCTCCCTCTACTGTTGAGTGCTTCCTGCTATTCATTACCGCAAATTTTTCGATGACATTTGCACTCATATCAAATACCTCCTTAAATGATGATTACTTGTTCCTTACTACAGAACAATTCTAGTATAGCACTTTCTCAAAAAATAAGTGCTTCATTTCCTGAATGGTCATCGAAACGTCCTGAATGGGAAACTTTGACCATTATAAGAAGGTAAAGTGAGTGCTCAGGTGTTATTTTTTTTAAGCAAGTCGAAAAAATATTTTACTTTTCAGTCTACCTCATAAAACACCGGAAAAGTTCAAATAAACTGAAATTATAAATCATAACTAGAAATCTCTTTACAAAAAATAAAACCTTTTGACTTGGCTTGTTGTCAAAAGGTTCCTTCTATGAATAATTTATTCTCATCATTAGCGCTGCACTTTCGTGATTATCTTATATGTACAATATAAAAACAACCCAACAATAAGTAGTCTAAATCCAATTATCAGGCCACCATTTACCCAAAAATTATCCAAGAAAAAGCCTTGTGGTCCCTGATTAGATAGTTGTAACATCAGACCTGCGGTATTTGACGTTGACACAGAGACGATGGTCAGCAGTTTGTGGATAAGACCGCCTTGGAAAACTTGCAAAAGGAAACTAGGTACAAAAATAGAACCAGCGGACACAGCAAAGATGGTCAAGGGAGACTTGGTTTTACTGGAAATAAGGGCATTAACTGCCGTGATAAAGACCAGACCGATAAACTGAAAGACAAGCAAGTTGACAAAGGTTGACAGGAGTGTCAACTTCTCTGGAAAGGCCATAATGTTGACAAATGGATCAATCCAGTAAAGGTTAAGCTGAATACTGGTGTCCCAACCGCTAAAACCAAAGTACCAGGCGAAGACTGCTAAAATGATGGCGTTAAAAACCACAAACAAGCTAGTGCTAATCAGTAAACTGGCTGTCAACTTGGCCACCGTTAGTTTATTACGGCCATACTTGGTCGTCAAGAGAATCGGATTCATTTTCTTACTAAAATCACCAGAAAACAAGGGAGCTGACAGGTAAACAGACAGGAGCAAAATGAGAATATAGACACTATTACTAACCAGAAAAAGTTGGTTCCAAGGGGCGAAATTCCCTAGTTTCAACTCCTCAAGTGGAAAATGAGAACCTAACTGCTCCTGAGATTTCAGTTTAATGTTGTCGAACTGGAGCACCTCATCGGTCTGGTTAATAGTAATCAACATCTCATTAGAATCAGGGATTAACTCACTAATAGCGTAATGAGAGACCACGTTGTAAACCCCTTTTTTCTTGAGATCAGGCTGGTTTTTAGCGTAGTCATTGAGAATGCGACTCATCAAATCATCTGATAAGTAGCCTGTGTGTTCTTCAGCAATCTGCCGATTAATGGCAACAGCTGCTTTGCCATTAACTTTGTCAGAAGAATACCCACTAATCTGACCGACAAAAAAATTAGTATAAAACAAGCCGAACAAGGCTAGTAGGGCAACCGTTACTGCTCCTAGAGCTGATTTTTTACGGAGTAATTTGGTCAATTCAAAGAATAAGATGGTTCTCATGAGACTTGCTCCTCTCTAAAGTGGTAAATGTAGAGGTCTTCCAAACTCGGCTTAACAGGTTGAGCTTGCTGGCTTGGGCGATGATTGGTGACCACACGGAACACTCGGCCAGATGAGGTCACTTTTTCATTGACCACGGCAAGGTTCTCACTGCTTGGCAGGTGTGAACCATCAGGCACGGGAAACTCCCAGACCTTACCGAGCATGGTCTCAAGCAGCTCTTGGCTACTGCCCTGCTGAAGAAATTGCCCATTTTTCAAAATGATAATCTCCTTGGCGATGGCCTCCACGTCGGAGACAGGAGACAATGTGGGTGGACAGGAGGATAATCTTGCGAGCGGACAGGTCGCTGATGATGTTGCGGAACTTGACCCGCTCCTTGGGGTCCAGGCCTACTGTCGGCTCGTCCAAAATCAGGATTTTCGGGTCATTGAGCAGGGCTTGAGCGATGCCTAGCCGCTGCTTCATGCCTCCAGAGTAGGCTGCAATCCGCTTGCGACGAACATCGTGCAGGCCCACCAGCCGAAGCAGGTGGTCAGCCTCTTTCTTGGCCTGTTTTTTGGACATCCCTTTTAAGGTTGCCATGTAGAGCAGAAAGTCCATGCCTGTAAAGTTGCCGTAATAGCTGAAATGCTGGGGCAGAAAGCCGATGTGCTGGTAGAAATCAGCCGACTGGGCGTGGCCATCCAGCAAAATCTGTCCCTCATCAGGGCGGGTAAAGTGGCTAATCAGATTGAGCAGGGTGGTCTTGCCCGTCCCGTTTGCCCCCAGAAGCCCTTAGAGACCAGAGGTAAACTTAGCAGAAATCTGATTAAGAACGTTATTTGTTCCGTAAGTTTTATTTAATTGCTTCAATTCCAATAGCATTAGAAATCTCCTCGCTTCAGAAATAATTACACTGACATTTTTGAATAAAACGCCAGTGTAACTATTTCATATCTTAAGCATAATCAACAGTGCAAATAGTTCCTAGGTTTCGGAGCATATAATTATTTGCGTTGCTCTGAGCTTTATCTCTAAACATGTGCCATGCACTTGTTTTACCATTATTACATCTCCAACGATAACCCCATCACCCTTCGACAGCAGCAAGTTCAGCATAATTCAGAGTATTGAATTGTTTCATTGTTTTTGTATTCATGATGAATACCTCCTTTTTTCTTAATTTAAAAGGTAATTCATATTTATTAGCACCAAGGGGCAACTCCACAGATAGCTTTACCTACTGCATTGATGCCTTTACGAGTATTTTTCCCGATTCTGTATCAAAAATCATATGATTCATTGTCACCGCCATTGATGTATTGCAAGTCAGATGTCGTCAAAGTTTTAAAATGTTTAGTTTTCATTGTTTTTCTCCGTTATTAAAATTATTTCAGCAGTAGTCCTGCCATAATAGATGACACAGTGATGAGTGAATTTGTTAAAACATGAGCAAATATACTATCTCGTAATTGTCTTTGTTGACAATATAAGATACTAAAAAGAAGGCCGCTTATAAAATAATCCAGTAAATTAGCAGATAGTACATAGGTATGGGCATAAGCAAAAAGAAATGATGAGAGAAAGATTGGAAGGTATTTTTGAGTTGGGTATGATCTCATAAGACTCTCTTGAAAAATCCCCCTAAAGACAACTTCTTCAAGAATTGGACCTGTGAAATGAAGAGCCACTAGCATAACCAACATATTGGGTGAATTGAATTGTTGCACGATATCGTCATTGTTAGCAGAAGCCAAATCCAAGCCAAAACCTATCAATATCGATTTAATCCCAATAATTAACAAGAATGATAATAGCGTCCAACCTACAGTCGTTCTCAAAGAGAGATATTTTTTAACAGGGATATTAGGAAAACACTTGACTTTGACCAGTGATAAGCATCCCAATAACAGCAAGAAAGCTATTAACAAAATCGTTATTTTAAGAACAACACTCCCTTGAAACATACCAATCCCTAAATAAATTGGAATTTGTACCACTAAGCTTAAGAAGATTGTTAACACAATCAAACCACATAGTTTTAGTAATCTCATTTTGCTTTCCCTATCTATTACTTGCAGCTAGCTACTTTCTAGCAACTTCCTTTATGCTTTCTACCTTTCAACCCATCTGCAAGACCGCAAATACTAGATAAAATTTGATTATAAGTTGGTAACAATGGGAGAAACCATCCTCCCTCACCACCTTGAACAGTTGCAAGAGCATCAGCACTAAGCACATTGAATTGTTCCATTGTTTGTGTATTCATGATGAATACCTCCTTAAAATATAATTTTTGTTCGTTACAACAGAACACTTTTAGTATAGCACTAATTCTATTTTTTGGACGAAAAAATCCTAAATGGTAGCTATAACATCCTGAATGGTCATTTTTCAACTGTTTACAATGAAAAATAGACCGTTCAGAAATTACTTAAAAGGTGAACCTGGGATTTTTTTACCATTCAGGACGTTTCGATGATCATTTAAGATTTGAACGTATTTTTTTCGTTATTTTTGTCATAATAGTCTTATCACTAAATAAGAAAGGATTTTTCCAATGACATCTTACAAACGAACCTTTGTTCCTCAAATCGATGCTAGAGATTTTGGAGTAGCTACCTTGGCTTCTATTGCATAGTGCGCCATAATAAAAAACTGTTTGAGCATGCTCAGACAGTTTAAGTTAGATTAGCTTGGTAAGATCAATCATTTATTGCGCTTGATTGGATAACTTGGTATTGAATGGTTTGTATGCCCTAAAATTAAGAACAATAACATTTCATCTATTGTCTTAAAATGAACTTACCGAGTGCCCTCTACAAGCCTCGTCGTAATACTTCATAAAAATTACAATTTTTCAATGAAAAATACAGTTTAAGATTGTTCTTATAAAAAGCAGGATAAACAAAATTATAGAAATTCTCATCAGTACTTCTTCTTTTTTTACAATACCAATTATCAATAGTATAAGTAAAACTAAAAATAAAGTTACAAGTAATAATAATCTATAATCCATTAATAATAGCTTGTCCTGATCCAACAGCACATCCTATTCCTGCGCCAAGTAAATAGAATGGGCCTGAGAAAGCACCTGTAACTATTGCTCCACCTACACAATTTCCTGCGACAGACCCCCAATTAATTTTGCCGCCATTTACACTTACCAAGTCAAACTCGTGTAGCATCTGAAAATCTTCGTACTGTTTCATAACTTCACTCCTTTCTTATTTGAATTTATTGCCAATCATTCCACCAATACATGCAAAACCTCCTCCAATTGCACCAACATGTGCACCAACAAAAGCACCTGGAAGTGCACCAATACCTCCTGCTGGAGCTCCCCAAAGAGCTCCTCCTCCAACCCCTGCTAACATATATCCTCCCATGTCTTTAAGACAATGCTTACCAGAGTACCCCCCCCCCTTCAACAGCGGCAAGTAATTCGGTGTCCAACAGTTCAAATTGTGAAATGGTTTGTGTATTCATATCGAATACCTCCTTAAAATATAATTTTTGTTCGTTGCAACAGAACACTTTTAGTATAGCACTTTCTCAAGAAATAAGTGCTTCATTTCCTGAACGGTCATTTAACTTTCCTAAATGGGGAAAGTATTGGCATTCAAACATCTAATTTCCCAATTCTTTTTTTATTAATAACCTATTTAAAAAATATAATCTTAAAATAGATGTAAACAATATATAGAATGAACCAAGAACCAAGGTGATAAATGATAGCAACGATGAACATATACTGAATATTACTACTAAGATTATCGTTATAAGCAATGCATTATATTCCACTTTATCTGAACTAAAAACTAATACATACGGAGCAAGCTTATCTAAAACTTTGGAATCTGTAAAAAAAAGTAACCGATACATGTTCTTCTCCTTTAAGAATAAGAGAACAGGTAAAACTACCTGAACTCTTATCAGCCTATTTGTTTTTAGCGAGGCCAAATAATTGCAGCTACTGCACCTCCAGCAGCACAAACGGCGTAAATTTGAGGCGTTGGAAATGGTACTGCTTGAAGACATAATGCTACGCCTTCCACAGCCCCTCCAACTCCAGCCAAAAATAAATCCGCACCGTTCTTGCCACCACCTTGAATGTCTGTCAACATCTCTTCTGATAACATTGGCAAATTAGTTACTACGTTTGTCATTTTTCTTCTCCTCTTTCTTTTAATTCAATATCACTTACACACAAGATATATCCCATAGTATAGAACATAATAAACACATGACTGTAGAAAAATAATAGTCCATTCTCTAGTCCATTATAGCTCCTCAACATGAGATAGATAAGCATAAGCAATTGAAACCATGCAGTGCGAGCTAAATATCTCTTGATACGATTGATAATGTCTAGATAGTTCCATTTGCTTTTAAAATTCTTATTGATTAGCCAAAAAGCTGATAACTCAAATAAGCAATTATATATAAACAACATAATTAATTCTGAATATGGCCGGTGCAGTAGCACTCCTAAAATACTTGTGAGTAGCGTAGAGACCACTATGGGTAAGAGCAGTTTTTTATCCATAAACATCACCTTTCACATTCTACGTATTGATCTAAACACGAAAAATTAGTGGGTTCTAATAATTGCCCATAATCCGGTGCAATATTGTGCTCCTAAAATAGCTCCCCCGATAATCCCTACTAGAGGAACTACACTGCCCAGCGCAGCCCCTGAAACAGTACATACACCTAGAGCTTGAAAAAATTCTCCAACTCCAACGTTACTTCCCCCATCAACAATTGAAAGAGTATCAGCACTAAGCACATTGAATTGTTCCATTGTTTTTGTATTCATGATGAATATCTCCTTTATGATATAGGTTTTATATTTTGTCTGATTGCAACCTGGACAAGTCTAGTATAGCACTAATTCTATTTTTTGGACGAAAAAATCCTAAATGGTAGCTATAACATCCTGAATGGTCATTTTTCAACTGTTTACAATGGAAAAAGGGACTATTCAGAAATTATTTAAAAGGTGAACCTGGGCTGCTTTAGCATCCATTGCCAAGTTTTAGGGTTCTGACTTTTCCTAGCTCATTTGAGTGGAGTTGAGAGTTTACCATAGAAAAAAGGACACCAACTAACATGCTGGTGTCCTAAGAAAATCAATTACAACCTATTTCTTTTGGAATAAGCAACTCTTCATTATAACCAATGAACAAATTGAAAAAATACCAAATTCCAAAATATTATCCGATTGACATATTAGAGATATTCCATTTGCTAATATCAAAAAAATAAATAGAGAATTTTTTTTCATACGTTTAACAAAAACTTATTACAGCGCTGCAGGATGCAATCCAGATGCTAAATAAAATATAGCAGCTGTTCCAAAAATACATTTAGCTGAGGCTCCGTCTTCAATAACAGAGAGCCATAAGCGGTTCTGTTGTTGTAATCATCATAACACTCCACTATTTTTTAAAGCTTTATTTACCATGCTAACCGAAATTAAAGCAACTAGATAAAAAATTAAGGACTCTGTTCCGAGTAACCCAGCAACCACTCCGCCACCAATACCTGTAAGTAAAGCATAAAAATATTTATTATAAATCAATTCTTTCATAGACCTACCTCACTTGCTACTACACTAAGCAATAGACTACCACCAACATGTAGCAGAATATCCTAGATAACCACCAGCTGCTCCTAGAGCGGCACCCGGAAAACCTCCAGTAAATGCTCCTCCGATTGCACCAGAAATAGTAGCTGTACCAGCACCTTTCCAACTGCACTTACCCCCTTCAACAGCGGCAAGCAAGTCAGTGTCCAAAGGTTCAAATTGTGAAATGGTTTGTGTATTCATGATAACTACCTCCTCTTTAATTTATATTTTTAGAAACAAGAATTATATAGAATACTCTTTACATGACAGCAATCTTATCTAAAAAGAGATAATCTTTTTCAATCTTTTTTATCAAGATAAACCATTAAAGAGGCTAGTAAAGAAACAATTGATAAAAGATTTATCATTTGTTTTGATAAAGACAGTTGATAGAAAACTAAAAAGAATAAATAAGATGTTAGACGGCTAAAGTTTTTTTGATAAATAGCATGAATTGTTATAAAAACAATTATAACAGAAAATAAGATAATAAAAATGGTGTAAATCATTTAATTAGCCTTATAGGATAAATAAGCACTACCTGCTGTAAAGCCAACAATACAAACTCCCTTTAAAACAGGGTGAGGAATTTTACAAAATTTCATGCCTGCACTAAAACCCGATAAACCACCTAATACAGCATTCCCTGCAGCATTACCACCGTTTATATTTGCCATATCATCTATTAATAGTTCTTTATATTTTTTCATTATTTTGCTCCCTAAAAACCACCTGTTGCACCTGTTACACCAGCCCATAACGTAATACCTGCTTTAGCCCCGATATAACCACAAGGTATGCCACAAATTGGAAAACCTATAGAAGCCCCAGCGCCACCAGCAGCCAAGACTCCTGTTACATTAGCTGCCCAATTATTCTTACCCCCTTCAACAGCGGCAAGCAAGTCAGTGTCCAAAGGTTCAAATTGTGAAATGGTTTGTGTATTCATATCGAATACCTCCTTAAAATATAATTTTTGTTCGTTGCAACAGAACACTTTTAGTATAGCACTAATTCTATTTTTTGGACGAAAAAATCCTAAATGGTACTATAACGTCCTGAATGGTCATTTTTTCATCATTTTTCAACTATTTACAATGAAAAAAGGGACCGTTAAGAAATTATTTAAAAGGTGAACCTGGCTGTTTTTTTTTTTACCATTCAGGACGTTATAGTACCATTTAAGATTTGAACATATTTTTTTCGTTATTTTTGTCATAATAGTCTTATCACTAAATAAGAAAGGATTTGACAAATGACATCTTACAAACGAACCTTTGTTCCTCAAATCGATGCTAGGGACTGTGGGGTGGCTGCTTTAGCATCCATTGCCAAGTTTTATGGTTCTGACTATTCCCTAGCTCACTTGAGGGAACTAGCTAAAACGAATAAAGAAGGAACAACCGCCCTTGGTATCATCAAGGCAGCCAAGGAGATCGGATTTGAAACGAGAGCCATTCAGGCTGATATGAGTCTTTTTGATATGGACGATGTGCCTTATCCCTTTATCGTTCACGTCAATAAAGAAGAAAAACTCCAACACTACTATGTGGTGTATCACAACAAAAAAGACTACCTCATCATTGGTGATCCTGACCCTACGGTCAAAGTTACAAGGATGTCCAAGGAACGGTTTGCTTCTGAATGGACAGGGGTCGCTATCTTTCTGGCACCAGAGCCTAGCTACAAGCCTCATAAGGATAAGAAAAATGGTTTGACGGGTTTTTTACCTCTGATCTTCAGACAAAGAGCTCTCATCTTCTATATTATCGTTTCCAGCCTCTTGGTCACACTCATCAACATTGGTGGATCTTACTATCTCCAAGGTATCCTAGATGAATACATCCCCAATCATATGACGTCAACGCTAGGTATTATCTCCATCGGTCTGATCATCACCTATATCCTCCAGCAGATGATGAGCTTCTCACGAGATTATCTCCTGAGCGTGCTCAGCCAACGGCTAAGTATTGATGTGATTCTCTCCTATGTTCGCCACATCTTTGAACTGCCCATGTCCTTCTTTGCGACAAGGCGGACTGGTGAGGTCATCTCTCGGTTTACGGATGCCAATGCGATCATTGATGCGCTAGCCTCTACGATTTTGTCACTTTTTCTCGATGTTTCCATCCTAATCATCGTTGGAGCTGTGCTTTTAATTCAAAACACCAACCTCTTTCTTCTCTCACTGGTTTCAATTCCCATTTACATTCTCATCATTTTTGCTTTTATGAAGCCATTTGAGCAGATGAATAACGATGTCATGCAGAGTAACGCAATGGTCAGCTCGGCCATCATCGAAGACATCAATGGTATTGAGACCATAAAGTCTCTCACCAGCGAAGAAACGCGCTACCAAAAAATGGATAGCGAGTTTGTGGATTACTTGGATAAATCCTTCAAACTCAATAAATACACCATCCTACAAGGAACGCTGAAACAGGGAGCTCAACTCATTTTAAACATTTTTATCTTATGGTTTGGCGCTCAGTTAGTCATGAATGGGCGTATTTCAGTTGGGCAGCTAATTACCTTCAACACCCTTTTAGCTTACTTTACCAATCCTTTGGAGAATATTATTAATCTTCAAACCAAACTCCAGTCAGCTAAGGTGGCTAACAATCGCCTAAATGAAGTCTACTTAGTTGAATCTGAGTTCAGCAACACTCAGACCTTAACGGATTCACCGTTTCTGACTGGCGATATTCGCTTTGAAGACCTTTCCTATAAATACGGTTTTGGACGTGACACCCTGTCTGACATCAATCTAACCATCAAACAAGGGGATAAGGTCAGCCTAGTAGGAATTAGTGGCTCAGGAAAAACGACCTTGGCCAAGATGATGGTCAACTTCTTTGAGCCTTACAAGGGACGAATCACCATCAACAACAATGACCTTAAGATGGTTGATAAAAAGATTCTCCGACAACACATCAACTACCTCCCCCAACAGGCTTATATCTTTAGTGGATCTATCTTAGATAACTTAACCTTGGGTGCTAATCTGATGACTAGCCAGAAAGACATTATCAGAGCTTGTGAGATCGCTGAAATTCGCCAAGACATCGAACAGATGCCTATGGGCTATCAGACAGAACTATCAGATGGGGCTGGCTTATCGGGTGGTCAAAAACAGCGAATTGCTCTGGCTAGAGCTCTATTGACTAAAGCTCCTGTTCTTATTCTGGATGAAGCAACCAGTGGCCTTGATGTCTTGACTGAGAAAAAAGTCATTGATAATCTGATGGCCATGACAGACAAAACCATTATCTTTGTCGCTCATCGCCTCAGTATTTCTGAGCGAACGAATCAAGTCATCGTCCTTGACCAAGGAAAAGTCCTTGAGACTGGTTCGCATCAGGAATTAATGTCCAAACAAGGCTTCTACCATCATCTATTTAGCAAGTAAGGAGAATTTCATGAATCCTAATCTATTCAAAAGTGCTGAATTTTATCAACGGCGCTATCATAATTTTGCGACACTCTTAACGATTCCTTTGGTACTGTTATTGGCCTTTCTTCTTCTTTTTTCTCTCTTTGCTAAAAAAGAAGTCACCGTCACCTCAAGAGGGGAAATCACGCCGACAAAAATCATTGCTTCTATCCAATCAACCAGTAATAATCCCATCACCATCAATCATCTGAGCAATAACCAACTCGTCAAAAAAGGGGAGCCAATCATCCAATACGCTGAAATTATGGAAAGCTCCCAAAAGCAAGCGCTAGAAAACCAATTAGCGACTCTTAGCAGGCAAAAAGCTGGACTTGAAACCCTCAAAGCCAGTCTCTCCCAAGGAAAAAATCTCTTTACTGGAGAAGATGAATTTGGCTATATCAATACCTTTAACAACTTTATCTCTCAATCAAAAGACATGGAACTAGGTATCTCCAAAATCAATAGTGAGGTTACTAATCAAGCTGCCATTGCCAGCAATACTGCTGCTATTATTGATACTCAGATTCAGAGTATTGAGCAACAAATCCAAGAATACAAGGAATTAAGTCAGGCTATCTTGCAAAATAAATCCAGCCTATCACAAGGTAACCCCCACCAAAGCACCTTAAACCAATACCTGACTCAATCTAAACAACAACCACATGCCCGATTAGTGAATCAATATCGCTCACAAATCAACCAGAGTATCTCAAGTCTAGAATCTTCTATCGCTAGTCTTAATATCCAACGTTCAGGGACTGGTAGTGTTGCGACTTACGATAACAGCTTGGGAGCAAAAGTGGAAGTGCTCAGAACCCAGTTTTTACAGACAGCCTCTCAGCAACTCACAACTCTTGAAACACAAATCACAGAGCTAACGGCACAACTAGAACAGGCAACTGCTCGACTAGAGAATAATACCATCACGGCTCCTAAAACAGGAATTATTCATCTCAATAGCGAATTTGATGGTAAAACACTCATTCCAAGCGGTAGTGAAATCGCTCAAATTTACCCCGATAGCCATCATACAAAAGAGGTATTGATTACTTACTACGTCACTTCAGACCATGTCTCATTACTCAAAGAAAAGCAGCTAGCACGCCTTAGCTTAGAAAAAGTTGGAAATCAGAGCATAACCATTATTGGGAAGATTCAGTCGATTGATAAGACTGCTACTAAAACAAAAGAAGGAAATCTCTTCAAAATCACTGCCTTGGCTAAGCTACCAGATAAGCATAGCAAGCTCATACAGTACGGTCTCCAAGGCCGAGTAACAAGTATCATTGCCAAAAAAACTTATTTTGATTATTATAAAGATAAGCTATTAGCCAACTACAATTAACCATTTAGGAAAGTTAAATGACCGTTCAGGATTTGAACATCAAAAATCTCCATCTTTCATGTATAATAAACTAAAAATGATATAAAGGAGGCCCTCATATGACCAAGCAAACAAAATCACTCACAACATTCACAGAACTCACTCCTTCAGAACTCCGTCGCATCTCTGGGGGAAATTGGTGGAGCGATTTTATTGGACTTTTTCCTCGGAAAAGAAAGCAAACCGATAGCAATAATAAACATAAAATAGTCTAACATCAAACATTTTGGACCAAGGGAACTAACCCTTGGTCCAAATTTTGTGGCTATTCAGATGGCTGTTTAATTTCTAAGGATTGACAAAACAAGTAAGATTGACTAGTCGTGTTGAGCGATACGTATGGATAACGCTCTAGGAGTTTCATCACATTATATAGACCAACTCCCCTGTTATTACCTTTGGAGCTATGACCGAAGGAATAAACTTTGGAAAGATCAATGGATTCTACCTCAGTCGTATTCTCAATAATGAACATCTGCTTATTATTGACCGTCAACAAAGCGATTGTTACCTTTGGGCTGTCGGCGCTGATAGCAGCCTCTATGGCGTTATCACATAATATCGATACAATCGTGATAAAATCCACCAACTCCATCCCTTCGGGTTGAAACACTTCTGGCACCTCCAAGCTAATTGATATATGATTACCATTAGCCTGTAAAAGCTTTGATGCCAGTAAACTTTTTAAAGCTGAGTTATCAATATTGACTAATCGCCCGATATCATATTTACTAGCACGCAATTGCTTATTTGAATTCTTTAATACTGACTGATAAATGTCTCTTATTTGCTCAATGTCACTATCTTCAATCGCCAAACATAATGTGGTTAACAGATTAGCGTAATCATGCCTAAAACCTTTCACTTCACGATAAAGCTCCTCAACCTGATGACTGTAGTCTTCTAGGTTTTTTAATTGCAAGGCTTGTTGAAAATCAAGCTGAGCTTGTAGCTTTTCTCGTAAATGAAAATCAAGTTGTTTGATGATCCCCATAAAGATAATCAGGTAGGTCACTAGAATTAATTGACGATAATCCATTGTAGGTAATCCTATTTCATACTCTAAATAAGTCAAGGTTTGCATTAGGAGGTAGTAAGCAACCATTAGCCAGTTTGTCAGATAGAGGATACGCTTACTTTCAACTACAAGATTATCTGTCCTTAACTTGACAAAGTCATACTTCAGCCACTTAAAAAAGAAAAAAACAACTGATACCGACAAAAAATTAACGAGAACAAAAGTAGGTGTGTCTTCTATAATTCCTGAGGGCTTACCAAATAAAGGTAAAATAAAATAGGTTACCATACGATAGAAAAGGTCTTCTAACGTAAAGGGTAGTAAACCATAGAAAATCAAAAGAGTCTTGGGCAAGGGCCTCAGAAAAGCAATGGCTAATAGCAAACCATATAAAGGGGTGTCAAAGTAAGTGAAAAATGTATTTGAGAACAACTGATTTAAGGTGGCAAACAAAGCTCCAACTGGTACTCTGAGAAGAATGACTAAGAAGATTGAGCGGGTAGAATAATTTAATCGGTTAATGCCCAAAAAGAGAACAATGAGTAATGTAAATGACATAATCACTTCAATAATATAATCAACAACTGACATGTAGTCTCCTCAATCAATGTATTTTATCAATAGCATCTATAGTTGTTTCTAATTTTTGCCTTGAGATAAAACAGGTGGCACCATTAGGAAAATAGACCAGTTTTGCTTGCCGGTCAACTTTAACAACATTTCTTGGATTAATCACAAATGAACGATGGCAGTGCAAAAGGCGTTTATCTTGTTTCAAAACTTCTGACAAACTTGCTGTAAACTCTAGTCGCTCTGTTTTAGTATAAAGGATAACACGATGAGGTCTATGAGAAGTCTCAATGTAATACACTTCCTTGAATGGATATTGTACTTGGGCATATTTAGACTTAAAATAGAAAGAATCATCCGATACTGGTTTATTATCCTTATTGTGAGTATAAATTAAGGCTGCCTCTATCCGCGATTCAAATGCAGTAGCGCCAAGTTCTTTGTCAATATAATCCAAGGCAGATACCTGGTACCTGAAAGACAAGGGCATGAACTCGGAGTGTGTTGTCACAAAAACAATGCTGGCATAAGGGTCAATCTCTCTAATGTGCTTAGCGACTTTGAGGCCTTTTAGTTCCTCTTTCTTAATTTCAATATCTAAAAAGAATAGCTGATGCTCCCCTTTTTCGTCAATCGCTTGAAGTAGTTGATGAGGTTTTCCTGAAATCTCATATTTTTTCGGAACGATGTTGTGCTTCTCTAAAAGCTTGTCAAGTAATTGCTCGATTCTCGCTTGTTGTTTAAAATCATCTTCTAATACAAAGATATTCATGCTACATTCCTCCTTTGTTAAGCCACTGATGCAGTATATCCTGATAACGATATCTCGAAAAAGCAATGTCGTGTTCTCCTTTTTCGCCAAGAAAAGACACTTTTTTCGAGCATTGACAGCCTTAATTTTTGAACGATTCACTAGACGAGAACGATGACATCTCATAAACTATTCTGGATACATTCCCTCTATAGTTTGTAGCTTTTGTAAACAATCATAAGTTTCTGTCTCAGTCACGATGTGAATATAGTGTGGCTTAGATGGATGCGATATGATATATAGTATATCTGACAGCAGCACTTTCTTTGTTTCACTGTTAACTGTGATAATCATAACGTCCATAGGTATATCCTCCTATAAACACTATAAGCATAAAAGAAAATCATGGTTTCTTCAAATCCTAAATGGTTATCCAAACGTCTTGAATGGTAACCTTTTACCATTTAGGACAGTTAGATGACCATTCAGGAAATAATGCTCACTTGGTCTTTCATAACTGATATAATCACATTATAAAACAATCACAAAAGAAAGGGCATTGCATTATGATTAACATTTTTCCTCATTCCATACTAAGCATCATTGTTGCAGGCATCATCAAATGTTACCTGATCGCCCATCAGGCGCATTCAAACATCAAACTCTCTTTGACTTATTATCCTTATAAATACTACAGTTCTATCACTTATTTTATCATAAAATCACGATTTTTGACATCAGAGCAGATGAGTCATTACTTACGAGAGATACGAACGCATTCAGAGCTAGCCAATATCATCATTATTGGTAACCATATCGACTATGAGGACCTTTTCAAAAATCACTATCGGGTGTTTGGCGTTATTGATACCAGTGACCATAAATCATTAAGATTTATAAGAGATCGCATTCATTTTTACTTGGATGGCCTCTATGGCTTAAAAAAAGAAAGAGACTAAGCATCTGAAAAAATGCCCAATCTCTTACGATTGTTTATTAGGGTTTGATGAGTAACTCTAAAAATAGGTTCATTGACACGCTCTCAAAAAATATCGTCTTTTGAATTAAGATTGATAGGCTTTGCTTGTCTGCTCTCCAATCTTAGTTTCTTGTCTGAATATTAATTCATATGACCTATCATGAATAGCTAGTCAGTGTCTTTAAACAGCGCATAATCCGCTTATATCATATCATTAAAATCCCAAACTTCAGTCCATCCTTGGTAAAACTCTGGCTCATGGCAAACCATGAGAATGGAGCCTTTGTAAGCCTGCAAAGCTCGGCTGAGTTCAGCCTTTGCATCTGCGTCCAAATGATTGGTTGGCTCGTCAAGAATCAACACATTATTGTCACGATTCATAAGCAGACAGAACCGTACTTTGGCTTGTTCACCACCAGATAGCACTTGAATTTGACTCTCGATATGCTTTGATGTTAAGCCACATCTGGCAAGGGCTGCACGAACTTCTGCTTGATTGAGGGCTGGAAAAGCATCCCAGACTGCTTCAAGAGGCGTTTGACGATTACCTCCAGGCACTTCTTGCTCAAAGTAGCCGATTTCTAAAAAATCACCTCTTTCAACAGTGCCTTCAAGCGGCTTAATGTCTCCCAAAAGGCTCTTTAGAAGTGTCGTCTTACCAATACCATTAGCCCCTATAATAGCAACCTTTTGATTGCGCTCAAAGGTCAGGTTCAAGGGATTTCTGGTCAACGGACGGTCATAACCAATCATCAAATCCTTGGTTTGAAAGATAAAACGACTCGGCGTTCGCGATTCCTTGAAATGGAATTCTGGTTTTGGTTTTTCCTTATCAAGTTCAATCAAGTCCATCTTGTCCAGCTTTTTCTGCCGCGACATGGCCATGTTACGGGTTGCCACACGCGCTTTATTGCGTTGGACAAAATCCTGCAAGTCAGCAATTTCCTTTTGTTGGCGTTCGTAAGCAGCTTCTTTTTGCGCTTTTTTCATGGCATGCACTTCCTGGAATTGATAATAATCCCCAGAATAACGCACTAAATCTTGATTTTCCACATGATAGACAATATTGATCACATCATTTAAGAAAGGAATATCATGCGAAATCAGGACAAAAGCATTTTCGTAATTTTGCAAATAACGCTTGAGCCAGTCAATATGCTCAGCATCTAGGTAGTTGGTTGGCTCATCAAGCAAGAGAATATCAGGCTTTTCAAGCAAGAGTTTAGCTAAAAGCACCTTGGTACGTTGTCCCCCAGAAAGCTCTGTCACATCAGAGTCCATCCCAAAATCCATAACACCAAGAGCTCGTGCCACTTCATCAATCTTGGCATCTAAGGTGTAAAAATCACGAGACTCCAAGCGATCCTGCAATTCCCCAACTTCTTCCATAAGAGCATCAACATCTGCCCCATCATCAGCCATAGACAGGTAGATATCATTGATACGAGTTTCTGTTTTAAAAAGGTCATCAAAGGCTGTTCGCAGGACATCACGGACAGTCTGACCAGCAGCAAGAACCGTATGTTGATCCAGATAACCCGCTGTGACATATTTGGACCATTCAATTTTGCCTTCGTCTGGTTGTAAATGCCCTGTCACGATACTCATAAAAGTGGATTTGCCCTCACCATTGGCACCGACAAGACCGATATGCTCACCCTTTAACAGACGAAACGACACATTTTCAAAAATAGCACGGTCACCAAAACCGTGACTAAGGTTTTTAACCTCTAAAATACTCATGATTTTCCTCTTACTATCATTTTTCAATCCTTACTATTATAGCTTATTTAAGCCGAAAAAGAAAACAGCTTACGCCATTTTCAACTACCTGCTTCTCTTGATTAACGTCTCGTTATTAGACCCCCTATCATGCTGTAAAAAAAGGGGATAGGTTTTATCCATCAAAATTGCTCCTAAAGGAGCTGTTATGACAATTCCCAAAACAGCTACGGCTAAAATCAATTGCCCATTTGGTAAACCC
The DNA here is from genome assembly GCF_047785705.1 of Streptococcus pluranimalium. Lineage (GTDB taxonomy): Bacteria > Bacillota > Bacilli > Lactobacillales > Streptococcaceae > Streptococcus > Streptococcus pluranimalium_A. The sequence goes on from NZ_JBLOJV010000009.1 coordinate 23,647, forward strand.
ACTGACAAGGGTATGGCACCAATCGCTGCTTGAACCGTCGCTTTGGGAAGGTAGGCAATCACAGTAAATAAGCGCTCCTGACGATTAAGATCAGTTCCTAAAAGACTGAGCCAAACCCCAAAACTACGACAAATAAGTGCAATGGCAATCATCAAAACAGCACCAAGTCCCGCTTGTGTCAAATAACCGATATCAACCGCACTTCCTACCAGTACAAATAGTAGCAACTCTGCTGCTACCCAGAGATGCCCAAAGCTAGCAGATAAATTTTGGGATGTTTTAGGATGCCCCTTTATCTTAACAGTCATGGATAAGGCCATGATGGCTAACAAACCTGAAAAAGCCACCCTACCATCTAAGTAATGTTCCAGGGCTAACATCAGAAAAGAAGCTGACAGTAACCCTAAAACCTTCTGAATAAGATTCAGGAGATCATGACGATCAGACCAATTAAAGATCTGCCACACTAAAAATCCAACAAGCCCTCCAACTAACAGTCCAAGTACAATCGATAATGGAATATTTAGGAAAGCTGATAGGTCAATAGCGCCACCTTGAGCCATGCTAAGAAAGGTGGTGAATAACACAATAACAACAATATCATCACAGGATGCCCCTGCCAAAATCAACTGAGGAATACTTTTCTTAGTGCCATATTTTTCTTCTATTAAATGAACCATTCTTGGAACAACAACAGCAGGAGAGACAGCTGCTAAAACTGCTCCCATCAATGCTGCATCAATCTTTGATATCCCAAAAATAAGCGGTGCTACTAAAAAGTAACCAAGCAACTCCAAAGAAGCTGGTAAAAAACTCAGAAAGAAAGCAGGACGTCCAACTTGTCGTAAATCCTTCAGATCTAGAGCTAGACCAGCCTTAATCAAAATAATAACCAGCGCCATCTGACGAAGGGCAGCAGCGTTATCTAAGAAACGAGCAGCAAAACCATTTAGCAGATGCGGTCCCAATAGCATTCCTGCCAGCAACATACCAATCATCCGAGGCAAGCCTAATCGCTGAGCTATCTGTCCTAAGATCAGACCTCCTATAAAAACCAAAGTCAGTGATGTTAACATCATTCCTCCATTTCACCAAAAAAGATGACATCTGCAACACCAAAAGGCATTGCAGGTGTCATCAGCCAAATGAGCAGTTTTAAATAATCCTTAGGAGAAGGTCCTGCCCAATACTGTAGATTATGATAGTATAGTTTTTTGAATTAACTGTGATACGCTTTACTTTTTGATTTCTAGGCTCAGACCTCAAAACCTCATCATGAGGCTTTGAGCTTTTAACTTGCCGTACTCTTATGAGACAAACTCTGTTTGTCTTACCTCCAGCCTCAAACAGTTTAGTAAACGATTTGTGCTATCTGCGTTTCAGCTCCTTGTCTGAAAGTTCATTCATTTGACTCTATTTTCACGCCTTAAGAAAGACCCATAAGGCTAAGTTTTAGCCATTTAAGCATCTGCTGGCGCAAAATGTAATTGACCTCCAGCAAAACTTTCAATACGAGCTAAAGACGTTACTGCCACACCCATCTCTTCAATCAGCTGACGCCCATCTTGGAAAGATTTTTCAATGACAATGCCCACACCAACAACTGTTGAACCAGCCTGCTCAATAATATCAATCAAGCCTTTAGCTGCTTGACCATTGGCCAAGAAATCATCAATAATTAAGACCTTGTCATTGTTATCCAAAAATTTTCCTGCAATAGAAACCGTTGAGGTCACCTGCTTGGTAAAGGAATAAACCTCAGCTGTTAAAATGCCTTCAGTCATAGTGATATTTTTGTGTTTTTTAGCAAAAATCATCGGCACATCAAGCGCCTCTGCCACATAAATTGCAGGCGCAATGCCAGATGCCTCTATCGTGACAACCTTAGTAATGCCAGCTGCTCGATACTTGTCCGCCAAAACTTGTCCCATGTCACGCATCAACTGATAATCTACTTGATGGGTTAAAAATGAATCAACTTTTAAGATATGCTCACCCAAGATGTTACCATCACGTCGAATACGATCTTCCAATAATTTCATGTTTCTCCTTTTGGAAATAGCAGAGCGCTTCAACAATAGAGGGACTAAGTAGAAATGATGAGTGACTATTTAGTTGCACTTATTGTTAGACATTTCGGAGTCTTGTCGAAACGCTGAGCCAATTCTCAGTATAAATAGGTTTTTATTATCCTCGTTTAACATCTCGCTAGAACTTTATAATTCTTTAAATCGCATCGCCGTTCCAGATTGAGTTTTTAACGATGACGTAGTCAACAAATTTCAAGCTCTCAACATCTTTACCACCGGCATAAGAGATTGATGATTGCAGGTCTTGTTGCATCTCGGTCAGGGTGTCTTGAAGGTGTCCTTTGGTTGGAAGAAGGATTTTCTTACCCTCAACATTTTTATGCTCACCTTTTTGGAATTCTGATGCTGAGCCAAAGTATTCTTTAAAGGTTTCACCATCCACTTCAACGGTTTTTCCTGGACTCTCAATGTGTCCAGCAAAGAGCGAGCCAATCATGACCATGCTTGCACCAAAACGAATGGATTTAGCAATGTCACCGTGTGTGCGTATCCCACCATCAGCGATAATCGGCTTACGGGCTGCTTTTGAACACCATCTCAGTGCAGCCAGCTGCCAGCCACCAGTACCAAAACCGGTTTTAACCTTAGTGATACACACCTTCCCAGGTCCGATGCCGACTTTGGTGGCATCAGCACCTGCATTTTCCAACTCACGAACACCTTCTGGTGTTCCAACATTACCAGCGATAACAAAAGTCTCTGGAAGTTCAGCTTTGATATGTTTAATCATTTGAATCACACTATCAGCATGACCATGAGCAATGTCTATCGTGATAAATTCTGGCACATCATCTTTCAATGATTTTACAAAGTCATATTCATAGTCTTTGACACCAACTGAAATGGAAGCTATTAAACCTTGCTCGTGCATGCGTTTGATAAAGGGTTTACGGGCTGCTTCATCAAAACGGTGCATGATATAGAAATAACCACCTTTAGCCAACTGATCCGCAACAGTTTCATCAATAATGGTTTGCATGTTGGCAGGAACAACAGGCATTTTAAAGGTATATTTGCCCAAAGTCACATGCGTATCAGCCTCAGAACGGCTTTTTATGATACATTTATTAGGCACTAGCTGAATATCTTCATAGTCAAAAACCGGTAAATCACTAAACATAATAGTCCTCATTTCTACTGTAAGGCGAAGATGGACACATTAAGCCAGAAAACCAATCCTGATTTTCGGACTTTCTTGCCAAAAACTGACATCTCCGATACAGTTCATAACACTTATAAACGATAATGACCTTCCTATAACCACATCTCTGTAGCATCGCTAGACAGTTTTCTGCCCTTCCTTGTCTTATTCTAAGCCTATCATCTCTTTTTTGCAATGATTTAAGCATTTCTTATTAAGAATATTCGACTTTGCCGAACATTTCTTTGTATGACTATCTCATAATCTCAAACATTGCAGGATTGACGCTCAAATAGTAAAATAAAACTATGTTTAATCCTATCACACTCACTGCCTACTATACTATTTCGACTGAAAAAGACTTTTTTGAGTGGCTAGAGTCAGCCTTTCCTAACCTTTTGACATTAAATCTCTCAAAAACTCCTGTAAACCCTTCTCTAGGAAATTATCTGACCATAACACCTGATTTTCAAGTCTGCCTTCATAGCCCGTTTTTTGAAAAATCATTAGCCATTCCTGATGATTACAAGGATGATGTCCCTTTTATCCTATCTTTAAGCCAGCAATTAACAGCTTACTATCAGTCATTGACCGCTTTTTTAGATGCTCATCCTTTAAAAATCATCTATTATGACCATCAAGGGCGTCAGCTCTATGACAATAAAGGCTTTGATGGCGATTTCTTGACTACTAAAGATAGCATTGAAAACCTAGAAGACTGGATTTTGGAACAAGTCAAGATAAGATCTGATCATCAAGTCACTGTCACTATCCCATCGAGTTTTTTTGATCAAGTATTAGTCCAATATTATCAAGGCTTGTGGAGTCAAGAAGGGCACTTCCAGGGTGTCTTCTCTCAAATTTTGGACTTAAGACCGCTACTTGCCACCTATCTTGAAGAATCTGGACAAGCCCTAGTTGGATGGTCTGACACCACCTCTGGAGCATCCCTATCAAATGGGGTATTTGATGATTAAACAAAGCAAATGGAGTCGAAGCATATAGTCCCCAAAATAGTAAATGAATTCCTTTGGTAAACTGGGGTTTTACATCCTCCTTTTTGTTTTTCTCAGCTTCTTTATGCGCTTTAGCAACTACTCGATTAACATACTGTTGGATCATTTCAGTTACTTCCGCCTGCGTAAAAGTCTTCTCTGCTGCAGCTTCAGGCGTCACCTTCTCTTGAGATACTTCTTCCACTACGTCGTTTTCGACCAAATCTGCCATCGAGGTACTTCCTTGTTAAGAGTCCTATCGGACTATGAAATCTTGCGCAGTTTAGAGCCTTAAGCATGTTTTGGGCATTATAAAAACCGTATCAACTGATACGGTTTAATAAATATCTTGGCGATGACCAATGGCTAAAATTTCAATCACAATCTCATCTTCATAAATATTTGCTAAAATACGATAGTTCCCAACACGGTACCGCCATTCTCCTGAACGATTCGCAGTCAAACCTTTACCATACAGGCGGCGATTATCTGTATCAGCAAGGTTATTGTCAATCCAAAACAAGAAAAAGCATCCAGTTTCTTTAATTGCTTTACAGCTTTTGACGTATAAGTTAGTTTATAACTCATAAAGCAAATTCCGCCGCCATTAAGTCCTCGTGTGAGATTCTAACCCCATCGTCCTCAGCCATAGCTTGGCGTAAAATAGCTAAATCATACTCATCTTCAATAGGCTCTAGCATTGATTGGTGAGCGAAGGCAGATATCGATAGTCCATGAAGCTTGATATAACTCTTGATAAGGTCAGAATTTTCACCATTGATACACAATATCATTGTATTCAATCATTATCAAAATGTCAACTAATCAACAAATATTACCCCATCAACCACATCTAAACTTTCAATGCCTGGACATTATAAAAACCATATGGATTTCAAGACGGTTAAATTATCGGTGCCTAAACCAAGACTTTTTCTTGGTCTTTTTGAGTTCAGCAAGATCACCTTCAATGATTTTCTGTTAGGTTTCCAAATCGTCAAATCGCTTGTTAGTCTCTTCTACATTCTGCGAATTGATTCGTTCAATCCACTTCAAAATATCTCAAAGTTGCTTATTCTAATCAAGCAAGAAGGCAATAGCATCCCCAACAATACGTAGATCGTTCTCAAACTCACAATTCTTCTTAATCTGTTTATTTATAGTCACATCCTTCTAGTTTGAAGTCCAAAAAAGCTTTTAGATTTCACTCTAGGTGCTTAAGAAGTTCATTCGTGATTTGTTCCAACAATTTGGAGAAGATTTGGGTCAATAATAACAAGAACCCTTATAAATAAAGGAGTTTTAGCTATTGATATCCACCTTGAGGGAATCGAACCCCCATCTCAAGAACCGGAATCTTACGTGATATCCATTACACTAAAGGTGGTCAATCCTGGACCTTTAGATCCAAGATGATAAAAAGCTTGCCTAGCAAGCTTTTTTATTACAATTCGATATCGCCAAATAGGTCTGCCATTGAGAAACCTGTCTGTGTTTCTGGCAATTCGTAATCACGTTTTGCTTCACGTTTTGGACGACGTGGGCGTGATTGACGTTTGTCGCTGTTGTTGTCACCTTCAGCTTGCGCTGGACGCTCCTCAAGAGCTTTGATTGAAAGTGATACACGTTCAGCTGACGAATCAACTTCAAGAACTTTAACAGTCACGTCTTGACCTACTGAAAGCACATCTTTAGGATTTTCAACACGTTTGTGTGAAATTTGTGAGATGTGTACAAGGCCATCGATACCTGGAAGAACTTCTACAAAAGCACCGAAGTCTGTTAGACGTTTTACTTTACCGTCAATAACATCACCTTTAGCCAATTTTTGATCAACGCCATCCCATGGTCCAGGTGTTGTTGCCTTAAGTGATAGTGATACACGGCCAGCTTCTTCGTCGATAGAAAGAACTTTAACTTCTACCTCATCACCAACAGATACGACTGATTTTGGTGATACGTTACGCTCATGCGATAACTCAGTCACGTGGACAAGTCCATCAACACCACCAAGGTCAATGAAAGCACCAAAGCTAGTTAAGCGAGCCACTTTACCAGTCACTACTGAACCTTCTGCAATGTTAGAGAAGATTTCTTTACGTGCTTCTGCTGCTTCTGCTTCAACAACGTCACGACGTGACAAGATGAAACGGTTTTCTGCTGGATCAACTTCTTTGATTTTGGCATCAAATTCTTGACCAACAAACTGTTCAGTATTGCGGACAAAACGTGTGTCAATCATTGAGGCAGGAATGAAACCACGAAGGCCTTCAAACTCGACAGAAAGACCACCCTTAACAGCACGTGTTCCTTTGACAGTGACAACTTCGTCTTCACGACCAACTAGTTTGTCCCAAGCCTTGCGAGCTTCTAAACGTTTTTTAGATACAAGGAAAGTTACTGTATCAGTGTCTTTTCCTACTACTTGACGAAGAACAAGTACTTCAAGTGTTTCGCCAGCTTTAACAAGGTCGTTAATCTCTGCATCACGGTCGTTTGTCAATTCACGAAGTGTCAAAACAGCTTCAACACCAGTTCCTTCAATGACAAGGTTTGCTTGACCATTTTCAACAGTTAAAACTTCTGCAGTAACAACGTCACCAGGGTTAACTTCGCTAACACTGTTTAGCAAATCTTCAAATTCATTCATTCTAAAAAATCCTCCAACAAGAATCAGCCTATTCTGACTCTTGATACCAATATATTTTCTCAAGGTAACTCGCAAGGGCACAACTGATCACTAAGATAATTAGGCTTTGCCACATACCATGACTGGGGTAGCTGGATTCGAACCAACGCATGAGGGAGTCAAAGTCCCTTGCCTTACCGCTTGGCTATACCCCAAAGCTGTCTTTTAGACCTCTTTAAACGAAGGAGATATGATTTAAGGTTGTGCCAAATAAAAATCTGGCTTTACCCTATCAAAACTTTCGTTTTTTAGATGATGGAGAGAGAGGGATTCGAACCCCCGAACCCGAAGGAGCGGATTTACAGTCCGCCGCGTTTAGCCACTTCGCTATCTCTCCAAACAACAAAAACTATTCTATCATAGTTTTTGTTAAGCCGCAAGGGTTTTACGCACTTTTAATGATTTAAATTGTAAGTAGCGATGACTCCTTGGACAGCACCATCTAAGGTTTTATGGAATTCGGATACGGATTCTTTAACCACAATAGCAAAGCGATCGTCTATTTCAGCGATGTTACCGATGACTTTCTTACCAGCTTGTAGTTGATAGCCGTCTACTTTTTGATTGTTGACCACGACTGTGGCATCACTGATTTGGATATCAATTTTTTTATCTTTTTTACTCATGTTCATTTTGAACAGCAGTGAGGTTTAGGACCTCAAAACTGTTTTTTCTCCTTATCTTGTTAGACAGTATTTTACCGAAAAACAACAGAGCTTGCAAGCCCCTGTTTAGCAGTCGACTGGAACAATCCAGCCGTCTGGGGCTTCTATGTCACCAAACTGGATGCCGATCAATTCGTCATAGAGAGCTCGAGTCACTGGTCCAACCTCAGTTTCGCTATAAAAGACGTGGAGTTTGCCCTTGTATTGGATGCCACCTATCGGTGAAATTACTGCCGCTGTGCCACAAGCACCTGCTTCGACAAATCGATCAAGCTGATCAATGGGCACATCACCTTCGACAGCCTTTAGACCAAGGCGTGTTTGTGCTAATTCTAGTAGTGAATATTTGGTGATGGATGGGAGAATGGAGGGACTAAGTGGCGTGATAAACTCATTGTCAGCCGTGATTCCAAAGAAGTTTGCTGCTCCTACTTCTTCGATCTTGGTGTGGGTGGCTGGGTCCAGATAAATAACATCTGAAAAACCAGCTTTTTTGGCTTTCATACCTGGTAGAAGGCTGGCAGCGTAGTTACCACCGACTTTTGCTGCACCTGTACCATAAGGCGAAGCTCGGTCAAAGTCTTCTGAAACCACGAAGTTAGTGGGTGCTAAACCACCTTTAAAGTAAGAGCCTACAGGCATGGCAAAGATGGTAAAGATATATTCTTCTGCGGGGCGGATACCAATGCCATCACCAATACCAATTAGAAGCGGACGTAAGTAGAGAGTTCCGCCAGTACCATACGGAGGAACATAGTCTTGATTGGCCTTAACCACAGCCTTGCAGGCCTCTATAAACTTATCGGTAGGCACTTGAGCCATCAAAAGACGGTCCGCTGTTTTTTGAAGACGCTCAGCATTTTTATCAGGACGAAATAGTTGAATCTTGCCCTCTTTGGTACGGTAAGCCTTTAGTCCTTCAAAGGCTTGCTGACCGTAATGAAGGGCAGGAGAACTCTCAGAAATCGCCAAGACAGATGTTTCGGTCAGTTTGCCATCGTCCCATTTGCCATCTTTAAAATATGAAATGTAGCGAAAGGGTAGATTGTGATAGGAAAATCCTAAGTTTTCCCAGTCTAATGTTAGAGTCATCAATAATTCCTCTTTTCTATCAAGTAATCGCCTAGGACAGGCAATACCGAGTTGGTTTCAACGCTCGTTAGTGCGATTACAAGCGTATGTTTGCTGCTAAAACCCCTTGTTCTGAGATGCTTTCTGTCACAAAAGTTCCGTTACTAGTACGTTCTGAAAGGCTTAAGTTTGTCAAATCCACAGACTTGATGTCACCAGTATTTGACATGATGTCAAGGGTAATCGGGCTATTTTCTAAAGGATTGGAGAATAGGTCTAAATCCTCAGAAGTGGCTGCTATAGCATCTATCGCTCCCGCCTGAAAAACTCGGTGGGGCTTGGCTTTTAGTTCACGAAGCACCTGCAAGCCTCGACCAGCACGCTTACTCAAAGGAATATCGGCTGTCTTCATTCGTTTGAGACTACCTCTTTGTGTCAAGAGGTAAAAGCTCGGTGTCTGGTCTAAGAAGGCGCTGACAACCCAGTCCTCATCTTTGAGATTGATGGCTTTGACACCTGCTGCCCTAAGTCCAATAATCGGAACTTCATCAATGGCGAAATGCAAGGCATAGCCTTTATGAGTCACTACCATCATATCCTCACCGTGACTTGGAGCTACCATAACCAGTTTATCGGTAGGTGTTTTTAATTTGGCGAAGGTTATTGACTTGGTGCGATAGGTCCGCCAAGGGGCTAGTTCTTGGCGTTCAAAGCGCTTGATTTGCCCTTCTTGTGTGGCAGCCACATAAATTCCTGAATCAAAATCATCGAGAACCTCTGCATAGAGCAAGTCTTCATCGCTACTTATATTAGTAATGAATTGCGACAAATGCTCGCCAATGTCCTTCCAACGAATGTCTGTTAATTCATGAACAGGACGATAGATGACATTACCTTTATTAGTAAACACGAGCAAGTGCTGGGTGGTCTTGGCCTGCGCATGGAAGATTAACTCATCATCATCACGTTTGCCAAGCTCCTCGAGCGTTGAGGCGTTGAAAGAGCGAGGGCTGGTACGTTTGATATAGCCGCCTCTGGTGACACTGACAACGGTTTCTTCTTCAACAATCAGACTAGCGGTATCGATTTCAATCGCCAATGCCTCTGCCTCTAAATCAGATCGACGAGGATTGCCAAATTGTTTTTTGATCTCACGAAGTTCACGCTTCATGACATTATACATAGTCCTCTCATCACCGATGATAGCCGTCAGTGTGGCAATCAACTCACGCAAGTCTTGTTCCTCAGCTTGAAGGGTCAAAATATCCGTATTAGTCAGACGATAAAGTTGCAAGGTCACGATAGCCTCTGCCTGCTCCTCGGAAAAACCATAAGAGACTTTGAGGTTTTCCTTGGCATCAGCCTTATTTTCAGACGCTCGGATAAGGGCAATCACCTCATCCAAAATCGAAACGACTCGAATCAATCCTTCGACAATATGGAGACGTTTTTCAGCTTTTTCTTTATCAAACTTAGAACGAGCGACAATCACATCACAACGGTGGGCAATGTAGCTGGACAAGATCTTTTTGAGTCCAACTTGTTTTGGCGTGTAATGATCAATGGCCACCATGTTGAAGTTATAATTGACTTGTAAATCTGTGTATTTGAAAAGATAGTTTAAGATGGTTTGCGTATCGGCATCTTTCTTGAGTTCAATAGCAATCCGCAATCCTTCACGGTCAGACTCATCTCGCACTTCAGCAATACCAGGAACTTTATGATTGACCCGGATGTCATCAATCTTTTTAACCAAGACAGCCTTGTTGATCTCATAAGGGATTTCTGTAATGATGATTTGCTCCCTACCACCGCGAAGGGTCTCAACTGCTGTGCGTGAACGGACAACGACACGTCCCTTACCTGTTTCATAGGCCTTACGAATATCATCCTGACCTTGAATAATCGCTCCCGTTGGAAAGTCAGGTCCAGGGAGAAAGGTCATCAATTGATCCAATTTAGCCGACGGATGATCAATCATATAAACCACAGCGTCAATGACTTCTGTTAAATTATGAGGCGGAATGTCTGTGGCGTAACCAGCTGAAATACCTGTTGCGCCATTGACCAAGAGGTTTGGAAAAGCTGCTGGTAGAACGGTTGGCTCTTTTTCGGTATCATCAAAATTCCAAGCCCAAGGAACTGTTTTTTTCTCAATATCAGCAAGAAGATGCCCAGATACTTCGGACAAACGTGCTTCAGTATAACGCATAGCAGCAGGTGGATCACCGTCCATAGAGCCATTATTGCCGTGCATTTCAACGAGGATTTCACGGTTTTTCCAGTCCTGGGACATACGCACCATGGCATCATAAATAGAACTATCACCGTGGGGGTGATAATTACCCATGATATTACCGACTGACTTAGCAGATTTACGGTAGCCTTTCTCGAAAGTATTCCCATCCTTGTGCATGGAATAAAGAATACGACGCTGGACGGGCTTTAGGCCATCACGAATATCTGGTAAGGCCCGCTCTTGAATGATGTATTTGGAGTAGCGACCAAAGCGCTCTCCCATAATGTCCTCAAGGGACATGTTTTGAATATTACTCATAAGATACAAAGGGCGTTAAACAGACAAAGCAAAATAGAAAACCGACCAAAGACACTTGTGTCTAGGAAGTGGTTATTTTTTTGCCACAGTCCGTAGCCCGTGTTCAGTTCCTTTCATAAGATACAAAGAGACGTTTCGCTGGCGAAAATGCCCGTAGAAAAATAGGAAATCTGACGAAGAAGCTAAGGCATCTAGGAAGATTTATCATTTTTCCTAGGGAATTAGTCTCGTGTTCAATTTCTTTCATAAGATACAAAGGGCGTTAAACGGACAAAGGCAAAATAGAAAACCGACCGAAGACGCTTGCGTCTAGGAAGTGGTTATCTTTTTGCTACAGTTCGTAGCCCGTGTTCAGTTCCTTTCATAAGATACAAAGAGACGTTTCGCTGGCGAAAATGCCCGTAGAAAAATAGGAAATCTGACGAAGAAGCTAGGGCATCTAGGAAGATTTATCATTTTTCCTAGGGAATTAGTCTCGTGTTCAATTTCTTTCATAAGATACAGAGAGACGTTTCGCTGGCGAAAATGCCCGTAGAAAAATAGGAAATCTGACAAAGAAGCTAGGGCATCTAGAAAGATTTATCATTTTTCCTAGGGAATTAGTCTCGTGTTCAATTTCTTTCATAAGACACAAAGTCTCATAAAACGACAAAGACAAAACAGTAAATTGGCAGAAAATCCTAATTTTCTAGACGATTTATCTTTTTAACACAACCTTTAGGGCGTGTTCGGTTAGAAAGACTAACTGAATTATCCTTTCTTTGTTCTTGAAACATCATAGATTTTCGATACTTTTTAGAAATGGTATGTGCCAGCGACTGCCCTTTGGATACCTATTACCTATTTTTGCCTTTTTCTACCCGTAGTCACTTGCCATTCCCTATAGTGGGCAATATCTTTATTAACTAATTTCCAACACGTTGCTATAACTAAGGCATCGTCCATCTGTCCTAAGAAGGGAATCCAGTCTGGAATCACATCAATAGGAGATAAGAAATAAATAAGGGCACTAACAATGGCTAGCATGGTTCGTCTTGGCACACGTGTGTAATCTTTTTTCCAGTAACTTCTGACCATACTGATCATAATGGGCACTGATTTTAATTCCTTGCCAATAAAGGGAACCCATTTGATACGTTTTTCGAGTTTCTCAAGAAAGGGTTCCATTTTGGAATCATCTTTTAGTAATGTGTCAGCCTTTTGGTAGCGTTTTTGCAATTCTTCCATTGCTTGTTGTTTATTGAATGATCGTTTCATTACCTTACCTCTTGTTCTATTCCTGTTGATGTTGAGATAAATTCTCTTTGTTTAGAGAGTCGTTTTTGATGAATTTAGCCCATCAAAAGACTGTGTTTTCCTCCAATGTAAACCTGACATTATCTTCAATCCACTGACGGCGTGGGGCTGCCTTATCCCCCATAAGGACCGATACGCGGCGTTCTGCACGCGCCAGGTCATCAATGGTCACTTTAATCAAGGTGCGTGTATCAGGGTTCATGGTGGTTTCCCAAAGCTGATCAGCATTCATTTCACCGAGACCTTTATAACGCTGTAGGAGCGAACCTTTACCAAATTTCTGACGAAGGTCTTCTAACTCACCATCACTCCAGGCATACTCAATGATTTCTTTCTTGCCCTTGCCTTTTGACATCTTATAAAGAGGAGGAAGAGCGATATAGACATGTCCTGCTTCAATAAGGGGGCGCATGTAGCGATAAAAGAACGTCAACAGCAAGGTTTGAATGTGGGCACCATCAGTGTCAGCGTCGGTCATGATGATGATTTTATTGTAGTTAATATCAGCCAGACTAAAATCAGCGCCAACACCTGCACCAATGGTGTGTATCATGGTATTGATCTCTTCGTTTTTGAGAATATCTGTCATCTTGGCTTTTTCAGTATTCAATACCTTACCACGAAGCGGTAAAATGGCTTGAAATTTACGGTCACGACCTTGCTTAGCAGAGCCACCAGCCGAATCACCCTCAACCAAGTAAAGCTCATTTTTTTGAGCATTTTTAGACTGAGCAGGGGTTAATTTGCCAGACAATAGACCCTTGTCTTTTTTAGTCTTCTTGCCATTACGACTGTCGTCACGCGCCTTTCGGGCAGCCTCTCTAGCATCTCTGGCACGAATGGCCTTGCGAATGAGGTTGGAGGCCACTTCGCCGTTTTCAAGAAGGAAATAGGTCAACTTTTCAGAAACAATTCCGTCAACTACTGGTCTTGCTAGCGGAGACCCTAGTTTGTCCTTGGTCTGTCCTTCAAACTGCAGGTGTTCTTCAGGAACTAGGATTGATAAGATAACGGATAGACCTTCACGATAGTCAGAACCTTCTAAGTTTTTATCTTTTTCTTTCAACAAACCTGTCTTACGGGCATAGTCATTCATGGCCTTGGTAATCGCTGACTTTAGCCCTGTTTCATGCGTGCCACCGTCCTTGGTGCGGACATTATTGACAAAAGATAGGATGTTTTCCGAAAAGCCGTCGTTATACTGCATGGCAATCGCCACTTGAAAATCTTGCTCACTGCCTTCAATCGCAATGATGGGAGTTAGGATTTCCTTGTCTTCATTGAGGTAGCTGACAAAGTCTTCGACGCCATTTTCATAATGAAAGGTCTCTTGACGTTCTTCCTCTGATCGAAGGTCTGTGAGGGTCATGGTGACATTTTTCAAGAGAAAGGCCGACTCTTTGAGGCGTTCTGAGATTGTATTAAAGCGAAAATCCGTTGTTGAAAAAATACTGGCGTCTGGCATAAAGGTCACAGTCGTACCACTTTTTGACTTGGGAGCTGTGCCTATTTTTTGAAGTCCTGTAACCGGCTTGCCACCATTCTCAAAACGCTGTCTATAAATAGCACCATCTCGTGTGATGTCAACTTCCAGCCAAGAGGACAGGGCATTAACCACCGAAGAGCCCACACCATGAAGACCTCCAGAAGTCTTGTAACCGCCTTGACCAAATTTGCCGCCTGCATGAAGAACGGTGAAGATGACCTGAACCGTTGGTATGCCCATGGCATGCTTTCCAGTCGGTATGCCACGCCCACAATCCGAGACACTGACTGAGCCATCTTTATTGAGGGTGACGGTGATCTGATCACCAAAACCTGACAAGGCCTCATCGACAGCATTGTCCACAATTTCCCATATCAAATGGTGTAGACCTGTCGCATCGGTCGAGCCGATATACATCCCAGGACGCTTACGAACAGCATCTAATCCTTCTAACACTTGAATGGCATCATCGCCATAGTTAGTGATTGTTATTTCTTTTTTAGACATTTAGCCTCCAAAATAGTTTCGTCTTTCTTATCTTACAAGTTTTCGATTAAATTTGCAAAAAAATTTAAGCCCTTCTCTAAAAAATAAGTTGTTAGAGAGAAGGACTGTGCTATAATAGAAGCATGAAAACAATCTTACTTGTACTAATCGCCTATTTATTAGGGTCAATCCCAACGGGTCTGTGGATTGGAAAGTTTTGTTACGGGATCAATCTTCGTGAGCATGGTTCTGGCAATATGGGAACTACCAATACCTTTCGTATTTTAGGACCTAAGGCAGGCACAGCTACCCTTACCATCGATTTACTGAAAGGAACTTTAGCTGTTCTTTTAGCCGTCTGGCTTAACAGTGCCTTATCGCCTTTGATTGTTGGTTTTTTTGCAATTTTAGGGCATACTTATCCAGTTTTTGCCCAACTTAAAGGCGGTAAAGCAGTCGCTACCAGTGCTGGCATTCTCCTTGGCTTTGCTCCGGTTTTTCTGCTCTACCTACTCCTTATCTTTTTAGTGACTCTCATCCTATCTAGCATGATCTCGTTCACAAGTATCACCGTTGCTATTATTGCTGTTATCAGTGCCTTAATTTTCCCAGCGTTTGACTTTATTTTGAAGGATTATGACATCTTGTTTACCTTGGTCATCATGGCTATTACCTGGGTCATTATCCTAAGGCATCAGGATAATATCAAACGTATCAAAGCTAAGAAAGAAAATTTAGTGCCCTTTGGCTTTAACATCACTAAGCAAAAACCAAAATAATAAGGCCTTAACAATCACATCAATCCTAAAAGAGTATAACCCTTAAAAGCTGGCCAAAAGCCAGCTTTTTTTGCTCATCCTATCTTTGAGTTTGACGTTAGAAGCTAGGCTTTGATGCGTATTGTCGCATCAACTCATCCACTTGACAAGCACCTACCTCATCATTAACGTGTAAAAATAAGGCTTTTGCTTTTTCAAAGCAGCTCAATTCAGCTGTTATTTCACCCAATCCACGATAAGCACAAGCCTGTGCCACTTGATCGTCAGACTCCAAGGCTAAGGTTAGGCTCTTTTGCATCTCTTGCTCTGCAACAGCATAATGCCCCAAAAGAAAGTGCAAATAGCCAAATTCATAAGCATTTGCCGACAAGGCCAGTTTGTCTGTGGAATCGATAACATCTCGTTCTTGGTCAATGATTGCCAAGGCAAGCTCATAATGCTGCGCTTCTCTCTCCACCATGGCTAGCTGATGATAGGCAATATGCTGTAGCTCTTTAGCCATCGCCTGTTCTACCAATCTCTTGTTTTGCTCAGCTAACTGTCTGGCTAGATTGATGTCTGCTTGAGCTAGTGCCAGGTAAACACCGTGATTTCTGACCCAAAACTGTTGGTCAATATCTTTATTGCCCACCCCATCTTGCATTTCTTGATATAATCTTTTGGCTTGTTCAAACGCTTGTTGATCCAAAGCTTCATAAAAAGCACTGACCTTATCCATTGCTATTCTCCTTATCTTTTGTCAAAACTAACAAGATGACTAACGTCCTAGCTCACACGCTATCAAGTCGTTAAATGATATACTAGACATAGAACTATCCTTTACCCTCAAGCTAGACTTCTTCGACACGAAAAAACTCAGTAACAACCAGACCGTCCTCTGAAAAGACAAGATCGACCGTTGGCAGATGGCTTTTCCAAAAATCGCCAAAAATGCGTTGCCAGTCAGCAACACTGCCATCCCCTTCTCCATTAGCCAAAGCAGTTTCCTCTGAAATCTCTGAAAATTTTTCAATAAGTACTTTTTCCGTCACCAGTAAAACTTCCTGAGTCGGACAATCTGGATTATCCACCATGATAGAGCGACTACCTGGCTTGTCCAAACTATCCTAATCGCATCCATCTTCCGCAAACCAATAAGAGGTTGCTGTTTTTTGACCCGTGACGGTCAACTCATATAAGTCATGGTACTGAGCTGGGTGTCCCCAAACCTCCAAGTCAGGATATTTTGCCTGTAACTCGCCATATTTGGCCATTTATTTTCTCCTTAAAAAGGCGTCTAAAGTCTCTTGATGCTGGTATTTTATCGCGGCAGTTTTATCTTTTTCGATGATGACTGTCGTCAGATCAATCTGATTTACTGTGGCGATAGCAACCGCATAGTGAATGACATCTGCCAACTCCTTACCGAGCTCTTCCTGTAAATGTTCATCAGTAAACGTTTTTCGCTTAGCGCGTTTGTTGAGAACTTCGGCAACTTCTCCCACCTCCTCGACCAACTTTATAAAAAAGCCTTGCTCATCCTTATCAGATCCGTAATGAGCTGATAAATAAGCTTGTAAATCTGCGATACTAAGTGACATGATTGTCCCCTTCTAAAAAATAATTTGCTTCTTTCTTTATAGCCTTTCAGCTGTTGATAGTCCATTAACAAACCTTATTAAGTCTATGATTGTCAGTCTAGCCAATCAATCCTTGCTTGATGATGTTGGGCTAAAAAGTGGTTGGTTTTTGAGAAAGGTTTGCTACCAAAAAAACCTCTGTAACTGGATAATGGACTGGGATGAGGGGATTCAAGTACCAGGTGTCTGTCATGCGTAATCAGTCGTTTTTTCTTTCGAGCGTAAGACCCCCAAAGAATAAAGACTAACGACTCTTCTTTTTGATTAAGCAACTCAATAATGGCATCTGTAAAAGGCTCCCAGATAAGATTGGCATGCCCATTGGCTTGCCCAGCTGGAACACTCAGACAAGCATTTAACAAAAGCACTCCCTGCTCAGCCCAAGAGGTCAAGTCATGGTGGCTTCTTGAACCAATGTCATCACTCAGTTCTTTTAGAATGTTTTGCAAGGAAGGTGGCGCTGGTATACTATCAGGCACCGAAAAAGACAGACCTTGGGCTTGACCAGGCCCGTGATAGGGATCCTGGCCTAAAATCAAGACCTTTGTTTTTTCGTAGGGCGTTAGCTGAAGGGCTTTAAAAATAGCGTCTCTCGGAGGATAAACCGTTCCCGAAGCGTAGACCTTATCTAAAAAACTATTGATGGCTTTGAAGTAGCCTTCTGGCAAAGCCGCTTTTAATTGTTGATGCCAAGTAGATTGCATAAAACAACTCCTTTAGTTAGTTTAGTGATCGGGAAAACAGCATGTCTTACTTTCTCCTCCATTTTAGCATAAAATCCTCTCTAAAATCTAGCCTAGCCCTTTGATAACATCATACAGCAATAAAACATCAAGAAGCTGGTCATACTCAAGTTTTTGTGCTATCCTAATAGTCATCGTTATTAAACAAAAAAGGAGAAGGATGATGGATAATACCTTAACATGGATGGTCATTGCCTTATTAGAATTAGGCCTTATTTTTTTGAAGCGGCGAGACAATAACAAACTACGGCGCTCCCTCACCAACGTGCTCTTAGAACATCTGGACGATAATGCTTTTTTGCAACAAATCACATACCAGTCTGACATCGAGCTGGTCACCAAAATCAACCAACAATACGATATCGGACTCACCAATGCCATGACAATCGCTAAGGCTATCATGAGTCAAACCAAAAATCCCTCAACAAAGAACGGTTGAGGGATAGGTCACTTATTTCCAATAACATCATCACAATAATGTCACTCTATCCAGGCTACTCTTAGTCTTTTTAGGGTGACTTTTACTATCTGTTGATTATGATGAAGACTAGGTCTATTTTTGAAATCGGCTTTAATAGGTCAAACGCTTCTCTAAATGACCTTGACCAAAGGCATATAGGGTACAGATAAACCAATAAATCAGTGCGACCACAATATAAACCGTCATGTAATCCGACTTAGCACCACCGACGATCTTTGCCTTATTAAATAATTCAGGGACGGTAATCATGGCAGTCAAAGCAGTGCTTTTGACCATGTCTAAAAGAACATTTGACAAGGGAGGGATAGCAATGCGAATCGCTTGTGGGATAATGACTTTTCGGTAAATGATCGCTGTTGATAAGCCCAAAGATCTAGCAGCTTCCCACTGCCCCTTATCTACTGCTGAGAGAGAGGCACGGATAATTTCAGAAATATAAGCACTGGACATGACGGTAAAAGCAATGATACTAGCTAGTATAGCATCTAACTGAATTCCCATAAATGGCAGTCCAAAATAAATGAAAAACAACAATACCATCAAGGGCACTCCCCGCATGAGGGAAATATGCGTCGTTGCCAACCATCTAAGAGGTTTTATGGGGGACATCTTGGCTAGAGCAACAAAAAAACCACAAAAAGTACCTAAACTAAAACCTATCAAGGATAGCCCCAAAGTGTAAGGCAAGCCTTCCAAAATCAAGGGAATTGCCTCCAAGGCTAATCGAGGATCAAAGATAGCATTCCAATTAATCATCTCATCTTCTTCCTTTTCTTATGTTTGCTCTCAACGATTCATCAAAAGACTGACAAATCTATCCAATCAAAAAAAGCATTTTGATTGGGTTTGAGCATCTAACACAAAGAGAGAAGCTGGATACTTTGTCCCAGCCTCTAAATAATGTGTTATTTGATATCAGAAACATCAACAACAGGGAGATTTTTTGTGCCTTCTTCAGGCTTGGTCAAATCTTGTCCTGCATAGTATTTTTCTGAAATCTTTTTAAGAGTACCATCAGCTTTCATGTCTTTAATGACCTTGTCAAGCTGCGTTTTAAGACTGTCATCTGTTTTCTTCATGACAATTCCTTGCTCAGTTGGGTTGTATTTGGCATCACCCATTTTAACTTTGATGTCTGGGAATTTAGCAGTGATAAACTTGATGGCAATGACTTGAGTGTAATAATCATTTGGGATAAAGTCTGTACGACCCGTAGACACATCACGCAAGTAAACATCGTTGGTAACATTGTCATAAATGACTGGCTCAGCACCTAGTTTTTCAGCAATTTTCATATACTGAGTACCTGCACCACCACCAGCTTTTTTGCCTTTCCAGTCTGACAAATCAGTCGCACCAATACCTGATGACCCATCTTCACGGACAATCATACCACCAATCGAGTATTTGTAAGGTTCAGAGATGTTGTACTTTTCTTGACGCTCTTTGGTAGTGTCAAAGTTATTGACTGCTACATCAACCTTACCAGAGTCTACAGCTGTAAAGGCTTCCGCAACACCAATTTCTTGATAGTCAATCTTAATGTCCAAGCGTTTCCCGATCTCATTCATCATATCGATTTCATAACCAATCAGATTTTTATCATCATCATGGTAAGAGGTTGGAAAGAGTGTTCCTGGTGTTGCTACTTTCAAAACACCTGCTTCTTTGACCTTGTCCCATTCGGATTGCGTTTTAGCACCCTTATCACTAGAACAAGCGACTAACAAGCTGGCTGCTAAGCCTAAGCTAACAATGGTAGAAATTTTTTTAATCATTAGACGATCCTTTTAAATGTTTTATTAGTAAGCCTGAAAAGGCTTACTAAATTAGTATAGGGTATTTTAAGATTTATTTCAAGTTATTTTCTTAAAATGACGATTATCTCAGCTGATGATGACGCTCAAACAAGTCACCAATCGCTAAAAGAAGGTCTTCTCTGCCCTTGGCAGCTGTTAGTTGAACACCAATCGCTAAGCCTTCAACCGTACGATAAACCGGTAAACTGATTGAAGGTTGTCCTGTCAAGTTAGCCTGCTGGGTAAAAGGAGTCCAGTCCAAACTTTTCTCAAACATTTGCCAGATGAGGGCTTGCTGTTCTTTAATCGTCACGTCATCGATAGCCTTTAATCGGTCGAGGAAATCATCTGTCAAGGTAAACTGCCCATGTTTTGGGGCAACATCTGCAACCGTTGGTGACAAAAGAACATCATACTCTTGATGAAAATCATGCATCACTCGGCTGTATTGATCCCATTGTGACAAGATTTGTGAATAAACTTTGGCTGGAACCTGTTGACCACTGCGATAAATCGCCCAAGTCATCACTTCCATATCATCAAGCGTCATTTGCCGACCTAGACTGGCTTCAATCCTATCAAACATCGCTGCTGTCTCCACAGCATTCATGACATAATACGATGACATGGCCTCAATCCCATCAATCGGTGCTTGATCTAAAAGAATAATCTGGTGCCCTTCTTTTTCAAGAAATGCTGCCGCTGTTTCAACAGCTTCAATCGCCTGATCAGAGACCTTCCCACCGATAGGAGACCTTAGTTGTAGAGCAATTCTCAAAGGTTTTAAGGATTTGCCATCTAAATCCTCATGACGAAGTTTAGGTAAGACAAAAGGGCTTTCCAGCTGACACACTTGAAAATGCTCTAAAAGTCTTTTGGTATCACGCATACTCTTAGTGAGGGCGAAATGAACAGACGCTCCTTGCCAACCTCTATAAGCATCTGGACCAACAGGAAGACGCCCTCTGGTAGGCTTGAGACCAATAAGGCCATTAAAGGAGGCTGGGATACGAATCGATCCGCCACCATCACTGGCTCCAGCTATAGGACTAACCCCCGCAGCCACAAGAGCTGCTGCACCACCAGATGAACCTCCAGCATTTCGTGTGAGATCATCAGGCAAATGAACCAAACCATGCAACTGACTATCCGAAATATTTTTAAAGCCAAACTCTGGTGTATTGGTTCGACCTAAGACAATAAAGCCAAGTGATTCCAATCTTTTGACATAATAATCAGACTGCTTAGCTCGGTAGTTTGCAAATAAAGGAGAACCTGATGTCGATAACTCTCCCGCCTGCTCCTGACCCAAATCCTTCAAAAAAATAGGAACACCTGCAAAGGGCTTGGCTGTAAAATCCCTCTCTTGAGCTTCCTGGATGGCTCGGTCATATCGTGTGCTGGTAATGGCATTGAGCCTAGGGTTTTCTTGGTTGGCTTTTTCGATGGTGGCCAATACAAGTTCTTTGGAAGAAATCCTGCCAGCAGCGACTGCTGCTGCCATATCTGTAGCATCTTTAAACGTCATAACATCTCTTTCTATTTTTAGGTATTTTGGATGGTGAATCAAAATCTAGCGATTGGCTTAACATAAACTGAGAGATTGTTCAGTCTCTCTTAATTTGTCATCTACTCTCTTATCTTTCTAGAGAGTTTGTGATACAATAATCCTATGCGAATCCAACAATTACACTACATCATCAAAATCGTTGAAACCGGCTCAATGAATGAAGCCGCCAAAAAACTATACATCACACAGCCTAGTCTTTCCAATGCGGTCCGTGACTTAGAGCAAGAAGTGGGCATCACTATTTTCCTTCGTAATCCCAAAGGCATCACACTCACAAAAGATGGTATGGAATTTTTATCCTACGCACGTCAGGTAGTTGAGCAGATGTCACTTCTTGAGGAGCGTTATCAAAACCCAAGCATCCAGCGTGAACTCTTTAGCGTCTCTTCTCAGCATTATGCCTTTGTGGTCAATGCCTTCGTGTCTTTATTGAAAAAAACAGACATGACAAAATACGAGCTGTTCTTACGTGAGACGAGAACCTATGAAATCATCGATGACGTCAAAAATTTTCGCTCTGAAATCGGCGTCCTCTTTCTCAATAGCTACAATAGAGACGTCTTGACCAAGATGTTTGACGATCACCACCTGGTAGCCACCAATCTTTTTTCAACAAGACCACATATTTTTGTGAGCAAAGATAACCCCTTAGCCAATAAAACGATCATCAGTATTGAAGATTTAGAACCCTTTCCTTACCTCAGCTATGACCAAGGTTTGCATAATTCCTTCTACTTTTCTGAGGAAATCATGGCACAAATACCACATCCCAAGTCCATTGTGGTCTCAGATAGAGCGACCCTTTTTAACCTCATGATTGGGCTTGATGGCTATACCATCGCCACAGGTATCTTAAATAGCAATCTAAATGGCGATCATATCGTATCCATTCCTTTAGATGTCGATGATCATATTGACATTGTCTACTTAACGCATGAAAAAGCTAATCTCTCCAAAATGGGAGAAACGTTCGTGGACTACCTCTTAGAAGAAGTGACATTTAAAAACTGATTGAACAAGTCTCAATCAGTTTTTTTGATGACAAGACGCTCAACAATCAGCAATCAAGGTCTCAAGACCAACAGTCATCATGTCAGTGAAAGTATTTTGACGCTCCTCTGCACTAGTGTCCTCATCAGGATTGACCAAGCTATCTGAAATAGTCATAATGGCCAAGGTATCAACACCATGTTGCGCGCCAAGATAATAAAGAGCCGCCGCTTCCATTTCAATCGCTTTGACGCCAAGTTCTCCTAATTTGAGGTTACGCTCTGGCATGTTCGAATAAAAAACATCCGAAGACAAGACATTCCCAACATGAGTTGTCAGGTTAAGTTTTTTGGCGATGTGATAGGCCTTATCTAACAATGTAAAGGTTGCAATTTGTGGAAAGTCAAACTCTGGAAAATCATTACGAATGATGTTAGAGTTGGTCGCTGCTGCTTGTGCTAAGACCAACTCACGCACATGGACATTAGGATCAATTGATCCAGCTGTACCAACGCGGATGAGTTTTTTAACACCATAGTCCACGATAAGCTCACGCGCATAGATCGAAATAGAAGGCATCCCCATACCTGTCCCCATGACAGACACTCGATGACCCTTATAAGTTCCTGTGTAACCAAACATGTTACGCACCTCATTGAAGCAAACCGCGTCTTCAAGAAAATGTTCTGCGATAACTTTAGCACGTAATGGATCTCCTGGCAAGAGAATCTTGTCGGCGATTTCGCCTTGTTTTGCTGAAATATGAATACTCATAAGATATTAAGAGCTAACAGAAAAAAAGCAACTGATCGCTAGAGAACTAAGCCCATATGCCAATAGACATGCTAGCTCATCTAAGCTTTCGAGTCTTCCTTTTCTGCTCGTATTCAAATTAAGTTGAATACAAACCCTTTCCTTTCGTTTTTTTTTGATATTAGTATTGAAGCATTGGGAATTGCGTCCAAATAACCGAGAATCCCAACCCTACTTGTGTTAAAGGTGTATGATCATTGCTTCTGATGGTTTGATCCTTATTTATCAGTAGCAGATCGGCTAGTATCGTTGAGAGGCAAAAATGCACCGTTTTTGAGTATCTGCTTTACAAGTCCTTCAAAACGGCTTTGATAAAGGTTTTGAAATTGCCTTTGATTTGCTGGGTTACCTCTACCACTTCTTCGTGGTTTAGCTCTGACTGGAAACCAGCTGCAAAGTTGGTGATAGCAGAAATACCAAGCACTTTCATCCCAGAATGAGCTGCTACGATAACCTCTGGAACAGTAGACATGCCGACAGCATCTGCTCCCATGGTTTTAAAGGCACGGATTTCTGCCGGTGTTTCGTAGGTCGGACCGGTGACACCAATGTAGACACCTTCACCAAGATCAATGCCTTGTTCCTTGGCAATACGATGAGCCACTTGACGATAGGCCTTGCTATAGGCATCTGACATATCTGGAAAACGTGGTCCAAATGTTTCTAAATTATCACCAATCAATGGGTTTTGCCCCGTCATATTGATGTGGTCACTAATAGCCATCAAGGTGCCTGGTCCATAACCTATACCGCCTGCTGCATTGGTCACAATCACACCTTGGCAACCCAGTGCTTTCATGACACGAACAGGAAAGGTCACAGTTTCCATTTTATTGCCCTCATAAAAATGAAAGCGCCCCTGTAAAGCCAAGACCTTACGCCCAGACAAGTCCCCAAAGACCAGTCTACCAGCATGGCCTACTACGGTTGATTGCCCCCAGTTTGGAATATCGGCATAATCAACAACGACAGCATTTTCAATCTCTTCTGCCAGTTCTCCCAGGCCAGAACCCAAAATCAAACCAAACTCTGGTGATTGGATGCCTTTACTTTCTAAGAAAGACTGTGTGACTCTAATACGTTCAAGTAAACTCATGGTATCTCCTTATAATAATTTATCCAAAAATGACTGACCAATCATGGCTTTTTCAAGCCCAAAATTAGCTGCAATCGTTGCTGAAATATCTGCAAAATAGCCTTGTGGTATCAAGCCGCTTCCTGTAAAGGATGGGCTATAAGCCAAGAGCGGGATATACTCGCGTGTGTGATCTGTCCCTGCATAAGTTGGGTCATTGCCATGATCTGCTGTGATCAACAGCAGGTCTTGATCGCCTAAGGCGTCGATAATCTCTGGCAGGCGAGCGTCAAAGGCTTCCAAGCAATCACGGTATCCATGAGCATCACGGCGATGGCCATAAAGAGCATCAAAATCCACAAGATTGGTAAAGGATAGTCCCTTGGTGAATTCTGGATTTTTGAGGGTTTTAATCAGGTTGTCAATCCCATGTTGATTGTCCTTGTTATGACCTTGGTCATGAGTGATGCCTGAACCATTAAAAATATCATTGATTTTTCCAATAGCATAAGTAGCTATGCCAGCATCAGCTAGTTTATTTAAAACGGTATCCTCAAAGGGTGATACGGCATAATCATGACGGTTGGCTGTTCGGGTGAAATGACCCGGCTCTCCCACATAAGGTCGAGCAATGATGCGCCCAAGAAGAGCCGGACGTTCTAGAGTGATTGAGCGAGCATATTCGCATATACGATAAAGCTCCTCCAAGGGAATAACATCCTCGTGCGCAGCGATTTGCAGCACTGGATCAGCAGAGGTGTAAATGATGAGCTCACCCGTTTTCATTTGGCGAGGACCAAAATCATCAATAACAGCTGTTCCAGAATACGGCTTATTGGCTTCACGAATGACCTTGCGACCTGAAAATTCCTCTATCTTGGTTAATATTTCCTCAGGAAAACCATCCCAAAAGGTGTCAAAAGGCTCGGTGATATTAAGTCCCATAATTTCCCAGTGACCGGTCAT
Organism: Streptococcus pluranimalium; assembly: GCF_047785705.1. GTDB lineage: Bacteria > Bacillota > Bacilli > Lactobacillales > Streptococcaceae > Streptococcus > Streptococcus pluranimalium_A. The sequence goes on from NZ_JBLOJV010000009.1 coordinate 48,958, forward strand.
GGTATCTTTTCCAAGAGAAACTTCTTGTAATTTGGTAACATAACCAGTTGGCCTCTCCTCAACCGACACGGTTTTTAGGGGTGTTTCACGTGGGATATGACCAAGACCTATTTGAGCTAAGTGAGGCACATTCAGACCAACTGTCTTTGAAATATGGCCTAGCGTGTCAGATGCCCCATCAGGCACACCTGCATTGACAAAATCATTGGCATCTGGTGCAGCACCAATACCAACCGAATCAAGCACTACTAAGTGAATACGATTAAAAGTCGACATACATTTCCTATTCTAAGGGTGGTTACAGTTAGCACCCTAATCCCTAACTAACATTTTTGATCATACAGCAAGTAGATCGGATCACTTAAGCCTCTAAAACGTGAACCCCATCTTGACTAGCCACAATGACCTTGTTCACCATGCCATTAAAGAGCCCATGCTCAACCACTCCAACCATGGCTTTTAAGCGATTCCCAAGACCAACAGGATCTTCAATCTTGCCTAAATCAAGGTCAATGATGTAGTTTTGCATATCTGTCACAAAACGCTGACCGTTTTTTTGACGGTAAGATGGCTTGAATCCCTCTTTGTCAAAATAACGAAACAGACGCTCAGATCCATATGGGACAACCTCAACGGGTAGTTTAAAGGCTCCCAGACAATCCACCATCTTAGACGCATCAACAACCCAGATATACTCTTTGCTAGGGGTTGCCACAATCTTCTCCATCAAAAGCGCTCCACCGCCGCCTTTAATACCATTAAATTGTGGGTCAACCTCATCAGCGCCATCAACAGTGACATCAATGACATCAATAGCATCAACAGCTTTGAGAGGAATTCCCAAACGTTGAGCTTGTTGCGTGGTTTGACTAGAGGTTGTGACACCTATGATAGATAGTCCCTCCTCTTTAATACGGCGTCCCAACTCTTCAACAAAATAATAAGCCGTTGAGCCTGTACCCAAACCTACAACCATACCGTCTGTAACGTATTCAGACGCCTTAAGACCGGCCAATTGTTTTAATGCTTCCATCTCAAACTCCTTATCAAATCCTTACACTTCATTATAACATGAAAGCGAATACTTGTTAACCATTCTCCTCATATTTTCAACTTGTTCTTTTTTGGGAACGATACTATAATAATGACAGACCCAAAAATCAACCGTCAAAAACGATTTTAATGCTAGAAATAACTATATAATATGAGAGGACATTTATGATAACAAAAGTTTTAATGACATACAATTTATGAAGAAATACAAATTAAAAACCATTGCTGAAGAACAGATGGTCATTGAGGAGTATTTCAATTTAACAAACCTAACCTAAAATAAGTGCAATGGTTTGAACCACATAAAAAGCTAACCAGGAGAAAAAATGATGGGATTATTTTCGAACAATAACAATAAATATGTTGTTTTACAAGTAACACTAAAAGAGAAGTTTATTGGTACTGGATCAGGTAACCTCCTAGAACTCGAAAACATTATAAATAAACAAGCTGACAAAGGATACCGTTTACATACTATTACCACTACTAACGGAGGAAGTAAAGGCCTTGGAGGGGGCGATCGCATTCAAGCGACAATGGTTTTTGAAAAAGTATAATATGGTATTTACAAAAACTTAGAAGACCAACGTATGGAGAAATGATGAAAAAGAATAACGAAATTTTAAAATAGGTACTAATAATCATTGCTATGGCTTTATTGATAACACTACTAGCAATGTTGATGCCTGTAGCTCTCATTGGTGGGATTATTGCAACTTGGTATTACACTAAAAAGAAACCAAATCAGAAAAGGCGAAACATTGCTATCGCAGTTGCAGCTGTTGGTTTGCTGGGACTATTTTTTTGACACCTAGTCTCCTAAATCAGTCAAAACAATCAATAACTACTAAAACGGTGACTACAACAAGCTCATCTTCGGAAACTGAGCAAAGCAAAACATCTTCTAGTTCCTCTAGCACAACAGAATCAAGTACTAAAAATGACGGCTCTGAGTATACAAAAGAATCAAATGCAGAATTTGCTACAGCATTTCAGGATATGTTAAATACTGGACTTTCTGAAAGTGGTGTCTCTGATACTGTTCAAGTGACATACTATGATAAGAGCCTGATTTACGTACATGTCCCACAAGATTACAAATATGAAGCTAATGCACATATCCAAAAGCTTGCGGATGCTATCTATCAAGCTAAGGAGAGCAAGTTCACTGAGTGGGCGATTGATAACGGTTACGACCTTGGTTATACCAACTCTCCTGCTCTTTATATAAAATCAGAAGATGATACGATTTTAGCAGAAGAAGGTGGCATCCTTAATAAAAAAATGACATTAAAAGTTGATAATAGCTAGCATGACATCATCAAAAATCCTCACACTCTCACCAACACCGACTTTAGAAGTATCAGTCAAGTCTTAGATATTTATAGAGAAAACTAATGCTATTAGCAGTTGACATATAAAATAATTGACATCTCCAGGACCTTAAGGTTAAAATATACTTACAGTAAAGAAAAGTGTCTAGCTTGGCACAAAACCCCCAATGTTCCAGCATTGGGGGTTTCTTTTTTCAGGCTCATTCCCTATAGGGTTATTTCTTACGTGAGGTGAGCCAATACTCAAACAATGCTGCCAAGCAAAGGTGCAAGAAATACGGTAAAGAAAAGTTCTAGCATAACCTTTCACCCCCTTCCTATCCCAAAGGGGCGAAACCATTATAGCAAAAATAAAAGTCTGTGCAAAGTACGCCGTCATGGACAGATCGCTAAAAATAAATTTTGCAGATTTTTCTAAAGGCAACTCTAACTTAGAACCTAAATCCCTTGATAAAGATTTTTAACTCAAACGCAGCACCTTATGATTGCATTTACAAAAGCTAATCCATATGAATATCAATTAAATATCAATAAAGCATAGGACATTTCTAGTAACAATAATTTTGACTTAACTAAAAATCAGCAATCTATCAAGACAGTTCCACTTGATAATGATACAATAGCTTTATTAAAAGAATAAAGAGTTGAAAAATGGGAAGAAAATACATTTAACCGTTTATTCCCCGTTAGCACCCACGTTTACCTCAATAAGCGTTTAAAAATCATTGTCGATTGTTCTGTTCCTTCCTTGTGTCATACATATGTCAGTTATTTACTGGCAAATGGCATCGAGGTTCTAACCATCTCAAAACGGATAGGACATAAAGATCCAACAATGACATTAAATACTTACTCACATCTACTCAAAGAAAAAGAGATAATACATTTTGACAAGATAAAAACACTCTTTTAAAAATAATTCGGGTCAGATTTGGGTAAAAACCCATTGAAACAACACTATGAAAGGACATTTATGATAACAAAAGAGTTTGATACCATTGCAGCTATTTCGACACCACTTGGTGAGGGGGCTATTGGTATTGTTCGCCTATCAGGAAGCCATGCCATTGAGCTGGCGCAAAAAGTCTTTAAAGGCAAAAACCTCAAAACAGTTGCCAGTCATACGATTCATTATGGGCATATCGTGGACCATGAAACCATCATTGATGAGGTGATGGTGAGTGTCATGAAAGAACCCAAAACCTTTACGCGTGAAAATGTTGTTGAAATTAACACCCACGGTGGGGTTGCTGTAACCAATGAAATTCTACAACTCTTGATTCGCTCCGGTGCACGTATGGCTGAACCTGGTGAATTTACAAAAAGAGCCTTCTTAAATGGACGGCTCGACTTGACCCAAGCCGAGGCTGTTATGGATTTAATCAAAGCTAAGACAGACAAGGCCATGGCCGTTGCCATGCAGCAACTGGACGGCTCCCTCAAAACGCTGATTGACAAGACTCGTCACGAAATCCTGGACACCTTGGCTCAGGTTGAAGTCAATATTGATTACCCAGAATACGATGACGTCGAAGAGATGACAACAGCCTTGATGCGTGAGAAAACCCAAGAGTTCCAAGCACTCCTAGAGCATCTCTTGGCAACTGCGAAACGAGGAAAAATCTTGCGCGAAGGTCTCTCAACAGCTATCATTGGTCGTCCCAATGTTGGCAAATCAAGCCTTCTCAATAATCTTCTTCGTGAAGACAAAGCCATTGTTACTGATATCGCAGGAACAACTCGTGATATTATTGAAGAATATGTCAATATCAAAGGTGTTCCCTTAAAATTGATAGACACTGCTGGCATTCGCGACACTGATGATGTGGTTGAGCGCATTGGGGTTGAGCGTTCCAAAAAAGCCCTCAATGAGGCTGACTTGGTGCTCTTGGTTCTCAATGCTTCAGAACCCTTGACAGCACAAGATAAAATCCTGCTTGACATCAGTCAACATAGCAATCGCATTATTTTGCTAAACAAGACCGATTTGGTCGAGAAAATAGAGAGAGACCAGCTACCTGCTGATCTCATCGCTATTTCTGTCTTAAAAAACGAAAACATTGAAGGCATTGAAGAACGAATCAACCAGCTATTCTTTGAAAAGGCAGGCTTGGTTGAAAAAGATGCCACTTACCTATCAAATGCCCGCCACATTTCCTTAATTGAGCAAGCTGTTGAAAGCCTAAAAGCTGTTAATGAAGGGCTTGACCTGGGAATGCCCGTTGATCTTTTGCAAATTGACATGACCAGAACTTGGGAAATTTTAGGTGAAATCACAGGAGACGCCGCTCCAGATGAACTCATTACCCAGCTGTTTAGTCAGTTCTGCCTTGGAAAATAGCCAACTTTATAAACTCAGATATGATAACTGGCTGATTAGTTAGATCAACATAAAGGAGTGCCAAAGGGGAAATACAGGTTCTTAATATTCCCCTTACTAAACACTGAGCAATGGTTGAGCAGATCATTTCCACGACTGTCAGCCGTTGTGACAGCCCTAATCCACTTTACAAACTTGAGAATGAAAGTAACCACTTAATCCTTTCATTCTCAAGTTTTTTATGATTAATCAATCGATTTTTCAGTGAGTTTTGTTGCCTCAGAGAGGTATTTCCCATAGGTATCTTTCTTAACCATCTTAGAGATGACCTTGTTTATAGTTTTTTGTAGCTCTTTGCTAGCCTTTCCTTTTGGCATGGCTACGGCTTTAGCATCCCCATCTCCAACTGTCAAAGTCACTTTTGCTAAACTAAGATCCGCATTTTGAGCCATAAAGCCTTCTGCAACTGGCTTTTCCAAATCAACCGCATCAACAAGGCCTGACTTCAACTCATTGATTACCTCACCCATAGCCGTCAAAGGAATGATTTGCGACTTTGGCAACTGTTCTTTAGCAAGATTTTCTTCAATACTACCTTTTAAAACAGCAATTTTTTTACCTGCTAATTGCTCTAAATGGCTATACTTGCCTTGATCTTCCTGACGAATCAAGATAGCATTTTCTGTCGTGTAATACGTCTCAGAGAAAGCGTAAGCATTTTGACGTTCCTTAGTCACGGATAAACCTGAAATAGCAATATCAGCCTTACCAGTCTTTAAACTCGTCAAAACATTATCGAAACTCATGGTTGATACCTCGAGTTCAACGCCTAAAGCATCAGCGATATCCTGAGCCAAATCAATATCGGCTCCAACCACCTTATCCTTCCCATCAATAAGCGCTTTAAACTCAAATGGTGGGTAATCAGGGCTAACCGCCACCACTAATTTACCCTTTTCGACAATATCTTGTTGCAAATCCGAAGATTGAGACGTCCCACAAGCAACCAATATCAAGGATGCCATTAGAAAGCACACTCCCAAACCTATTTTTTTAATCATTTTATCAACTCCTTTTCTTATTTTAAAACATTATACGCTTTTAAAGATAAAAATCAACTATTTTTGTTTTTTTATTCTTTTTTATGTAGAAAGTCAGACAATTTTTGCAAAGCTCTTTTTAAAACAGCTTGATCCGTGCAATAACCCAGTCTGACATAACCCTCTTGATCAAAGCGATTTCCCGGAACAAGGAGAACACCCGTCTCTTGTAATAATTGTTTACAAAATGGCTCGATGGCTGTTTCTGTCCTTAATGCCATCAAAAGCGTGGAGACCTTAGCTGGTAAGACAGCATCAGCTAAAGGTTCCTGGGCTATCCACTCCTTGACAATAGCCAGGTTATCACTCACAATCTTTTGGTTACGCGCCAAAATAAGGTCTTGATGCGCCAGAGCATAGGTGGCTAAGTAATCATCAAATACCCCTGCTGAAATCATGGTATAATCACGATAACCTCGTAAGATAGACACCACCTCCAGACTAGCAACTATCCAACCCACACGAAGACCTGGTAGCGAAAAACTCTTAGAGAGGCTATTGATGGAGATGCCCTTATCATAAAGATCCGCGATTGCTGGAATATCCAAAGAAGTATCAAAGGAGCGATAAACCTCATCTACCAATACATAAGCACCAACTGACTTAGCTAATCTCACAACAGCTCTTAAAAAGGCTTCGTCCATGACCGATCCAAATGGATTGTTGGCATTGTTAAGACAGATCATTTTAGTCTTTGGACCAATAAGTGCTGCCAAGTCCTTGATATCAGGCAACCAACCCAGGGATTCTTTAACCCGCCAAAAATCAACCCTTGCCCCCAAAGATTTTGGAATCTCATAAAGTTGCTGGTAGGTTGGGTAAAGCGAAATCACATGATCACCAGAATCAATGAAGGCATATAAGGCCAATAAATTGGCCCCTGTTGCCCCATTAGTCTGTAAAATATTCGCTTGCGTCTGGTGACGATACAAGGAAGCAACTGCCTTTTTAAAGTCTGGAGATCCTTCAATCCACCCATAATCAATGGTCTTCTTTGAAAAATCTGACCAAAAAGTCTCCAAAGAATCGCCTGTCATATCAAAGAGTTCTTGCAAACTCAAGGCCGATATCGACACTCCTGCTATATCGTACTTGGCCTGTATTTCATAAGTATTCAACCAATCTTCAACACCAAAACAAGGTAATTTCATATTCAAACCTCCCTCATAAAACTTATACTACGAAAACAGCAACTAGCTTTATCTATTTATTAAAAAATGGCGGTTATTTTGCATATTATTTCAATGATTTTATTATATTTTATTTTTATTCATAAATCAAGCTTTTTTTGATTTTATAGTAAAAAAATAGTTGATAAAAGCCAAAAATTACACCGGATTTGATTTGATGCGATTTTGTTACCACTAAAAAAACGCCCAGGATAAGCATCCTAAGCGCTTTATACGATATTACTAGTCTATGTTACAAAAGATCATAAGGCATTGGCATCCGTTAAGATTAGCTATGCCAAATATCTTGATTGTATTGTGCAATGGTTCTGTCTGATGAGAAGAAGCCTGCTTTAGCAATGTTATGAACTACTTTTTGGTTCCAGTCTTCTCGATTTTCATAATCTGCTAGCATGGTTTCTTTGATGTCGATGTATTCAGCCAAGTCAATCAAGGTCATGAACCAGTCTTTGTTTAATAATTCATGGTAGAGGCGCTCTAAACGCTCTTTATTTCCTACAGCTATTAAGTCTTCTGACAAGATAAAGTCAACCGCTTCTTTGATACGTTCATCACCATTGTAGTAATCACGCGCTGTATAGCCTTGATTAGCGTAAAGGTCAATAATAGTATCGGAATCTTTACCAAAGGTATAAATATTATCCATACCAGCTAATTCTGCAATCTCAACATTGGCACCATCCATAGTTCCTAAGGTAAGGGCACCGTTGAGCATGAATTTCATGTTACCTGTTCCTGAGGCTTCTTTAGAGGCCAAAGAAATCTGCTCAGAAATATCACTTGCTGGAATCAGATGCTCGGCGACAGTGACATTATAGTTTTCAACCAAATGGACATTGAGGTAAGGGCTGACTTGAGGGTCATTGTTGATCAACTCTGACAAGCTCAAAATGAGGTGAATAACGTCTTGAGCGATGATGTAAGCTGGTGCTGCTTTTCCTCCAAAAATAACCGTCAGTTTCCGTTTTGGAAGGTTACCACGCTTGATCTCCAAATATTTATGAATCACATAAAGGGCATTCATTTGCTGACGTTTGTACTCGTGGAAACGTTTGATTTGGGTATCAATGATCGAATGCTCATCCAAATCAATGCCTTTGTTGTCTTTGAGGTAACGTTTCAAACGTAATTTGTTGTCATGTTTGATGCTATCGAGTTTAGCATGAACAGCTTTATCATCAGCGAAGGCTGATAATGCTTCCAGCTTAGTCGCATCCGTTAGATAGTCGTCTCCAATCAGCTCTTTGAGGTAAGCTGCCAAGTCTTGGTTGGCAAACTCTAACCAACGACGGAAGGTAATACCATTGGTTTTGTTATTAAATTTGTCTGGATAAAGCTCATAAAAATCTTTCAATTCACTGTTTTTAAGGATCTCGGTATGGAGTGCCGCAACCCCGTTAACACTGGTCGCAAAGTGAATGTCCATGTGCGCCATATGCACACGTCCTGACTGGTCAATAATGTGAAGATCAGGATTAGAGACCTCTTTGGCAATCATGTCATTGAGTTTTTCGATAATGGCAACCAAATGAGGCACTGCTTCATTGAGGTAATCAAGTGGCCATTTTTCAAGCGCTTCTGCCAAAATGGTGTGGTTAGTATAACCAACCATTTGCCTAACAATAGCAACTGCTTCTTCAAAGTCTAAGCCATGTTGTGTTGTCAACAGGCGAATCAACTCAGGAATAACCATCGAAGGATGTGTGTCATTGATTTGCACATAGGCATAGTCAGCAAGGTCACGAACAGTTGACCCACGCTCAATCGCCTCATCAATCAATAGCTGCGCTGAGTTAGACACCATGAAATATTGTTGGTAGATACGGAGCAATTCTCCCGCCTTATCCGAATCATCTGGGTAAAGAAAGAGGGTTAAGTTTTCTTTGATTTTAGTTTTATCAAAGGTGATGCCATCCTCAATCAAACCATCGTTTAGCCCATCAATATCAAAAAGATTGAGGTAGTTTTTAGTATCTTTTTGATAACCTAGGATATCCAAACGATCCAAGCGTGAACGCAACGTAAAGTCTTTAAATGGTACATCGTAATGAACGTCTGTCGGAACAAGCCAAGACTCATCTTGAATCCAGTCATTTGGCTCTGCTGCTTGTTGATTGTCTTTAAAGACTTGCTTAAAGAGACCAAAATGGTAATTGAGTCCTACGCCTTCACCATTGATACCAAGCGTTGACATCGAGTCAATAAAACAAGATGCCAAGCGGCCCAGACCACCATTACCAAGAGATGGTTCTGGTTCCAGGTCCTCAATCTCACTGATGTTTTTACCAGCAGCTGCGAGAGCTTCTTTAACCTCTTGATAGACCCCTAGGTTAATCAAGTTGTTGGATAATAGTTTACCAATTAAAAATTCTGCTGAAATGTAATAAACTTTGCGTTTAGCCTGATTTTTAGGCATTTGGTCAGCATTGTCTTTGACATAATGAAGCAATTCTTGATAAATGGCTTCATTCGTTAATGTGGCTAAGTCTTGTCCTTTGTTTGCTAAATAAGTTGTAAATGCTTTAGTCATTGTCCTTCTCCTCTATTTTTAATGTGATTGGGGTAATGATGTGTTGGCACGAGCGTATAACTCAGTGATTCCTGTCAGAAAATCCTTCTTGTCTTGCGTTAATTCTTTTGCTAACATGCGCCACTGCCAATTGCCACCGAGGGTATTAGGCATGTTCATCCGAGAGTCACCATCTTTATCTAATAAGTCTTGCATGGTAGCGATAGCGATATGGCTGACACTGGCATAAAGACTACGAAGCATGGCTTGCGTAATTGTTTCATCCTGAGAACGATGAATGTAGGCATCAACAAACTTCCTTTGCTCATCAGTTAAATTAACATACCACCCATTGACCACCTCGTTATCATGTGTCCCAGTGTAGGCTACGGTGTCCGGCGTATAGTTGTGTGGGATGTCAATACTTTGTCCCTCAAGATCATAAAAACCAAATGCCATGATTTTCATACCAGGAAATGCTGTTTTAGTTAGTAGGGCTTCCGCTTTGTCATCAATATAGCCTAAGTTTTCAGCAATAATAGGCAAGTCGCCGAGTTTATCCTTGACCGCTTCAAATAACTGATAGCCTGGACCTGCTGACCATCTGCCATTTAGGGCAGTATCATCTGCTCCAGGGATTTCCCAGAAGTCTGAAAAGCCTTTGAAATGATCAATGCGCAGCTTGTCGTACAGTTTAAAGCTTTCTTGAATACGGTAAATCCACCAAGCATAACCTGTTTTGGCATGGAAATCCCAGTTATAGATCGGGTTCCCCCAAAGTTGCCCTGTGGCGCTGAAATCATCTGCTGGAACTCCCGCAATAAAGAGAGGCTTACGCTCATCATCTAGTTTGAAAAGTTCAGGCATGGTCCAAGCCTCAACACTATCAGCCGCGACATAAATAGGCATATCACCAATAATTTGGATAGCATTGTCATTAGCATATCTTTTCAAATCAAGCCACTGCGAGTAAAAGAAATACTGGGTAACCTTATGATACAAAATCCTATCGGCTAATTGCTCACGGTAGGAAGCTATGGCCTCCTTGGTTCGTTGGACAATAGTCTGATCTTCCCACTCTTGTAAGGCTTTGTTGCCAAAATGTTCTTTGATAGCCATAAAATCAGCAAAATCTTCAAGCCAACTATTTTCCGCTTCAAAGGTTGCTAATAAGGACTGTCCTTCTTTACTAGCTAAAAAGCCTTGTACTGCTTTATCAAGAATAGGGCGACGACGCTCATAAATCAAAGCATAATCGACTTCTTCGGGATTATGACCAAAAGAAATATTTTCAAAATCTTCCTTGGCTAAATAGCCAGCCTCTGCTAGTAAGGCAAAGTCAATAAAATGGGTATTACCTGCCATAGCTGAAAAGGATTGATACGGCGAATCGCCATAACTCGTTGTTGTTAGGGGCAAAATTTGCCAATAGGTTTGCTTGGTTTCCACTAAAAAATCTACAAACTCATAAGCCTCTTTACCAAACGAACCAATTCCAAATGGGCCTGGCAAAGAAGAAATATGCATTAGAATACCACTTTCACGTTGTAACATGCGATTTTTCCCTTCTTTATTTTTGTCGATATGAAAATAATAACGCAAACGCTTGCGCAAGTCAACTATTTTTCAATTTTTTTTAAAACTAAATTGAGATCAAACGTAACCGCCCAATAAGGAGGTATCTAGTCATCCTCC
>NZ_JBLOJV010000090.1:0-973 GCF_047785705.1 Streptococcus pluranimalium
TTAGTTCATAAAAGCTGATTGGCTCCGCTTTTCGACTAGAGTTTGGTAAGAAATCAAAGAGAGAGAGTGATGCGATAAATAGTGATATTGATTGGGAAAATCTTGATACAGTTGCTTCATCTCCTTGGTCTGTTTTCGACAGAGTTTAAGATTCAAGCTTTGGTCAAAACAAGGTTTGTCAGGCAGGTTTAACCCTGATTTAATAGAGCTACTCCCATCCCGAATCCGAATGACATAAAACCAATTTCTCTCTTGGCAATGTGCCATGACATTGTAAGATTCATAACCCCTATCCATGATGACAAGTGATTGGGAGAAAGGGAGAGCTCTCCATCATGTCAAAGAAAGCAGAGCGTTCATCATTATCGACCTTGTCTTGAATCCGAAGGTCATGATAAATCCCACTTTGTAAATCGTAAAGGGTGTTAATATGAATCAGATTGTAAGGCGTTCGATTTGGCTCCGTTTGGATGCAGGTCTCCTTGTCAAAGCGATTTCGAGGGCGAATGACATCACTACCGTCAACAGCTAAAATCGGCATAGGATTAACCGTTGGGATTTTAGCAGTAAACTCTTTAAAAAGTCTTTCAAAAGCTTGGTATTTAATCTGGTAGCGACGTTGAACGAAAGCGGACTGAGAGACAGTGAGGTCCATATCTAGCAGTTCTTTAGATAGACTTTTACCACCCATGGCAAGGATAGACTTTACCATCGTTGCCATTGTCAACTGACTTTTTCGACGGAAATCTTTTTCTGGTTGACGGACAAATTGGTTGGCATCTGAAACGATGTGATTAAGAATCTGTATTCACAAAATTATAAAGCCCTTAAAAGCCGATTAATGTGTGATAGTTTGACAAAAGCAACCTCTGACGATACGGACTTTTCAACATCCTTAGCCAATCTTCGAGAGTGGTTCAATCAAGCAAAAGTTCGCTCAACAACCCAACGTTTGGGAATGATTTGCCAGCTC
>NZ_JBLOJV010000091.1:0-958 GCF_047785705.1 Streptococcus pluranimalium
AGGGTATTGGAGTTTTGAAGCTGGAGCTATTGCCAAGATATTAGATTTAGATGATAGTAGTCTAGAGGGAAAGCAATATTATCCTTATGATATGGTACATTGGAAGGGGTAGTCATTGTATCAAGTTGATTTTAGAAATCATCTAGCCCGATGTTCTTTTTAGGAATTAACTGATATACTAAAGAATAATAGATTGTATTAGAAGAGCTTGTTTTTCAGCTCTGCTATTTTCCAAGAAAACAATGTCAACCACATTAACCAGTACACCAACCTCTTCAAGGAGGGCAAGGTGTCTGAACCTCTGCCTCACCTACTTATCATCAGCGATGAGTTCGCGGAGCTTAAAGCCAACCAGCCCGACTTTATGGACGAGTTGGTGTCAACGGCCCGTATCGGTCGTTCGTTGGGGGTTAAGTTAATCCTTGCGACTCAGAAGCCAAGTGGTGTGGTTAATGACCAGATTTGGTCTAACTCCAAGTTCAAGATTGCCCTTAAGGTGCAGGATGTAGCGGACTCTCGTGAGGTCATCAAGACGCCCGATGCGGCGGAAATTACCCAGACTGGTCGGGCCTACCTTCAAGTTGGTAACAATGAAATCTACGAGCTCTTTCAGTCAGCCTGGTCTGGTGCGGATTACAACCCAGACGGAAAGGCTGGTGTTCAGCGTGAGACGACGGTTTATGACATCACTGATAGCGGTCAGTATAGGGCCATTAACAGGGATCTGAGTGGTCTGTCCAAGCAGAAGGATGTCAAGAGCTTGCCGACGGAGCTGGATGCCATTGTGGAACAGGCTCATGAGATTTTTGAGAACCTCCAGATTCCTAAGGTTGCCAGTCCTTGGTTACCCCCTTTGGCTGACCGAGTCTTATCGCAAGACTTGCAGGAAACGGACTTTAGGACTTACTGGCAAGAGTCATCTGGGCTTAAGCCACTCTTGGTGGGTTATCAAGATATT
>NZ_JBLOJV010000092.1:0-958 GCF_047785705.1 Streptococcus pluranimalium
GATATCTTGATAACCCACCAAGAGTGGCTTAAGCCCAGATGACTCTTGCCAGTAGGTGCTAAAGTCCGTTTCCTGCAAGTCTTGCGATAAGATTCGGTCAGCCAAAGGTGGTAACCAAGGACTGGCAACCTTAGGAATCTGGAGATTCTCAAAAATCTCATGAGCCTGTTCCACAATGGCATCCAGCTCCGTCGGCAAGCTCTTGACATCCTTCTGCTTGGACAGACCACTCAGGTCCCTGTTAATGGCCCGATACTGACCGCTGTCGGTGATGTCATAAACCGTCGTCTCACGCTGAACACCAGCCTTTCCGTCTGGGTTGTAATCCGCACCAGACCAGGCTGACTGGAAGAGCTCGTAGATTTCATTGTTACCAACTTGAAGGTAGGCCCGACCAGTCTGGGTAATTTCCGCCGCATCAGGGGTCTTGATGACCTCACGAGAGTCCGCTACATCCTGCACCTTAAGGGCAATCTTGAACTTGGAGTTAGACCAAATCTGGTCATTAACCACACCACTTGGCTTTTGAGTCGCAAGGATTAACTTAACCCCCAACGAACGACCGATACGGGCCGTTGACACCAACTCGTCCATAAAGTCGGGCTGGTTGGCTTTAAGCTCCGCAAACTCATCGCTGATGATAAGCAGGTGAGGCAGAGGTTCAGACACCTTGCCCTCCTTGAAGAGTTTGGTGTACTGGTTGATGTGGTTGACATTGTTTTTTTGGAAAATAGCAGAGCTGAAAAACAAGCTCTGCTAATACAATCTATTATTCTTTAGTGTATCAGTTAATTCCTAAAAAGAACATCGGGCTAGATGATTTCTAAAATCAACTTGATACAATGACTAACCTTTCCAATGTACCATATCATAAGGATAATATTGCTGTCCCTCAAGACTACTATCATCTAAATTCAATATCTTGGCAATAGCTCCAGCTTCGAAACTCCAGTACCCA
>NZ_JBLOJV010000093.1:0-946 GCF_047785705.1 Streptococcus pluranimalium
CTCGCTTTTTAGAAAAAAGTTAATTCTGTTGAACATGGTCAAGATGTTTTGATTCTGCAAGAATAAAGACCAACTCTTGGCGTTGAACGGTTGAGCCAATCTATTTCAACTGGCCATGACACAGTCTTCACCCTTAAGGTCATGATGAACTATTTCTGGCGTAAATGGGTTAAAAATAGCTTAGCGGCGACCCCTAGCTTTCTGTCGTTTGTAGGTAATGATCTCTGTTTCACCTGGGTAAGTCTATGTCTTCTTCTGGGAGCTGGTCTTCTTCGAAGAGACTGAGTTGACCTGATGGGTTAGTGAGTTTCTCTGATGACTTGCCATAGCGTTTTTGAGTTAGATAAGCCACTTGCTCACGAAGGAGAGTGAGTTCATTTCTTAAACTTTCAATGATTTTATCTTGTGACTTCATAATCACCCTCCCATTTTTCTTTATGATACCGAAAAAAAAGCCATGATTTCATATAGAAACCACGACTTTTGGAAACATTTATTGTAGGAAAGATAGAAAATCCCTTCATGAGCCAGTCTACCTGCTCGGAAGTTAAGGCTTTGACCTCTTGTTCATTTTTGGCCAGGTCAATTTTCCATTCTCAAATCGCTTATAAAATAACCAGAAACCTTGTCCATCCCAATACAGCGATTTGAAACGATCTTTGCGTCCGCCGCAGAAAAGATAGACCTGCCCTAGGCTACTTAGTCGGATAGTCATCGTGTAATACCTTATCCAAGATTGTTTCTAGTGTCTCTTGGCTGATTGATTGAAAGCAGGTGAGTTCTACTTTTCCACGACGAATTTTCAACAGAAGATCATTTTTCTCTTTTTCTCAAATGGACGAGATTGTGGTGTGCCCAAGGGAACAATAGGGTGTGACATTATAATAACCTCCGGTTCTGTTTTCTAATAACAGTATACTAGAGGCATGGAAAATAAGATACATAC
>NZ_JBLOJV010000094.1:0-901 GCF_047785705.1 Streptococcus pluranimalium
CTGCTCATGGGTGATGTCTTCGTAAGTGGCGGTTTGCTCTGTACCATCCACCGAGACAATGATCACATAATCCTCACGCAAGGCATCCGCCATCTTAGGATTCTTATCCTGAGCATCTGGAATACCGTCGTTATCATCGTCAGTATCCGTCTTATCTGGCGTACCGTCACCATCAGTGTCACGAAGAACAGTGACTGGAACCGTTGTAACAACTGGTTCGTCGCCATCTTTCTCCACACGAACTGGGACATTAACGGTCTTCTCTTCGTCGTCTCCGTCGAAGGTTGTGGTTGGCGTTCCAACTAATTGACCAGTTGGGTCTACGCTCAAGCCGTCTGTTGGTGTTGATGTGATGGTTGTGCCTGGTTTGTTTGGTGTCACAACGATTTGTCCAGCTTCGACTGGTTGACCAACGACTGCTGGTTTGGTTGGAGCTTTAACCGGTGCGGTGAGTTTATCCGTTGCTTTAGGATTAGTATCCTGATCGTCTGGAATACCGTCGTTGTCGTCGTCGGTGTCATCCTTGTCTGGTTGACCGTCCTTATCGGTGTCACGTTGAACAGTGACTGGAACGAGGATGTCCTTGGTCTCTTGACCTGCTGGCGTTTCAACGACAACCTTAACTGGAACGTTAACGATACGGTCGTTTTCACCTGGTGTCCAATCCGTAATGACTGGTGTACCCGTTAAGTTACCAGTGCCATCAACAGTGATGCCATTGGTTTGGGTACCAGTGATGACTGCGTTTGGTTTGTTTACGACAACTGCTGGACGCGGTGCGATTAACTGACCTTCAACGACTGGCGTGCCATTGGCTGGGCTAAGGGTTACCGTCAAGTCATCTTTGCCTTTCGGATTGTTATCCGCATCGTCTGGGATACCGTCGTTATCGTCGTCGGTG
>NZ_JBLOJV010000095.1:0-895 GCF_047785705.1 Streptococcus pluranimalium
TATAATTCTTAATTTAAAGTTTTCAAAGTTCCGAAAACCAAAAGCATTACGCTTAATGACTTTGATGAGGTTGTTGGTAGCCTCTAGTTTGGCGTTTGAATAAGGGAGTTCTAAAGCGTTGATGATCTTGGTTCTGTCTTTCAAAAAGGTTTTTAAATAGGGTCTGAAAGACAGAATTTGCACTGGGTAGTATCCCCTCAATTAGCCCAAAGAACTGTTCAGCTTGTTTCTCTTGGAAATGGAAAAGTAGTAGTTGATAGAGCTCACAGTGCTGCCTTAGCTCTTGGGAATAGCTGAGTCATTTAGCGACGATTTCTTGGTTTGTCAAGTTCATGCGAAAAATCGGGCGATAGAAGTGTTTATTGCTGTATTTTCGACTGTCTTGTTGTATGAGCTTCCAGTAGCGCTTTAGTGTCCGATGATAATCGTGAAATTTTCGATTAAATTGGTTCATGATTTGGTCATGGCATGCGAAAGGTGTTGGACGTTGTGGAAACGATCAAGCACTATTCTAGCCTTCGGAAATAGTTGTTTGGTCAGTTTGTAGTAAGGGCTAAACATGTCCATGGTAATAACTTTAACCTCGTTTTTGATCTATCTATAATAGCGTCGGAAATGATTACATATGGTTATTTGCATCCGTTCATTAAGAATCGCTACGATATTAAGCAAATCAGCGTTTTATAGCCAGCGCATTCTCCAGGTAAGGAATCTTGGAGGCTTTCTGATGATGGTTTGGGTACTTTTCATTTACATAAATTATAGAGCCTGAAAACTTGAAAACACGCATATTTATCACTTTGAACATGCAAAAAGAGAAGACGAATTTCATCTCCTCTTGTGCTTAGCTAAATCTCAACTGTAGGAAGTAACAATTAGACTGCTTTTTATATTT
>NZ_JBLOJV010000096.1:0-894 GCF_047785705.1 Streptococcus pluranimalium
ATAAAATGAAACAAAAACAGTACATTTGTGGTATAATGTATTTATGGCATATTCATTAGATTTTCGTAAAAAAGTTCTCGCATACTGTGAGAAAACAGGCAGTATTACTGAAGCATCTGTTGTTTTCGATATTTCACGCAACACCATCTATCAATGGCTAAAATTAATGGAGACTACTGGCGAGCTTCATCACCAAGTTAAGGGAACCAAACCAAGAAAAGTTGATAGAGAAAAATTAAAGAACTATCTTGAAGCTCATCCAGATGCTTTTTTGACTGAAATAGCTTCTGAATTTGGTTGCCATCCAACAGCTATTCATTACGCTCTCAAAGCTATGGGTTATACTCGAAAAAAAAGAGCTGTACCTACTATGAACAAGATCCTGAGAAAGTAAATCAGTTCCTTAAAGAATTTAATAACTTAAGTCACTTGACACCTGTTTATATTGACGAGACAGGGTTTGAGATATATTTTCATCGAGAATATGGTCGATCTTTGAAAGGTCAGTTGATCACTGGTCAGGTCTCTGGAAGAAGATTCCAGCGGATATCTTTAGTCGCAGGTCTTATAAACGGTGAGATTATAGCCCCAATGACCTACAAAGAAACCATGACTAGTGACTTTTTCGAAGCTTGGTTTAAAACATTCTTACTGCCCACTTTAGATAGACCATCTGTTATCATTATGGACAATGCAAGGTTTCATCGGATGAGTAAGCTAAAAGAGTTATGCAAGGAGCAGGGTCATAGACTTTTACCACTTCCTCCTTACTCACCTGAGTATAATCCCATTGAGAAAACATGGGCTCAAATTAAAAAATACCTCAGAAAAGTATTGCCAAATTGCGATACTTTTCTTGAGGCACTTTTGTCCTGTTCTTGTTTCAATTAACTA
>NZ_JBLOJV010000097.1:0-879 GCF_047785705.1 Streptococcus pluranimalium
TCTTCTTTAAAATGGATAATGTTGTCTCAAAGGCTTTCAAGAAGGGACAGCACCTCAATCACATCATTGCCTCAAATAATTTAGGGTTTCTCGTGCCAGTGTTTATCGCTACGCCAAAAAGAGAGGTCTGACCGTAAGACCCATTGATTTTCCACCTGCAGGAGAAAAATTCTGGACATTTCTTTGACCTGATAACAGAAACTCTATTTCATCTCAATAAACCTTTCAACACGGCTCTTATACTCAACCAAAATCAAAAATAGATGTCGGAGGTCCATTTCCTCTTAACAATTGATTTCAATACCGACCAATGCAATCCTTGAATGACTTCTTGTAACTTATCAATAACTTCTTCTAAAGTCTTAAAAGCCTTTTTTTTGAAACCACGTTTACGAATTTCTGCCCATACTTGCTCAATTGGATTCATCTCTGGTGTATAGGGAGGAATGAAAGCAAAAGTCATGTTTGTAGGAACTTCCAAAGCTTTAGACTTATGCCAAATGGCATTGTCCATCACTAACACAATGTAATCATCAGGGTAAGCTAAAGACAAATGCTTTAAAAATTCAGTCATCCATGCAGTATTACAAGCCCCGGCAATCAAAAAGAAAGATTCACCGGTATGAGCATCCACAGCTCCATAACAATAACCGTATTCTCTGATATGGTGGCTGTTTACCGTTGGACGCATTCCTTTTGGTGCCCAGCATTTTCCTAATTTACTAATTCGTCCAAATCCCGCTTCATCTTGATACATCAACCGTACCTTTTTATAACGTCTGCTGCATTTAAAACGCTTTCTTATCTTCTTGAATAAAGATTTTATTTTTAGACGCAACAATTGTTTGAGCGTCTGCTTTTTTAGAACCTGTATTCACA
>NZ_JBLOJV010000098.1:0-873 GCF_047785705.1 Streptococcus pluranimalium
AGCAGAGATAGATAACATTCCAGGAGCGGAGTTGCTCAGACAGGGTTATTTGAAAGATAAATACTTGATAAAACGTCCCAAAAATTTTAGTTATGTAGTTGGCGATATTAAAAATCTTACGGCTGAGGAGTATGATCATATCGTAAATGCCTATAAAACTGCTAATGCAAGTATACCGTCATCAGAATTACTGGATATAACCATATCTGGTTTTAGGAGATCTGATGGATTCTTCTATGTGTATTCTCCAATGACAATCCTCGTTACATTTGCAGATGATTCAAAGATCTCTCTTTTGATGCTGGGATACGAGAGAGACCTAAGGTCAATCGAGAATTAGTACTGTCTGAAATACATGTTGCTAAAGCACCTATAGAGTTCAGTTACGTAGTTAGGGATAAGTATAACCTGACACCGACTGAAGCAGAGCATATAGTAAATGCTTATAAACTAGCTAATACACATATTCCTTCTTCGGCCCTGTCTACCGTTAGAATTGCGAGAGATACAGATAGTGTAGTTAAAGATACTGTAGTTTTTGTATATAAAGACGGTTCATACGATACTGTTCGTTTTTATGGTGTGTCAGACCTTGCAGAAAGCTATCGTCAGGTGATTGCAAAAGTCGATGAAGTTAACGGAGTCATTGCTGGAGAGGCTGGATTAAACCCTACGGATAGCGGACAACTAAAAACACAAGTTCAAGCTATCAAAGATAAAACAGAACCGGAATTGTTGAAGGGTCACCGAGCGAATTCGATCGAACAAATCACGCAAACCAAAGATAATCTCATCGCTGAGTTAGAGGCTATCAAATCTAAAGTGGGTGCCTATGCTCAAGTTGCCCAAGCTAAACAAGCTGCCCAAGCTGCT
>NZ_JBLOJV010000099.1:0-812 GCF_047785705.1 Streptococcus pluranimalium
TCAATGGTAACTGTCACAGTTGTTTCAACCGGTGCATCGTCTACTGGGTTGGTCACTGTGACTGGGATTTCAACCGTCGCTGTTTCCGCAGTGCCGACGAAGACGATATCGGTTGGGGTTCCGACAAGCTGACCTTGATCGTCGACACGAAGACCATTGGTTTCTGTGCTTGCAATCACGGAGTTGGACTTGCTTGGTGTGACCACTTTGACTGGGACAACTGCTTGCTTATCGGTCACACGAACAGTATTAACCGTTTCAACTGTGAGAGCGTCCTTAGCTTTTGGATTGTCGTCTCGGTCATCTGGGATGCCGTCGTTGTCATCATCGTTATCCGTCACGTCTGGCTGACCATCCTTGTCGGTGTCACGTTGGACGGTGACTGGAACGAGAATATCTTTGGTTTCTTGACCTGCTGGCGTATCAACCACAACGTTTACCGGAACGTTAACGACACGGTCGTTTTCGTCTGGGTTCCAGTCCGTAATCTCTGGGGTACCCGTTAAGTTACCAGTGCCATCAACAGTGATGCCATTGGTTTGGGTACCAGTGATGACTGCGTTTGGTTTATTGACAACAACTGCTGGACGCGGTGCGATTAACTGGCCTTCAACGACTGGCGTGCCATTAGCTGGGCTAACGGTGACCGTCAAGTCATCTTTGCCTTTCGGATTGTTATCCGTGTCATCTGGGATACCGTCGTTGTCGTCGTCTTGGTCATCCTTATCTGGTTGACCGTCATTGTCAGTATCGCGATCAATGGTAACTGTCACAGTTGTTTCAACCGGTGCATCGTCTGCTGGGTTGGTCAC